>NZ_CP048422.1:1395000-1995000 GCF_010450875.1 Sphingomonas insulae
ACCCAGTATCCCGGTGCGACTGACGAGTATCTGGCCGGAGCGCTGGATGATCTCGAACGCCCCGTCGGGCCGGACGATCAGGCTGATGTTCGATCCGTGCCAGGGCTTCGGCGTGCCATGATCCGGCATATCGCCGGGGGTTTCCAGCGAAGCGACACCGCTCTGGTCGACCGTGATGGTTCCTAGCCGACGCCAGGGGCCGTCGATCGTCGCCGATACGAACACGTCGCCGGTCCGCGTCTCGCTGGCGACGACGGCATAGCGCCCGTCCGGCAGGCGCAACGGCGTGATGTTATGCCCCATGCCGCCACGATCGGCGGGCCAGGCGAGGCCCTGGTCGCGATAGGGGCCGAGCAGCGCGTCGCTGATCGCGATGACGGCGTTCGAACGCGGCCATGCGCCGTGTCCATCCGCCTGATCCCAACGGCTGGCGAACATGCGGTAGCGGCCATCGCGTCCGCGAAGGATCGGGCCGTCCCAGTAATTCCACCGCTTCATGGTGGCGTCTTCCAGACCGTTGGCGACGTCACGCCGGCCGACCTCGCGAGCGCCCCAGGCGGTCGCGCTGAGCGGGCGAAGCACCGGTGTCGGCATGAAATAGTCGATGAACGCCTTCGGGCCGATTACCGGCACCGGCTCGCGAACCGGCGACGCGACCGGACCCGACTGCCCTGCGGCGGCGAGGGGCGTGAAGAGCATCGCGATGGCGGCAATACCCGACGTCATCGCCGGACCGACGGGCAAGCGGCGTATCGAACGCAGGTTCATCAGGTCAAAACTCCCCATCTGTATGCCGCCGGTTTGGCCGGCGTTCCGGTATTCGCGGCGTCTAGGATCGCGTGTCCGACCTATTTCGGTTCGCGGCGGGCAAGCTTTCCCTCCTGCTCGACGATGGCGACCCCCCATGCGGGAAGGGCAATCCGCTGGCCGGCGGTGATCGTGCGCCCGCCCAGCAATTCGGTCCCCCCGCCCGGGACCGTCACCTGCTGCGCCGTCGCCGAATAGTTGAGGATATAGCGCACGTCCTTCCCGTCCTTCAGCGTCCCGCCCCGGACGATGATCGGGTATCGGACGCCGGGCATCGTCGGCTGGACGCCGGCTCGCGCGACCTCGCCCGCGACGATCTTCTCGACCATGGCGTCGCTCGGCATGAAGCCGACATAGGTGACCTCGCCTTTTCCCCAGGCGTTGCGGGTCATCGCGGCGCCGGCGGGCCACGACGGATGGCTGTAGCGGGCCACCACCTTGGCGGTCGTCGGGGTCAGCATTTCCATCCACCAGCGGATCCGGTTGTCGCCGGGGCCGACACCGAATGGATCGCCGTCGAGCGAGACGTTCTCCGGCGTCGCGAACAGCTGGTAGCGCACCCCCGCCGCCTCGGCGATCGCCCCCGGCTGGGTCGCATAGCGGACCTTGGTGTTCTCGTCGGCGAAGCCGCTCTTGAAGGTGTAGAGCAGGTGCCCGCCGCGCCGCGCATAATCGTTCAGCCGGCCGATTTCCGCATCGCTCGCCGCGTACAGCGCCGGCACGACGATCAGGTCGTAGTCGTCGAGCCTCGCGGTCGAATCCGGCGACACGATGTCCATTTCCACGTTCATCCGGTAGAAGGCGTCGTAGAACGGGCGGACGACCTGATTGTAATCGACGCCGCTCGGCCTGAACGCGTCGAAGGCGCTCAGCGCCCGGTTGCTGACGTAGATCGCGACCCGGTTGTGCTTGGTCATACCCGCCAGCTTGGGGCCAAGCCGCTTCAGCTCTGCGCCGATCGTGCTCGCCTCGTCATAGACCGGGTTGGGCTTGTAATCCTGCGTCAGCAGCCCCCGCCAATAGGTTTCGATGGCATTCGCCGTGGTCGCCCAATGCCAATATTCGACCATCTGCGCGCCGGACGCGAGATGGCTGAAGGCCTGCAACCGCAACTGCCCCGGATAGGGCGTCCAGTTCGGGAAACCCTGTGCCTCCGTTTCCAGCACGAGATAGTTCTGGCCGTTGCGCATCGAGCGGGACACATCGCCGCCGAACGCGATCTCGGTCCCGGTCAGCAAGTCCTGGCTGGGGTGATAGATGTCGATTCCGGCGATATCGAGCGGTCGCGCCGATTTCCAGTGATCGACCTCGGGCTGGATGCCGTACGAATGGCCCCGCCAGCCCAAGTCGAAGTTCTGCGTCATGAACTGGCCCGGCTTCGCGTGCGCGCGCACCAGCTTCGCCTGCCACGTCAGGAAATCGGTGACGAGCCCGCGCTGGAATTCGGCGAAGGCGTTCGACATGCTGGCATTGATCGATGCGTTGGTGGACGGGAAATCCTCCCACCGAGTGATCCGGTTGCTCCAGTAGTTCAGTCCCCAGGCCGCGTTCAGCGCATCGAGGCTGGGCCATTTGCGCTTCATCTCGGCGACGAACGCCGCCTGCACGTTGGGACCGCTGGTGTTGTAGGCCTTGGTCTCGTTGTCGAGCTGGTAGCCGATGACCGCGGGATGATCCTTCACATGATCGACCAGCGCGACGATCACCCGTTCGGCGGCAGCGCGATAGTCGGGGTCGCTGATGTCCATGTTCTGCCGCGGTCCGTACTGCGCACGGACCCCGTTCGGCTGGACCACCAGGACATTGGGATGCTGGCGCGCCAGCCAGGTGGGAATGGCATAGGTCGGCGTGCCCACGATCACCTTGATCCCCTGCCGGTGCATCGCGGCCAGCATCCGGTCGACGTGGCGAAAATCGAAGACGCCCGGTTGCGGCTCGAGCGTGCCCCAGGTCGATTCGGCGATCCGCACGACGGATATGCCAGCCGCCTTCATCATCCGCGCGTCTTCGTCGACGCGATCCACCGGCGTATATTCGTCATAATAGGCAACGCCATAGAGGATCGTGTCGGGCAGTTGCGCCCGCGTCGCCCCGCTCATGGTCAGGGCCGCCGCGAGCAGCCCCATCCTTATGCCAATCCCCATCCCGTTCTCTCCTATTTGTCGGACTATATAGATCAAGATGAAGAAAGAGGGGAAGTGACTTATTCGTGGCCGAACGGGTCAGGACGGCCGCCCTGGCGCATATCCGTCCGCTACTCCGCAGTGAGCAAGGAATGAGGTGGTCGGATGATGTAGGACAAGAATACCGAAGGCGCATGGCCAATCTGTCAACAACAAGGCCGAGCCCAGGGTTGGTGCCAAGGATCGCAATCGAGGGAGCCGAGGACAGCATCACGCGCCGTCGACGGTCCGACCGGACGCACGTTGCAGGTCAGCCAGGCGATCGACCGCGCAGGCGCGAAAGACCAGCCAAGGCATCCCCGCCGGACGGAAGCTGCGAGGCGGCTGGCTCATCGGCGTCGACACGACATATGATAGGTGACCCGTGCGGTTGAATGTCCTGGGTCAGTAACGGCGCACGTGCTCCCACGTCGACGCGGGGCTTTCGGCGGTGGCTACGCGATGTCGTTGGACCGCTCATCAGTGAGCGCCGAGCCTACGTCCCCCCGCCCGCGTCCATGACGGTTGCCATATTGCTACATCGCGCAATCACCGCTGCCGGCGGGCAGGCAAGCCGGCGGGAAAATTTACGCGGATCACGGTTGCTTAGGGCGCCAAGTGGCGCGCCGTGCGTATTTCTCCGGTCGAACAGGAGAAGGCCGGATGAAGACTGCTTCATTTTGCATCGCGCTGGCGGCGCTGACCATGGCTGGGGCTGCCGATGCGGCGACCGTCCCCGAATGCATGGTGCGGGTGCTGCAGCCGGTGACGGACGATCTGGGCAATCGCTGGGACGCGGGCAAGCTGCTGCCGGTGACGATCCTGCGGCGCGACGCCAACGGGGCGTCGTACTGCACGCATGGGGGCTCGTGTATACCGCGCATGCGTGGCGCCGTGCAGGTCGTACGGCTCACCAATTGCCGCCCCGGCGCCGCGCTGGGTCACGGCGACTATCGCCTCGATCCCGACCCCAGGACGATGGGACGTGCCGACGCGAAGCGGGCGATGACGGCCCGCGGCGTGGGCGACAGGCTGGCGGCGCTGGGCTTTTCCAACGCCGCCATCGGCAGCTGGTCCGAAGACTATGTCGCGCATCCGGACTCGCCGAACGGGCGCCTCGTTGCCAGGGCGCTCGCCGGATCGAAGCCCGCGATCGCGGCGATGCGGGCGAAACGGTCGTGATGGGCCGGGTCGCGTCGGTCGCGCTCGCCGGCATCGCCGCCGTCGTCCTCGCGCCTGCGGTAGCGGCACAATCGGCCCCGCGCAGTGTGGTGCCGATACGCGAGGTCGATATCCGGCCGATCGGTACGCCGCGCTATGCGATCGAGGTGGTCGTGAACGGCACGCCGATGCTGGCCGGCCTCGATACCGGATCGACGGGATTGCGCCTGTTGCCGCGCGCGGCGGCGCTCGCCCGGATCGCGCCGGGCGGCGAACCGGAACGCTATGACTACGGCAGCGGCGTGTTGCTCGACGGGCATCAGGCGCGCGCCGACGTGGCGATCGGTGGTGCACGCAGCATGGTGACGGTGCAGGCGGTCGACCGGGTCGGGTGCAACGCCCGAAAGCCAGATTGCCCCGCATCGCACCTGGCGCCCGCGGATTACGGCCTGATGGGATCGGGGCAGGCGGGGCAGGGGTTCCCGGCGATCATCGGCATCCGGCTGGATGCGGGCCGCGTCGGCAACCCGCTGCCGCGCATGGGCGTCCATCGCTGGATCGTCCATCTGCCGCAGCGGGGCGGCGGCGGCGGCACCCTGATCCTCAACCCGGATGCCCGCGATACGGCCGGCTTCGTCCCGCTGCGTGCCGGTGCGGCCAATGCCCATGGCACCGTTGCGGGCTGCGTGGCGCTGGCGCTGCCCGGCGCCCGGCAGGCGTGCGGTCCGACGTTGTTCGATACAGGAGCGCCGGGGATCACCGTCCTTCACGCCGATCGGCCGCCGGCATGGCAGCCGGGGCGGCGTGCGCGCCTGCTGCTGGACCCGGCACAGGGCGGGCGATCGCCGGTCGTCGGTTTCGTGACGGGCGATCAGGCCCATGGCGCCAACACCAGCTTCCAGCCGGAGGCCGGCAGTCAGACGGTCGTGCACGCAGGGACGCTGCCCTTCTATGCCTTCGACGTGCTGTTCGACGCGGACAGCACCATGATTGCGGTGAGACCGAACCCCGATGCCGGGCCATCCACCGTGCCGCTATCCAACTAGGGGAATGTGCGCTGCCGATTGAACGCGGGGCGATCGGCAGCAGCTCCGCGGTACTAACGCGTCATGCCCGGTCCGGCGCCGGTGGCCGGCGGTATCAGTCGTCGTGTCCGGCAATGCCGCTTTCGTTCCGGGCGGCGGCTATCGCCATTTCGATATGCGCTGCCACCAGCGTGCAATGGCTCTCGTCGGCGATGGCCAGGGCCCGCACCAGCAATGCGACGACCTCTTTCAACTGCTCGGACGGTTGTTCCCGTGTCATGCCATCGTCTCGATCAAACGGGACCGTCAGCGGTCGTGAAGCGGTCGGCCGACGATATCAGAGGTTTCGAAACCGGAACTGAACGAGCGCATGAAAAAGCCGTCATGCCTCGGCCCACCGCACGGTCGCCAGAACGGTGCGCTGGCGGGTCCGGCGCGGACCATATGCGACTGCGACACGATCGAGCGTGATGCATTGATGATCCGCGATTTTCCCCTAGATTGACGATGCACCATGACGAAGGGGTTACGATGCCGTCGGCTCATTGTGTATCGACCGTGGATGGCATCATCCTGGCGGGCGACAGGGGGTTTTGCGAATTGCTGCAGCGCGACCAGGCCGATATCGTCGGCCTGTCGTTTCAGGCCGTCACCGATCCCCGCGACGTCGAGCGCAGCAAACGCATGCTCGCGGTTCTCGAAGACGGCGCGGCACCGGTACGCTTGCAGAAACGCTACATCCGCGCCGACGGCAGCAGCATCGCCGCCAACCTGTTCGTCACGCGGTTTTCCGATCCCGACAGGCTCGTCAGCACCCTGTTCTGGCGCGACCACGGGCGCGCACTGCCGCCCGCCCGCCTATGGGAGGCGGCGTTGCGCATCCGCCATGTCCACATCGCCCGCATGCGCCTGTTCGGAGAGGACCTGTGTACCGACCCGGTGGGGTCCCTGCTCATCGGCATCTATCTGGCGGAAGCGGAGGGAAGGAATGTCGAGCTTGCCGAGATCGCCGAATTCGCAAACCTTGCCGCGGCGACGGCAATGCGTTGGCTCACGCTGCTGGAAAAGCGCGGCCTGGTGCAGATCGGCGCGGGTCCTCCCCAGGCCATCCTGCTGACCCAGGACGGCCTGGGCCGGATCGAAGCCATGCTGTCGGCGGTCTATGACGTTCCGGAATCCATCCTGCTGGTCGCCGAGCATCAACAGGCATGAACGCGCAGCATCCGGGCGGACGATCAACGGGCGCCGGCCCTGCTTCAGGCAAAGACGGCTCCTCTATCTCAAATCGCCACGCTGTAGACGTGATTGGCGCCATGCATATTTGATCCGAAGACGATCTGCTTGCCGTCCGGCGTGAACGTCACGTTCGGCTCCAGACGATAATCGTGCGCGGACATGTCGACCAGTCGCGTCGACCGCATATATTCGGGCGTCACCAGGTCCGGATCATAGGCTTGCGTTTCGCCGTCGACGATCTGTTCCGGGGTGAACAGGACGATCCATTTCCCGTCTTTGGCGTGAGCCACCATGTCGGCATCGCCGCCGTCGCCCGCAAAACGGCGCTGGTCGGGGGACACGTTGAAATGCACCGACCAGTCGTTCTGGCCGACCCGCCGCCACAGCCGCCGCCCGGTCGCCAGGTCCAGGCCGGCGACCCAGAATACCTGTCCGCGGGGGGTCTGGAGATCGTACCACAACCACTTGCCGTCCGGGCTGAAGAATTCGTGGCCCCAGATCTCCATATTCATCGTCCGCCGGTGCGTCGCCGCCAGTCCGCTGCCGTCGGTGCGGATGCGCCACATGCGGGTGACGCGATGCCAGGGCCCTTCGTGCGAAAAGATGATCTGGCCGGGATCGGTCGGCGAGAATTGCGGATGGTTCAACCAGTCCTGCGCACGGTGGATGACGCGGCGTTGCCCGGTCTTGAGGTCGATGACGAACAATTCCATCGGTACCCGCGCCGCCCAGCGTTGCAGCATGCGCACCCCTTTCGCCTTGGCGAAGTTGAGCGGGCGTCCGTCCGGACCCACTGCGGCATATTCGGCCTGGCCGAAGCGGCGATTGCGCGGGTCGGGCACGTCGGGCTGCAAGGGTGCATCGCCATAGGCGACGGTGCCGACGAACAGCGTGTCGTCGGCGTTGACGGCGCCGACCTGCCCCGCCTCGATCCGCGCGATCCGGCGGGTGCGGCCGCTATCGACGTCCACCGCGAAAAAGGTGCGCGGCCGGTCGGTCGGCTGACCCGTCCCCGGATCGGACACGCTGTAGAAGACGGTGCGCGACCGGCGTGCGGTGAACATCAGATCGGCGCGCGGGTCGGCCACCAGGATGCGGCGGGCATGAGTCTTCAGGTCGACCAGCACGATGCCGCGCGGGCTCGACATGACCATCAGGTCACCCTGCGGCGTGAAGCTGTTGCGATAGAAGTACAGCTTGTTGCCGCCCTCGTCGCCCGACAGGCGGACGATGCGGTGCCCGGTCCGGGGATCGGTCCAGTCGCGTGGCGGAGTGCCTGCCGGCACCTGCCCGATTGCCGCGGTGCCGCCTGCCGCTGCCGCCGCGCCGAGGAATTCGCGTCGTGTCGATCCGCTCATCATCGCTCCAGGTTCAGGGGAGGGGGGTGAAGCCCTCGGCCCGCACGCGCCAGCCGCGCTGCGGAAAGCCGGGGGCGGGGCGATCCGCGCCATCCCAGCCGCCCGCCATCAGCCCGACCGCCATCAGCAACGCACCGTTCGAGGGGAAATAGGTCTCCGCGGCACGTGCATAGCCGGGGCCGTCGGGGTTTTTCGCCATCGCGACACCGCCGGCACCGCCGGATTTCGGTACCAGCCCCTCGGCATGCGCATCGAGGTGGACGCGCGGCGTCATGCCCGTCGGTCCCCATTGGTTGTTGCGGCCGGGCGCGAACAGCCAGTCGACCGCCTTGTCCGGTTGCCCCAGCCGCGCCGCGGTCATTGCGATCATCGGATAGTCCCAGCCCCAGGTCTGGCGCATGTCCCAGTTTGCCTCGACCGCCTGCAACGTCCGGCCCATCGTCGCCCGGTCGATCCGCGTGCCGGGGATGAAGCCATAGGCCATCAGGAACGAGGGGTGGTCCCGGTTCCGGCATCCGTCCGGCTCGGCGTGCCGCCGGCAGCGATCCGACATGGCGACGCGCCAGAAATCGGGGACGGACGCCACCGGCAGGTACAATCCATCCCGCTTCGGTGGCGCCGCCAGCCGTGCGATCACCCCGTCCCAGTCCGCCCGCCGCGGCAATCCGCGCCGTGTCCGCCACTCCTGCGCCACGCCCAGCGCCCAGCGGAAATATTCGAGTTCGAACACCGGATCGCGGGTCGTCAGCGGATCGTAATTCTCCTGCGCCGGGATCAGCGGCGGGCCGAGGTGGCAGACCGCGGCGTCGCAGGTCGGCCAGCTCGCCAGCACCTCCGCCGTCGCCTCGACCAGCGGGGCATATCGGTCGATCGCCGCGTGGTCCCTGCCGGCACGGCGGATCAATTCGGCCAGCAGGATCGGATGCGGCTGCTGCCACATGATGAACGGAGAGATCAGGCTGGGGCTGTTGCGCCCCCCCGGCCCGACCATCTTCGGCCACCAGGCGCCCTTCACCCGATGGCGCGCCGCCTCCGCACGGGCGGAGGGCAGGGTGCGCAGGTACCAGCCCATGCTGCGCTCGAGCAACTCGGGATGGCCCCAGGCCGCCTGCCATCCGCTGTGCCAGGGGTGCATTTCAAGATGGAACTTGCCGAACCAGCTGTTCGAAAACAGCCCCTCCTCCTGCGGCGGCAGCGTCCCCGATCCGTTGATCGCGGACAGATATTGCGACAGCACGACCCGGCGTTCGAGTTCCGCGGCGCGCGGGTCGCTGCTGCCGGTGAAATCGACCGCCGCGCCGCTCGTCCAGAACCGCCGCCAATGCGCGGCGACCGCAGCCGGCATCGCCGCGAAGCGCGGCAGGCGTATGGCCGTCGACTGCTGGCTGAAGGCGACAACGGTATGCAGTGTCGCCGCCTTGCCATGCACGGTCAGGCGGCCGTCCGCGGCCTGTGCGATCCGACCGTCTGACCGCACCGTCGACCAGTAGCGCGTCGCATCCAGCCGCCGCTCGATCCGCCATTCTCCCGGCGCGTGCGCCAACACCCGCGTCGCCTCGCCCGCACGCGGCGTCCAGTTCGAAGGATCGGGGTTGATCGCCGGTGCCACGCCCGGCCACGCCACCGACACGCCCAGCGCCCCGCGCGCGACCAGCGGCGATGTCACCTCCACCGCAACGGCATCCACGCCGGGCAGCACCCGCGTCCGCACCTCGACGGGCTGGCCGTCGTACCGGAAACGGCTGGTCAGCGTGCCGGTCCACATGTCCAGCGTCTGCCGGGTGTCCGTGATACGCGCGATATCCGCCGGCCTGCCACCGACCGACAGCGCGATGCGGCCCAGCGACACGCGATGCGGGTTGGCGCGCAGCCAGGTGAATGCCGGATTCGTCTCCGCATCGCTCCACGCGCGCATCCAGGGATAGGGTTGATCGCCGCGGCCGGGCACGGGGACCATCGTCAGCCCGTCGCGTTCGGTATAGCCCTTGGGATTGGGGAAGCTGTGCCAACCCCATTGCGCCATGGTCAGCAGCGGCGCCAGTTCGGAATACAGGGCCGGAAACGTCTGCAACCCGGTGATGTCCGCGGTGAAGCCCAGTTCGCCGTTGCCCAGCATGACTGGCGCATGCGGATCGGCCTTGGCGATGGCGATCGCATGCCGTCGTACCAGCGCCTCGCGGTCGATCGGCTCCGCGGTAGCGACCGATACGGCCGCGAGCGGCAGGAGCGCGGCGAACACGATGGACCGCCGGATCATCGCCGCTTTCGGGCGGGACCGGACCTTACCCATAGCAACCCTCTCCATGACATTGGAGGTAACTTGTCATTCAACTTGGGTCAACGACACTGATAGAAAAATTGGGTGTTAGCCACAATTTGTATTGCAACTCGCCGTCGTCTTGAGGCAATTGCATTGATGACACCGGTAGCAAAAACCGAATGGGGTGAGAGGATTATGACGATTCGACAGGGTATGCGCGCGTCGTTCAGGGCGACGGTTTCAACATCCGCGCTGCTGATCGCCGGTGCCGTCGCGGCGCAGACGACGACGCCCCCCGAGGCCGTATCACCGCCGACATCGCAGATCGCGCCGCCGTCCACATCCCCGTCGCAGGAACAGCCGGTCGCCGCCGGCGCCCCGGTCCAGAGTGACGGCGTTGCCGAGGGCGATGCCAGTCAGGAAGGGGGTCAGGAGATCATCGTCACCGGTTTCCGGTCGAGCCTGCAAAAGGCGCTGAACGTCAAGAAGACCGAAGCCGGCGCGGTGGATGCGATCCTGGCCGAAGACATGGCGGACTTCCCCGACCTCAATCTCGCCGAATCGATTCAGCGTCTGCCCGGCGTGACGATCGAGCGTGATGCGGGGCAGGGGCGCACGATCAGCGTGCGCGGTCTCAGTGCTGACTTCACCCGCGTCCGCATCAACGGGCTGGAGGCGCAGGCGGCGGTCGGCGGCAATCGCAGCCGCGGCTTCGACTTTTCGATCTTCGCGTCCGAATTGTTCAACAGCGTCACCGTGCGCAAGACGCAGTCGGCGGAAATCGAGGAAGGCTCGCTCGGCGCCACCGTCGACCTCCAGACCGGTCGTCCGCTCGATTTCAAGGCGGGATTCGATGCCGCGCTGTCGACGCAGGGGTCGTATAACGATCTGTCGAAGAAGGTGCTGCCGCGCATCGCCGGTCTGGTCAGCTGGACGAACGACGACCAGACCTGGGGCGGCCTGATCTCGCTGGCCTATTCCGAACGGAAACCGACCTCGGAAAGCTTCAACACCACCCGCTGGCAGGCCGGCAGTTCCGCGCAGGCCTATGGCACCAATGCGAACTTCGCCGGCTGCACGATCTGCGCCACACCCGCCCAGCGCGCCGAAGTGCTCAACGCCTTCTATCCGCGCATTCCGCGCTACACGTTCGGCCAGTTTTCCGAAGATCGCATGGGCATCACCGCCTCGTTGCAGTGGAAGCCGAGCGATCGCACCGAAGTGTCGATCGACGCGCTGCATTCCCGCTTCAACCAGGAATTCGAAAGCCCCAACATCGAGGCGATCTCGTTCAGCCGCTCGACGGCGACCGGCGTGCGCGAAACGATCGTGCGGGATTACGAGATCGATCGCGAAAAGAACGTCATTTCCTATGGCGTGTTCGATCGTGTCGACGTCCGTTCGGAAAACGGCTTCGACCGCAACGAGAGCCGCTTCACGCAGGTCTCGCTGAACGCACGGCACCAGTTCAGCGACAAGTTTCGCGGCCAGCTGAAGCTCGGCAAGTCGAAGGCGGAGGCGCTGACGCCGACGTCGATCTCGTACCAGTTCGACGTCAACAACGTGAACGGCTACACCTATGATTTCCGCAACAACGATCGCTTGCCGCTGATCAAATACGGGTTCGACGTCACCGATCCGTCGAAATTCACCCTGACCGAAGTGCGCGCCAGCGAAGGCGGGGCCATCTACGATCTCGAGTCCGCAGCGGCGGCCGTCGCCTACAAGTTCGACGACGTGTTCGAGCTGAAGCTCGGCGGCGAGCGGCGCGGCTATGGCTTCAACAGCTTCGGGCGCCAGCGCAACCGCGTGCTCAGTGCCGCCGAGCAGATCGTCAGCGTCGGCAACATCGGCAAGCTCGCCAGTCTCGATGGCAAGCTAGCGATCCCGAACGGCGCCGACCTCAGCTACATCACGCCGGACATCTGGAAGACGACCGAGGCTATCGGGCTGTACAAGAACTTCCCGCTGGTCCCGACCTACAACGGCTTTCGTGAAGTGTCGGAGACGGATACCGGCGCCTACGCACAGCTAGACTTCGCGCAGCCGTTCGGCGGCACGACGCTGCGCGGCAACGTCGGCCTGCGCTATGCGCGAACCGAAACGGCGTCTTCGGGCTTCCTCAACACGACCTATGTGACCGTCGACAACAAATACGAGGATTGGCTGCCGTCGGCGAACCTGGCGCTGGATGCGACCGACCGGCTGGTGTTCCGCTTCGGCGTCGCCAAGGTGATGTCGCGCCCGACGCTCAGCAACCTGACGCCGGGCGGCTCGCTCAACACCTCGGGCCAGACGATCTCCTACGGCAACCCGCTGCTCGAACCGTTCCGCGCGAAGAACGTCGACCTGGCCGCCGAATGGTATTTCGCACCGGAATCGCTGCTCGCCGTCGCGGTATTCTACAAGAAGATCGATTCGTTCATCGCCAGCGACATTTCGTTCCTGCCCTATCGCGAACTGGGCCTGCCGGACTCGCTGCTCGTCGGCACGCCGTCGTCGCCGGACCAGATCTTCCAGGTGACGCGCAACATCAACGGCACCGGCGGCACGCTGAAGGGTGTCGAGTTCCAATATCAACAACCGTTCAAATTTCTGCCCGCTCCGTTCGATAACCTCGGCTTCATCGGAAACTACACCTACGTCGACAGCCGCGTAAATTACCGAACCGTGGCAGACCCGCTGTATAACCGATTGACCGGCCAGTCTAAAAACCTGTTCAATGCGACACTGTATTATGAGGTGAAGGGGTTCAGCGCCCGCGTTTCGGCCGCCTATCGCGACGCATATCTGGTGTCGTTCCCCGGCGGCAATGGCAACACCGAAGAGGGGATCAAGGGCGCGACGAACATCGATGCCGCGATCCGCTACGACCTCACGCCAAAATTCAGCCTGACGCTGGAGGGCGTGAACCTGACCGATACCTATTCCGACAGGTATGCCGACGTGACGGACCGCGTGTCCAACTATCGTCACTTCGGCCGCGAAATCCTGTTCGGTCTGCGTTGGCGCTACTGACCTCCCCCGGTCGGCGTCGGTCTGGTGCGGAGCGTGGATCACGCTCCGCACCTTTTTCCTCACCCTTTACCTCACAGGCCGGTGACGCCTGTGGATCGCAGCAATGCGGGCGGCGTCCCGTCGAGCGTATCGATCGTGCAATCCTCGAACCGCCAGTTCCGCGCATCGGCGATCTCGCCGCCCTCGCGCACGTCAAGGCGCAGCTTGCGGAACGTGAAGCTGTCCAGGGGCGCATCGGGATAGGCCGCGGCCTGAAAGGCGATCTTGCCGCCGACCGCACGGACGTTGTCGATCGATACCCCGCTGATGTGCGGCAGGCCCTTGTCGCGCGGGACCGGCGTGGCGAGTGCGCGATAATGCGGCGGCACCGTCGCCAGCCCGGCGGGAATCTTGGCGTAGCTGTAGTTGGGGTACCAGTTGAGATTGACCTGAAACAGCGTCGCGACATCCTGCATCACAACGTCGGCGATGCGGATATCGCGGATGGTGCCACCGCGCGTCGAGCCCGACTTGAAGAAGATGCCGATGGGCACCGGGTGCATTATCGTCAGGCCGGCGATATCGATGTTGCGAAACCCGCCGGACGTTTCGCTGCCGAAGGTCATGCCGGCGAGTGCATCGCGCACGACGCAGTCACGGATCGTCACGTCGCGGCAGGGGCGGGCGACGCGCAGGCCATCCCAGTCGCGCCCGGCCTTGATGCAGAGCGCATCGTCGTTGACCGAAATATCGCATCGTTCCACCCGCACCCGTTCAGAGGAATCGATGTCGACGCCATCGGTAGAGGGGCCGCGGCCGCCGATGTTGTTTCGGATCGTCAGGTCGGCGACGGTGACATCGCGCGAATAGCAGACGTGGACGGTCCAGAATCCCGATCGCGTCAGCATCAGTCCATCGACGCGGACGCGATCGCAGTCGAACACCTGGATCAGGCGCGGCCGGCGGCAGTCGTAGTCGGCCGCCCAGCGCAATCCCCTGGGATCGTAGGCCCGTCGCATCCGCCAGTAGGAATCCCAGAAGACCTTGCCATCACCGTCGATGATGCCTTCGCCGGTCACCCGCGCATCGCGCACGCGATACAGGTTCACCAGCGCGGCCGGCCACGGCATCTCGATCCCCGCGACGCGGGTCGGCATCATCGGGTAGGCGGCGATGTCGCCGACCCCGCGCAACGTCGCGCCGCGCGCCACGTCGAGCGTCACGCCCGATGCGACGAACAGCGCGCCGGATCGATAGACGCCGGGACGCAGCCGCACGGTACCGCCGCCGGCGCGTGCCGCCGCATCGATCGCCGCCTGGATCGCGCGCGTCTCGATCGCATCGCCATCGCCCACCGCGCCATGATCAGCGGGATCGATCACCCGCGCGGCGGCAAGGAGGCGGGCCGGCAGCAAGGGCAGGGCGAGGCCTGCCGCGACGAGCGTCCGTCGGGTGAATTCGGGTCGCGGCATCGGCATTCCTCTCGGGATCAGGATCGGGTTCCTGTCCCAAGTTGTTGCACAACTTTACCAGCTGGCCTAGAGACGGAAGCGCGAAAACGATCATGAGGAGGGGGGAATCGATGCGATCGATCAAGCGGTTGACGATGGCCGCGGCGGGCGCGGCGACCGTGGCGTTCGCGCTGCCCGCCGGCGTGGCGGCGCAGGGTGCGCCGACGTTCGGCATGGAACCGGCATGGCAGGTCGTGCCCGCCCGGCCCAATCTCGTCTTCGCGCCGGATCGTATTCCCGATCGAGCCGCGGTGCTGCGCGCGGCGGATTACGTCGCTGCGGCGCAGATCGCCGACATGGCGCGCCATCCGCTGCCGCTGTCGACGGGCGGGGCGCTGGATTCCGCCGCCTCCAACTGGGTCGCCGCGACCTTCTACGTCGGTGCCGCACGCCTGGCGCGCGTGTCTTCGCAGCCCGAAACCCTGCGCTTCCTCACGGCGACCGCCGAACATTACAATTACGCGATGCGCGGCGCGCGGTCGGGCAAGACGATGCTGAACGCCGACGATATCGCGATCGGCGACCTGTATCAGGAACTGTATGCACGGCGGCGGCAGGACGGGGTGCTGATGCCGCTCCAGCAACGGCTCGACTATTCGATCCCCCACCTGATGCGGACCGAAGAGACGCCGGCGCTGGTGTGGTGGTGGTGCGATGCCCTCTTCATGGCGCCACCGGTGATGGCACGGATGTCGGCGATCACCGGCGATCCCAAATATCTGATCGCGATGGACAGGGAATGGCGGCGGACCGCCGGGCTGCTCTGGGACAAGCAGCAGCGCCTGTTCTTCCGCGACGCACGGTTCCTCGACCGGACGTCCGCCAATGGTGCGCCGGTGTTCTGGTCGCGCGGCAACGGCTGGGTGCTCGCCGGACTCGCCCGCACGATCGAGGCGATGCCGGCCGACTTCGCCGGTCGCAATTATTATCTCGACCTGTTCCGCCAGCTCGCCGCGCGCACGGCCGAATTGCAGGGCCGGGACGGGCTGTGGCGCGCCAGCCTGCTCGACCCGGCGGCATTCCCGGAACCGGAGACGTCGGGGTCGGGCCTGCTGCTCTACGGTATCGCGTGGGGCGTCAACCACGGCCTGTTGCCGCGGAATCGCTACGTCCCCGCGGTGACGCGTGGCTGGGCGGCGCTCAACCGGCATGTGTTGCCGTCGGGATTGCTCGGTGCGGTGCAGAAGACGGGCGACCAGCCGGTCGCGACCGCCGCCACCGATGTCGGCCTGTATGGTACGGGCGCCTATCTGCTGACGGCGATGGAGGTCGCCGACCTCGCCAGGGGCGCCGCGGCCTTGCCCGTCCCCCAGCCGCAGGCGGACAGTGAACAGGTCATCGCCAGCACCACGCCGCAACCGCCGGCGCCGCGGACCGTCACCGGCGACGCGGAGCGCGCCCGGCGCGCGGCGGAAATGACGGCCACGGCGGCGCTCGCCTACGACCCCGCCGTCCTCGGCCGTCCCGCGACGATCGAACCGTTGACGCCCCCTACCGGCGATGCCGCCCGTCCGCGCGCGATCGTCCATTATGCGCCGGAACGGCTCGACGATATCCTGTGGGAAAACGACAAGGTCGCGTTGCGCATCTACGGTCCCGCGCTGGAAGCCAAGGAGCCGCCGTCCGGCTCGGGCATCGACGTGTGGGGCAAGCGCGTGCGCTGGCCGTTCATGCAGCGCCAGTTGCGGTTTCCCAACTATCACGTCGACCGCGGCGAGGGCCTCGACTTCTACGACGTGGGCGGCAGCCGTGGGGCAGGGGCGCTCGGCATATGGTACGGCAACAAGCTGTGGACGTCGCGCAACTGGGCGACGCACCGCGTGCTCGACACCGGCGGCAAGGTCGCGCGGTTCGAGGTGACGTACAAGCCGTGGCCGGTCGACGTCGTCCGCCGCGTCTGGGAAACGCGCAGTTTCGCGCTGCCCATGGGATCGCATTTCACCCGCATGGTCTCGACGCTCGGTTCCGACGATAGCAAGCAACCGCTGGTCGTCGGCATCGGTATCGGCAAGCGCAAGACCGCCGCCGGCACGGGCCGCGTCGTCCGCGATCAGGCGAACGGTCGCCTGACCTTCCACGAACCCGCCGATCCCGGCCATGGCGCGGTTTCGATCACCGTCGCCGCCGATCCGGCCACGGTCGTCGGCTTCGCGCAGGATGCGGACAATTACCTGATGCTGGTCAGGGTCCAGCCCGGCACGCCCTTCGCATATTACACCGGCTACGGTTGGGATCGCGGGCTGGACGTGCGCAGCGCCGCGGACTGGGACGCGCTGGTCGCGGGAACCCGGTTCGATTTCGATGCCGGTCGTTAAGAACAACAGGAGAGAGAGCATGTCCCGTCTGTCGTGGCTCGCATTGGCCATCACACCGATCGCGCTGTCCGGCGCACCGGCAAGCGCCAAGGTGATCGGCCGGAACACGCCGGCGCAGTCGCTGACCGCCGATCGCATCGCCGCGTTGCCGAAGGCGCAGCAGGCCGCCTGGACGGACTATCTGCGCCGGTCGCAGCGGCAGCGCGCCGCCGATCGCGCCAGCCTGCCGGCCGAGCTGAAGCCGGGCCAGACCCCGCCACCTCCACCCAAGGCGGTCGGTGGTGGTCAGTACAACATGCCGCTGGACCGCGATGCCGCCTGGTACGCCGGTCCCGTCGCGCGCAGCACCGCCGATACCATCGTCAGTTTCCAGACCCCGGCCGGCGGCTGGAGCAAGAACCAGAACCGTGCCGGTCCACCCCGTCTGCCGGGCCAGCGCTATGCCAACGATGCCGAGACGATGGATCCCGACCGGTCCAACTTCGACGCGCCGGAGGACCGCTACTGGACCTTCGTCGGCACGCTCGACAACGATGCGACGTGGACGGAAATGCGCTTCCTGGCAAAGGTGGCGGCGACCTTGCCCGGTCGCGACGGCGATCGGTATCGTGCGAGCTTCACGAAAGGCGTCCGCTATCTGCTGGCGGCGCAATATCCCAACGGCGGCTGGCCACAGATATATCCGCTGGAGGGGGGCTTCCACGACGGTATCACGTTCAACGACAATGCGATGGCGGAAGCGGCATTGCTGCTGCAGGCGATCGCCACCGAACCGGCCTACCGCTTCGTGTCCGCGGACCTGCGCACCCGGTCCGCGGCGGCGGTGAAGCGCGGCGTCGACCTGATCCTGCGTGCACAGGTGCGGACCGGCGGCCAGCTGACGGGCTGGCCGCAACAGGTGGACCCGCTGACCCTCGCGCCGATCTCTGCCCGCAACTACGAACCGCGCTCCATCGCCAGCGGCGAGACGACGGACGTGCTGTTGTTCCTGATGCAACAGCCCAACCCCGGCCCGGCGATCAAGACCGCGGTGACCAGTGGCATCGCCTGGCTGAAGGCGCGCGCGGTCTACGATCACGCCTGGGAACGGGTCGGCGACGAGGGGCGCAAATTCTTTCCCCGCCCGGGCGGCGGTGCCTTGTGGTCGCGCAACTATGACGTGGCGACACAACGGCCGATCTTCGGCGACAAGGACAAATCGATCCACGACGACGTCAACTTCATCTCGGTCGGGCGCCGCAACGGCTATAATTGGTGGGTCACCGTTCCCCAACGGGCGCTGGACGCGTATGTCGGATGGGCGAGCCGCAACGGCGTAGCGTCTTGACCGGCCGCCCTGGAGGGATGTGAGCGAACGATGAAGATCACCAAGGCCGCATCGCTCGCCGATGATCTGGTGGGTCAGTTCGAGGCGAAGATCCTGTCCGGCACGCTCAAGCCCGGCGAGCGCTTCCCCACCGAGATGACGATCACGACCGACTTCGGTGTCAGCCGGACCGTGGTGCGAGAGGCGTTCGCCCGGCTGGCGGCCCGCGGCCTGCTCGAATCGCGGCGCGGATCGGGCGCCTATGTCGCGGAAGGGGCGCGCTATCAGGCGTTTCAGGTCACGGCGGCAGAGTTGCGCGAACTCGACGACGTACTCCGCCTGCTCGAGATGCGGACCGGTTTCGAGGCGGAGATGGCGTCGATCGCCGCGCAACGCCGCACCGAGGACGATCTCGCCGCGATGCGTGCCTGCATGGATCAGATGGCGCGCAGCACGGATATGGATGCGTCCGTCGCCGCCGACAGCGCGTTCCACGCCGCCATCGCGAGGGCCACGGGCAATCCCTATTACCTGCGGTTCACCGACTTTCTGGGGATCCGCCTGGTGCCGTCGCGACGCCTGTACCTGCGGACCGACAGTCCCCGTTCCCACGCCGCCTATGCGAAGTCGATCAACAAGGATCACATGGCGATCTACGAAGCCATACACGCGCAGAACCGCACGCAGGCTGGCCGCGCCGCACGGCGGCACATGGAAAAAAGCTACGAGCGATACAATGCCCTGAAGCAGAGCGCTGCCGACGAAGGGGTGATCGAGGCGGGCTGATCGCGGCCATGCGACGTCGCCGTCGGTCATGATACCGGTCCAATGCCAACGAAGGCGCCGAACCCCCGGGTGGCGGGCGTCATTCGCGGCACGGTCTAAGGACCGCGACCGGCACCCGGCGTTGGCAATGGTCCGTGTTCGGTGAGCGCGACCACCTCGAAATCGAAACGCTTCCACCCGTATCGTTTTGCCGCCTGTTGCGTCAGCGCCTGTTTGGCCGCTGCCTCCTTTGCGGAAGCGGCATGGCCCCAGAACACCTCGGTCTTGCCGTCGTGCAGGTGCGCGACGATGCGCCAGTAATGCGTGAACGGCGCGCTGGTCGGGCCGATCGTCTTCACATAACCATCCGCCATCGTCGCGGTCAGGTAGCGTTTCTTCCTCGCCATGCCCCACGCATTAGCGGGGGCATCGCGGTTGCGGGAGGGGGGGCGGGCTCAATCGCCGTCGCGACGCGCGATCCTGTACGGTCCCGATCGCGTTGCCAGCGGTTGCCCTTTCCAGCTCAGTCGCACCAGCCCGTCTTGCACCAGTTCGTCGATCGCGGCGTGGACCGCAGCCATCGCGCTGCGCCAGTCCGGCGCGATCGCGCGCGCCACCTCGCTCGGGCAGATCGTCGCATCCGGTGCGCGGCGCGCGAGCAGGGACAGCGCCGCGGTCCTCGGGTCGGTCATCCGGACCGCGTCGGCCCGACGCGCCATCCCGTCAAGCTCCGAAAGGCTCGCCGCCTGATCGATGATCGGGCTGGTGGTTCGCCCACCGGCGGCTGTCCCGTGCCGGCGCACTACCGTAAAGGCCGCCGAACGCTGCCGCGATGCGGGTGACCGGAGCCGATGGGGGCGAAGGGCGTTGCCCGGTATGAACCTGCGGAATGGCCGTTGGTGCCGACGCGTTTTTGTCGGAAGAGAGTGTATTCGATGCTCATTCTGGAAGGGCTGGCCGCGGTTGCGGCGATCGTGGCCGGCACGGACAGCCCGCCCGCTGCGGCGACGCTGGCGCCGGGAACGGTCGCCATCGCCCCCGCTGCGGGACCGGCACTGTCGAGCGAGGCGGCGCGCGTCTTCGACGATGCGGTGCAACGGGCGATGTTGCGAGCGCGGTTCACGCCGCTGCCGGGCCAGGGACACGGTCGATACGCGGCGAGCGTCACGGTGACGCGGACATCCCGCGGGGTCGTCGCCGCCGAAGGCCGCCCCGCTCCGCCGCCGCTGGCGAACCTGAACGGCAGCGTCAGCGTCGCTTTGTCCCCCGGAGGCGAGCGATTGAGCGACCTGGTGGTGACCGAATTGAAGGTCGTCCTCTCCCGCCGTGGCGATGCCCGGCCGGTATGGTCGGGCAGTGCCGTCACCGCACGGGTCACCGGTAACCGGACGGGCGGGATCGATCTGGTCGCGCAGACGCTGGCCGATGCGGTGATGGCGCAATTTCCCCGGCAGGCGGCAGGTCCGGTGTCGATCCCCTGACGCTCATCCGGTCAGCGCGTGCGCCGTCACCGTCGATGACGATGGCGATGGCGATGGCGATGGCACCTCTGCCGAAGGGGCCATCGCCGCACCGATCAGCAGCAGGGCGGGATCCGTGCTGCCGATCGCGCGCACAAGGAACGACAAGGCATCCAGCCGACCGCGGATCAGCCGTTCGTCGGGCAGCGAGACGTTGACCGCGATGACCACCGGCGTGTCCGCGGCAAGGCCCGCTTGCATCAGTTTGCGCGCGATCTCGCCCGCCGCGGCGCGGCCCATATAGACCGCGAGCGTCGCATCGGGACGGGCGAGCGCGGTCCAGTCGAGGTCCAGCGGTTCGCCCTGCCGGGCATGCGCGGTGACGAAGGTCAGCGATCGGGCCAGCCCGCGCAACGTCAGCGACAGCGTGCCGGATGCCGCCGCCGCGCTTGCCGCGGTGATGCCGGGGCAGACGTGGACGGCGATGCCGGCCGCGGCACAGGCCCGTATCTCCTCCGTCGACCGGCCGAATACGGATGGATCGCCGCCCTTCAGGCGCACCACGCGCTTGCCGGCGCGGGCGGCGGCGACGATCAGGTTGTCGATCGTGCCCTGATCCTTCGAATGGCGGCCGGATCGTTTGCCGACGCCGATCCGCTCGACGCCCGCCGGGAGCAGGTCGAGCACGCCGGGACCGACCAACGCATCGTAGAAGACGATGTCCGCCGCCTGGATCAGCCGTTCGGCCTTGCGGGTCAGCAGGTCGGGATCGCCGGGTCCGGCGCCGACGAGCCAGACGGTGCCGGGGGCGATGGCGTCATGCGGCATGGGTGGAGCCTTCCTGCAAGAGCTTGGCGAGCGCGGGGCGGCACGAGCCGCAATTGGTGCCCGCCTTCAGGGCGGTGCCGATCGCGGCGACGTCGGTCAGCCGGCGTTCGGCGATGGCGGCGAGGATCGTCGCCAGCCCCACGTCGAAACAGGCGCAGACGATCGGGCCGCGGTCGACCTGCTTGCCCGGCGCGCGGCCGGCAAGCAGCGTCGGGGCCGCCTGCGCCTCCGCCAGCTGTGCGACCAGCCAGTCGCGCGGCGGCAACTTGCCGTCGCGGGTGACAAACAGCGCGGCCGCCAGCCGTCCGTGCTGGAGGATGGCGATGCGCCGGGTGCCACGGGCCCCATCGATCGCCTCCAGCCGCTCGCCCGCCGGCAACAGCGCGTCGAGCCGCGCGGCATCGCCGTTGCCCGCCAGGTCCCACGCAGTGCCGCACGGCACGGCGATGCGGGTCGCCCACAGGCAGGCGGGCCGCGCGGCGAGTTCGCCGGCGACGATGACGAAGCCGCGCCAGGCGGTGGCGACCGGGGCGATCCGCGCCGGGGTCGATTTGAAACCGGGCTGGCCGGAAATCGGATCGGCGAGCGGTCGCGGCAGCAGGCCGGTGCGCCCGCCGGTCGCGGTGCGATCGGTCCAGTGGATCGGCGTGAACAATTCGCCGGCGCGCTGCGTCGCGACGACCGCGACCCGGAACAGGCTGTCGCCCTGCGCCGTCGCGACACGGGCGAGGCCGCCGTCTTGCAGCGCAAGCCGTGCGGCGTCGTCGGGATGCACCTCGACCAGCGGTTCTTCGCGATGGCGGGCGAGCCTGGGCGACAGGCCGGTGCGGGTCATGCTGTGCCACTGGTCGCGGTAGCGGCCGGTGTTGAGCGTCATCGGCCATTCCGCCAGCGGCGCGACAAGCGGCTTTTGCGTCACCGGCACCAGTCGCGCACGCCCGTCGGGCGTTGGAAAGCGGCCGTCGGCAAACGGCGTGCCGCCCCATCGGAACGGCTGCATCGCGTCATAGGCGGCATTGCCGCCCGCGGCGTGCCCGGGCAAGGCGAACAGCCGCGACCCGTCGTTTTCATAGGCCGACAGACGGCAATGTTCACGCCAGATCTCGGCAGGCCGATCATAGGCGAAGGCGGTCTTCCACCCCATCCGCCGGGCGACCTGCGTCACGATCCACCAGTCCGGCCTCGCGTCGCCGGGCAGCGGCAGGAAGGCGCGCTGGCGGCTGATCGTGCGATCGGAATTGGTGACGGTGCCGTCCTTCTCGCCCCAGGCGGCGGCGGGCAGGCGCACGTGCGCATGGACGCTGGTGTCGGTGTCGGCGATCACGTCGCTGACCACGACGAACGGGCAGCGCGCCAGCGCCTCGCGCACCCCGCCCGCATCCGGCATGGACACGGCCGGATTGGTCGCCATCACCCACAATGCCTTGATCCGGCCGTGGCCAAGCTCGCGGAACAGGTCGATCGCCTTCAGCCCCGGTCTGGTCGCCATGTTGGGCGCCGCCCAGAAGCGGCCGACGCGCGCGACATTGTCGGGTGCGAAGTCCATGTGCGCGGCGAGCGTCGTGGCGAGGCCGCCGACCTCGCGTCCGCCCATCGCATTGGGCTGTCCGGTGATCGAGAACGGTGCCGCGCCGGGCTTGCCGATGCGGCCGGTCGCGAGATGGACGTTGAGGATCGCATTGACCTGATCGGTGCCGGCGAGCGACTGGTTCACGCCCTGGCTGAAGATCGTGACGGTACGGGGCGTCGCGGCGAACAGGTCGAAGAAGCGCCGGAGGTCGTCCGGCGCCACATCGCAGGTGCGCGCGGTCGACCATAGATCGCTGCCCTCTTCGAACCCGTCCCAGAAACCGGCCGGCGTCGCGACATGGGCGGCGAGGAAGGCATCGTCGACCACGCCCGCGGCACGCGCCCAGGCCAGCAGGCCGTGCATCAGCGCGACATCGGTGCCGGGGCGGATCGCCAGGTGCAGATCCGCCTCGTCCGCCGTCTCAGTCCGGCGCGGATCGATGACGACCAATGTCGTCCCCCGCGCGGCGCGGGCGGCCTGGATGCGCTGATAGACGATCGGGTGGCACCAGGCGGTATTGCTGCCGACCAATACGATCAGGTCGGCAGCGTCGAGGTCCTCGTAGCGCGCCGGCACGATGTCTTCACCGAATGCACGGACATGGCCGGCGACCGCGCTCGACATGCAGAGCCGCGAATTGGTGTCGATATTGGCCGAGCCGATGAAGCCCTTCATCAGCTTGTTGGCGACATAATAGTCCTCGGTCAGCAACTGGCCGGAGACGTAGAAGGCGACGCTGTTCGGCCCGTGTTGTGCGATGGTGTCGCGAAAGCGTTTGGCGACGAGGTCGAGCGCCTTGTCCCACGATGCGCGGCGCCGGCCGATCATCGGTGTCAGCAGGCGCTGGTCGAGGCCGATCGTCTCGCCGAGGTGCGTGCCCTTGGAACACAGGCGACCGCGGTTGGCGGGGTGGTCGGGATCGCCGGCGATGGTCGCGGTACGCGCGCCCGTCGGGGTGGCCAAGATGCCGCAGCCGACGCCGCAATAGGCGCAGGTGGTGCGGATGCCTGTCAAAGCCCATTCGCTTTCGAAGAATTGCGCATGAGAGCTTGTTGTGAACCTGCCTCGCAGACGTCGTCAGCCCGGCCCCGTTCCGAGGTCCACCGTGCCGCAACGGCTGGACACGAGGCTCGAATGGGTCGCCCCGCCGCGGAGTGGACCCCGGAATGAGTCCGGGGTGACGGAGGAGATGGGGGAGCGGCAGTCCTTTCCATGCCGAGGAGGAGCAGGGCGCCCGTCACGCCGCCGCCTGCAAGGCGCCGGTGCGGCAGATCAGGACGCGGCCGCCGGTGATCTTGACCGGGATGACGGGCGTGCAGCCCTTGTCCCCGCCCAGCGCCTCTCCGGTCGTCAGCGAGATACGCCAATTGTGCAGCGGACAGGCGACCGCGCCGCCGTGGACGATGCCCTGCGACAGCCGGCCATGCTTGTGCGGGCAGCGGTCGAGCAGGGCGAAGACCTTGCCCTCGCCGGTGCGGAACAGCGCGATGTCGTCGCCGCCGGTGACCTGTACCGTCCGGCTGCCCCGCACGGGGATTTCATCGACCCAGCCGATATCGAGCCATTCGCCGGTCATGCCATTTCCCTCACGTTGTCGAGAGGCGTGAAGACGGCCATCGGCGCGTGCTGTTCGCGCTCCTCGCCGCCGGCACGCGCGGCCCACGGATCGTCCTGCATGAAGCGTTGCGAGAACAGGAAGCGCTCGGCAAGCGCGTCGCGCCCTTCGGCATCGTCGGCGATCCGTTCGCGGATGTATGCGACGCCGACCCGCTCGATCCACGGGGCGGTGCGTTCCAGATACCGCGCCTGTTCGCGGTACAATTGGATGAAGGCGGCGCAATGATGCATCGCCTCTGCCTCGGTCGCGACCTTGCACAGGAAGTCGGTGGCGCGCACCTTGATGCCGCCGTTGCCGCCGACGTGCAATTCGTAGCCGCTGTCGACGCAGACCACGCCGAAATCCTTGATCGTCGCCTCGGCGCAATTGCGCGGGCAACCGGATACGGCGATCTTGAACTTGTGCGGCATCCAGCTGCCCCAGGTCATCCGTTCGATCTTGACGCCGAGGCCGGTCGAATCCTGCGTACCGAAGCGGCACCATTCGCTGCCGACGCAGGTCTTCACCGTGCGCAGCGACTTGCCATAGGCATGCCCGCTGACCATGCCGGCGGCGTTGAGGTCGGCCCAGACCGCGGGCAGATCCTCTTTCTTGATGCCGAAGATGTCGAGCCGCTGGCCGCCGGTCACCTTGACCATCGGCGCATCGAATTTCTCGACCACGTCGGCGATCGCGCGCAATTCCCTGGGGCTGGTCAGGCCGCCCCACATCCGCGGCACGACCGAATAGGTGCCGTCCTTCTGGATGTTGGCGTGCATGCGTTCGTTGACGAAGCGGCTCTGCTGGTCGTCCTTATAGTCGCCGGGCAGTGCGCAGAGCAGATAATAGTTGAGCGCCGGGCGGCACGACGAACACCCGTCCGGCGTCGACCAGTGCAGCTTCTGCATGACCTCGGGGATCGATCGCATGCCCTGCGCGACGATCTCGCGCCGGACATCGTCATGGCCGAAGCTGGTGCATTTGCACATCGTCTTGGGTCCGGCCTGCACCTCGTCGCCGAGTGTCAGCGCCAGCAGCGTCTCGACCAGGCCGGTGCACGAGCCGCAGCTGGCCGACGCCTTGCAGGTGGTCCGCACCGCATCGAGGCTGTGCGCGCCCTTGGCGATGCAGCCGACGACCTGCCCCTTGGTGACGCCGTTGCAGCCGCAGATTTCCGCCGTGTCGGAAAGCGCCGCAACGGCGGCCTTAGGGTCCGCCGCGCCCCCTCCCGAGGCGAAGGACTGGCCGAAGATCAGCATGTCGCGGATCGGCGCGACATCCTCGCCGCGCTTCAACAGGTCGAAATACCAGCCGCCGTCGGTGGTGTCACCGTACAGCACGGCGCCGACCACCTTGTCGCCGCGCACGACGACCCGCTTGTAGACGCCGCGGCTGGCATCGCGCAGCACGATGTCTTCCGCGCCGTCGCCGCCGGAAAAGTCGCCCGCCGAAAACACGTCCAGGCCGGCGACCTTCAGCTTGGTCGACGTCACCGATCCGCGATAGCCGCTGTGCCGCCCGACCAGCCCGTCGGCCAGGGCGCGGCACATGTCCCACAGGGGTGCGACCAGGCCATAGACGTTGCCGTCATGTTCGACGCATTCGCCGACCGCCAGGATCGCGGGGTCGCTGGTGACCATGTGGTCGTCGACCTTGATGCCGCGGCCGATCGCCAGCCCGGCATCGCGCGCCAGCGCGACCGAAGGGCGGATGCCGACCGCCATCACCACCAGGCTGGCGGGGATGACCGTACCGTCCTTCAGCGCCACGCCCTCGACCCTGCCGTCGCCGACGATGCCGGCCGTGTGCGCTTCGGTCAGGATGGTTTGACCGCGCGCCTCCAGCGCCTGTTTCAGCAGCCAGCCCGCCGCCTCGTCCAGCTGCCGTTCCATCAGCGTTGGCATCAGGTGAATGACGGTCACCTTCATGCCGCGCAGCGTCAGGCCGTGTGCCGCCTCCAGCCCCAGCAGCCCGCCGCCGATCACCACCGCATCGCCGCCCGCATCGGCGGCGGCGAGCATGTGGTCGACGTCGGCCATGTCGCGGAAGCTGATGACGCCGGGTAGGTCCTTGCCCGGCACCGGGATGATGAACGGGTCGGAGCCGGTGGCGATCAGCAGCCGGTCATAGCCGACGGTGCGACCGGAGCGCGCCGTCACCGTCCGGGCCGCGCGGTCGATCGCCCGTACCGGATCGCCCGACACCAGTTCGATGCCGTTGTCGGCATACCAGGCGGCATCGTTGATGACGATCTGTTCGAACGTCTTTTCGCCAGCCAGCACCGGCGACAGCATGATCCGGTTGTAGTTCACATGCGGTTCGGCACCGAAGATCGTCACGCGATAGCGGGCGGGGTCGCGCGCGATCAGCTCCTCCACCGCACGGCAGCCGGCCATGCCGTTGCCGATGACGACGAGGTGTTCCTGTGGTTGCGTCATATCGTCCAGTCCAGTTGGAGCCAGAGTTTGCGGGTATCGGTGGCGAAGCGGTCGGCGCGGTAATCGGCATAGCGGAGCGCTGCGGTGGTGCGGCCGATCCTGGCCTGCGCGAGCAGGTCGACCTCGTTGCCGTAATGGCGGATCAGCCGGTCGCTCTCGAAGCGATGGTAGATCGCCTGGAACGACACGTTTTTCAGCGTGCCGAGCTGCTTCCATCCCCAGCCGGCGCTGGCGTACAGGTCGCGGACGCCGTCGGGCGGCGTGGTGGTGAACTTGTCCGCCCATCCCTGGAATTTGAACACCGACGACAGCGGGGTCTGGAAGCTGGTGAGCGCGGTGCCGCGATCGGCGCCGAGCACTTCATAGCCGGCGCCCAACTTCGGCCCGGCGAGATCGACCGCGACATCGGCGAGCCAGTAATCGGCGCGATAATCGTTGGGGTTGCGGTGATAGTCGGACTGGCGGGCGTGGCTGGCCTGCCAAGCGACGCTGGTCCTGCCGAACGTGCGCGACCCCGACAGCCGCACGCCATAGCTTTGGCTCGACAGGCGATAGCCCTGCACCGGCGCCTCGTCCTGGTCGACCAGATAGGCGAAGCCGGTCAGCGTGCCGATCGGCGACGCCCAGCCGAGCGTCGCAAAGACATTGTCGCCGCCCACCGCCTGTTGCCGCGCGCCGGCGCCATCGATGCCCCAGATCGTGCGGACGCCCCAGGCATAGGTCACGTCGGCCTTCACGCCCTTGGCCGGCACCACTTCGGCCCGCACCGCATCGAAGGTCTGGGCATTGTTGCGAAACGCGGCATTGCCGACGAAACGTTCGTCGTCGATCGCGATCCGCTGCCGGCCCGCGGTGACGGTCAACGGCGCGGTGCGATATTGCAGCTGCGCACGGTACAGCGCGATATTCTGCGGATCGCCGACCTGCGGGCGGAGGTTCGCCGCCCCGTGCAGGCCATCGTAATAATCATCGACGATCGCAAGATTGCCCTGCGCCTCGACCAGTGCCGACCAGGCGCCCTGGCGGGCCTGTACCCCGGCGCGGATGCGCGCGACGACCGCATCCGCGCGATCGGGCAGGCCGTCCTGGTCGACATGTTCGTAGCGCAGCCGCGCATCGGCGAGCGGGGTCAGCGTCTGCGCCGCGGCAGGTGCCGTGCAGGCGATCGAGAGGAGGGGAAGGGCGGTGGCAAAGCGCATGTCAGATCCGAACCATACCGGCGGCGCCCCAGCGCGCACGCCATCCGCGCTTCACTAGCGTCAGTCCGGCGAGAGCGACCAGCGCGAGGCCGGCAAAGATCAGGAAGCCTGACGAAAAGCTGCCCGTCAGCTGCTTGGCGACGCCCAGCGACGAGGCGAGGTAGAAGCCGCCGATGCCACCGGCGAAACCGACCAGCCCGGTCATCACGCCGATTTCGGCGGCGAAGCGCTGCGGCACCAGCTGGAATACCGCGCCGTTGCCGGTGCCGAGCGCCAGCATCGCGCAGACGAACAGCGCCAGCGCCGATTGCACGCTCGTCGCCATGCCGACGCCGGCGAGGGCGAGCGCGGCGACGACGAACACCCCGGTCAGCGCCTTCACCCCGCCGACGGCATCGGCCAGCGCGCCGCCCATCGGCCGCACCAGCGATCCGGCGAACACACAGGCCGCGGTGCAATAGCCGGCCTGGATCGTCGTCAGCCCGAACCGGTCGGTGAAATAGATCGGCAGGCTGGCGGCCAGCCCCACGAAACCGCCGAAGGTCACCGCGTAAAAGCCCATCAGCCACCATGCATCGGCACTTTTCAAGGGCGTCAGATACTGGCCGAAGCTCTTGGGCGCGGGCGCGTTCGGTGCGTCCTTTGCCAGCAGCATGTAAGCGACGAACACCAGCGCCAGCGGAATGCAGGCAAGGCCGAGCACCGCATTCCAGCCGAACAGCTTGGCGAGCGCTGGCGCGAACAGCGCGGCAAGCACCGTTCCGGAATTGCCCATGCCGGCGAGGCCCATCGCCTTGCCCTGATGCTGCGGCGGATACCAGCGGCTGGCGAGCGGCAGTGCGATCGCGAAGCTGGCGCCGGCGAACCCCAGTATCACTCCCAGCGCCAGCGTGCCCGCAAAGCTGTTCACACCCATTGCCCAGGCGCTGAACAACCCGGCGATGACGATGATCTGGCTGATCGCGCCCGCTTTCTTCGGCCCGATGCGATCGACGAGCAGGCCGTTGACGACGCGCAGGATCGCGCCCGCCAGAGTCGGGGTCGCGACCATCAGCCCCTTTTCCGCCGGCGTCAGTGCCAGCGTCTTGGCGATCTCCGGCGCCAGTGGCCCCAGCAGCACCCACACCATGAAGGCAAGGTCGAAATACAGGAATGCGGCGATCAGCGTCGGCGTATGGCCGCTCGCCCAGAAGCCGGTCTTGTCGCTCGTTCGATCGTCTTGCCAGATTGCCGTGGCCATGTGCCGTCCCCCATCTGCGATGGACAAAGAAAAAGCCGCCAGGACGGCGGCCATTGCTGGCTGCATCCTGGCGGCTTCGTTGCCGTTCAAGGGGAGGGCGCTCGCCAATCCCCATGTCGTCGCCACCGCCCTTCGTTGGATGGTGTCGCCGTCTATTTCGTGTCCGGCGTCATCGCCCGACGATCAGGAAGCTGCCTGATTCGCGGGGTAAGTGCAAGGGGGTTTCGCACATGCAGCAAACTGGACCGGTGGTGGTCGTGGATGGTCCTCTCAAGGACAATGCGACTGCCGGACGCCTCTGCCCGTCATCCCGCGAACGCCGGGATGGCGGGTGGGGTGGCGGCGGCGGGGTGGAAGGGAATGGAGGTTAGTCCAGCCCCCGCAGATAGGCCGGTATCTCGTCCGGGTCGAAGGCGCGCCCGTCGAAGAAGCGGTCGCTGCCGAGGATCAGCCGCCCCTGTGTCGCCCCGACCCCGGTCGCCGAACCGATCGACCCTTCCATCTTCGAACTGGCGCCGGGCAGCGTCGCCGACGATCCGGCCAGCGCGGCCCGGTACAGGTCGGGGCGGAACACGCCCTCCGCCGCCTTCGCCTCCTCTTCCGCAAACGGCGTACCGTCCCATCGCGTCATCTGCGAATAGAGCCAGGCCGCCTGGCTGCGCCACGGGAAGTTCGCCGCCTCGCGATACTGGAACATGAAGTCGGGGATGTGCAGCGCCGCGCCATCGCGTGCCAATCGCACCCGGTCGGTGATCGCGCGCAGGATCGTCGCGGCCGGCGCATCGCAATATTCCCGGCGCGACAGGATCGCCGCGCTGTCCTCCGCCGTGTCCGGCGCGACGAAATGCGCGGCGGCGCGGTGCAGCGCCCGCAGCAATGCCGCGACCTCCTCGCCGCGCTCGGCGGCGGCGTCGGCGCGCATCGCCAGCACCTTTTCGACGCCGCGCCGCCAGATCTGGGCGGTCACCAGAGCGATCCGGCCGACGCCGCGATCCACGGCGATGCTGTTCCAAGGTTCGCCGACGCAGATCCCGTCGACCTCGCCGGCCGCCAGCGCATCGGCGGCGAACGGCGGGCTGGTGACGACGATCTCGACGTCCAGATCGGGACGCACGCCGACGGCCGCCAGCCAATAGCGCAGCATGTAATTGTGGCTCGAATAGCGATGCACCACGCCGAACCGCAAACGTCGCCCGGTGGCGACCACGGCGCGCAGTCTCTCGCCCAGCCTGACCGGATCGGCCAGCCCGTCGCCCAGTCCTACCGTCTCGGCAAGCGCGGTCGACAGCGTCACGGCATTGCCGTTCAGTCCCAGCACGAAGGGGACGGCCAGCGGCACTGCGGGCCGCCCGCGCCCCAGCGTCGTCGCGATCGCCAGCGGCGCGACCATGTGCGCGGCATCGGTATGGCCGTACAGCAACCGGTCGCGCACCGTCGCCCAGGTGAGGTCGCGGACGAGGTCGATGGCGACGCCTTCGCTGGCGGCAAAGCCCTGTTCCTTCGCAAGGATCGGCAGTGCGGCGTCGACCAGCGGCAGGAATCCGATGCGGAAGAGGGGGAGCGTCACGGCAGGTCTCCCATCAGCGCATCGCTGGTGACGATCGCCTCGGCGATCTCGGCGATGCGGCGGTTCGATTGCATCGCATGGCTGCGCAACAGCGCATAGGCGGCGGGTTCGTCGAGGTGGCGGCGACGCATCAGGATCGCCTTGGCCCGGTCGATCGCCTGCCGGTCGGCCAGCGCGCTCTTCGCCTCGGCCAGTTCGGCCTGCAACCGGGCAAAGGCCTGGAACCGGCGGATGGCGAGGTCGAGCACCGGCTTGATCCGCTGCCGGGCGAGGCCGTCGACAATATAGGCGGACACGCCGGCATCGACCGCCGCCGCCGTCGATTCGGCATCGCTCTGGTCGACGAACATTGCGATCGGTCGGGCCAGCGCGCGGCTCATCGCGAAGAAATCCTCCAGCACGTCGCGGCTCGGGTTCTCCAGGTTGACCAGCACCACCTCGGGCCGCGCCGCCTCCAGCTGCGCCAGCATCGGCCCGCCGGGATCGATCAGCACCAGATCGCCCAGGGCCGCATCGCGCAGGCCCTCAAAGATGATCGCGGCGCGCGTCCGGCTGGTGTCGATGATCGCGATCCGCATGGGCCGATCCTATGCTGCCCCGCAGCACATTGCCATTCCGGACCGGTAAGCGGCTTGCACGACATTGGAAAACGCAGCCTGTGCGATTGCGCCGGGCGGCGTTGCGGGCAACAAGTGCGCAATGACAGGAAAGCCTATGCGTATCGTCCTTGCCCTAATGCTGCTGTCGGCATCGCCGATCGTCCAGGCGAGTGCGCCGTTGCCCGCCCCTGGTCCGGCCGCGTCGACCACCGCGCAGGACGCCGCGTTGCTGAAGTTCCTGGACGAGGCCTATGACAGGCAGCTCGATCTCAGCCCGGAATCGCTGACGCAGCTCGGTTTCAAGACGCACTACGACCGGCTCGACGATTACACCGACGCCGCCGCAATCCGCGCGCAGGCGTTGAGCGAGCGTCAGCTGAAGGCGATGCGTGCCCGCTTCCCACCCGAGCAATTGGGCGAGAGCGCCCGCGTCAGCTTCCGCCTGTTCGAATATGAGGTGGAGCGGGGCCGCCAGTCGCTGCCGTTCCGCAAGCTGCGCTTTCCGGTGTCGACCAACGGCAGCCCGGCGGGCGACATTCCCGTGCTGCTCATCAACAACCACAAGGTCGATACACTCGCCGACGCACGGGCCTATATCGCCCGGCTGCGCGATACCGAACGCGTCATGCGCGAAGTCACGACGACGATGCGCGAACAGGCGGCGGCGGGGATCATCCCCAACAAGGTGAATTTCGCCCCCGCGCGCGCCGATGCCCGCGCGGTCGTCACCGGCGTGCCGTTCGACGCCGGCGCGGATTCGACCGTGATGGCCGATTTCCGCAAGAAGGTGACGGCCCTGCACCTGCCCGCCGCGACGCAGGCCACGCTGCTTGAGGACGCGCGTGCGGCACTGACCGGGCCGTTCCGTCGTGGCTATGACATGCTGTTCGCGACGCTGGACGCGATCGAGCCGCTGTCGAAGGGCAATTTCGGCGCTTGGAGCCTGCCGAACGGTGCCGCCTTCTACGCCGACCGGTTGAAGAGCGCGACCACCACCGATCTGACCGCGGACCAGATCCACGCGCTCGGCCTGCGCCAGGTCGCGGCGATCCGGCAGGAGATGGAAGCGATAAAGCGCGAGGTCGGCTTTACCGGCACGCTGGAGCAGTTCTTCGACAAGGTCCGCACCGATCCGCAGTTCAAATATCCGAACACGGCGGGGGGCGCGAGCAGTATCTGGGCGATGCGCGCGGCGTGATCGCGTCGGTGATGACCGCAGCGCCCCGCTATTTCCGGGTGCTGCCCAAAGCGCCGCTGGAGGTGCGCGCGGTCGAGAAATGGCGCGAGAAGACGGCTTCGACCGCCTTCTACAATCCGCCGTCGGCGGACGGATCGCGGCCGGGCATCTATTACGTCAACTTGGTCGACATGAACCAGACGCAGAAGGTGCAGGTCGCCGGCATCGCCGCGCACGAGGGGGCGCCCGGCCACCATTTCCAGATCGCGCGCCAGCAGGAGCTGGTCGGCATCCCGAAATTCCGCAAGTTCGGCGGCTATGGTGCCTATGTCGAGGGATGGGGCCTGTATTCGGAGCGGCTTGCCAACGAAATGGGCATCTACAAGGACCCCTATGCCCGGTTCGGTATGTTGTCGTTGCAGGTGTGGCGGGCGATCCGGCTGGTGCTCGACACCGGCATTCATTCGAAGCGCTGGACCCGCGAACAGGCGATCGCCTATTTCCGGGCGAACAGTTCGGTTTCGGACACCGACATCGCGCGCGAGGTGGACCGTTATTTCAACTGGCCGGGGCAGGCGACCAGCTACATGGTCGGGCAGTTGAAGATCGCCGAATTGCGCGCTCGCGCCGAACGCGAACTGGGGCCGCGCTTCGACATCCGCGACTTCCACGAAGCGGTGCTGGACCAGGGCGCGTTGCCGCTCGACGTGCTCGACGAACAGGTCGGTCGCTACATCGCCGCGCACCGGCAATAAGCGGATGCCCGATCGTCGCGACCTGTTGAAGGGGGCCGTCGTCCTTCCCGTCGTCGGCTGGCCGCCGGCGGCTGCGGCGGCGGCCGATCCGCTGGTCCAGCCGGGCATCGCGCATGCCCTCGCGATCCGGCGCGCAAGGCAGATCGCTGATCTGCGCTACGATATCACGCTCGACCTGACCGCGGCGGATCGCGCCATCGGCGAGGTGGCGATCCGGTTCGACCGCCATGACGGCGGCGACCTCATCCTCGATTTCCGGGGCACGATGCTGGCGGCGCTGGTCGCGAACGGCACGCCGATATCGGTGGCGACGCGGCGCGATGGTCATCTGGTGCTGCCGGCCAGCGTGCTGAAGACCGGCGCCAACCTGCTTTCCGCCCGGTTCGAGACGCCGATCGCGGCGGCGGGCGCGGCGATCATCCGCTTCCGCGATCCCGCCGATGGCGGCGTCTACCTCTACACCCTGCTCGTCCCGTCAGACGCCAATCTGCTGTTCCCCTGTTTCGACCAGCCGGACCTGAAGGCGAAATTCCGCTGGCGGCTGACCACGCCGGCCGACTGGACGGTCATCGCCAACGGGCCGGTGGAGGCGCGCGAGCCGGTGGGCGCAACGGTGCGCTGGCGATTCGCGGAAACGGCGCCGATCTCCACCTACCTTGCCGCCTTCGCCGCCGGGCCGTGGGTCGGCACCACCTCGGCCCCCGCCGGTGAACGGCCGATCACGCTCTATGCCCGCCGCTTGCGCGCACGCGAAGTCGACGCGGACGTGCAACTGGCCACCAACCGCGCCGCGGTGCGCTGGCTCGCCGACTGGTTCGACGTGCCGTTCCCCTTCGCCAAGCTCGATCTGGTGCTCGCGCCCGCCTTCCCGTTCGGCGGGATGGAGCATGTCGGCGCGGTCTTCTACAACGAGGACCGGTTCGTCTTCCGCGAACCGCCGACGCTGCCGCAACGATTGTCGCGCGACCAGACCATCTATCACGAGATCAGCCACCAGTGGTTCGGCGATTTCGTGACGATGCGCTGGTTCGACGATCTGTGGCTGAAGGAGGGTTTCAGCACCTTCATGGCGGCGCGTATCCAGGCCGATCTGCAGCCGGACAGCAACGCATGGACGACGTTCCTGCTGTCGATCAAGACCCCCGCCTATCGCGCCGATGCGACCAGCGGCACCGCCCCCCTGTGGCAGGCGCTCGACAATCTTGACGCCGCCAAGAGCAATTACGGACCGATCGTCTACAACAAGGCGCCGGCGGTCATCAAACAATTGGCGTTCTACGTCGGGGAGGATGGTTTCCGCCGCGGGCTCAACCTGTTTCTTACCCGCCATGGCTATGCCAATGCGACGTGGCAGGATTTGCTCGGCGCCATCGGCGAGGCGTCGGGCGTCGATCTGGCGCAGTTCGGACGGCAATATGTGCTGCGCGCCGGCCTGCCGCGGATCGACACGCGCCTGCGCCTCGACGGCGGCACGATCGCCGCGCTCGACCTTGTCCAGCAACCGGCGCGTACGCTGCCCGGCGATCCCGGCGGAACATGGCCGATGAAGGTCCGCGTCCGCCTCGGCTATCGCGATCGCGATGACGTGGTGGTCGACGCCCGCTTCGACGGGGCGACGGCGCGTGTCGCGGCGGCCGTGGGGTTGCCGGCGCCCGACTATGTCTGGGCGAACGACGCCGACCAGGGCTATGGCCTGTTCATGCCCGATCCGCGCACGGTCGCATGGATCGCCGAAAAGGTCGGCACCGTTCGCGACAGCCTGCTCCGCGCGCTGCTGTGGAGCGCCTTGTGGGACGTGGTGCGCGACCTGCGGCTGTCGCCCGAACGCTATCTGGCCGTGCTGTTGCGCGAACTGGCCGGTGAGCGCGACGAACAGATATCGCGCACCATCCTGTCGCGGGGCGCGACCGCGCTCGACACCTATCTGACCGAGGCGCGGTCGGCACCGCTGCGCACCCGCTGGGAAGCGGCGCTGCTCGCGCGCATCGACGATACCTCGCTCGGTTATGGGTTGCGCAAGGACGCGCTCGACCGGTTGATCGCAACCGCGCGCACGCCGCTGGCGCTCGACCGGCTACGCGCGCTGCTGGCCGGGCGGGCGACGCTGGCGAACGACCCCATCCGCCAGCCGACCCGCTGGGCGATCGTGCGCCGGCTGGTGACGATCGACGCACCCGACGCCGCGGCGCTGTTCGCCGCCGAACGCCAGCGAGATACCTCGACCGAAGCGGCGAAGGATGCGTTCGTCACCGCCGCGGCGACACCGAGCGCGGCGGTAAAGAGCGCCTATTTCAAACGCTATTTCGACGACACCACGCTTAACGAGGCGTGGGCGAGCGAAAGCCTCACCGCGTTCAATGCGGATGCGCAGGCGACGCTGACCATCGGTTTCCTGCGGCCGGCGCTCGATCGGCTGCTGTGGATTCGCCAAAATCGCCGCATCTTCTTCCTGCCCGCATGGATCGACGCCTTCATCGGTGGCCAGGTGAGTGCAGAGGCGCTGGCCATCGTCGACGCCTTTCTCGCCGGCCAGCCGACCTTGCCGGTCGACGTCCGCCGCAAAGTGCTGCTGGCGCGCGACGAGCTGGAACGCACCGTGGCGATCCGCCGCACTCCCGCCTGATGCCGGCACCCCTCATCCTCGCGCGGATCGCTGCGATCGAACTGATGCGCATCGCATCGCCCGATGCGCATCAGGGCGCCGTCGCGGATGCGGATGCGGTCTATGCGATCGCCAACAGCGCGATCACCCGGATCAACAAGCGCGACGGCCGCATCCGGGCGGCCTGGCGCGGCGATCCGCTGCGCTACAAGCACGTCAACAGCTGCATCGTGCATGGCCGCGCGCTGGTCTGCGCGGCATCCAACTATCCGGATACGCCGATGCGCAGCCAGGTGCTGTGGTTCGACCGCGTCACCATGCGGCTCGAGCGCGAACGCGATCTCGGGGTGGGGGCAGGATCGCTGACCTGGCTCGACCGGCATGGCGGCGCGTGGTGGGCGGGGTTCGCCAATTACGACGGTCGCGGCGGAACGGCCGGCCGCGATCACCGTGCGACGGTGCTGGTCGAATACACGGCATCGTTCGTGGAGCGCCGCCGCTGGCGCTTCCCCGCGGCGGTGCTCGATCGCTTTGCCCCGCGCAGCACGTCCGGCGGCATTTGGGGCGACGACGGCCTGCTCTACGTCACCGGACACGACCGGCCGGAACTCTATGTGCTGCGAACGCCATGTGCGGGCGACACGCTCGATCTGGTCGAAACGATCGCCACGCCCACCGGCGGGCAGGCGATCGGCTGGGACGGTGCCGACCACCGCCGGCTATGGTCGATCGACCGGGCGGGATCGCAGGTGGTGCTCAGCGCGCTGCCCGGTGATCGTCCCGCCCGCCGACGGTGTTCCTAGCCTGTCGTCAGGATTTGCCGAACAGGCCGCCGAGCATTCCGCCCAGGCCGCCGGCGTTGTCGCCGCCGCCCAGCATGGCGCCCAGATTGCCGAGCGCGCCTTCGCCGCCCAGATGGCCGAGGATCTGCTGCAACGCATCCGGCGACAGGCCCGTCGATTCGGCTGCGCCCGCGACCGTATCGCCGGGCTGCGTATGGGCGACGCCCAGCGCGGAGATCGCGGCGGCGACCTGTTCGGGCGACAGGCCGATCTTCCCGGCGAGGTTGGCGATCTCGGGATTGCCGGCCACCTGGCCGAGGATGCCGTCCAACAGACCCATCGTCGATCTCCTTCGTGTGATGTCGCGCCTGCATAGCAGACCGCGCCTGTCGCGTCGCGCGGCGATCCGTGGCACAGGCGACGCGCCGTGACCGACCTGCCGATCCTCGCCGTCCTGCCCGATCTGCTCGCCGCCCTCGTGCAGGGCAGCAACGCCGTGCTGGTCGCGCCGCCGGGGGCGGGCAAGACCACCGCGGTCGCGCCGGCGCTGCTCGACCAACCGTGGTGCAGCGGCGAAGTGCTCGTCCTGTCGCCCCGCCGGCTTGCCGCGCGCGCGGCGGCGGAACGGATGGCGGCACTGGCGGGGCAGGCGATCGGCGGCACCTATGGCTATGCGACGCGCATGGACAGCCGCCGGTCGGCGGCGACGCGGGTGACGGTGGTGACCGAGGGGATCTTCGTCGCGCGGATCCAGGCCGATCCCGAACTCGGCGGTGTGTCGGCGGTGCTGTTCGATGAGGTCCACGAACGCAGCCTCGACGGCGATTTCGGCCTCGCGATGGCGCTCGACGCGCAAGGATCGCTCCGCCCCGATCTGCGGCTGGTGGCGATGTCGGCCACGCTCGACGGCGCGCGGTTCGCGGCGCTCATGGGCGATGCGCCGGTGATCGAGAGCGAGGGACGCAGCTATCCACTCGACCTGCGCCATATCGGCCGTTCGGCGGACGCGCGGATCGAGGATGCGATGGCGAGCGCGATCCGGCGCGCGCTGGGGGAGGCGGAGGGCGGCCTTCTCGCCTTCCTGCCCGGTGTCGCCGAGATCGAGCGGACGGCGGAGCGGCTGGCGAACCTGCCCGAGGATATCGTCGTCCACGAACTGCACGGCAGCCTCGACCCGGCGGCACAGCGTGCCGCGATCCGGCCGGAACCCGACGGGCGGCGCAAGCTGGTGCTCGCCACCTCGATCGCCGAAACCAGCCTGACGTTGGATGGCATCCGCATCGTCGTCGATTCTGGGCTGGCACGCCGCCCGCGCTACGATCGTGCCGCAGGCATGACGCGGCTGGTCACCGAACGCGCCAGCCAGGCGGCGGTGACGCAGCGCGCCGGACGTGCGGCACGGCTCGGGCCAGGCGTCGCCTATCGCCTGTGGGAAGAGGCGGCGACCGGCGGCCTGCCGCGCTTCGACCCGCCCGAGATATTGGAAGCGGATCTGTCCGGCCTCGTTCTGGCGGCGGCACTGTGGGGCGTCGGCGATCCGCGCGATCTCGCCTGGCTCGATCCGCCGCCGCCGGCAGCGGTGGCGGAGGCGCGCGAGCGGCTGGCTGTGCTGGACGCCGTCGATGCGGACGGTCGACCGACCGGCCACGGCCGCCGTATCGCGGCGATGCCGATGCCGCCGCGGCTCGCCCACATGCTGCTGCGCGCCGGCGACCTCGGGCAGGGGCGGATCGCGGCGGAGGTGGCGGTGCTGCTGTCCGAACGCGGCCTCGGCGGCGGCGATGCCGATATCGAGACGCGGCTGCGGCGCTGGCGTGCCGAGCGCGGCACCAAGGCGGTTGCGGCCCGCAAGCTCGCCGAACGCTGGGCGCGGCTGGCCGGCGCGGGGCAGGGGGCCGACGCCGATGCCGAGGGGGTCGAGGTGCCGATCGCGCTCGCCTTTCCCGACCGCATCGCCCGCCGGCGCGACGCCGGCGGCGAACATTGGGCGTCGGTCGGCGGACGGGGCTTCCGCCTCGATCCCGCCACCGCGCTGGCGCGTGCCGAGTGGCTTGCCGTCGCCAATACGCAGGGTGCGGCATCGGGCGCGCGCATCCTCGCCGCGGCGCCGATCGATCTCACCACGATCGAGCGGCTGTTCGGCAACCGGATCGAGATACGGCGCACCGCCGACTTCGACCCCGCCACCGGCGGCGTCACGACCTTGCGCGAACGCCGGCTCGGCGCGTTGCGACTGGCGTCGGGGCCGGATGCGCATGCCGATCCCGCAGCGGTAGCGGCGGCATTGCTGGAGGGGGTGCGCACCCACGGTCTCGCCCTGCTGCCGTGGAGCACGGGCGCGCAGGCGCTGCGCGCGCGCGCAACCTATGCCGGCGTGCCGCTCGCGGCGATGCTGGCGGACGGGCTCGACGATTGGCTGCCGCCGTTGCTGGAGGGGCGGCGGCGCCTGGATGCGATCCCGCCGGGCATGCTGACCGAGGCAATCCGCGGCGTGATCGGCTGGGACATGATGCGCCAGGTCGACCGGCTCGCGCCCGCCGATTTCACCAGTCCGGCGGGCAGCACCCACGCCATCGATTACGCCGCGGAGGGCGGGCCGAGGGTCGAATTGCGCGTCCAGGCCTTGTTCGGACTGGCGGAGCATCCCTGCATCGGCTCCGATCGCATGCCACTGGTGCTCAGCCTGACCTCGCCCGCCGGTCGACCGATCCAGACGACCCGCGACCTGCCGGGGTTCTGGGCAGGCAGCTGGACCGCCGTCGCCAAGGAGATGCGCGGGCGCTACCCCCGCCATCCCTGGCCCGACGATCCCGCCGCCGCATCCGCGACGTTGCGCACCAAAAAGGCTGATGCGCGCGCGTCCGGGACACGCTAGAGGGATCGACTATGCCTACCGCCCGTATCTTCCAACGCCCCAAGAACGCGATGCAGTCCGGCAAAGCCCGGACCCAGACCTGGGCGCTCGAATTCGAACCCGCCGAACCCAAGCAGCCCGACCCGCTCACCGGCTGGGCCGGCAGCGGCGATACGCGCGAACAGGTGAAGCTGAGCTTCCCGACGCAGGCGGCGGCGATCGCGTATTGCGAGGCGCAGGGTCTGGATTATGAGCTGACCGCCGCGCCGGAGCGCAAGCTGAAGCTTCAGGCATATGCGGACAATTTCCGCTGATCGGGTAACAGCGTAACGGCGTTTCGTGCGGCAGCGCCGGGTTCGAACCTGTCGGGCAAGCACCTTCGTCCCGGGCATCCATGCGTGGAGCATCGGCCGACCGTCGAACCCCGCGCGCGGCGGCAGCGCGACCGTCGCGTCATCGCGCGCAATGCCCGCCCCGCTGCCACCCCGCGTCCGCCGTGCCATCCCCCCGCTTACGGGGAAAAGGGACGGGGCCGACACGTGCCGACCGGTGCGTGTCGTTACCGCCCGGCAAGCTCCGCCAATATCCCGCCACCCAGCAGCAAAAGCATCTTGGCATCGATCGCCACGCCGGCCCGCCGCTTCTCCGCGACGAAGCCTTCCACCGCCCGCAATGGTACGCGGTGCACGGTGATGTTCTCCTGCGCGTCGCCGCCGCCGTCGCCGGTGCGGGTCAGGCCGGTCGCCACGACCAGCGTGAAGCATTCCGACGTCATGCCCGGCGACGAATAGAATATGCCACGCTCCTCGACGATCGTCGCGTGATAGCCGGTTTCCTCCTCCAGCTCGCGCCGCGCCGCCTCGGCGACGCTTTCATCCGCGCTTTCGTCGCCGACCAGTCCCGCGGGCAGTTCCAGGCACGTCCGCCCCAGCGGCACGCGATGCTGCTCGACCAGGATCAGCTGTCCCTGGGCATCGATCGCCACGATCACCGCGGCCGCGATCGACCCGACCCGCTCGGCATATTCCCACGGTCCTGCGGTCCGTACGGAGAGATATTTGCCCTGCCAGGGCGTTTCGATGGTCATAATTCGATCAACCGGTCCGGCAATTCGTTGGTATCGTCGATCCGGGGCGGAAAATGCTCGGCCAGGACGATGCCGATCTGGCGTACCGCCTCGGCCATGCCGTCCCCCGGCCGGCCGTCGCGGGTCGCCGCGATCAGCCCCGCCATCGCCGCGCCCCACACGTCGGGCGCGACGCGCGAATGGATCGCCGCATCGGCAATGATCTCCGCCCGGTGCTCGTCCAGCGACAGATAGAGCAGCACGCCGGTCGCATCACGCGTCCGTGCCTCCGCACTCGCGCGGAACAGCGCCAGCGCGCGCGCATGGACGCGGCGCGCCTCGGTGCTGCCCGGCGTCAGCGCCAGCCGCAGCGGCATATAGGCCAGGATTGCCCGCACGATCAGAAAGGCGACGACCAGCAGCACCAGCGCCACGGTGAACAGCCCGCCCGGGGCGGGCGCCCCGTCCCATGGATCGGCGACCAGGCCATGCAGCCACACCGCCGCATCCGGCCGCAATGCCAGCAGCGCGAGGACAAACAGCATCGCCAGCACCGCCCAATGCAGCGCGACATCGTGATATTTGTCCGATCGCCGCGCGACGATCGTGACGATCTCGCCCGCGGTATGCAGCTCGGCCGCCGCCACCGCACTCGCCACGCGGGTGCGATCCTCGTCGGTCAACCGCATGTCACCAGCTCCCGGAGGCGCCACCGCCTCCAAAATCGCCGCCACCACCGCCGGTGAAGCCACCGCCGCCCCAGCTGCCGTCGCTGCCGCCGCCACCGCCGGACCCGCCGCCCCAGCCACCACCGCCCGATGACCGGCCGATCTCGTTGGCGATGCTCCACAGCACGATCGGCAAAGCGCCACTGTCGTGGCTGCGATAGCGCGTGCCCCACGGGCCCGCCTGTTTCTTCTTGCGGAACAGCGGCACCAGCACGAACAGCAGGACCACCGCCCAGAAGATCAGGCCGAACGGCACGCCGCCACCGCTGCGACCGGGGGTCGATCGGCGGTGCGCCTGATCGAACTGCTTCGTCGCCGCATCCAGCCGCGCCTGCGCCTCTTCGGGGGAGGCGCGCAGCTGCTGGGCGAGTGCGTCGGTGCCGGCGGTCATCGCACCGGGAATGTCGCCGGCCTTCAGGCGCGGCATCATGTCCTGATTGATGACGACGCTGGACAAGGCATCGGTCAGGATCGGCTCCAGCCCACGCCCCACCTCGATACGTGGTCCGCGTCGACCGGCCGGCTCGTTCGGCGCGATGAACAGGATGGCGCCGTTATTGACGTCCTTCATCCCCACGCCCCAGGCGCGACCCAGCTTGTAGCCGTATTCCTCGATCGGATAGCCCTGCAAATCGGGGATCGTCGCGACCACCAGCTGGCGCTTGCTGTCCTTCTGCAACGCCTCCAGTTTCGCGGTCAGCGCGGCTTCCGCTTCGGGCGGCAGGACGTTGGCGGCATCGACCACCAGCCCGGTGAACTTCGGAAACGTCTGCGCCGATGCCGGCGCGACCATCGTCCACGCCAGCATCGTCAGGAGCGCCGCCCGCCATCCGGCGAGCGCCCGTGCGGCGAGCGTCATCGCCGTCAGCTCGCATTCCCGAAGTTGACGCTCGGCGCCTGCTCGGCGCCCGGCGTCGTCGCCGCGAACGGCGTCAGCGGCTTGGCGCCGTAGAAGATGCGTGCGCCGACCGCGTCGGGGAAGGTGCGGATGCGCGTGTTATACGCCTGCACCGCCGTGTTGTAATCGGTGCGGGCGATGGTGATGCGATTCTCGGTGCCTTCCAGCTGGCTCATCAGCGTGGTGTAATTGCCCTGGCTCTTCAGCTCCGGATAGGCTTCCTGCAACCGCTGGAGCGACAGCGTCACCGCACCCTGCGCACGTTCGAACGCCTGCATCTTGGCCGGATCGGTCAGTTCATCGCCGCTCAGCTTCACCTGATTGGCGCCGGCGCGGGCCTGCGTCACCTGCACCAGGATATCCTTTTCCTGCGCGCCCGCAGCCTTCACCGTCGACACGAGATTGGGGATCAGGTCGGCGCGACGCTGATACTGGTTCTGCACGTCGGCCCAGCGCGCCTTGGCATTCTCCTCGGCGGTGGGGACGGAATTGATGCCGCAGCCGGCCAGCGACATGCTCGCGGTGGCGGCAAGGGCAAAGGCGGCAATCGGGCGACGCGACGACATGAACATCCTCCTGGGCGATCTGTCCTATCCATATAGGACAGTGAACGGGCTTGGCGAAGGGATAATCGCCGCCTAATCTCGCCACCCTAGGGAGATAACGAGGGAAGCGGCGATCATGTTCAAGGAATTCAAGACCTTCATCGCACGCGGTAATGTGCTGGATCTGGCCGTGGCGGTCATCATCGGTGCCGCGTTCGGCAAGATCGTCACGTCGTTGACCGAAGACGTCATCATGCCGGTCATCGGCAAGATTTTCGGCGGCCTCGATTTTTCGGGCTATTTCCTGCGCATGGGGCCGGTGCCGGCGACCTACACCGGATCGCTGTCGGACTATGCCGCGCTCAAGAAGGCGGGGGTGCCGCTGCTCGGCTACGGCGAATTCATCACCCAGGCGGCGAACTTCATCATCGTCGCCTTCATCATCTTCATGATCGTGCGCGCGGTAAACCGGCTGATGCCGAAGGCCGAAGCGCCAGTTGCGGCGGCTCCGGTCGAGCCGGCGGACGTCACTCTGCTCCGCGAAATCCGCGACGAACTGAAAGCGCGCCCGCGGGTCTGACCATCGGCGGCGGCGACAAGCGACCCCGGGAAAACCGACCGTCGTCGCCGTTTGCGCGGGGACGACGATGACGCGGTGTCGTGCGGCGAATCAGGTTCGGCGCTATGCCGCGACCAGCTGCTCCGCGGTCGCATCCGCCAGGCTGGTCCCGTCCAGGATGCGCGCCGTTTCGTCGCGCACGCGCATCATCGCGTGGCGAATGGCGCAGTCCGCCTCGCTCTTGCAGTCCGCGCAGGCGCGATAGGCGGTGCGGCTGACGCACGGCACCAGCGCCAGCGGCCCCTCGATGATCCGGATGATCTCGCCCAGCGAGATCAGGTGCGCGGGCCGGGCGAGCACATAGCCACCCATCTTGCCCCGCGTGCTGGTCAGCAATGCGGCGTCGCGCAGGTCCGCCAGGATCAGCTCCAGGAACTTGCGCGGCACGTTGGCGGCGATCGCGATGCGGCCCATCGGTATCGGTGGTGTGGCGGCGGGTGCTTCGGCAAGGAACAGCATCGCGCGCAGCGCGTAGCGGGAACGCTGGGTCAACATGATGGCGCCGATATGGGCGTATAATGTGGCGAGCGAAAGGCGTGGATTGCAGAGGCTTGCCGCGTCGCCTATATGGGGCGTGCCGGCTTCCAGCCGGCTATGGCGATAAACGGTGGCGTTGCATAGACGCAGCGGACCCGGGGGCAGTACCCGGCGGCTCCACCATCGCAGTTGAGGCGCCCGGTGCCACGCTTCACGCGTGGGGACGGAACTTCAGCAGCGCTGACGGGGCCGAACTAGGATCGACGTGTGTTGAAATGCGCTGTCTTTCGCTCGGAATGGGACCACCGCAACGGCCCATTACACAAGTGCCAACGATAACGAAGCACTCGCGATTGCGGCGTAACTGAGGGCCTAACGGCCTGACGTTATACCAAGATTACGCGGTTGGACCCACCGGGCAACAGAAGGGATTCCAGCGGTACGGGGAGCACCGGGCAACAGAAGCTCCCCACCTCTTCGATCGATCCACGATGCTGTTGGATGCGGACGTCGCCAACCGACTAACCTGTCGCGGCAATATGCCGGGGACTGTCCTACGGCCCGGGGCATCGCTATCGATCCGCCCGCCGCGCGTCCTGCCCGCCCCGGTTCGCGATGGGTGCAGGAATCGAAACGATCGGGGCGGTTCGTTTCGATACGAGTGCCCCACTTGTTCATGTTGTTCAACTTGGCCGTGGACGGCAGGGCGCTATCGCTGCGCCCCCGCCACCGGGTTGTTGCCCCACAGCCGGTCGTACGACCAGCCCGACAGGTCCTCGACCACCGCGGCGCGCTCGGGATCTGAGGGCGCCCGGGCGCCGCCCCGGAACCGCTCGATCTCGTCGAGCAGGATCGCATGGGTCCGCGGATCGAGCCGGAAGCGGGTCGATACCAGCACCCCGAATATCAACATCGCGATCGTCCCCAGGCCAAGGACCCCGACGATCGCCGCGATCGCCTGCGGGCTCTGCGTCGTCGCCTTTGAAACGAACCCCGACGCCTGCATCACCTGCCCGACGAGGATGACCGCCAACGCCTGGCTCATCTTGCGCACGAAGGTCATGACGCCGGCGAACGCCCCTTCCCGGCGGCGGCCGGTGACGATCTCGTCGACGTCGGCCATGTAGTTGTAGGTCGCCCAGGGGATATAGTTCAGCGCGCCGCGGCCGAGGCCGGCGAACACGACGGGCAGCCAGAACAGCGCCGACGTGGCGGTATAGCCCGCGCCGTACATGGCGAGGAAGATCACTACGCCGATGCCGAAGCTCAACGCCGCAAAGCGATAGGCCGCGGCAGGCGACAGGCGCAGCGCGAAGTTGATCGCCAGCACCACCGCGATCAGCTGGACGATATACGTCACGCCGACCAGCTGCCCGACGATCGCGGTCGATCCGGCGAGCGCGAAGATCACGAAATAGGTGAACGCCGCATTGTAGATATCCTGGCTGATATAGCCGCCCAGGTACATGCCCAGGTGCAGGCGGAACGCCCGGATGCGCAGCGTCGAGAACAGATTGCGGTACAGCGCCGCGAACGCCGCGCCCAGCGTCGGCCGGTCGCGCGCCTCGGCTTCGGCAAGCTCCGGCGGCCGCTGCCGTTCCCAGCTGAACGTGTAGAGCAGCCCCGCCGCGCCCATGAACAGGATCGAGAAGATGATGCCCATGTACAGATAGGTATCGGGGCTGTCCGGACCGAGATAGGCGATCAGCCAGGCCGGCAGGAACGCCGCGGCGATCGCCGAACACTGGCCGCACAGGATGCGCGCACCGGCGAACTTGGCCTTGGTCTTGTAATCGGTCGCCATCTCGCTGGCGAGCGTCTCGTACGGGATGATCTCCAGCGCATAGACCATCTCGAACAGCACGTAGGTGACGAGGTAATACCAGAAGCTTTGCCCGGCGACCCACATGATTGCGAACGAGGGCAGCAGCGGGATCGCCGCGAGGATGAAGAAGCGCCGCCGCCCGAACCGCCGGCCCAGCCACGTCCTACCGATATTGTCGGAGACATGCCCGATCAGCGGACTGGTGAACGCATCGAGCACCCGCGCGACGCCGAAGATGATCGTCGCCTGCGCCGCGGATAGCCCGCAGAAGCTGGTGTAGAAGATCAGGATCCACGTCGAGATGACCGCCATCGACCCCGCGCCGAGCACATCGTTCGAGCCGTAGGCGAGCAGGCTGTACCAGCGGACCGGCCGCGATGGCGCGGTGGGCAGGACGGGTGCTGCGGCGATGGGGTCGGTGGCCATGGATGCTTACTCGGTTAGCGGTCCGTCCTCACCCGTCCGGCCCTCCCTCTCCCATCGGGAGAGGGAAAAGACGCCGAAGGCGGCGAGGGCGAGGACGGCACGATCAGATGTAGGTGCGCAGGAATTCGCCGAGCGCGACCATGGCGAGGCTCTGGCCGTAGGGCATCGAGGTGAGGGCGATGTCCTTGTAGAATTGCTGCGTATCGCCCATCGCGGTGCCGAAGCTGACCTGCTTCAACTCGCCCGCCTCGTCGATATTGGCGAGCACGCCGCGCACCGCCTTGATGCCGACCGCCTCGTAATGGCGCGGCAGATAGCCCTTACGCACGCCCTTCAGGATACCGTACGCGAAGCCGGCGGTCGCCGAGGCTTCGAGGTAGCTCGACGGGTCCATGATGAGCGTGTGCCACAGGCCGGTCTCGTCATCCTGCGTCTGGGCGAGCGTCTTCACCTGCGCCTCGAGCGTGTCGATCAGGAACATGCGCAAGGCGTCGCCCTGCGGCAGGTCGAGGATCTCGATGATCTCCGGAATTGCGATCGTCACCCAGCAATTGCCGCGCGCCCACAGCGCCTCGGCGAAATTATGCCGCCCGTTGAAGTCCCAGCCGTGGAACCACAGGCCGGTCTTCTTGTCGAACAGGTATTTGATGTGAACGAGGAACTGGCGCTTCGCCTCCTCGATATACTGGGGCCGGCCCAGCAGCAGGCCGATCTTAGCGAGCGGCAGCACGCTCATCATCAGCGTGTCGTCCCACATCTCACCCTGGTTCTCGTCGTTGTAGACGATGTGCTGGAACCCGCCCTCCTCGGTCTTGGGCAGGCCGTCCGGTGCCATCAGCCATTCGGCCCAGGTATCCAGATAGGGGATGTAGCGCGGGTCCGGCTCGTGCTCGTACAAATAGGCGAGCGTGATGAACGGTGCGACCGTGTTGATGTTCTTGGTCGGCGTGCCCTCGGCGAAGCGATCCTCGAACCATTGCTTGATGATCGTCAGCGCCGCCTTGTCGCCGGTCTGCTCGTAATAGCGCCACATGCCGAACAGGCCGACGCCGTGGGTCCATTCCCAGCCGGCCCAGCCCTTGGTGTCGATGATCCGACCGTCTTCCAAGTGGAGCAGGAACTCGCCGGTCTCGTCCTTGATGTTGACGAGGTTGTCCATCAGCTTGGCGATGGCGGCGGTGACCTCCTGGCGGGGGATGTCGTGGGTGAGGGCGGCCAATTAGTGTCTCCTGGGCTTGAACGGGGTGGCCGCATAGTCGCGCGCCATCTGTCGGTAGAGGTCGAGAAAGGCGGGGTCGGCATCGTAGCGACCGCCATGGCCGCGCGACGGCGTCGTGCCATTGGGCGGTGCCGCCGCTGTGGACGCGACCGGCGCGGCACCGGGCGCCTCGGCGGCATTGATACCCTGCGACAGCAGGTCGGGCTTGGTGCCCTCGCCGGCGTTGACGCCGTCCCGCGTAAAGATCGCTTCCTGGTGGCGGATCGGTTCCCAGATGAAGCTGCCCCAGCCGTTCGGCTGTGCGTGGACGAGGTCGTTGACGTAGCGTTTGCGCGACGAATATTCGAGCGCCATGAAGCCATGGTCCGGGTACGCCTTGGCGAAGCCTTCGAAGGTCCGCTGCCAGTCGCCCTGCGCCGCCTGCTGGTAGCAGGAAAAGCCGGTGGCATCGAAGCGCACGCCGCGCGCCAGCAGCTGGTCCATCCAATAGCGCACGATCGGCCAGTGCCGGCCGAGATGGTTGTGGACCGCGACCTTCGCATCCGGCGTCGTCTCGCGCGCGCCGGCGATCCCTGCCTTCAGCAGGGCCGCGAAGCGATCGTAGCCGCCAGTGGCGGTGTTGGTGCCGGCGACATCCATGTGCACCGCATCGGTCTGCGGATTGCCGGTCGGAATGGTCAGCGGCACACGCCCGTCGGGCCAGAGCATGCCGAACGTCGTCTCGTTGCCGATCACGACGAGATCGGGATAGGCGCCGCCCGCCTTCAACGCCGACAGCGCCTCGACGGTGTGACGATGGACGGCATCGACCAGCCTGGCGAATGGCAGGTTGGCCCAGGCGGCGGGCTTGTCCTGATGCTGCGGGTCCGCCCAGGTGTCGGAATAATGCAGCGTCAGCGAAAAATGGAATCCAGCCTGCTTGATCCGCCGACCGAAGGCGACGGTGCGGGCGATGTCGGCCCATGGGCCGCCCGGCTTGCCCTTGGAATAGCCGTTGGCGGGATCGACGAACAGCCGCAGCTTGATCGCATTGAAACCCGCATCGCGCAGGATCGCCAGGGCATCGCGGCGCCTGCCGCCCTCGAAATAGGTCGCGCCCTCGGTCTCGTCCTCGGTAAGCCATGTGACGTCGGCACCGAGCAGATACGGCCACGGGCGTGCCGCCGCAGCGCGTGTCGGCGCGAGGCTCGCCACACCGGCAGCGGCGAGACCCAGCCCGAGGGTGCGGCGGGTCAGTTCGCTCATTTCGATGCCTCGATCCGCTGCGGCGCATCGACCATCCGCACCGGCAAGCCGCCCTTGACCGTGCGCATCGTGACGAGCTTCACCGGCTCCAGCATGTCACCGGGCGCGCCGTCGGACGTCACCGCGAGTGCAATGGTGTTCGTGCCGTGGTGGTTGAGGATGCCTTCGGGGATCGGGAACACGCGTTGCGGTCCGACATGCGCGATGAACTGGCCTATGTTCCAGCCATTGACGAACACGAGCGCGCGATAACGGGCAACCGAACGCGGCGTATCGGTATCGCCGAACGCCACCGCCACCGTCGTATCCTGCCCCTTTGGCAGCGCGAGGTCGAAGCGGCTACGATACCAGGTGGTGCCGGGCTGTACGCTGGTCGGCGCGGCCTGCCACTTGGCATCGTCGAAGCCGGGCAGGTGCCAGCCCGTGCGCTCCCCGTATTGGCCGCCGTTGTTGGCGACGCCGCGCGCCGGATCGGGCAGATCCTCGCCGCCCTGCTTGCCCTGGATCTTCCACGCGACCGGTACCGCGAAGCTGCGCCCGCCCGGTGCCTCGATCGAGGCGGAGATAAGCCCGCGCGCTTCCTTGTGCGCATCGTCGCTGTCGAGATCCCAATTGTGGCCGTTGTTGCGCACCATGATGCTGACGACGTGTTCGCCCGTGCCTTGTGCACTGGCGGGCAGGTCGAACCGGGCGGTGCCGGTCGTGATCGGACGGGGCAGCCCGCCCGGCAATTCGTCCTGACCGACGAACCGGCCGTCGACCCACACCTGTACCATTCCCGAGCCACCAGCGCCGTAATAGAGCGCGATCTGCTTCGCATCCGGCGTGCCGGTGAAACGGCCGCGATACCAGACGTCGCCGTCATGGAAGCCATAGGCATCCATCGACAGATTCGGTTGGCCGTCGGGACGCGCGGTGATGCTGGCATAGGGTTTGCCCTCCGCCGACTGCCACATGCTGTCGTCGAAGCCGGGCTGCGCCTCGGGCGAGCCGTAGGCGGCGCGCCACGTCAGCGTCGGAAGCGAGATGGGGGCGGGGCCAGCGAGGTTGCGTTCGGCGGTGCGGCTGCCGATCGCGGTGGGCCTGGTGGCGACGGCGCTATCGTTCCAGCGGATGCTCTTCACCGCCTTGGCGGCCCAGATTTCCAGCGGCGTGTCTTCGCGCGTGTCGCCGATAATCGCCAGCGTGCCACCCTTCAGCGTAACGCTGCGCACCAACGCCGGGCCGCGGACCAGTGCGGGACCCTGCCGCCAGTAGCGGACCGCCTCCGCCTCGTCGGCAAGGATCAGCGTCAGCGGCGGGCGTCCGCCGCCCTCGACCCTTACGACAGCGCGCCCCTGATGCGGGTAATCGAGACGCAGGTCCCCCTTCGCCGCATCGAACCGGCTCGTCGCCTGTCCTTCCAGCACCCGCACCTGCGGCGCGGACTCATAGCGCAACATCGTCTCGCCGGATTCACCGGCGCGGCCGTAAAGCAGCATCAGATCCGATCCGTCGACGCTCATCGCCGCCTGCAGCTCGGACGTCGAATAGACCAGCCGCTGCTTGCCGATGGTGACGCCGGCGACCAGCCATTTCGCGTCGAAGCCGTTGAGGCGCATCGGTTCGGCGGCGGGCAAGGTGTAGCGGCCATCGGGCAGATCGGCGGTGATGGTAAAGCGGTCGTCGGTGCTGCCGTTCGACGGCTTGTGCGTCACCATCAGGAAGCGGGCATCGGTTTCCGGATTCTTGTTGTGATAGACCTGTACATTCGGTGACGACACGATCGGCTCACCCGCCGGGACCATGCCGGCAAGGTCCGGCACGGCGGCAATCAGGCCGCCCAGTTGCTTCATCTCCTCCGCCTTCGTGCGCAACTCGCGCGGTTCGGAGATCGCGGAACCGTAATCGTAGCTGGTGAACACCACCGGCGCGGGCAGCCAGCCCCAACTGGTGCCGCCATAGCCCATGTAGACGCTCTGGATGTCGATGCCGTTGGCCAGGTTGGTGCCGTAGAACACCCGCTGGAACCGCTTGCCGCGCTGGATCGCGTTGCAGTCATAGCCGCCGTTCGATCCCCAATAATCGAACCAGCCGCCGCCGAATTCGGCAAGGAACGCCGGCGTATCGGGTGAGGCGGAGGCGCCGCCCTTGGCACCACCGGTGCCGTAGTAGCCCCAGTCGGGTGCCGCCGATCCGCGCGTCGGCTTGCCCTGCGCGGTACAGGTGCCACCGGGATAACCATCGAACGCATACAGGTCGTTGGGCCCGTGGACGACGTTCGCGACCGTGCTGCTTTCCGGCACCCAATAACCGTTGCGACCCTGGTCGTTGTGGAACAGCGGCACGGTGATGCCGTCGCCGCGCGCCTTGGCGTAGAGATGGTCCATGTAGCGGCGCTGCGCCGAGGTGGTAAGCGCCAGTTCGTTCTCGATCTGGTGCAGGATGACCGACCCGCCGTTATTGATCTGATGGCGCGCGATGATCGCGTCGATCCGCGTCAGCCATTCGTCCGCCGCCGCCATATAGGCGGCATCGTCGGTCCGCGCGCGCCCGCGTTGGTTGACCAGCCAGCCGGGAAAGCCGCCGCGCGACAGCTCTGCATTCACATAGGGGCCGGCGCGGGTGATGACATACAGTCCCTCCTCCGCAGCCTCGCGCAGCACGCGATCCATGTCGCGGATGCCGGTAAAATCGTACACGCCCTGTTTCGGGCTGTGATAGCCCCAGTCGAAGTAGATCGCGACGGTGTTGAAACCGCTTGCCTTCAGCTTCTGCAGCACGTCGCGCCACAGGTCAGGGCTGGGCAGGCGGAAGGGGTGGAATTCGGCGGACCAGATCACCCTACGCTTGCCGTCGATCATCAGCGAGCGGGCATCGTAGCTGACCCGGCCGAACGTCTTGACGGGGGCGGCGAGGTTTTCGGTCGGCTTGGCGACCTGCGCGTGCGCCGTGGAAGCGAGCAGCAGCGCCAACATTCCGGCCGTGCTGCGCTTAATCATGGTGGAAGATCATCGGCAACGCGGTTTCCACCGGGCGGTTATCCGCTTCGACCTCCATCAGCGGCGCCATATAGTCCCACCAGCGCCTCATCACCGGATGATCCGGCAGCGCGTCGCGACGGTTGTGGTCCGCCAGCCGCAGCACCGCGAAGAGCGAGAGCGTCTGTTCGTCGAGAAAGATCGAATAATCGTGGATGCCGCTGTCCGTCAGCAAAGACGACAGCTCGGGCCAAATCTCGTCATGGCGGCGGCGATATTCGTCGATCACGCCGGGTTTCAGCTGCATCTTGAATGCATGGATCGACATCAAAACCCCTCCAGACCATTATATGGTATTGGTATGTAGGATTTGGTAAGCGGTTATCGTTCGGACGTCAAACGCTAACCGCGCCAGAGTGGCGTATCGGTGACGGTCACATCGATTGTGTCCTCCATCCGGAAAGGCGGACGCTGGTCGGGCGTTGCGGTGGCGAGTGCCAGACCCTCAACGTGCAGCCCGCGGGCGTGGCGCACCCATAGTCCCCAGGCCGGCGTGACCCCGAACATGCTCGGTTCGGGATAGGCGGAGGCGAGTTCCTGTGGTCGGCGCGCGGCATCGGCCGCCGTGCCGCCGCCCGCGTAGGTCAGGCGGATGTCACGCAGCACGACATCCTCGACCGGACGATCGGGCAGGCCGGCGATCGTTGCGGCGAAACGGTGATCGATGCCGGTCGCGACGATCTGTTCGATGCGGATATTGCTGATCGCGCCAAGCCCTGTGCCGGCAGGACCGCGGCGGCGGTCGCCGATGCGCAGGAACAGCGGTGCGGTGGTGACGTCCCGCATCGTCAGGCGGCGCACGACGACATCGTCCATCACCCCGCCATCGACCATTTCGAGCGCAAGGCCACGGCAATGGTGGAAGGTGCAATCCTCGATCCGGATCCTGCGATAGCCGCCGTTGCTTTCGGTGCCCAGCTTGATCCGTCCGGTGGGACGGTCCCGGTCCGGCGCCAGCAGCTGCGTGGTGCGGCGCGTCCCGTCCAGCATCGTGCCGAGATCATAGCCACTGACCGCGCAATGGCGGACGACGACATTCTCGGCGGCGATCGCGCTGCCGAGGGCGAAGCTGCTCTTGATGATGATCGCGTCGTCATTGGGCGTGTTGACGCGACAGCGTTCGACGACGGTGTCGCGAACGCAATCGAGATCGATGCCATCGCGGTCGGTGTCGATCGACAGATCGTGGATATGCAACCCGCGCGTCCCGGTGGCGAGGATTGCGAAATGCCCGCATTTCAACATGCTGAAGCCGGACAGGCGGATGTTCCGGCCGTTCTTGAGCGCGATGGCCTTGTTGCCGAGTCCGTTCATGCGCGCGGCATCGGGTTCGAGCTTTGCGATTTCCGCGGCGCTCATCTGGCGCATCGATAGCGGGCGCTCGCCGGTCTGCGCCTTCCACCGTGCGCCGGGGCCGTCGCGGGTCAGGCCGATGCCGTGGATCAGTCCGGGTCCGGTGATGGCCACGTCCTCCACGTCCTCGCCACAGATCAGGCTGTTGTGCCAATGACTGTGGCCAAAGTCCTGATAGAGCTGGTCGCCGTTATTTTCGGGCAGGTCATAGCCCGTGCCGGTCGCGGCTTCGATGACCGCGCCCTTCGCCAGCACGATGGTGACGCGACTGCGCAGGCGGATCGAATAGCAGCGGTAGCGACCCGCGGGGACGGTGACGGTGCCGCCCTGCGGACGCGCGGCGGCGGCGGCGATGGCAGCGTTGATCGCGGGGGAGTCGAGCGCCTTGCCGTCGCCCTTCGCGCCATGGTCGCGGATGTCGATCATCGTCGCGGCGTGCGCTGGGAAGGGGAGGAAGATGGTGGTCATCCCGAGCGTGGCGGCACGGCGGGAGACGTGCATGTGTTCCCGTGTGCCGTCCGCCTCCCCGGCGGAAGCCGGGGTCCAATCGGCATGATGCCGGCGATGATTCACTAGGATCTGTCCATCAGGACCCCGGCCTTTGCCAGGGAAGCGATAAAGGGGAGGCGCTGCACCGCCTATTGCAGGTTCACATAGGCGCCGCCGTCGACCAGCAGCGATGCGCCGGTGACGTATTGCGCCAGGTCTGACGCCAGGAAGACGGTCGGTCCGACGAGGTCCTCGGGCTGCCCCAGCCGCCCGAGCGGGATGCGGCCCTCCATGTACGTCCGTTTGGCCTGATCGGCGAGGTCGTCCTTGTTGATGTCGGTCAGGATCGTGCCCGGGAACAGTGAGTTGCAACGGATGTTGTGCTTGCCCAGCGCGATCGCGACCGACTGCATGAGCGAATGCAGCCCCGCCTTCGTCGGCGTGTAATGCGTTTGATATTCGCCGCCGACCAACGCCGAGATCGACGACATGGCGATGATCGAGCCGCCGTCACCCTGCTTCACCATCTGGTTCGCCGCGGCCTGCACCATGAAATAGGCGCCATGCAGATTGACCTTCATCGTCCGCTCGAATGTGTCGACCGGCATGTCGAGGAAGGCGTGGAAGGGGCAGATCCCGGCGTTGTTGACGAACACGTCGACCCGGCCGAGCGCTTCGACGGCTTTGGCGATGAAGGCGGTGGCGGTGGCGGGGTCGGAGACGTCGCCCTGCACCGCGATGCCTTTGCGGCCCAACGCCTCGATTTCGGCGACCGCGGCGTTCGCCCCATCGACGTCGCGGCTGAAGTTCAGCGCGACGTTTGCGCCATGGCGCGCGCAGCCTATCGCCACGGCGCGGCCGATCCCGGCCGACGCGCCGGTGACCAGCACGGTCTTGCCCTCGAGCAACATACGTATCTCCTTACGAAACTCAGTCGGTGTGCGGCTCGAAGCCGAGATCGTGGCTGATCGCATCGGCGGTGCCACGCACCTCGTCGGTCAGCGTCGTCATGCGATCATCGCTCATATATTGCGCGGCGCTCGACACGCTGATCGCGCCGACGATCTTGCCGGCGGCATCGCGGATCGGCGCGGCGACGCAGCGGATCTGGTCCTCGTTCTCTTCGAGATCGAACGCGCGCCCGCAGGCGGCATAACCCTCCATGCGCGTGCGCCAGACCGTGGCATCCGCCTTCATCGATCCCGCCGCCTGATCCGCCGCGAAACGCTCGTCCCAATAGGCGGGCGAGGAATCGATCATCAGTGCCTTGCCGAGTCCGGTGGAGCTCAACGGCTGACGATCGCCGACCCGGCTGGAAATGGTGATGCGGCGGCGGCCCGGTACCTTGTCGAGGTACAAGGCGAAATCGCCGTCGAACACACCGAGATGCACGGTGTCCTCGGTTGACGCGGCCAGTTCCTCAAGATGCGGGCGGGCGACCTGGACGAGGTCGGCCTGCGCTTGGGCCAGTGTGCCGAGCAGCAGCAGCTTCGGGCCAAGGCGGTAACCGGCGCGAGGGGTAAAGGCGAGATAGCCGCGATCGACCAAAGCAGACAGCAGCCGGTGCGTCGTGCTCTTGGTCAGGTCCAGCTTGGCCGCGAGTTCGCTGAGGGTCAGCACCTCGTGGCTCACCGCCTCGATCAGGTCGAGCCCACGCATCAGCGTCTGACTGCCCGCGCCGACTGCGCCGGTGGTGTCGGGCTTTTCGATGGTTGCCGTGGTGGTCATGTCCACTCCTTAGGACGCCCTCTTACATCCTGGCAATGTAACAAGCGACCGGCCGCCGCGCGTGCGACGACCGGCCAGGGGGAGGAACGGGTCAGAACTTGAGCTGGAAACCGGCGAAGAAACGCTGTCCGGGATAGTAGACTTCGGACGTGCCGATGGTCTTGATGTAGCTCTTCGAATATTCCTTGTTGATGTTCTGCATTTCCATGAACAGGCTATAATGCCACTGCGGGAAGCGGAAGGTTATCTTGCCATCCAGATAGCCTTCGCCCTTGCGGTAGATCGGATTGTTGCCGTTGTTGGCATTGACGGCCTCGACCAGCCAGTCCGAGCGGAAGTTGTAGCTGAGGCGGGCGTTCAGCCAGTCCTTGTCGTAGAAAACGCTGGCATTGTACGTCCACTCCGACAGGCCCGGATATTCGTTGAGTGGCAGGCCGGTCGCGCTGTTCGTCAGATTGGTACGGATCGCGCGGGCATAAGTGACGTTGCCGCTCGCACCCAACCCGTCGAACGGTTTGGGAAGGAAGGTGAAAGCGGTTTGCGCACTCGCCTCGATCCCGTCGAGCAATGCACCGAAGCCGTTGACCGGCTGGCGCACCGTATAGGTGATGCCGTCCTGAAACAGGTCGACGCCGCTGCGGGTGACGTTGGGGACCACGAAGCTCTTCTCGTACTTCTTATAGTAGCCGACGCTCACCAGCGTATCGCGATTGGGATACCAGGAGAGGTTCACTTCCCATTGGTCGGCGCGGTACGGGACCAGAGCAGGGTTGCCGGCCGTGCAGACGTCGTCGGCCGCCGAGATGGTCGCGTCGTCCAGACAATTGATGTTGGGGACGAGATCCAGCGGACGCGGACGGGCAAGGTTGCGGGCCCAGTTCGCGCGGGCGACCAGGTTGGGGGTAATTTCCAGCGCCGCGTTGAAGGCCGGCAGGATGTCGTGATAACTGTTCGTGAGCGACAATTGCTGCGCACCCAGCGTGACCGTCTCGACCGCGCCGGTAACCGCGTTGAAGCGGGTAACGCGGCTGATGTTGGTGCCCGTGCCCTGGTCGCGGGTGTAGGTGTAGCGGACGCCGGCATTGCCGGTCAGCCGCATGCCGAACACCGTCGTGTCGACGTTGCCCTGCAGATAGCCGGCGGCGATCGTCTCCTTGATGCGGGCCTGCGGGATCTGGGCCAGGCCGTTGGCCTCGAACAGCAGATCGTGATCGAAGCCCGACAGGTCGAAATACTGGCTGAGCAGTTCCGGCGTGAAGTTGGCGAACGCGATCCGGTTGGGAATGTTGGATGGGGCGCCCTTCAGGCCGGTGAACAGCGGCGCTCCACCGCTGGTCGCGCCGAGCGACGTGAGGAGCGCTGCATATTCCGCCTGGGTCAACTGGTTCGTGTAGGTGCCGTTGCCGGTCTGCGTGGTGCGCGCGGTTACCGTCGAGACGATGTTAGTCGTATACGACACGTTGGCCGTGGTCTGGTAGACCTGCGGCATCACGTTCGGGCCGGTCAGCAGTCGGCTGCCACCGCCGTTGTAGACGAGATAGCTCTGCTTGCGGAACTGGCCGCCATATTCGATGCTCTTGAGGGGGCCGGCATCGACTTCCCAGTCGATGTCGAGCTTCAGCTGGTCTTCGCTGTTGCTGGTATAACCCGGGCGATACTGCACCGTCGGTCCCAGCACGGTCGAGGCAGTCCCGATGTTGTTACCCGGCCGCGTGAAGTTGGTGTAGATGCTGGGGTCGGCGGGATTGATCGTGCTCGGATAGGTGAAGACGGGTATGCCGAGATCGTTGCGGGTATCGACGGAAACCCCGGCGATGCCGGTGGACAGCGAAACGAGATTGGTTTCGCCCTCCGTCGTGGCGGTGGAGTGCGAAACCAGCCCCTTGATCTGGATCCGGTCGAAATCCCAGTCGAAGCCGCCGAGATAGTAACGCGACTGCTGATCATATTGGAAGTCGCGGCGCTGGACGCCGAGGATGTTGCTCGATCCGCTATAGTTCGGTGCCGCGGTGGTGCCGATGTTCACCGGATTGGCGGCGGTGGTATAGCTGGTCACGACGTGGTTGGCGTCGACGGTCGCGCTGCTTTGTACGACCTGCGGTCGCGACGTCGCGCCGTTGAGGCCGGCCGGCAGGGCGGCATCAAGCGGGAAGCGCTGGAAACGGCCGAGGTCGAGCGAATAGTTCGTGTCGAACAGCCGCTGGTTGCGGTTGTTGAGCGTCGCCTCTCCGAAGACGCGGAAGTTGGGCGCCACCTCATATTGTACCGTCAGATCGCCCGAGATGCGCTTGTCGCGGCGAACGAGATTCCGATAGCGCGGCCCGGTGGATGCCCAGTCGAAGAACTGGGTTTCGCACGCGAGGCGACGAGCAGTGGCGTTAGACGTGTTCTGGCCACCGACGCCGGCGCAGCTCGCATAGGTGTTGAAGTTGGAATACAGCGGGTCGGCAACCGTTTTCTGATCGGAATGATCGAAGTCGGCGAGGCGATTGTAATTGGTGTTGCTGCTGTAATCCTGTCGTGTGCTCTTGTCGTCGTATGTGACGTTCAGCAGCACGCCGAGACCGTCGATCAGGAACTTGGGCGTGCCCAGGATCACCGTCGCGCGCGGCCGCCAGTCTTGCGTCAGGTCCAGATGCTGTTCGGAGAACACGACGCTACCGAGCGCCTTTTTCAATTCCAGCGGCTTGCGCGTCTCGATCGACACGGTGCCGCCGAGGCCGCCTTCGGTCAGGCTGGCCTGATAGCCCTTGAACACATCGATCGATTTGACCAGCTCGGTCGCGAGCTCGCGGAAGTCGCCCGCGCGGGTCCCGTTCGCCGATGCCTGACTGACGCCGTTGATTTCGACGCGGTTGAGATCGGGTTCGACACCGCGGATCGACACCTGCGTGCCTTCGCCGAAGTCGCGACTGAGCTGGACGCCGGTGATGCGTGAAAGCGAATCGCCGACGTTCTTGTCGGGGAAGCTGGCGATGTCGTCGGCGACGATCGAATCGACGACGGTGCCGGCGTTGCGCTTGCGCGCGATCGCGGATTGCAGCGAGGCACGGGTGCCGACGACCAGAATGTCCTCGGGGCTGGCTTCGGGATCGTTGGCGTCGGGGGCGCCGGTGGCGGACTGGACCGGGGCGTCAGCGGCGGCGGGGTTGCCTGCCGGTGTTTCGGCCCGTGCCTTCGGTTCGACCGCCGCGGACGATGGCGCGACGGCGCGGTCGCCGGGAACCGGACGGGTCTGCGCCGCAGCGGGTGCGACGCTACCGCCGAGGGCGATGGCGAGGGCGGATGTCGTCGCGAGAATGCGGCGGCTGGCGATCATGGTAATTCTCCCCTTTTAGGCCGCGCTTCGCGACCGATCGGCTCTGCGTGTCGCCGCAGTTGCCGGTGCGTGATGAAGTGAGCGGGCGTTATCCGGCGACGGTGGATCCGGCGGCAGGCGCGTGGGGGCGTCGCACGGGTCGGAACTGTCGCTGCATCGGCCGTGTCATTCGCATCCCCTCCAATTCCAACGCGGCTGTTGCCGTTCGTCGCGGCCCTCTTGGCCATTCGTTTGTCCACATGCTGGACCAGTGTTCCGATCTTATGTTGCCAAAATTTGAAATGCAATCATGATTTGTGAGACATTTGGTCGAACGGACCGATGCGGCCTGAGAGGATGGGATGATGCAGCGTAACAGGATCAATACGTTGGCGGGATGCGCAGCTGGCGCGGCCCTGCTCGCGAGCGGCATGGCGGTGGCTGCGCCGGTTCGCAACATGGAGCGACTCGATCGCGGATTGGTCGCTACGCCGGCCAAGGACGGCGGTTGGCTGGTGAACTGGCGCCTGCTTGCGAGTGACGGAAAGTCGGCGCGGTTCGACGTTTATCGCGATGGCCGCAAGCTCAACCCGCTCCCGATTGCCGATGCCACTGCTTTCGTCGATCCGCATGGCGATGCCACCGCCCGCTACACCGTCCGGGCAGTGGGCGGCCCCAAGGCCGGCATGCCGAGCGCCGCGGCACTGATGCTTCCGCGCGGCTATCTGTCGATTCCGTTGACCCCTCCGCCGGCCGGTACGACGCCGGACGGCCAAAGCTATACCTATACCGCCAACGATGTGTCGGTCGGCGATCTGGATGGCGACGGGCGGTATGAGATGGTGTTGAAGTGGGATCCCACGAACAGTCATGACAACAGCCAGGTGGGCTACACCGGCAACGTCTTCCTCGACGCCTATACGCTCGACGGCAAGCGGCTATGGCGTATCGATCTGGGTCGCAACGTTCGCGCCGGCGCGCATTATACGCAGTTCCAGGTTTTCGATTTCGACGGTGACGGCAAGGCGGAGGTCGCGGTGAAGACCGCCGACGGTACGATTGACGGGGTTGGAAAGGCGATCGGCGACAAGAATGCGGACTGGCGTGGCCATGACGGCGAAGTACCACAGCCGGATCGCACCGGCGCGAAGCTGCTGCCGGACGGCACCAAGGTCGCGCCGCTGCAAGGGCGTATCCTGAAGGGGCCGGAATATCTGACGATATTCGATGGCCGCAGCGGGCGCGCGCTTGCCACCGCGCCGTACGATCCTCCGCGCTATGCAGGCGGCAATCCGACGTTCGAGCAGCTGCGCGACACCTGGGGAGACGGCTACGGCAACCGGTCGGACCGGTTCCTGGCAGGTGTAGCGTTGCTGGATGGGCGGCTGCCGAGCATGATCTTCGGCCGCGGCTATTATGCCCGCACCACGGTGGCGGCATGGGACTTTCGAGGCAGCAAACTGACCCGGCGCTGGCTGTTCGACAGCGCGGCGGCCGGCAACCAGGATTATGGCGGGCGCGGCAATCACCAATTGAGCATTGCCGACGTCGATGGCGATGGGCGCGACGAGGTGATCTATGGATCGATGGCGATCGATGACACGGGCAAGGGACTGTGGACGCAGCCGCTTTACCATGGCGACGCCATGCATGTCGCCGATCTCGACCCGTTACGCCCCGGATTGGAAAAATGGGGCGTCCATGAAGAGGTGAAGCGCAATGGCGGCATCGGATCGGCCTTGCTCGACGCTCGGACCGGACAAATGCTGTGGAGCAAGCCTGCGGACAAGGATACCGGTCGCGGACTCGCCGCCGACATCGATCCGCGTCATGTCGGTGCGGAATTGTGGGGATCGAACAGCCGCGACCTGTTCGACGTGCATGGTCGCAGCATCGGACCGGCGCCGCGGCAGACCAACTTCGCGCTCTATTGGGATGGTGATCTGCTTCAGGAACTGCTCGACGGCACGACGATCAGCAAGTGGGACTGGCGGTCCGGAACGGCGACGCCGCTGCTCCACCCGGAAGACGTCGCCTCGAACAACGGGACCAAGGCGAACCCGGCATTGCAGGCCGACATATTGGGCGACTGGCGCGAAGAGGTGGTCTGGCGATCGGCCGATAATCGCGAATTGCGTATCTATGTGACGCCCTATCCAACCCGGCATCGGTTGGTGACGCTGATGCAGGATCCCGTCTATCGCATGGGCGTGGCGTGGCAGAATACGGCCTATAACCAGCCACCGCACCTGTCCTATTTTCCGGGTAGTCTTAGCGCGAGTGATATCGCCGAATAGTGCCGTCTTACCGTGGCGCGGCATGGCCTTTCAGGTTGGGCGCGCCATAGGCGATCCGGCGGAGCAGCGTCTCCGCCGGGCCCATTTCGTAGCGCGACAGCCACAGCCGGCACAGGATTGCCGATATCGCCCAGATCGCCGCTGCGATCAGCCACAATTGCGGCAGCGAGAACATTCCGACGTAACCCGCCGCATAGAAGATAAATGCGCAAAGGATCGATTGCAGACAATAGACGCTCAGCGTCATCCGACCCATTGCGCGCAGCGTCACCGCGCGTCCGAGCAGCCCGGTCCGGAACAGCATCACGGCGAGCCCGACATGGCCAATCGTCATTAATAGCCGCGCAGGCTCGAACGACGCCTCTGCCATGATCCAGCTCCAGCCGGGTACGAGTGGCGACCCCATGTCGAGTCCGGTGTACGCCATCATCGCGACATGCGCGCTGCGCAACACGAGACCACCTGCATAGCCGCCGACGAGCATCCGGCGATACGTGGCGATCGGCGCGCTGCCCGTGAGGATGCCCAGCCGGAACAGGGCCATGCCGATCAGCATGAAACTGAGGCTCTCGGCGATATCGACCCAGCCGGTGATCGTCAGATTTTCACGCATCCAATAACCTGCGCTCCAGTGTAGCAGCCCGATCGGATTGGTGCGCTGGGCGATCCGCTCTGCACGCTGCTGGGGCGTTGGCCGGATGCTGGCGCGGTGTTCGCGCTCCGCGTCGATCGCGGTACGATCATCCGCGGTGAGCGAGAGGCCGCGCTCCAGCCGCACGGCCGCGACCTGACCCTGTTCCAGCTGTACGACCTGCTGGTGAGTCCGGAAGGCGGTATTCGCTGCCAGTGCCGTAGTGAGCAGGGCCGCAGCGGTCAGGAGAGCGCGCGGGCGGGCGGTGCGGAATGCGAGCAGAAAGAGTCCGCTGATCCCGTAATTCCACAGGATTTCACCGGGCCACAGGAACAATAGCCATTGCGCAACGCCAAAGCCCATCAGGGCGATCGAACGCCGGACCCAGATATCGAGCGGGCGGGGCGATGCGCCGGTGCCATCGGTTCCGCCTTCTGCGCGACGCAACATGATGAGCATGCTCGCCCCGAACAGAATGGTGAACAAGCCGCGCATCGCGCCCTGAACGAAGATGGTCTGCATGCCCCAGGCCACCCATTCCGCATTCCACCTCGCGGGGAATTTGGTGAGCGGATAATCCGCCACATCGCCCATGGCGTGGATGTTCATCAGCAGGATGCCGCAGACGGCGATCCCGCGCAGCACGTCAAGCGTGTGGATACGCTCCGCGGGCGTCGCGGCGCCGATCGGACGATCGAATTCGGCAGTGTGGCGATAATCGAGCATGTTGGGTAGGCCGCACTGGAATGATCGATACACACGCCCCCCGGCGTCGATCCCGATGCGCAATCCGTGGCGATCTTACCATCGGTTAATACGTCAGCGCTGCGTTCCAAAGCGGGAAGCGGCAAATCGATCGTGCGACGGAACACCCCGCGCCGACACCGGTTCGCTTGAAGAATAACGGCGTTGCGCAAAATTATGGGGGAAAAATGGACGATCGCGGACATCAGGCGGCAAGCCCGTGGGCGTTGTCCCGCGGCGGGTGGAAGGCGGTGCTGACCCGCACCTGGGCAGAGACGAGCAGCGACAATGTCGGGCTGATCGCGGCCGGCGTCGCCTTCTACGGCTTCCTAGCGCTGGTGCCGCTGCTCGGCGCATTCGTGCTGAGCTATGGTTTGATCGCCGATCGCGCGACGGTGATCGCCGACGTCAACCGGTTGGCATCGGTCATGCCGGCGGATGCCGCACGGCTGGTCGGCGAGCAACTGCTGAACGTCGTGCAGTCGTCCGACGGCAAGAAGGGGCTGGGTCTGTTGCTGGCCCTCGCGTTGGCGTTGTTCGGTGCGCGCAACGCGGCGGGCGCCGTCATCACCGCGCTCAACGTCGCCTATGAAGAGGAGGAAAAGCGCGGATTCGTTAAGGTCAATCTCCTGGCACTTGGCATCACGGCAGCGGCGGTGGTCGTCGCGCTCGTCGCGGCGGTCGCGATCACGGCGCTGGGCAAGTTGCAGGACCTGCTGCCCGGTGCCCCCGGCTTCGTGGTTGCGGCCGGCAAGCTCGGCTCTTACGCCCTGCTGCTGGTTGCGGGCGCTGGCGCGGCGGCGACCCTGTATCGGTATGGACCGTCACGGGCACAGGCACGCTGGATGTGGCTGACCCCGGGGTCGCTGTTCGCGGCGCTGGGCTGGTTGATCCTCAGCCTGGGCTTCGGCCTGTATGTCGCCAGCTTCGGCAATTACAACGCGACCTACGGTTCGCTCGGCGCGGTCGTCGTGATGCTGACGTGGATGTACCTGTCGAGCTACATTCTGGTGTTCGGGGCCGAACTCAACGCCGAATTGGAACATCAGACGGCGCACGACACCACCACGGGGATGGCGCGGCCGCTGGGCAGCCGGGGCTCGTGGGTCGCGGATCATGTCGCAGGAGATAAGGTGGACCGCGTCGCACCGGCCGAAAGCCACCGTCGCCAGCATGGCATGGTATCCGAATTCGCCGTGAGCCGCGTCACGGCGCGCGCGGCGCAGGTCGCCGGACTGGGCAAGGCCGGGCTGGCGACCAGCGCCACCGCGACGATCGCACTACGGCTGCTGCGCAAGCCGGGTCAGGCACGGGTGGGCATGGCGCTGCTGGGGGCCAGTGCGCTGGCGGCGTGGCTGACGCGGGAGCGGATGCAGATTCGCGCCGTCCTGTTCGATCTCGACGGTACGCTCGTCGACAGCAACGGCTTTCATATCGACGCCTGGGAGAGGGTGTTCCGGGAGGGCGGCCATGTCGTATCGCGTGAGCGGATCGCCGGTCAGATCGGCAAGGGTGGCGACCTGCTCGTGCCGGCGCTGCTTCCCGATGTTCCGCAGGCGGAACGGAACCGGCTCGCGACGCGACATGGCGAGGTGTTCAAGGCACGCTACCTCGACCTCGTCCGGCCATTTCCCGGAGCGACGTCGCTGCTGCGCCGCGTCAACGCCAGTGGTCGCCAGGTGGTGCTCGCCTCGTCGGCGAGCGGCGAGGAGCTGGACCATTACGTCAGGCTTCTCGGCGTCGAGGGCCTCGTCACGGCCAAGACGTCGAAGGAGGACGTGTCGACCACCAAGCCCGCCGGCGACATCTTCGCCGCCGCCCTTGCCAAGGCGGGTGTGTCGTCGCGGCATGCGGTCGTTATCGGAGACACGCCGTATGACATCGCCGCGGCGGCCAAATGCGGTTTTCCTGCGGTCGCGGTTCGTTCGGGCGGGTTCGACGACGACGATCTGCGGGATGCCGTGGCACTCTACGATGATGTCGAGGCAGTGTTGGCCGGGTTCGACCGGTCGCCGCTGGCGCGCTAGCCGTCGGTCGGGTCGGCCGCCAGCATCTTCAGCGGCACTGCGGGATCGGCGAGTCGATCGAGGTCGACCGTCGCCCTGCCTTGCACCAGCGCACGGCCCTGAACGTAATCCTTGACCGCGTTCACGCAATCGAACGCCACGATGCGGCCGTCGCGCAGATAGGCGACGCTGAACGAGCGGGTGGCGGGATCGCCGCGCAGGATGGCCCGATCGAAGCCGGCGGACAGGCCGACCGTCTGCAACTTCAGGTCGTACTGGTTCGACCAGAACCACGGCACCGCGTCATAGGGGGCCGGAGCGCCGGTGATATCCCTGGCGACCACCGTCGCCTGATCGTTGGCGTTCTGTACCGATTCCAGCCGGATCGTCGCGCCGTCCGCATAGGGGTTGGGATGGGCGGCGCAATCGCCGATCGCGTAGACGCCGGGCAGGCTGGTGCGGCAATGGGCATCAACGATCACGCCATTGTCCGCCGCCGCACCGGCCGCGACCAATGGATCGATCGCGGGAACGATGCCGATGCCGGCGATGACCATGTCGCATGGCAGGGTTTCTCCCGATGCCAGTCGTACGGCGCTCGCCGCGCCATCGCGCCCGTCGATGCAGGCGACGGTGGTCGACAACCGGATGCCGACGCCCCGTGCGCGGTGTTCGGCCTCGTAGAAACGCGACAATGCCTCGCCCGCGACGCGGGCCAGCACGCGGTCCTGCGTTTCGAGGAGTACGACCTGCTTGCCGAATTTGGTGAGAACCGCAGCCGCCTCAAGCCCGATATAGCCGCCGCCGATGACGGCAACGCGGGTGACGCCGGGCAATTCGGCCACCATCCGGTCGACGTCGGCGCGGTTGCGGACCGCATGCACACCCTTGAGGTCATGACCCGCACAGGTCAATCGCCGCGCCGCGCCGCCCGTGGCCCAGATGAGCGTGCCATAGCCGATGACGTTACCGTCCTGCAGCGTCACCGTCCGCTGGTCGGCATCGACGGCGGTGATCCGGCAACCGAGCCGCAGGTCGATGTCGCGATCGGACCAGAAGGGGACGGGGCGGATCAGGATGCGGTCGAACGACTTGTCGCCGGCAAGATAGTCCTTGCTCAGCGGCGGGCGTTCGTAAGGGGGATCGATTTCGTCGCCGACGATCGCGATCGTGCCGGCAAAGCCGCGTTGCCGCAGCAGCAGCGCCGCCTGCGCCCCCGCATGGCCGCCGCCAGCGATCAGCACATCGTAACGTCGCGACATCATCCCGCCTCCTCCGCCTGAACGAGCCCATGTGGTACGCGTCCTGGGCAATCGCCAGAGCCGTCATCCATGGCAGATATGGGAAGTGGTGCCCGGGGACGGATTCGAACCGCCGACACTGCGATTTTCAGTCGCATGCTCTACCAACTGAGCTACCCGGGCAGGGCGATCGCGGAAGAGAACCGCGTTCGGAAGGGCGCCTTTAATCAGCCCGATCGATGCTGTCCAGCCCGACTTGCTCATCATCTTTCACCGGGATGCGATATCCTTCGTTCAGCCATTGCAGAAGGTCACGATCGCGGCAGCCGCGTGAGCAGAACGGGGCGTCGTCCGGCGTCGCAGGCTTGCGGCAGACGGGGCAATTGCTGGTGTTCATGCGCGTTCCAATTGGTGGGTGACGCCGGTGCGACGGGCGAGTTCGGCGAGCCAGTCGGGGTGCTGTGCGAGCGCCGCATGCACCGCGGGCGGCAGGCGGTGGCGAAGCGGGGCGCCCGGCGGATCGCGTTCCAGCCGGCGCAGCAGCGCACGGGCGGCGGCCGCGGCAGGATCGGCGCGCAGCAGTTCGGGCAGCGATGCGCGGGGCCGGGGGCGGACGATCTGGAGGAAGCCGAAGCCGTTGACTGCGGTCCGTTCGAACGGCGGCGGCAAGGCCGCGTCCAGCGCATCGGCCACCGCCTGCCGCGCGGCCTTGTTGGCGAGCGTCGGGAAGTCGATGCCGATCGACCCGCCGATACCGTGGCGGCGGATCGCCGCGACGACGGCGCGGGCGGCGGCGATGGCGAGCGGTTCCAGCGGGGGCGGACCGTCGACGTCGAACAAGGTCATCGCCGGTGTCGGCGAGAGCCGCAACGCGCCGAGCGGAAAACCGATCGCGCCGCCCGTCGCCTCTTCGAGCAGTTCGGACCAGCCCGCCGCTTCGAGCGCGTCGCCTTCATGCGCGCGGACGATGCGGACCGGATGGCCGCTGGCATGCAGCCGGTCGAGCAGGTCCGGGCCAGCATGGGGTGCGGCGTCCGTCGCCGCCGCGCGCGCGGGCTTGGGACGGCCCGCCTCTGGGATCGCTTCGCGCACCACCTCGACGGTCAGCGTCGCGCCCTTGGTGACCCCTTGCGGGATACGGGCGATCACCGCCTCGGCACCGCCGATATCGAGCCGGCCCATGCCGCCTGCGGTGTGTTCGACCAGCCGTGCGGGGGCGACCATGCCGAGTCGCAGCGGGGTGGGAAGTTCGATCGCGGCTTCGATGATGATGTCGTCGACGACCAGCGCGGCGCGGGCCTCACCGATGCCCGCTTCGTAAAGCCACTCAGGCAAGCGGCAGGCCGGCGGCGCGCAGCAGCGCGCGCGTTTCCATCAGCGGCAGGCCGATGACACCCGAATGACTGCCGTGGATGAAGCGGACGAACGCCTCGGCGCGGCCCTGGATGGCGTAGCCGCCGGCCTTCCCCAGCCCCTCGCCACAGTCGACATAGGCATCGACCTCGGCGGTCGACAGCGGACGAAAGGCGACGATGGTGTCGGCGATGCGGCTGCGCTCCACGCCATCGGCACCGATCACGCAGATGGCCGACAGCGCGTGATGGCGCCGACCGGAGAGGCGGGTGAGCAGGTCGCGCTGGATCGCCGTCGTTTCGGCAGGGGGCAGGATGGCGCGGCCGAGTGCGATCGTGGTGTCGCCGGCGATGACGACGTCGCCAGCCGCGCGGTCGACCGCGCGCGCCTTTTCGATCGCCAGACGCAGCGCATAGACGCGCGGCAGTTCACCGCGCAGCGGCGTTTCATCGATCGCAGGCGCGGCGATCCGATCCGGCACGCAGCCGAGGCGCGCCAGCAGATCACGCCGGCGCGGCGAGGAAGAGGCGAGGACGAGCTGCAACGATGCTGGCGGCGACAAGGCCGCCCTGCCGTTTATTGCGGGCCGGGGCCGCCGCGGCCGGGCATGAAGCGGTAGGTGATCCGCCCCTTGGTGAGATCGTACGGGGTGAGTTCGACCAGCACTTCGTCACCCACCAGCACGCGGATGCGGTTCTTGCGCATCTTGCCGGCGGTATGCCCCAAAATCTCATGATCGTTTTCGAGCTGTACACGGAACATCGCGTTGGGGAGCAATTCCACCACGCGGCCGCGCATCTCGAGCAGTTCTTCCTTGGCCAAAAATCAACCTCTGTTCGCGTGTATCGGTGGCGCCCTTAGCGCAAGGGCCCGAAAAAGGGAAGCAACCGGAGCAGGGCACGGCCCGTCCCGAGTCGTAGCGTATATGGGTGCGACGTGGCGGGTGCGCAATCCGGCGGGGTGGCCCGCGGAAGTTGCCGAAGTTGACACTACGTGCGGCCCGGAACCGGTTTTGGCAGAAGCGCCGAACCCCGGCGCGGGGAGGCCCGGCGCGTTGGCGCGGGGCGATGAGGCGGACGTGTCAAAGAGCGATGCGTGGGAAGCATGGCAGATCGGCGCCGTGTAGGACAGGGGTTCGTGATCCCCTATTCTTCTATGTGTCGGGACTTGGGGATAGGAAAACGACAGTTATTACCAGCAGCGATGACGATTCGGGCGATCGACTAAAGCGCCATCGACATGAATCTACAGGACAACCAGCTGATATTACCAAATTTGGGATAGGCATTCGTATAATAGAATTGTGGTATGATGTTGAAACAACGATGAACTATCCATTTAGATAATGTCCGGCAAAATGATATCGTAAGATTGGTCGCTGAAGGTGGCTATGGTGCAGGGCACGGAGATTGCATGATGGTGAGAGCATTTTTGGGAGTCGCACTCGGCGCCGTTTTGTGGATATCCCCCGCTGTGGCCCAATCTAGTCATGATGGAGTCTATTTTTCGGTGGCGCTTAGCTGTACTTCCGCGACTTTCATGTCCCAAGCTGGTGACGGCAGGACCTGGACGATGCGGATCGAAGGGCTGATATCCACGAGTCAATACAGCGCCACGCCGGTTTCGGTGTCATCCCACCAGCAGACTTCAGCGATCGGCGTTGGCTGCTCTTTTTGCTACCCAATCGCTGCGACTGCGCGGCATTATTTAAATAACCCCACAAGTTCTTATGGATTTCCAGCGGGTTACATGACGCCATGCAGCGGTCCTTTTGGTGCATGCGGGGTTACGTCCGCTCAACAGAGAAAGTGTACCTCGTTTTAAGGTGGTGTCTAACTCTTGCATGTGGAACGGGGATATTTCATGTATAACCTTATAGCATTCGTTCTGGTTCAGGCCGCGACGATTAGTTCGCCGCCATTGCAGGGTAGCAATACCTTGGCCAGGCGCGACGGGATCGTATTGAAGTCACTTTCTCCCGTTCGTTCGACGGCCAAGGCTCCCGTTGCCTTTGCCGCGGGAGACATGCGCGATCCTGAGGCGATCCTGCGGCTCCACAAGGAAGGGGAAGCGGAAACGCTCAGGCTTGGTATACAATCGACGGTCCAACCGGTGACGGTCGATCCCGGATATGGATGCCGCAAGGATTCCCAGCATCCGATGGGGTTCGAGCTGAGGAACGACAAAAGATTGAACGGGTTGATGACCACGTTCAGGTGTCGCGGTTTCGTACTGAGTGTTCAGTCGGATGATTTCAGTCGGGCGCTCAAGGTCGAAACATCGGCGGGGTTTTCGGAATCGGAAAAAGTGGCGATCGTAAATGGTGGTGCGCTGACGAAGCGATTTGGCGTGTCGAATGACGGCATCCGAGACGTAACGTATATCTGGATCGGCAAGACGATCGCTCATACGCTTTCGTTGAGATCCCGGACGACCGATCCAGTTGCAATGGAAGTTGCCGGGGATCATTTTATCGATGTCTTTACACGGAAGTGATGCCGGTGCGCCGGTATATGCACGGCGCACCGGACGTCTGACATTGCCGCGGTCGTAGCGATCGAGGATACGCTCCACCGCTGGCAGCAATCATGTCTGCGGCCCCCTGTATGTCCGGGCCGCGCGCGGGAAGACGATCGACCTGACGTCCGCCGGCCGGTCGCGCTGACCGGCCGGTTGCGTCGGCCGGGCGGCGTTCAGCCTGCGCCGCCGGCCAGCGCCGCCAGCAGCAGCAGCGCGACGATATTCGTGATCTTGATCATCGGGTTGACCGCGGGCCCGGCGGTGTCCTTGTACGGATCGCCGACGGTGTCGCCGGTCACCGCGGCCTTGTGCGCCTCCGATCCCTTGCCGCCGTAATTGCCGTCCTCGATATATTTCTTGGCATTGTCCCAGGCGCCGCCGCCGCTGGTCATCGAGATGGCGACGAACAGGCCGGAGACGATGACGCCGAGCAGCATCGCGCCGAGCGATGCGAAGCCCTGCGCCTGGCCGGCGACCGCGGTAATGATGAAGTAGAGTGCGATCGGGCTCGCCACCGGGAGGAGGCTGGGGACGATCATCTCCTTGATCGCGGCGCGGGTGACGAGGTCGACGGTGCGGCCGTAATTGGGGCGGCTGGTGCCTGCCATGATGCCCGGATTGTCGCGGAACTGGCCACGCACCTCTTCGACCACCGCGCCCGCCGCGCGACCGACCGCGGTCATGCCGAACGCACCGAAAAGGTAGGGGAGCAGCGCGCCGAGCAGGAGGCCGACGATGACGTACGGGTTGCTGAGGCTGAAATCGACGGTGACGTCGGGGAAGTAGGTTTGCAGGTCGGTGGTGTAGGCGCCGAACAGCACGAGGGCGGCGAGGCCGGCGGAGCCGATCGCATAGCCCTTGGTCACCGCCTTCGTCGTATTGCCGACCGCGTCGAGCGCGTCGGTACGCTGGCGCACGTCGTCGGGCAGGCCGGCCATTTCGGCGATGCCGCCCGCATTGTCGGTGACGGGACCATAGGCGTCCAACGCCACCACCATGCCGGCGAGCGCGAGCATCGCGGTGGCGGCGAAGGCGATGCCGATGATGCCGGCGAGCTGATAGGTCGCGATGACCGCGACGACGATGACGAGCGTCGGCAGCGCGGTGGATTCGAGGCTGATCGCAAGGCCCTGGATGACGTTGGTGCCGTGGCCGGTCTGGCTGGCGGCGGCGATCGACTTGACCGGGCGATAGTTGGTGCCGGTGTAATATTCGGTGATCCAGACGATCAGGCCGGTGACCGCGAGGCCGATGACCATGCACCAGAACAGGTCCAGCCCCGTGAAGCTGGGGATCGCCCCCGCGGCGGCGGCGGGGCGATCGAAGCCGGTGGTCAGGTCGTCCGACACCGCATCGAGGAAGCCGGCGCTGCCGATCGTGCGATGGAGGTCGCCGAGCACATATTGCGTGGCGAAGTAGATCGCCGGGATCGACAGGAGGGCGGAGGTCCAGAACCCCTTGTACAGCGCGCCCATGATCGTCCCCTTGCCGAGGCGGACCATATAGGTGCCGATGATCGAGGTGATGATGCACACGCCCCCGACGAGCAGCGGCAGCGTCATCAGCCGCATCAGTTCGGCGGCGTCGGCGCGGATCAGCAGCGCGATCGAGATCATCGTGACGCCGAGCGTCACGACATAGGTTTCGAACAGGTCGGCGGCCATGCCGGCGCAATCGCCGACGTTGTCGCCGACGTTGTCGGCGATGACCGCGGGGTTGCGGGGATCGTCCTCGGGAATGCCCGCCTCGACCTTGCCGACGAGGTCGGCGCCGACGTCGGCCGCCTTGGTGAAGATGCCGCCGCCGAGACGCGCGAAGATCGAGATGAGCGAGGCGCCGAAGGCGAGCGCGGTCAGCGCCTCGACGATGATGCGGTCGTTCGGCGCATGGCCGGCGGGGCCGGTCAGATACCAGAAGAAGGTGCTGATCGCGAGCAGGCCGAGGCCGGCGACGAGCATGCCGGTGACCGCGCCGGACCGGAACGCCATCGTCAGCCCGCCCTGCAACGAGGTGCGCGCGGCTTCGGCGGTGCGGACGTTGGCGCGTACCGAGATGTTCATCCCGACATAGCCGGCGACGCCCGACAGGACCGCGCCGATGACGAAGCCGATCGTCGAGATGGCGCCGAGCGCGAAGAACAGGATGACCGCGACGATGACGCCGACGATTCCGATGGTGGTGTATTGACGGCCGAGATAGGCCTTGGCGCCTTCCTGAATGGCGGCGGCGATATCCTGCATTCTTGCGTCCCCGGGCGAGGCCCGGAGCACCTGTTGGCTGGTGACGAAGCCATAGACCACGGCGAGGACGCCGCAGAGGATGGCGATGGTGACCGTGGTCATTCAGCGCTTCCTTCTCCTGTTGACGTCGCGGACCGATGTGCCCCGGTGCCACGCGCTTGGGGGAGGCTATGGCGCGCGCGCGGGGAGCGCAAGCGATTGTGGACATGGCCGGATCGGCGGGGCGTCGGCGGGAGGTGGGCAGGGGCCATGCGGAAGAGGGCGTACGGCGGGACGTGCCGGGCGCCTGTGCGGGCATACCGGCTGCCGTGCGGGACGCGGGCCTAGGCCAGGTGTTCGAATCCCAGTCGTTCGGGGAGCGGCAGCGATGCGTCGCCGTCGAACAGCCTGAGGCCGGTGCCGCGGGCGAAACGGCCGAGGTGGGTGGAGGCGACGGGGGGAACGGTGTTGGCGGGCATCGCGAACAGCAGTTCGTAATCGTCGCCGGCGCTCGCCGCGTCCAGCCGCGCGGCGCGATCGTCGCCCGCGTGGGCACGATAGTCTGCGGAGAGCGGCACGGCGGCGAGATCGACGATCACCGCAAGGCCGCTCGCCGCGCCCATCCGCGCCGCATCGATGAGCAGGCCGTCGCTGACGTCCATCATCGCATGCGCGATCCGCGAAAGCACGCGCCCCTCCGCCAGGCGCGGAATCGGGCGGCGATAGCGTTGCGCGAGCGCGGCGGGACCATCGGCGCCGCGGGCGATGGCGAGACCCGCACCGGCATCGCCGATCGTGCCGGTGACCCAGAGCGCGTCGTTCTCGCCCGCACCGCCGCGGGGCGGGGCAGGGGTGTCACAGCCGAAGGCGGTGACGGTGATGATGCGCGGCGCGCCGGCGGGCAGGGTGACGGTGTCGCCGCCGAGCAGCGCGGTGCCGCAGGCGGCCAGCACCTCGCCCAGCCCGACGAGGAACGCGCGGTCCCAGTCGTCGTCGCGGAGCGGGTAGTTCAGCAGGATGCCGTCGGGCTTTGCGCCCTTGCCCGCGATGTCGGACAGGTTGGTGGCGACGACCTTCCACGCGACGTCGCCGGGGGTATCGGTGGCGAGGAAATGGACGCCCTCGACCAGCGTGTCGGTGGTGACGACCAGCGGCGCGTGGAACAGCCGCGCCGCATCGTCGCGCAGGCCGCGTGCGGCCGGATGCAGCGGCAGGCGGCGCAGGGCGGCGAGGAAGTCGCCTTCGGTCATCGTCGTTTCCGCTCCTTCTTCCCCCGCCGGAGGAGCAGGCCGTCAGGCGGCGCGCACGTCCTTGGCGATGCCGTCGAGCAGGCCGTTGACGAAGCCGGTCTCGCGGCGTTCGTAGAAGGCGTGGGCGACGTCGACATATTCGCTGATCGTCGCGCCGACCGGCACGTCGGCGCGCGCCATCAGTTCGTAGGTGCCCGCGCGCAGGATCGCCTTCATCGGCTTGTCGAGCCGGGCGAGCGTCCAGCCGGTGGCGAGCTTCTTTTCGATGGCAAGATCGATCTCGCCGGCGCGGGCGGTGGCGCCGCGGACGATGTCGTCGAAGAAATCGACGTCGGCCTCGGCATATTCGGCGTCCTCGATCGTCGCGCCCAACCGGTGGTTGTGGAATTCGTGGAGCAGGACCGGCACGGCAGTGCCCTCCATCTCGTGCTGATACAATGCCTGGACGGCGGCGAGGCGGGCGGCGGCGCGCGCCTGGGTGCGGTTCGGGGTTCGGGACATCGGCGGGGCATGTAGTCGCGTGCGGGCGATCCGTCACCCCCAAGGCTGCGAGCGGGCGCCCGGATCACAGCGGTCCGCGCGGTGGCGGGGCGGACGAGGCCCGGCGTGACCGCAGTCGCGCCGGGCGGAATCGCGTGAACAGGGCCGGCGCCCGCGCGGCGGCGGGCGCCGGCAAGGGATCAGGGCATCAGCACGGTGTCGACGACGTGGATGACGCCGTTCGACTGCATGACGTCCTTGATGGTGACGTGGCTGGTGCCGCCCTTGGCGTCCGTCAGCATCAGCGTCTTGCCCATCATCGATGCGGTCAGCGGCTCGCCCTGCACGGTGGTCAGCGTCGCCTTGCCGCCGCCGGCCTTGATCGCCGCGGCGATCTGCTTCGAGGTCATCGTGCCGGCGACGACGTGATAGGTGAGGATGTTGGTCAGCGTCGCCTTGTTCTCGGGCTTGACCAGCGTGTCGACGGTGCCGGCGGGCAGCTTGGCGAAGGCGGCGTTGGTCGGCGCAAAGACGGTGAACGGACCCGGACCCGACAGCGTATCGACCAGCCCGGCGGCCTTCACGGCGGCGACGAGGGTGGTGTGATCCTTCGAATTCACCGCATTTTCGACGATGGTCTTGGTCGGGTACATGGCGGCGCCGCCGACCATCGGGTTCTTGGCGGCCGACATCGCGGGGCCGGCGGCAAGCAGGGCGACGGCAGCGATCGCGCCGCGGAACTGGAGCTTGGTCATCTCGTGCATCCTTCTCGTGTCGCACCCATGACAGGGTTGCTGGGCGAAGGTACGTCGGCGGAGTGCGGTTGGATGACGCGCGATCGATGCGATCGGTCAGGTCGTTGTTATGAGGTGGAATCTTTTTACGCACGGCCCTGTGGTTGGACGGATGAGACGCATTGGATTTCCGCATCATGTAAGCGCTCGGATTTCCATCGCTCCTGATGTGATGCAAAACCTGTGAGTTTTGCATCATGATCGAGAGAACCAATGGGAAGCTGACGTTTCCATAGCTAACCTTGAAACAAGGTCACAGCAGGGGTTGAGATGGTACGATCATCGATCGGTAGAGGGCTTGGGTGCCTCGCCGTCCTGCCGGCGGCTTTCATCGGATTGGCAGGACTGACGGATGGCATTGGCCCAACCGGGTGGCGAGGTTTCGCCGAACTGTTCGGTTGGGTCGCCGTCTGTGTGGCGGCAAGCTACTGCCTCGGATTTTTACTGACGCCTCAAGGATGGCCCAAGGCATGGCGCTACCTAACTGGCGTTTCCATAGCAGTCGCGTTGACGTTCACAGTCAATTGGCTTGGCCTCAGCGCGCCTATGGAGGCAAAGATCGCGTTCACTTCGACCCTTCAAATAATTGGCGTGGTAGCAGCGATTGGCTGTCTCGCCTTGATTGCGTATTTTGCCAAGGACGGACGCCAAGAGCATTGATCTAGGCCTGATGGCGTCCTGCCGCCTAAGCCTATCGGTTCAGCCGTAGCCTGAGCGCCACGGATCGCGCATGCGCCGGCAGGCCCTCCGCTTCCGCCAGGGCGACGGTCGCGGGGCCGAGTTCGGCGAGCGCGGCTTCGTCCAGGCCGAGGAAGCTGGTGCGCTTCATGAAATCGAGGACCGACAGGCCGCTGGCGAAGCGGGCGCGGCGGCCGGTGGGGAGGACGTGGTTGGGGCCGGCGACGTAATCGCCGATCGCCTCGGGCGTGTGGCGGCCGAGGAAGACGCTGCCGGCGTGGCGGACGCGGTCGAACAGCGCCTGCGGATCGTCGACTGCGAGCTGGAGGTGTTCGGGGGCGAGGCGATCGATGAGCGGGCAGGCGGCATCGAGGGCGTCCACCACGATGATCGCCCCGTTGGCGTCCCATGCGGCGCGCGCGGTGGCGGCGGTGGGGAGGATCGCCAGTTCGTCGTCGACCGCCGCCGCGACGCGGTCGGCATAGGCGGCATCGTCGGTGAACAGGATCGATTGCGTCGTCGTGTCGTGTTCGGCCTGGCTGAGGAGGTCGGCGGCGGTGGTCCGGGGATCGTTCAGGGCGTCGGCGACGACGACGATCTCGCTGGGGCCGGCAACCATGTCGATGCCGACGACGCCATAGACCTGGCGCTTCGCCTCCGCGACCCAGGCGTTGCCGGGCCCGGTGACGACGTCGACGGGCAGGATGCGGCCGGCGCCATAGGCGAGCGCGGCGATTCCCTGCGCTCCGCCGATCCGCCACACCTCGTCCACCCCGGCGAGGTGCGCGGCGGCGAGGACGAGCGGGTTGATCTGGCCATCGGGGGTAGGGGTGACCATGACGAGCCGGCCGACGCCCGCGACCTTGGCGGGGATGGCGTTCATCAGCAGCGACGACGGATAGGCCGCGCGCCCGCCGGGGACGTAGATGCCGGCGGCATCGACCGCGCTCCACCGCGCGCCGAGGCGGACGCCGACGCCGTCGGTATAGTCGCTGTCGGCGGGGCGCTGGCGTTCGTGATAGGCGCGGATGCGGGTCGCGGCGAGGTCGAGCGCGTGGCGCAGCCCCGGTTCCAGCGCATCATAGGCGGCGGCGCAGGTCGCCGGTTCGATGCGCCAGCCGGTCTCGTTCGGGTCGTGGCGGTCGAGCTTGCGGGTAAAGGCGGCGACCGCCGCCTCGCCATCGTCACGCACCGCGCGGATGATAGTGGCGACGTCGCGGGCGACGTCGGCGGAGGCTTCGCGGCGGCCATCGACCAAAGCGGTAAAGGCATCGACGAAGCCGGCGTCGCGGGTGTCGAGGCGGATCATGCCGCAGCCTCCGCCACGGCGCGGCGGAATGCCTCGACCAGCGGCACGACCTCAGCCCGTGTCTTCATCGCGGCGCGGTTGACGATCAGGCGGCTGGTGACCTCGGCGATCACCTCCACCTCGACCAGTCCGTTTTCCTTCAGCGTGCGGCCCGAGGAGACGAGGTCGACGATGCGCGGGGCGAGACCCAGCGTCGGCGCCAGTTCCATCGCGCCGTTCAGCTTGACGCATTCCGCCTGGACGCCGCGCGCGGCAAAATGGGCGGCGGTGATATGCGGGTATTTGGTGGCGACGCGTACATGGCTCCAGCCGCGCGGATCGTCGCTGGCCGCCATCTCGACCGGCTCGGCGACCGAGATGCGGCAATGGCCGATGCCGAGGTCGACGGGCGCGTAGAGTTCCGAATAATCGAATTCCGCCAGCACGTCGGACCCGACGATGCCGAGCTGCGCCGCACCGTGCGCGACGAAGGTCGCGACGTCGAAGGCGCGGACCCGGATCAGCTCGATATGCGGCACGTCGGTGGCGAAGCGCAGCGCGCGGCTGTCGGGATCGCCGAACGCCGCCTCCGGATGCACGCCGGCGCGGGCGAGCAGGGGAGGGCCTCGGCGAGGATGCGGCCTTTCGGCACGGCGATGACTAAAGGAGCTGGCACGCGCCGGGCTTTACTGACGGGGCAGGGTGGGCGCAACACACGCACCGAGGAGATGCACATGGGCAGCGAAGCGGAGAACCGGGCGGCGTTCGAGGTACAGGCGGGCTATTGCGCGGCGATGGCGGCGCCGATCACCGCGCGGATCTGCACCACGCTGGGACAGACGCTCGACCGCGACAGCGCGACCGGGCGGCGGGTGCTGGACTGGCCGGGCGAACCGGTGGCGGATGCGGTCGTGCTGCGGCTGGTCGGCGGGCTGCACGCGCTGCACCGTGCGGGCGCGGATGCGGCGCTGTCGCGCGTGTTCGGGGGCGATGCCCGCGATGTCGCGGGCGCGCTGCGCGATGTGCTGGTGCGGCACGATGCGGCGTTGCTGCCGTGGCTGGACGGGCCGCCGCAGAACAACGAGGCGGCGCGTTCGGCGGGGCTGATGACCGGGCTGTTGCACCTCGCGCTTCGTTATGGTCCGCGGATCGAGGTGCTGGAGATCGGATCGAGTGCGGGGCTGAACCTGATGATCGGGCGCTACCGGTTCGATCTGGGCGGTGTCGGGGTGGGGCCGGCGGATGCCGCGGTGCGGATCGTACCCGAATGGCGGGGGCCGCCGCCGCCGGTCGCCGCGGTGGAGGTGGTGGGCGCGCGCGGTGTCGATATCGCGCCCGTCGACGTCGCCGACCCCGCGCAGGCGGCACGGCTGGCGGCCTATGTCTGGGTCGACGCGCAGGAACGGCTCGCGCGGCTGACGGCGGCGATTGGCGAGGTGCGCAGGCATGGCGTCGACCTGGTGCAGGGGGATGCGGCGGACTGGATCGAGGCGCGGCTGGCGGAACCGCAGGCGCCGGGCGTTACCCGCGTATTGATGCATTCGGTGGTGTGGCAATATCTGCCCGCCGGGGGCCGGGCGCGGATCGTCGCGGCGATGGCGGCGGCGGGCGCGCGCGCGAGCGCGGAGCGGCCGCTCGGCTGGGTGATGATGGAGCCGAACCGCGACCTGCACCGGCACGAGGTGCGGGTGCGCGGCTGGCCGGGCGATACGCCGATGGAGCTGGTGGCGCTGACCCATGCCCATGGTGCGTGGGTCGAGGGCCTGCCGGCACCCTATGAGACGCGCGACTACGTGATGCGTCGCGGGGCGTACGAACGCGATTGAGCCGATCGCGCGCATGACGCGTTGTCGCGGGCCTGGGCAAAGGGGGCCGCGTCGTCGCGGGCTCGGGCAAAGGGGGCCGTGTCCTCGCGGGCTCGGGCAAAGGGGGCCGCGTCCTCGCGGGCTGGGGCAAAGGGGGCCGCTTCCTCGCGGCCCTGGGGGGCAAAGGGGGCATGATGACGGGCGGGTATCTGGCGGGACGTGGCGCCTATCTGTTGCAGCAGCTGACCCGTCGCATCTGGTTGCGCGCCTCGCTGTTCAGCATCGCTGGCGTGCTGACCGCGTTGCTGGCGGCCCGGCTGGCGCCGTTCATTCCCGACGAGCTGAGCCTGACCGTGGGCGGCAAGGCGGTCGACAATATCCTGACCATCCTGGCGTCGAGCATGCTGGCGGTGACGACGTTCGCCCTGTCGGCGGCGGTGACCGCTTATGGTGCGGCGACCAGCACGGTGACGCCGCGCGCGACGCAATTGCTGATCGAGGACCGGTTCACGCAGAACGCGCTGTCGACGTTCGTCGGCACGTTCCTGTTCAGCATCGTCGGCATCATCGCGCTGACCACCGGATTTTACGGTGCGAAGGGGCGGGTGGTGCTGTTCTTCGCGACGATCGCGATCGTCGGGGTCATCGCGATCACGCTGCTGCGCTGGATCCAGCACCTGTCGACCTTCGGCCGGGTGCAGGACACGATCGAGCGGGTCGAACGGGCGGCGATGGCGTCGATGATCGCCTGGGCGGAGGCGCCGTGCCTGGGCGGCGCGACGGCGGTCGACGTGCCGGCCGATGCGCGGCCGGTGTTCACGGACCGGACGGGCTATATCGCGCATATCGACATGGGCGCGCTGTGCCGGGTCGCGACGCGCGACGGCCTGATCGTGCATGTCGCGACGTTGCCGGGGACATTCGTCCATCCCGGCCGCGCGGTGGCCATGGTCGAGGGAGCGTGCGACGATCGGGCCTTGGCGGCGGTGGCGGCGGCGTTCGCGATCATGCCGGACCGCGATTTCGACCAGGACCCGCGCTTCGGCCTGATCGTGCTGTCGGAAATCGCGGCGCGCGCGCTGTCGCCCGCGGTCAACGATCCCGGCACCGCCATCCGCGTCATCGGCGCCGCCCATCGCGTGCTGGCGGCGCTGGCCGATACGCCCGCCAACGGCGAGCGGCGGTTCGCGCGGGTGCATGTGCCGGACCTCGACATCGACGACCTGTTCATCGACGTGTTCCGCCCGATCGCGCGCGACGGGTCGGGGGTGGTGGAGGTGCAATTGCGCCTGCAGGCGACGCTGACGGCGCTGGCCGGGCAGGCGCCGGACCGGTTCGGCGCGGCGGCGCGGGCGGCGTCGCGATCGGCGATGGTGCGGGCCGAGGCGGCGCTGGACGCGGCGGACATGGCCGCCTTGCGCAGCGGCGATGGCGAGCGGGCACAGCGCCGGTCGGGTTAGGGGGGCGGCATGGACCGCCCCACCCATGCCCTTAATAGAAGAAGCGGTTGTAGACCTGCGTCACGCGGCCCGAGCGGGTGTCGACCAGCACGACGTCGTTGCCGTAGCGGACCCAGCGCTGATAGCCGTAGCCCGGACGCGGCAGGCGATAGGTCTGGTAGTCGTTGATCCAATAGTTGCGGCCGTAATATTGCGGGGCAAAGCGATAGCCGACCGCGACCGGGCGGTAGCGATAGCCGCGCGGGCCGGCATAGGCGCCGCGGGTGTAGACGTTGCGGTGGCTGCGGCGATAGTCGCGCCAGTCCTCGCGCAGTTCGCGGCGATCCTCACGGACCTCGCGCCGCGCCTCGCGGATGTCGCCGCGATCGCCGTAGCGGCGAGCTTCGGCGAGTTCGCGCTGGCTCTGGCGGACCTCGCGCTGGCTCTGGCGCACTTCACGGGCGCTCTGCGCGGTGGCGGCACCGGCGGGCAGGATGGTCGCGGCGGCCAGCGCGGCGATGATGATCTTACGCATGATACGTCTCTCCTCGTAACGATCCGCCGATCCGCGGGGGACCGGCATGGCGGCCTTTTCGGCCCGCCCGGCTGAACGCATGAGGAATGTTTTGGTCAGCAAACCGAAAGGCTAAGCGTTCAGATATTCCAGCGGCGCATCGCCGCGACCACCGCCGCCGGCTTTTCCCACGGCACGAAATGCCCCGCGTCGATCTTTTCGACGGTCAGCGTCGGCACATAGGGGCCGAGATCGTCGACCAGCACCGGCAGCAGCGCCGCATCGCGCATGCCCCAGATGACCAAAGTGTCCTGCGTCACCGGCGGGAATGGCCGGTCGAGGAAGGCGGGGCGGGCCGCATCCTCGTCCATCGCCGGCACGATGACGCCCGATGCGCGATACCAGTTGAGCATCGCGGTCATCGCGCCGGGTTGCGACCATTCGTCCAGATAGGCGGCCTTGTCCTCTCCGCCGATCGCGCCGGTGATGTGATGGGCGAAGGTGGAGCCCAGAAATTTCTCCAGCCCTGCGCCGACCAACCCCTGGTCGATCCGCGTATCGCGGAACCGGGTGATGTACTGGCTTGCCTTGCGCTGTTCCGGTTCGTCGAACAGCGCCCGCTGGAAGAGGAACGGGTGCGGCGCGTTGACGATCACCAGCCGCGCCACGCGATCGGGCCGGCCGAGCGCCGCCATCCAGGCGATCGCACCGCCCCAGTCATGGCCGACGAGGGTGAAGCGGTCGATGCCGAGATGGTCGGCGAGCGCGATCAGGTCGGCGAGGATCCTGTCCGCGGCATAATGTTCGACCCCGTCCGGCTTGGACGAGCGGGCAAAGCCGCGCTGGTCGGGGGCGATGACATAATGGTCGCGGGCGAGATCGGGGAGGATGCCGCGCCACGTCCGATGCGATTCGGGAAAGCCGTGCAGCAGGATGACCGGCGAATGCGTTGGATCGCCGGCGATGGCGACGTCCAGATCGACGCCGGTGGACAGGGCGATGCGCTGGAGCGGAGGGATGGTCATCGGTGGCTCTCCTGTTTCGTGGCGGCGTCGATACGCCCTGTGGTCTTTTCCCGCTCGTCGTCTCATCCAGCTCGTCGTCGGCCCGGCGCGGGCGGGTATGGATGTGCGCCGACGCTGCGGCTCCGCCGACGCGTTCCGGGTTACGGGTAGCTTACCGTGTTCGGGACCTCCGGGATCGGAATCCATTCCTTGTCGTCGCCCGGCACCACCGGGAATTCGCCCGCTTTCCAGGCGCGTTTCGCCTCGTTGATCCGGTCGCGGCTGGAGCTGACGAAATTCCACCAGACGTGGCGCGGCGTGGCGAAGGCATCGCCGCCCGCCAGCATCGCCCGCCCGCCGGTCGCCGACCGCAGCGTCGCGGCGATGCCGGGGCGCAGGACGTAGAGCTTCATGGGTTCCAGCGGCACGCCCTCCAGCGTCGCATCGCCCATCGCGAGGTAGACGCAGCGTTCCTCGGCCGCGGCGTCGATCGGGATGGCGGCGCCGGGATCGAGCGCGATGTCGGCGTAGATCGTGCCGGCATAGGTCGTCGTCGGCGCGCGCTGCCCCCACAGGTCGCCCATGATGATGCGGGCGCGGGCACCATGCGCCTGCAGCGTCGGCAGCTGGGCGCGGGTGACGTGTTCGAAGGCGGGATCGATCTCTTCCTGCGCCTCCGGCAGGGCGAGCCAGGTCTGGATGCCGGACAGCGCCGGGCCCTGGCTGCGCTCGTCGTCGGGCGAGCGTTCCGAATGGACGATGCCATGGCCGGCGGTCATCAGGTTGACCGCGCCGGGTTCGATGCGGGCGCGGGTGCCGAGCGAATCGCGATGGTCGATCGCCCCGTCGAACAGATAGGTCACCGTCGCCAGGTTGATGTGCGGATGCGGGCGCACGTCGATACCGCCGCCGACATCGAGGTGCGCCGGACCCATCTGATCGAAGAACAGGAACGGCCCGACCATCGTGCGGTCCTTGTTGGGAAGCGTGCGATGGACCTTGAACCCGCCCAGATCGTGCGTCACCGGGGTGATGGTCTGGAGAACGAAATCATCAAGCATCGGTCGGCTCCGTCGTGGCGAGCAGGAGGGCGAGGTCGGCAGGGTAGATGGTCTCCGGCCAGTCCGCCAGTTCGTCGACCGCGAACCAGCGTGAACCGGCGAGCAGCCGCTGTTCGAGCGCGGTGAGGGCGCCGGCGGCGACCTCGTGCGTGTCGACGTCGACGCGGAAATAGCGTTCGTCTGCGGTCACCTCGACCCCTTCGAAGGTCAGGAATTCGGCGGTGCGCTGCGCCACCTGCGGGCCGCAGTCGACATCGAGGCCGACCTCTTCCCACAATTCGCGGCGGGCGGCCCGTTCGTAGCTTTCGCCCGGATCGACGGCGCCGCCCGGCGTGCACCAGAGCGGTGGCCGGTCGGTGGGGGTGAAGCGCATCAGCAGCACGCGGCGGCTCGCATCGACGAGCAGGATGCGAGCGGCGGGGCGGGGGACGCGGGGCATGGGCGGTTGTAGCGCGCGTGGCGATGCAAGCGAAGGGCGAAAGGGGAAACGGTGCTTTCCCCGCGGGCAAGGGTGGCGTCAGTCCGCGTCGAGTTCGGGATAGTGGCGGAAGATGCCGTCTTCGTTGAACGGCAGGCGCCGATCGCTCTTCAGATACGCGCGGATACCCGGCAGCGCATGCACCGCGGCGTGGACGCGCAAGAGGTGCGGATAGTCCGGTTCCAGCGTCTTCATCCGGCGCGGGAACATGTAGCGCAGGCCCTCGACCAGCTGGAACAGCGAGGTATCGCCATAGGTCCAGCGATGGTCGATCAGCCAGTCGCTGGGGCCCGCGCGCGCCGCATCCTCGAAATGGTCGAGATATTTGGGCAGCCGTTCGTCGCGGAACTGCGCCGCGGCACGGGCCGCCTCGGCCTTCTGATCGTCGTAATAGTCCATCATGCCGACCGGATGGTGGACGTTGTGCACCTCTGCGACCAGGTCGGCGATCGTCAGTTGCAATTGGTTGAGCCAATAGCGGTCGGCAAGGTTCGAGGGCACCATATCATGCTGCTGACCCAGGAACTGCAGAATGTTGGCGACCTGCGCGATCGCATGGCCGTCGAGCGCCAGATAGGGCGGCGCATAGGGGCCGCGACCGTTTGCGGCGCGCCCCTCGAGATCGGTCATCATCGCCGCCACGCCCTGGTCGCGGGCGCAATCCTCATAGGCGATGCCGGCGGCTTCCAGTGCCAGGCGGACGAATTCGCCGCGCCCCTGGATCGAGGGCCAATACCACAGGCGATAGGCCATCCGTCATTCTCCGGGAGCGCGTGCCCTGATGGCCAGCGCGTGTATCCTGGTCGACAACAGATCGGCGAGCGCATGGTTCACCGCGCGCTGCCGTGCGACCCGGCTGGCACCGGCGAACGCCGGGCTTTCGACGACGACGGTGAAGTGCGATTCACCGGTGCCGTCGTCACCCATGTGCCCGGCATGGTGATGGCTGTCGTTGACCACCTCGAGATGCGTCGGGTCGAGCGCCGCGGTCAGACGGGCGGCGATGATGTCCGCCAGGGGAGCGGGGGCGGGAACGGTAGCGGTGTCGGTCATCACGCCTATATAGCGGAATTGCGCAGATTAGGGAGCGTTCGTGGCGCGCGGAAGTGAGAAGAAGGAGCGGCCGCACACCAGGTTTCACGGCCGGATGGAATCGCAGGGGCGGGTGTGCGCGGAGCCGGGATGCGAGGAGCCGGGCGAATTCCGGGCGCCGCCGCTGGAGGGTGCCGCCGACGGCGGTGGCCCCGGCGCATTCCGCTGGATGTGCCTGAAGCATGTGCGGGCGTTCAACAGCCGCTACAATTATTTCGACGGCATGACCGCCGACGAGATCCACCATGCGCAGCGACCGCTGGCGGGGTGGGAACGCGAAACGCGTGCCTTCGCCCGGGCGGGTGCGGGCGATGCCGGGCCGCGCTGGGCCGATTTCAGCGATCCGCTCGACGCGATCGGAGCCCGTTACCGCCGCGAGGTCGCGCCCGAACGCCGCGACGGCAAGCCGCTGTCCGGGCAGGACCGGATGAGCCTGAAGGTGCTGGGGCTGGCGGCGGATGCCGACCGGTCGGCGCTGCGCAAACGCTATTCCGAACTGGTGCGGAAATACCATCCGGATCGCAACGGCGGCGACCGCAGCCATGAAGCGATGCTGCAAAAGGTGATCGCGGCGTATCAGCAATTGCGGCAGGCGCCCGCATTCGCGTGATGCGCGTCATCGGTTAGCGCACGGAACGGGGAGGCATCGCGTCGCGCGGCGGCGGGGTGGAGGGGCGGCGGCGTGGAGGGCCAGACTAGACCGTGGCGTCCGCGGCCGCCCGCCCGTCGGCCAGCGGTCGCCACGGCCCCGTGCCGGCGGAATGGAGCGGCTACCGGCCCGCCAAAGCCCGTGCGATCGCCTCCAGCTGATCGGTCGCGGCGTTCCAGCCGGGTTCGAACCCCATGGCGGCGTGATTGTCCATCGCCTCCTGCGTCCAGTGGCGCGCGGTGGCGGTGTAGCGCGTCTGGCCGTCTTCCGCGGCGAAGTCGTCGATGCGGACCATGAACGGCCCGGCGGGATGCCAGCCGGCAGTGAACGCGTCGGTCGAGACGATGCGGGTCTGCGGCACCACCTCAAGATACACGCCCTCCAGCCGGTTTTCCTCGCCGTTCGGGCCGCGCATCACGATCTGCGACCGGCCGCCGGCGCGCAATTCCTGCGTCAGAAACTCGGCGGTCCATGGCCGGGGGCAGAACCATGCGCCCGTATCCTCGGTCCATGCGCGCCAGACCGCATCGACCGGCGCATCGATCAGCCGGGATATCGACAGGTCGTAGGTCATGCGGCGTCTCCCCTGACCGCGGCCTCGATCGCCGCGATATCGATCTTGCGCATCCCCATCATCGCCGTGAAGGCGCGGCTGCGGGCGTCGCCATCGGGATGCGACAGCGCCGCCATCAGCACGCGCGGCACGATCTGCCAGCTGACGCCCCAGCGGTCGGAACACCAGCTGCACTGGCTTTCGGCGCCACCATTGCCGACGATGGCGTCCCACAATCGGTCGGTTTCCGCCTGCGTGTCGGTGAACACCTGGAACGAGATCGCCTGCGTATGCGGATGGCCGGGGCCGCCGTTCAGGCCGAGGAAGGGCGTGCCGCAGACGGTGAAGGCGACGGTCAGGGCATCGCCCTGCCTGCCCGCCGGATAGTCGCCCGGTGCGCGGACGACGTCGTCCACCGATGAATCGGGGAAGGTGGCGGCATAGAAGCGCGCGGCCTCTTCCGCCGCGCCGTCGAACCACAGGCAGATCGCCATCGCCTTGTCGGTCATGCTGCGGCATTTCCGCCCGGGCCGACGATGCCGACCTGATGGCCCTGATCGTCGATGATGTTGGCGGAGAAATCGCCGCCGGGGATCGGATCGGGACCCTGGATAAGCTTGCCGCCGCCAGCCTCCGCCGCGGCGATGGCGGCGTGGATGTCGGGCACGAGGAAATAGCTGTTCCAGTGCTGCGGCGCGCGGGTGAGCGTGCTGGACATGATCGCACCGGGCCGCCCGTCGCCCGTGCCGATGAAGGCATATTCGCCCATGTCGCCCATCGCCATCGCGCCGGCCTTCGTCCAGCCGAACAGGCCGCCATAGAAGGCCAAGGCGCCATCGGGATCGGGGGTGGCGAGTTCGATCCACACCGCATGGCCGTGCGCGCCCGGCATCTGCTTGAACGGACGCGCCGCATCCTGCGCGAAGGGCTGCATGATCGAGAACGGAATGCCCTGAGGATCGAGGACCACGGCGAAGCGGCCGACATGGGGAATATCCATCGGCCCGAACACGACGCGGCCACCAAGGTCGCCGGCCCTGGCCAGCGTTGTGGCGATGTCGTGCGCCAGCAGGTAGAGCGACCAGCCGCCTGCTGGCGGTGCGCCCGGCGGTGGCGCCATCAGGCCGGCCACGCCATCGCCGTCCGGCGCGGAGGCGACAATATAGCCGCCATGTTCGGCCACCGGCGACGTGTGCGTCGTCCAGCCGTAGACGCTTGCGTAGAAGGTCGCCGCCGCGGCCGGATCGGATGCGACAAGTTCGAACCAGATCGGATCGCCATCGGAAAGGGTCATCATCGTCGCTCCGCAAGGAAGGGGGGTCAGGACTGGAACAGCAGCGCGAAACCGCCATAGACCATGCGCTTGCCGTCGAACGGCATGGCGTCTGGCGGCATCTGCATGCGCGCGTCGGCCATGACCTTCGCCATGCCGGCGTCGCGCACCGCTTTCGACGGCCATTCGATCCACGAAAAGACGACGGTCTCGCCGTCCTGCAGGTGGAGCGCCTGCGGAAAGCCCGTGACCTTTCCGGCCGCCACGTCGTCGCCCCATGCCTCGACCACGCGGGTCGCGCCGTGGTCGCGGAACACCGCCTCCGCCCGCATCGCCATCGCCAGATAGGCCTGCTTGTCGCGGGCGGGGATCAGGAAGCCGTCGATATAGCCGGTGTCGGGAGAGGTCGCGCCGGTGTCGACGACGACCTCGAACCCGCCATAGATCATGCGCTTGCCGTCGAACGGCATCGTCGCGGCGAGTTCGTCCATCCCGGGCGCCGCCATGATCTGCGTCGCGGCGGCATTGCGGGCCGCCTTGTCGGTATATTCGATCCAGCTGAACACCACCGTCTCGTCCTCGCCAGCCTGTACCGCGCGATGGAAGTCGGTCAGCGTGCCATGGGGCACGTCGTCGCCCCAGCCTTCGCCCTGGCGGGCGGCCCCGGCGGCGTGCAGCAACGTCCAGCCGCGGACGGCATGATCGCGATAGGCGTCGCGCCGATCCGTCGGCACCGCGACGACGAAGCCATCGATATAGGTCATCGTCCCGATCCCTCCTCGATCCCCTGCGCCTTCAGCCATTCGGCGAACCCGGGCGGCGGCGTGCCGGTGAAGCCCGCCATCTGCGCCGCGAGCGCCCGCCCGAACGCGGCACGCGATTCGCCGCGCGCGACATAATCGGCGAGGTTCGGATAGCCGTCGAGCAGCCCGTCGCCGGTGACAATGCGCAACACCGCGACCATCAGCAGGTCGCCGGCGCTGAACGCATCCCCGTCCAGCCACGGACCCGCGCCCAGCCGCCGCGACAATTCCCCGAGCCGTTCGTCGATCCGCTGCAAGACCGAGGGCAGGCGCTGCGCCGACCAGGGCTGGCCGCGTTCGAACAGGGTGCAGGCGGCGTGATCCATGATCGGCGGTTCGACGGTGTTGAGCGCGGCGAACATCCATTCGATCGCCCGTGCGCGTGCGGCCGGATCGGCGGGCAGCAGGCCGCCGCCGAACGTATCGGCGACGTGCAGCACGATGGCCCCCGATTCGAACAGCGTCAGCCCGTCATGTTCGAGGGTCGGCACCTGGCCGAACGGCTGGCGGTCGCGATGATCGGGCCGTTTCTGGCCGCCCTGCGGCAGGTAGCGGACGTCATAGGCCTGACCCGCTTCCTCCAGCGCCCAGCGCACGCGCAGGTCGCGGACCTGGCCCCTGGCGAAATCCGGCACCCAGTCGAAAGCGGTGATGGTCGGGCGCATGGCGGATCAGCCGGCGGCGGGCTGATGCGCCATCGCCTGTTCGGCGGCGGCCATGTCCATGTGGAACGGCCCCCAGCCGTGGCCGTCCGGGTCCTCGAACGCGCGGCTGTACATGAAGCCGTGATCCTCGGGATCGTGCAGTTCGCGCCCGCCCGCCGCCAGCGCCGCCTGGGTGAACGCATCCACCGCGGCGCGATCGTCGAACGACAGCGCGAGCAGCATGCCGCTTTGTTGCCGGGCGTCGATGATCTGCTTGTTCGTGAAGGTCGCGTAGAACGGGTGGCTGAGCAGCATCACCGCGATGCTGTCCGACCAGGTCATCGACGACGCCTGTTCGTTGGAGAACATGGCGTTCTTTTCGAAACCCAGCGCCGTGTAGAAGGCGGTTGCCCGTTCGACGTCGGCGACCGGCAGGTTCACGAAGATCATCCTTGGCATGGCGAACGCATCCTCTTCGCGAATCGTCTCTGGCGTTTGATGCACCCCGTGCTTACCTAAAGCAACGATGAAGTTAGAAAAAGTAACCAAGCGTTGGTATGACGATGCGTGCGGGACCGCGCTGGCGCTGGAATTCGTCGGCGAACGCTGGTCGTTGCTGATCCTGCGCGAGCTGATGTTCGGACCGCGGCGCTTCGGCGAGATCAGGGCGCAGCTCGCCGGGATCAGCGCCAACATCCTCACCCAGCGGCTGGCGAGCCTGGAGGCGGGGGGATGCTGGTGCGGCGGACGCTGCCGTCGCCCGCATCGGTGCAGGTCTACGAACTGACCCCCTGGGGCCAGGAGATCGAGCCGGTGATGCAGACGATGGGGCGCTGGGCGACGCGATCGCCGCTGCACGATCCGACCTTGCCGATGTCGCCCGCCTCGGCGATGCTGTCGATGCGCACGATGATCGATCCGGTAAAGGCAGGCGCCCTGCGGATGACGATCGGGTTTCGGGTCGGCGGCGACCGGTTCCTGGGGCGGCTGGCGGACGGCGTGCTGGGGATCACCCGCATGGAGCCGGCCGGGGCGGACGTGGTGGTCGAGGCCGATCCGACGCCGCTGGTGGTGTGGCTCTACGTCAAGCGGCCGGTCGCGGCGATGGAAGCGGACGGCGTGCTGCGGATCGTCGGCGACCGCGCCGCGGCGGAACGCTTCGCCGACCTGTTCGCGCTGCCGCCCAAGATCATGCCCCCGGCGGGTTGACGGCGGGGCAATCCGTTTCCACTGCATGTCGGGTTGCGCCGTTCGCTCGCTTCGCGCGTTGGGAGGGGCCGCACTCTGTTTGCCCAGCCTCGAATGGTGTCCCGACCACGATGACCGATATCTCCAACACCCAGCCCGCCAACATGTCTGCAGAGGGGCGCGAAACGACGATCATGGACGCGCCCGACAAGATGGTCGGCGTGCGCGACCTGTTCGGCATCGACAGCGACATGGAGGTGCCGGCGTTCAGCGAGGCGGACGAACGCGTGCCGGACCTGGACCCGGCCTATGTCTTCGATGCGGACACGACGATGGCGGTGCTGGCGGGCTTCGCGCACAACCGCCGCGTGATGGTGCAGGGCTATCACGGCACCGGCAAGTCGAGCCATATCGAACAGGTCGCGGCACGGCTGAACTGGCCGTGCATCCGTATCAACTTGGACGCGCATATCAGCCGCATCGACCTCATCGGTCGCGACGCCATCGTGCTGCGCGACGGGCAGCAGGTGACGGAATTCCGCGAGGGGCTGCTGCCCTGGGCGTTGCAGACCCCGACCGCGCTGGTGTTCGACGAATATGACGCCGGCCGGCCCGACGTGATGTTCGTGATCCAGCGCGTGCTGGAAACGGAGGGCAAGCTGACGCTGCTCGACCAGAATCGCGTGATCCGCCCGAACCCGTGGTTCCGCCTGTTCGCCACCGCCAACACGGTCGGCCTGGGCGATACCAGCGGGCTGTACCATGGCACGCAGCAGATCAACCAGGGCCAGATGGACCGGTGGAATATCGTCGTCACGCTCAACTACCTGCCCGCCGCGGTGGAATCGCAGATCGTGCTCGCCAAGTCGGGCGAGTATGACAAGCCGGAGGGCAAGAAGACCGTCGACAACATGGTCCGCGTCGCCGACATGACGCGCAAGGGCTTCGTCAACGGCGACATCTCGACCGTGATGAGCCCGCGCACCGTCATCACCTGGGCGCAGAACACACTGATCTTCGGCGACGTCGGCTTTGCGTTCCGCCTGTCATTCCTCAACAAGTGCGACGAGAACGAACGGCCGCTGGTGGCGGAATATTACCAGCGCGTGTTCGGCAAGGACCTGCCCGAAAGCGTGGTGGGGAAGGCTTGAGGGCGGCATGACAAAGGCCGAGGCTTTGGCACGGTTGCGCGCGCGCGAGGCGGACTTGCGTGCGCTCGGGATCGATCGCCTGTCCCTCTTCGGCTCGACCGCGCGCGGGGAGGACCGATCGGACTCGGACGTCGATCTCGCCGCCGTCATGAATTACGATCGGGTGGAGACACTCGGGCCGTTCGGTTTCTTCGGTATCGAAGATCGCATCGGCGAGATGCTTGGCGGGGTGAAGGTCGACCTCGTCACCGAGCCGGCGCGGCGGTCGCGTCTTCAGGCCCAGATCGATCGCGATCGCGTCGATGTATTCTGAACGCACGCGTCTGTTCCTCGCGGACATCGTCGAGGATGTCGATCGCCTGGTCGCGTTCGTCGATGGCATGGATGCGAAGGCACTCGGCGCGGACGAGCGGACTCTGCTCGCGGTGGAGCGACTGTTCCAGCGGATAACCGAGGCGGTGATTCAGATCGGGTCCGAGGACATGGGACGGATCGGTCCCGATCTGCCGGTGCGGAACATACGTGGTCTGGGCAACCGGTTACGGCACGACTACCGTAATATCGATCCCGAACTGTTGCTGCGGATCGCACAGAACGAGCTGCCTGCGCTCCGCGCTGCCGCCGAAAGGGCAATGGGCGAATAATGGCGAACGACACTCCCCTCGACCGGTTAAAGGCGGTCCTCTCCGGCACGGCGCGCGCGATCGCCGAGGAGCCGGAGGTCGAGCTTGCGTTCACCGCGGATGCGCCGACGCAGAGCGGCAAGCATATCAAGGTGCCGATGCCAGCGCGCGCGCTGCCGGCGGAGCAGGTTGCGGAAGCACGCGGCTTCGCGGACGGGTTCGCCCTGCGGCTGAAGCATCACGACAGCGCGATGCACCTCAAGGCCGCACCACCCGAGGCGGTGGCCCGCGCGGTGTTCGACGCAGTCGAGACGGCGCGGGTGGAAGCGCTGGGCAGCCGGGGTTATGCCGGGATCGCCGACAATCTGGCGCATGCGCTGGACGTGCGCCTGCGTGCCGATCCGATCACGCGCGCCCGGACGCGCGAAGAGGTGCCGTTGTCGACCGCATTGTCGCTGCTGGTCCGCGAGAAGCTGACCGGCGTCGACGCGCCCGCCGCCGCGGCGCCCGGCCTGGCGCTGGTGCGCGAATGGATCGACGCGCGGACCGACCTGTCGGCCCTCAATCTGGCGCTCGACGACCAGCGCGCGTTCCAGAGCCTGGCGATGAAGATGCTCGAGGATCTGGAACTGGTCGAGGGTGAGCTGAAACCCGAGGATGCCGAGGACGGCGGATCGGAAGACGAGGGCACCGACGAACAGGAACAGGACGAAAGCGAGGAGGGCGACGACGATTCCGCCGGCCAGGGCGAAGGGGAGGTCGACGCCCGCGGCGAGGCGCAGGAATCGGACAGCGACGACGGCGAGGGCGAGGAATTCGGCGACGAGTCGATGGACGACCTCGACGGCGAGCCCGGCGACGACGGCGACGAGGGGATGCAGCCGGTGCGCCCCAACCGCCCGAACAGCGATTTCATGCCGCAGTTCGAATACAAGCCGTGGACGACCCAGTTCGATGAGGTGGTCGCCGCGACCGACCTGTGCGACGCCGACGAACTGGCGCGGCTGCGCGGCTATCTCGACCAGCAGCTCGCGCACCTGCAATCGGCGGTGTCGAAGCTCGCCAACCGGTTGCAGCGGCGGCTGATGGCGCAGCAATCGCGCAGCTGGGATTTCGACCAGGACGAAGGAATGCTGGATGCCGCGCGGCTGGCACGCGTCGTCGTCACGCCCGGCCAGTCGCTCAGCTACAAGATCGAGCGCGAGACGGACTTCCGCGATACGGTGGTGACGCTGCTGATCGACAATTCGGGGTCGATGCGCGGGCGCCCGATCGGCATCGCCGCGATCAGCGCCGACATCCTCGCCCGCACGCTGGAGCGGTGCGGGGTGAAGACCGAGATCCTGGGCTTCACCACCCGCGCGTGGAAGGGCGGGCAGGCGCGTGAGACGTGGCTGGCCGCGGGCCGGCCGCCGCAGCCGGGGCGGCTCAACGACATCCGCCACATCGTCTATAAAAAGGCGGACGAGCCGTGGCGGCGGGCGCGCACCAACCTCGGCCTGATGATGCGCGAGGGGTTGCTGAAGGAGAATATCGACGGCGAGGCGCTGTTGTGGGCGCATGCGCGGTTGATGGCGCGGCCCGAGGAACGCCGCATCCTGATGGTCATCAGCGACGGCGCGCCGGTCGACGATTCGACTCTGTCGGTCAATTCCGGCAGCTATCTGGAACGCCATCTGCGTCAGGTGATCGGCTGGATCGAGGGCAAGTCGCCGGTCGAGCTGGTCGCGATCGGCATCGGCCACGACGTCACCCGTTATTATGCGCGCGCGGTGACGATCATGGACGCCGAGCAACTGGGCGGAACGATCATCGAACAATTGGCGGCGCTGTTCGACACGCCGTGAGCACGACGCGTCGGGTCGTCCGGCGCCATGGGGCCGCAGACTGCGGTCGCCCACCGCGTATACGCACATTGTCCAGGCGCTGACGATAAGGCACATTTAACCATCGCCCGGATAGGCGAGGGCGATGAGCCCCGACCTGGTTTCGAAGCACCGGCCCTCGCTCGCGCAGTTCGCCGCTCACCGGCGCGCGATCGAACCGCATGCGCTGCCGACCTATTGCCTTTGCTTGCTCGGCGTAACGGTGATCGCGGCGTCGGTGACGCTGGGGCCATTCCATTGCGATCCCGTCTTCATCGGCAATGTGTTGCAGTCGACCCTGGCCGTCGCCGCCTTTGCCTGGGCGGCACGGTGGATCGGCTTTGCCAGGGTCGCCGATCTGGTGGAGCAGGTGCTGTTGCTGTTCGCGTCCGGCATCGTCTGCGCGTTTTGTGCCGTGATCTGCGCATCGACCGCGGCGCCGCTGGCCGATCCCGTCCTGCGGCAGGCGGATATGCTGCTGTTCGGCATCGACCGTACCAGCCTGATCGCCGACCTCGGCCTGTCGGCGGGTGCGATGCGGCTGTGGACGCTGGCGTATGACAGTTTCGCGGTAACCCCGCTCTTGGCGATGCTGTTGCTGCTCTGGCGCGGGGAGCGCTGGCGCGCATGGGCCGTGCTGAGCGCACTGATGACCTGCGCGGCGATCATGATCGTCTTCCTGCTGATGACTCCGGCGTTCGGCACGCCTCCGTTTCCCTATGCCTTCGAGGCGGTGCTGGCCGGCGTGCGGAGTGGCGAGCTGCGCACGCTGGACACGTCGGTCATCACGGGGATCGTCACGTTCCCGAGCATGCACGCCGCGGATGCGGTCATCCTCGCCGTCGCCTTTTCGTGGCTCGGCCGCTGGGCCGTGCCGCTCGTCGTGCTGAACATCGCGATGTTCTTTTCGGCATTGATCGTCGGCGGGCATTACGCCGTCGACCTGCTCGCCGGCGGGTGCATCGGCTTCGTCTGCATCACCGGCGCGCAGCGGCTTCATGCGCGGCTGGCATCCGTCGTCGCCGGGCGGACCCACGTCGTCGATACCGATCGACACTATATCTGCGTATGACTCTCAATAGCGTTGACGCTGATAATCATTCTCATTAGTGACCCCTCCAACAAAGGGGACCATCATGAAGACACCGTCATTCCTCGCACTGTCGTGCGTCGGATTCATCGCATCGGCGCCCGCGATGGCAGCGGATACCGCGCCGGTCAGCGCCGCCGAGCGGGCGAAGGCGATCGCAGATGCGCAGGCGCAGGATGCCAAGCGCGCGGTTGAGCGCGACGAGATCGTCGTCAACGGCAAGGGCGAGGCCGGTGTCGCGGTGGTGGAAAGCCCCAAGGCGACCAGTGCGATCATCGATACGCCGCAGACGATCACCGTCATCTCCGACCAGGTCATCCGCAAGCAGAACCTTCAGACGCTGCGCGACGCGCTCCAGACCATTCCCGGCATCACCTTCGGTGCGGGCGAGGGCGGTGGCGGCTATGGCGACAGCATCAACCTGCGCGGCTATTCGGCCAACAACGACATCACCGTCGACGGCATTCGCGACAGTGCGCAGTACAGCCGCACCGATCCGTTCAACATCCAGCAGATCGAGGTCTATAACGGCGCCAATTCGGTCTTCAACGGATCGGGCAGCGTCGGCGGGACGATCAACCTCGTCACCAAGGAACCGCGCGCGGAGGACCTGACGATCGTGCAGGGATCGATCGGCACCGACGATTATTATCGTGGCGCGATCGATGCCAACCACCGCGTCGGTGACAATGTCGCCGTCCGCCTGAACGGTGCCTATCACCGCAACGACGTGCCGGGCCGCGATGTCGAACGCTACAAGCGCTGGGGGATCGCCCCGTCGGTGACGATCGGCATCGACGGACCGACCAGCCTGACGCTCGCCTACGTCCATCAGGAGGATCGGAACACGCCGATCTATGGCGTGCCTTATTACAGGAATGCGCTGTACGGTGGCGCGATTCCGGGCGTCGACCGCAGCGACTATTTCGGCATCGCCAACCTCGATCGGCAGGATACGACGGTCGACCGTTTCACCGCGACCTTCCGCCATCAGGTCAACGATGCGCTGTCGGTGCGCAACCTGACCCGCTGGCAGCGCGTCGGCCAGAATAGCGTCACCAGCGCGCCGCAGGGGACCTATTGCCTGGCGGGTACCAACCGCACGCCGACCGGCGGCGCGTGTACCGCCACGTTCTCCAACGTCGTCGATGCGGGCGGCGTGTATCGTCCCGGCACCAATTCGGTGACGATCCCGGTGGCGGCCGGTTTCTTCCAGCCCAACGGCCCGCGCGGCCTGATCCGCGATCAGGAGAACCAGCTGCTCGTCAACCAGACCGACATCCGGCTGGAAACGGGGGAGAAGGGCGGCATCCGCAACGTCGCCAATGTCGGCATGTCGGCATCGGTGGAGGATTATGCGATCACCACCGCATCGCTGATCCGCAACACGTCGGGACAGGCGCTGATCCTGCCGCCGATCAGCATCGCCAATCCGGACACGACCTATACCGGCCCGCTCAACCGGACGGTCACCGCACAATCGAAGTCGGAGACGACCAACGTCGCGGTCTATCTGTTCGATACGCTGGAACTGGGCCGTTATTTTGAGCTGAACGGCGGTGTGCGCTGGGAAACGCAGCGCGCCCACTTCCGCTCGCTACCGCTAGCGTTCGTACCGCCGGGCACGACCGCGCTCACCGCGCTCCAGCAGTTGCCGCAACGCAGTGACGAGCGGTTGTTCTCGTACCGCATCGGCGCGGTGTTCCATCCGGTGAAGGACGTCAGCATCTATGGCGGTTACGGCAACGCCAAGACGCCGTCGTCGGCGACGGTGCGCCTCGGCTGCGGTGCGCAGACGACGCAGGTCATCAACGGCCAGACGCAGGTGTTCGACCCGTGCCAGGTCGCGCCGGAAACCGCCAGGAACTACGAGGCGGGGATCAAGGCCGGCCTGTTCGGCCGCCGCCTGGAACTGACCGCCGCGGTGTTCCGCAACGAGCGGACCAACTTCCGCGTCGCCTCCAACGATCCGGCGCTGCCGACCGCGACGCAGGTGCTCGACGGGCGCTCCCGCGTCGACGGCATCGCGCTTGGCGCATCGGGCAACGTGACGCGCAACTGGACGATCTTCGCCAACTACACCTATCTGGATGGCGAGATCCTGCAGGCGATCTCGAACCAGTGCATTGCGAACCCGAGCGCTGCGTGCGGCAACAGCGTGGCGAACCCGGACCCGCAGCGTGGCACGCTGTTCGTGCAGACCCCCAAGCATTCGGGCAGCCTGTTCACGACCTACAAGCTGCCGTTCGGGCTGGAGGTCGGCTATGGCCTGACCTATCAGGGCAGCTTCGCGCTGAACGCGGCCAGCCTTGCCGCACCGACGCAATACCGGTCGGACGATTACCTGATCCACCGCGCCTATCTGGCCTACAGCTTCGCCGGCGGCCTGACCGCGCAGGTCAACGTGCAGAATTTCACCAACGAGAAATATTACACGGCGATCCGCAACAACGGCTGGGCCGCGCCGGGTGAAGCGCGCTCGGCGGTGCTGAGCCTGTTCTACAGCTTCTAAAGTCTGCTAATCCTCCCTGCCGCGTTGGCGGGGAGGAGTCCGGACGAGCCATGCCATGCTGATCGCTATTCCCGAAGTACTCGATGCCGAGGGCGTGGCGCGGCTGCGCGCGATCATCGATGCGGCCGACTGGGTAGACGGCAACGTCACCTCCGGTCCGCAGGCGGCACTGGCCAAGCGCAACCAGCAATTGCCGGAGGATGCGCCGGCGACGCGGGAGGCGGCGGCGATGGTGCTCGACGCGCTCGGGCGGTCGCCGCTGTTCTTCGCGGCGGCGTTGCCGCTCAAGGTGTTTCCGCCCCTGTTCAACCGCTATGCCGGCGGACAGGATTTTGGACTGCATGTCGACAATGCGATCCGTATCCAGCGCGGCACCGAATTCCGCATCCGATCCGACCTGTCGGCGACGTTGTTCCTCGAAGATCCGCAAGCCTATGATGGCGGCGAGCTGGTGATCGAGGACCAGTTCGGGCCGCAGACGGTCAAGCTGCCCGCCGGCCATCTGGTCCTCTATCCCGCATCCAGCCTGCACCGGGTGACGCCGGTGACCCGCGGCGTGCGCACGGCATCCTTCTTCTGGCTGCAATCCATGGTGCGCGACGATGGCGAGCGGCGCACGCTGTTCGAACTGGACGGCGCGATCCAGTCGGTCGCCGCCACGCAGGGTCAGGGCGATGCGGCGGTGGTGCGGCTGACCGGCGTCTATCACAACCTGCTGCGACGCTGGGCCGATGCCTGATCCGCGGATCGCCGCGCCCTCGTTCGGGTTCGAGGGGCCGGTCAAGCGATCGATCACCATCGCCGGCCACCAGACCTCGATCAGCCTCGAACCCGCCTATTGGCGCGCGCTGGAACTGGCGGCGGTCGCTTATGCGCTGCCGTTGTCGGCGCTGGTGGCGCAGATCGACGTGCTGCGCATCGCCGCCGACGATCCCCCCAATCTCGCCAGCGCGCTGCGCAGCTGGCTGTTCGCGGCGCGATTGACCGAACAGGACCTGCATGCGACGCCCGTGGCGGAGGACGGGAGCGACGGATGAGCAAGCTGGCATGGCGACGGACGTGGTTCCAGGTCCACAAATGGATCGGGCTGACGCTGGCGATCCTGATCGTGCCGCTGTCGCTGTCGGGTGCCGCGCTGGTCTGGCACGACGGGCTCGACCGGATGGTCAATCCGTCGCGCTATGCGGTGACGGGCACGTCGGTGCTGACCGTGGACGCCTATGTCGCTGCGGCGCGGGGCGCGTTGCAGCGGGGCGACCGGGTGGCGCAACTGACGATGCCGGACCATGGCGGTCCGGTCATCGTCGCGGCACAGCCCGCAAAGGCCGCGGCGGTGCGTCGCGGACCGCCGCCGCGGACCATGGTCTATCTTGATCCGCCGACCGCGCGCGTGTTGCAGGTGGCACCGGGCAACGCCGGCTTCGTCCGCTTTCTGCATGGGTTGCACGGCAGTCTGCAGGTGCCGGGTATCGGGCGGCAGATCGTCGGCTGGATCGGCGTGGCGATGATGGTGTCGTGCTTCACCGGGCTGTGGCTGTGGTGGCCGACCGTGGGCCGATGGGCGAAGGGCCTGCGCTGGCGGCGGCATCGCAACACCGACACCAACCTGCATTATCTGATGGGGTTCTGGATCGCGCTGCCGCTGTTCGTGCTGTCGCTGACCGGGGCGTGGATCAGCTTTCCGGCATTCTTCGCGGCCCTGAGCGGCGGCGGCGGCGGAGCGCGGGGCCCGGATCGCGGCGCGATGATGCGCGCGCCGGCACTGGCCGACCCGGCGCAACCGCTCGGCATCGTCGTGGAACGGGCCGCCACCGTTCGCAAGGATACGATCCGCAGCATCGCCTGGCCGACGACGCGGACGCCGGACTGGACGGTGACCTACGCCGGCGGCGCGATCGTCAAGGTCGCGGACGACGGCGGTATCGCGGTTGCCGCGCCATCGCGCCAGCCGGGCGGGATCGCGCGGCTGATGCGCCGTATCCACGATGGCGAGGGCATGGGGTGGCTGTGGCAGACGGTGATCTTCATCGGCGGCATCCTGCCCGCCGCGCTGGCGGTGACGGGCATCGTCATGTGGTGGCGCGCACGCGGCTGGCGCGCACAGGTGGCGGCGAAGCAGGCACGCGGCGTGAACTAGGGCCGATCGACATTCAACAGCGCGACAGCATTCTTCCCCGGCGGAGGCCGGGGCCCAGTTGGGATAGCCGCTGTGACGCTGGGATGCGCCTGATTACCAGACTGCCCCAGCTGGGCCCCGGCCTCCGCCGGGGAAGCAGAAGGCTGAAAGTCGATCCGTCCTGGAACCGGATGACACCAGATTGATCCGAATGCTCGCCATGCGAGCGCAGCGAAGCAATCCAGCGACGGACCAGAACGCCCCGAATTGCTCCGCTGCGCTCGCCATGACGGATCAACGTGATGTCATCCCGCCCCAGGTCGCGGTCCCGGCACGTAGCGGCCATCTCCCGCATCCGTCACCGGCGAACCGCCGGGGCCCATGGCGGATAACGGCCGGCGGATCGCCGCCGGACCGTCATCGCGACCATGTGCCCCGGCGTCCGTCGGTGGCGGCGGGGCATATCCCGCCGCCGTGTTACCGTCCCAGCAGCACCCGTGCCTGACCGGCGATCTGCGCCAGCATCGCGGCATTCGGCTGCGCCGCGTGGCGGGCACGGTCGACCACTGCCTTGAACTGGCCGACACGCGCGGCATTGGCCGTCAGCCAGTCGCCGACCGCACCGCGGGGATCGGTACCGCCGCTGCGCGCCAGGAATTCGAGCCGCTGCTGCTGGAAGTCGCGGGCAAGGCCCGCCAGCAGCAGTCGTTCCCACGGATCGCTCGACTGGATTCGCGCGGCCGCCGCCTGCGCCCAGTCGAGGCCGAGCGCCTGGCCCAGGTGCGTGAACGCCCGCGTCAGTTCGATCTCGTCGAGCTTCAGCCGTTCGCCGAGCGATGCCAGGCCGACCGCGCCGTCCAGATCGAACAGGCGGACGACACGACGGGCGAGATCGGCCGGTGCACCGGCCGCCTCCAGCTCGGCGGCGATGCGGGCGCTCTGCGCGCTCGCTTCCTCGAGCAGCAGCGAATCGGTCTGCCCCTCCAGCTGGACGATGCCCTTGCCCAGACGATCGAGCACGGCGCCCGGCAACGTCCCCGGTGCCGTCGCGCGCAACAGGTCGGCGATATGCGACCGCGTCGCCACCGCCACCTCGTTGAACAGGGCGATGCGCGCGCCCTCGGTGATGTCGGCACGCTCGATCTCGACCCACAGCGCGTCCAGCCCGAACAATCGTTCGGCGACGACGAACATCGCCGCGATGTCGGCGACCGCCGCGCCTTCTTCCTCGGCCAGTTCGAAGGGAAACAGGATGCCCAGCCGGTTGACGATCCGGTTGGCAAGCTTGGTCGCGACGATCTCCGGCCGCAGCCGGTGCTGGTCGATCGCCTGCGCGAAATCGCGCCGCATCGCCGCCGGGAAGCCGGCGTGGAGGTCGGGCGCCAGTTCCGGCGCCATGGCGAGCGGCGCGCGCTCGATACCGTCCTGCAATGCCAGCTTGGCGGTTGCCAGCAGCACCGCAAGCTCGGGACGGCTGAGGCCGATCCCTTCCTGGCCACGACGCAGCAGGTCCTCGTTGCCTGCCAGCCCTTCGACGGCACGATCCAGCCGACCTGCCGCCTCGAAGATCTCGATGACGCGGACGTAGCTCGGGATCGCCGCCGGGCCGTCCGCCTCGGCGATCGACAGCGCCAGCGTCTGGAGGCGGTTGTCCTCCAGCACCAGATGCGCGACGTCGTCGGTCATGCTGGCGAGCAGGGCGTTGCGATCGTCGAAGCCCAGCCGGCCTTCGTTCATCTCGCGGTTCAGCGCGATCTTGATGTTGACCTCGTTGTCCGAACAATCGACGCCGGCCGAATTGTCGATGAAGTCGGTGTTGATGCGACCGCCGGCGGCCGAAAAGGCGATGCGCGCCGCCTGGGTGACGCCCAGGTTCGCGCCCTCGCCGATCGCGATGACGCGCAGTTCCTCGGCGTCGACGCGCAGCCGGTCGTTGGCGGGATCGCCGACCGCGGCGTTGTTCTCCGCCGCCGCCTTCACGTACGTGCCGATGCCGCCGAACCACAACAGGTCCGCCGGCGCCTTCAGAATCGCCGAGATCAGCGATGCGGGATCGAGTTCGCGCGTGGTCAGGCCGAGTGCGGCCTGCGCCTCGGCAGACAGCCTGATGACCTTTTCACTGCGCGCGAAGACACCGCCGCCCTTGCTGATGAGCGTCGCGTCGTAATCGGCCCAGCTGGACCGGGGCAGGGCGAACATGCGCGCGCGCTCGTCCCAGCTGGTGGCGGGATCGGGATCGGGATCGATGAAGATGTGGCGATGGTCGAATGCGGCGACGATCTTCAGCGTCTTCGACAGCAGCATGCCGTTGCCGAAGACGTCGCCCGACATGTCGCCGCACCCGACGACGGTGATCGGCTGCGTCTGCACGTCGACACCGCGTTCGGCGAAGTGACGCTGTACCGAAACCCAGGCACCCTTGGCGGTGATGCCCATCGCCTTGTGGTCATAGCCCTGTGAACCGCCGCTGGCGAAGGCGTCGCCCAGCCAGAAATCGCGCTCCAGCGCCAAAGCGTTGGCGACGTCGCTGAACGTCGCGGTGCCCTTGTCGGCCGCGACGACGAAATAGGGGTCTTCGCCATCGAGGATGGCGACGCCGGCCGGATGCACCACCGCGCCGTCGACGATGTTGTCGGTGATCGACAGCAGCGAGCGGATGAAGATGCGATAGCTTTCGGTCCCCTCCGCCAGCCATGCGTCGCGATCCAGCGCGGGGGAAGGGAGCTGCTTCGGATAGAAACCGCCCTTTGCCCCGGTCGGCACGATGACCGCATTCTTGACGCGCTGCGCCTTCATCAGGCCGAGGATTTCGGTGCGGAAGTCGTCGCGGCGGTCGGACCAGCGCAGGCCGCCGCGTGCGACCGGACCGGCACGCAGGTGGATGCCCTCGACCCGCGGGCTGTACACCCAGATCTCGCGCCATGGCACGGGCGCGGGCAGGCCGGGGATCAGGTGGCTGTCGAGCTTGAACGCCAGCGCCTCGGCGGCGGCCGGCGCGAAGGCGTTGGTGCGCAGGCATGCGGCGATCAGGTTGCGATAGGCGCGCAGGATGCGATCGTCGTCGATCGCCGACACGGCATCGAGGCCACGCTCGATCGCTTCGTCGGTGGCATGCACGTCGACGGGGTTGGCCGGATCGTGCGCCGCCGCGAACCGCGCCAGCAACGCCTTGGTCAGCTTGGGTGCGCGGCGCAGCGCATCGACGACAGTGGTCAGGCCATAGGGCAGGCCCGCCTGGCGCAGATAACGGAACCAGGCGCGCAGCAGCACCACCGATTGCGGCGACAGGCCGACATCGACGATCAGGCGGTTGAACGCGTCATTCTCCGCCTTGCCTTCCAGCGCCGCGGCGATCGCGCCTTCCAGCACGGTGGCGTCATGCCCTTCGCCGCTCGCATCGCTTTCGACGACGAAATCGTGGACGAAGCTGTCATTGTCCTCGCGCAGTCGCGTCGGCAGTTCGCCGATGACGCGGAAGCCGAAATTTTCCAGCACCGGCACCGCATCGGACAAGGCGAGCGCGCCATGCGACTTGTAGATCTTGAGCTGGCGATCCTCGCCCGCCACGACCGGGAAGATGCGCACGGAGCGTGCATCGCCATCGTCGAGACCGGCGATGCGCAGGATGTCCGCCGCCGCTTCCGCGGCGCTGCTGACGTTGCGGTAGTTGGGCGGAAACGCCTGCGCCCAGCGCAGCGCCAGCCGCGCCGCCCGCTGCGGCGGCACCTGTTCGGCCAGCGCCGCCTCGACGTCCGACACCCAGCCCCGCACCATGCGGCGCAGCCGTTCGGCGAGCGGTTCGGTCTCGGGCATATGGCCCGATCCGCGCAGGTCGATCGTGTAGCGGAGCAGCGCGACGACACCGTCGTCCAGGCTGATCGACCAGTTCAGCACGCTGCCGTTGGACGCCTCGGTCAGCATCTGCGCGATGGCGACGCGGCGGGCGGTGGTGAGGTCGTCGCGCGGCAACCAGGCGAAGGCGAACAGATGACGGCCGAGCGCCGATCGCACCAGCACCAGCGCCGGGCGCGGCCGGTCGGCGAGGCTCATCGCGGTCAGCACCACCTCTTCCAGCGCCGGCGCCGGGAAGGCGACGACGAGGTCGTGCGGCAGCGCGGTCAGCGCATGGGTCAGCGCCTTGCCGGCATGGCCCCTGGGATCGAAACCAAACTTCGCCTCCAGCGCCGACAGGCGCGCGCGTAGCACGGGAATGTCGCGCGGGCGGGCGCTCAACGCGGCGCTGGTCCACAGGCCGGCGTGGATCGACAGGCCCGTGACCTCGCCCGCCTCCATGATCGGCACGATCGCCAGGTCGAGCGGCACGGCGCGGTGGACGGTGGAAATCAGGCTGGACTTGAGCAGCAGCGGCGCCTCGCCGCCATCCTCGAACCACTGGATCGCGAGGGCACGGCTGGCCTCTGCCAGCACCGGTGTCTCGTGCGGATTGCGCGCGAGGCCCAGCGCGTCGCCCGCGCTCCCGTCGCGCCGCCAGATCTGGTGGCCGAGCAGCGTGAACTGCCCGTCGAGGAACCATTGCAGCAGCGCGGCGCCTTCGCCCTGCGGCAGCATCGCCTCGTCGCGGGCCATCGCGCGTTGCAGCGCCGGCCAGTCGGAAACGGCGGCACGCACGTCGGCGAGTACCGCGGTCAGTTCCTCGACCAGTCCGCGCCGGTCGCGCGCGTCGGCCCGTTCCAGCTCGATATAGATCATCGATTCGGGGCTGCCCGCACCGCCGATATCGGTCATGACCCCCGCCGCATCGCGCGTCACGCGCACGACGGGATGGATGACGCGGTCGATGTCGAGGTCCTGTTCGCCGATCGCGGCGGCGATCGAATCGACCAGGAACGGCATGTCGTCGTTGACGATCGCCAGCCGCATCCGGCGCCGAACATCGTCCGACGCGATTGGCTCCAGCGCGATCGCGGGGCCACCCGCGATCCGCTGCGCGGCGGTCTGCGCGACGAATGCGGCAGCGGCGGACCGCTCCGCCTCACCGAAGCCGGTCAGCTCTCCCGGTAGCGCGCCCTTGGTCAACCGGGCGGCAAGCGCCTCGGCCATGCTCTGGTTCTCGTCGGCCATGACGCGAGCCTATGCGCCTGCCGCCGCCCCGCTTCAAGCTTTGCTGCAGTGCGAAAATTACGCCAAGGCGCAATAATCTATTGGGTTTATCAGGCCTCGTTCAGGCGGCGGCCTTGCGGGCGATGCTCTCGATCAGGCCCTTGCCCTCGACGCGCTTGATAACGTCGACGGTGTTGTTCCGACCGGCGCGGGCGAGCAGGATCACGAATTCATCCTCTCCCGCCCCGATCGCGACATTGCCCAGCGTCGGCAGGGCGCGCAATTCGGCGGCGACCCGGTCGAACACATCGCGCCGTTTCGCCGGTCGCTTCGCCGCACGCTCGGCAGCGACGACCGCCTTGATCCCGCCCTCGGCCTGTTCGAGGAACGGTGCCAGCATGCCGGCGGCGATCGACTGGCGACGCGCATGCGCCAGCACCGCGGCATATTCGGCAAGGCGTGTCTTGTCATAGTCCACGCCGAAGACCAGCTTGACCACGGCCGTCATCGGCGCACGGGGCAGGACCTTCACCGCGGCGGCGGCGAGCAGGTCGGCATAGCCCGCCGCATCGGTATCGCAGGCGAGCCCGAAGTCATGCGCGCGGCCCAGCGCGCGGTACAAGGCGGAACGGCCGCGCGTGTCGGCGGCACGGACCGCCGCGGCGCTTTCCCGTGCCATCATCAGCCGGTCGCCCAGCGAGCCACCGGGCACGGCCTCGACCGGCGTGTCCGATGCCTCGAACCCGCCGCTGGGGCCATCCGCCCACACCGGGGCGACCGTCGGCATCGCCGGCGCGGCGCGCACGGCGGCGACCAGCTCGGCATCCAGCGTGGCCTGCGTTTCCTCGTCGACCATCTCCTTCCAGTTGATGACGCCGTAGATGAAGTCGATGGTTTCCCCGTCGGAGGAAAAGGGCATCAGGATGCCGCGGTACAGCGTGGTGTGGCCGCGCGTCGCGACGAACTCCGCCTCGAACCCGATCGGAGCGCGATTGGCGATGATCTGCAGGTAATGGTCGGTCAGCCGCGACAGCAGCGATCGTCCGGGAACATCGGCGATGCGGGTGATCGTCGTCTCCAGCCCGCATTCCTCGCGCAGCGACCGGCCGAGAAACGCGATCGTCGGATTTTCGACGCCCGCGCTGAAATCGAGCAGCACGCTATGCGGACCGAAATCGGCGATGCTGGCGGGGTTGAGATCCTCGATCCCGGGATAGGCGCGCCCCTTCAGCAGCGACACCCAGTGATTGTAGGCGCGCACGTGCATGCGCCGCTCGTCGCCGCCGAGATCGAACATCGCATCGTCCACGCCCTCCTGGTCGACGCCGCGGTCGCCCGCCGTGTCGATCGCGTCGTCGAGTTCCAGCCGCTCGTCCTCGAAACCGCGCACCGTATCCATGCCAAAACCCTTCGTTCGCCAGGCCCTGCGCTCCTGGTTCGGCATCGCTTGTGCACGCTCCGTGGTAAACGAGGCGTAAAGCCGCGAAAGCGACACAGGGTGCTTGTCAGTCCCGATATGACCTGTTAGGCGCACCCCCCGAACGGCCGTCAGGTCGCTTCGCCCGTGCCGCTTTAGCTCAGCTGGTAGAGCATCGCATTCGTAATGCGGGGGTCACAGGTTCGAGTCCTGTAAGCGGCACCATAGTCTTCACGGCATTTCCCCATGCGAACGTCGCCGGTCCGAGGCTGGCACGCCGCGAGAGCGCTGTTGGCGTTGGGTATACGTGTCTGGCCCGGACGATATTCGACCACACAGTTTCATTCGCTTCGATGCGCGCGTTACTCATCCCCGCGCGTGGTCCGCTGCACCCGTACCGTCGCACACCGCCCGGACCGACCCAAGTCGCTGATTCGCATCGCTGCCGGATCGGGCACGATGGGCGATACCGCCGTCGTCGCCGCAATCGTGCCAATCCTGAACACGCTCGATCCGGCCACTTTCCTTTGTATCTGAATTCAGGCAACATTCAGCAACATAAGGGGAGGGGCATATTTTGGGTCACGCTGCCATGGCATTCATGCCAGGGTTTTCGACGGGTGGAATCCATCGCGATTCGTACGCTGCCTGGCGCGACAGCGGCAGTCCCGTCGCCAAATTGTACGAAACCGTGCCGGATGCCCCGTTCGGGTGTTCGACCGAATGGCTGTCGCTCGGCTCCGTCACGCTCGCCTATTCGCAATTCACCTCGCAGAAGTGGTTCCGGACGCCCGACATCATCCGCGGCGACGATTACGACCATATGTTCGTCAACTTCCGCTTCACCGGTGCCGCCGACGGCATTATGAACGGCCGCGACGTCCACGCAGCGGACGGATCGATCATCTTCACCGATCTGGCGGCGCCTCAGGAACATTATTCGGAAGCCGCCGTGTGCGCCGGGTTGATGATACCGCGCAAGGAAGCCGAAGCGATGTTCGGCCCGGTGCGGGCGTTGCATGGCCATGTCGTGGAGCCGCGTTATGCCAGCGTGCTGATCGCGCATCTCCGGATGCTCCAGACACAGGCGACGGTGTTGCCGCAGCATGCGGCAGACACGCTCGGCCGGACGGTCATGGACCTGCTGTCGGTCGGATTGAAGGCCAGCCTTGGCCAGACCGTCGACGATCCGGACGTGCGGGAACGTGCGCTGCGGGTGCGCCTGCACGCCGCGATCGAACAGGACATCGGATCGCCGTCGCTCAATATCGCCAAACTGGTCCGCACGCTCGGGGTATCGCGATCGACGCTGTACCGGCTGATGGAGGAAGAGGGCGGGGTGCAGGCCTATATCCGGGATCGCCGGCTGGCCAAGGTCGCCGAGGCGCTGCGGGCGTCCACCCACCGGCGATCGTCCCTGTCCGACCTGGCGGATCGTTGGGGCTTCTGCGACGCCGCCTATCTCGCACGCTGCTTTCGCGAACGGTTCGGCGTCACGCTGGGTGAGTACACCGACATGCACCGCCGCCGCTGAGCGGCCGGCATGGCCGCGCCGTCAGCCGTCAATTGGCGACGATATCGAAATTCAGTCGATCGGTATCGAATCCGGCGGGGCCGGGCCGTGCGATGATGGCACGGTCGCGGATGCGGGGGCCCGGCGCCCGGCTGACGATCGTCCCGCCGGATCCATCCAGCGTCACCTGTTCATCGCCGACCATCACCACCGCACCGCGCATCGATCCGGGCGCATAGGTGACCTGCACGCTGTAACCGCCGGGCGCGTTGCAATATTCGAGCAGCTCGCCGAGTTGATAGCCATTGGCCACCGGCGTCACCGCCGCCTGATGGCGTAGTGTGCACAGAACCGGCACGGAAACCCGCAATCCATAGCCACTGCTCGACAGGCTGACGCCATAGGCCGCCGACGAAGAAATCAGCAGCGCAATGGCAGACAGGGCAGTGACACGTCTTGTCATGGCGAACTTCCCGATTCGTACTGCCGCAGCAATGCGCCCCCCGGGTTAACATTCCGTATCGACGCCCGGTCCGAGTCGCAGCGCGGAATGGCGTCTTGCCCGCGTGAACGAGCGCACCGGCCATCCGTTCCAGGGCTTCCGAAGCGCCGGGTCTGGGCCGGCTCCATGCCGAACCATATTGAAATTAGATCACGAAATGGGACAGAATTCGGCCATTTCGATTGTCTTCTGTTGTATGCGCGTTTCAAGAAAGAAACGCTATCACAACGAGTTAACCTTCAATTCACTCGACGGGTAAACAGCAAGGTAACTAATTAGTTCCGTCGGAGGGGGCGACGGGCATGTCGATGGCGAGGGGCGTTTCAGCGATGCGGGGGGGCGCGATCCGGGTATTGGCCGCTGCCGCGCTCGCCGCCGCCGTTTCGGCGACGCCGGCGCAGGCGGAAGCGGTGCATCAGGACAAGCTGGTCCTGAACGTCCATGGCCGCGTGCCCGAACATTGTGCGCTGGGCGGTATCGGCGACATGAATTTCGGCGATCTGACCAAGACCGGGATCGAGCGCGCCGCGCAGATCGGGTTCAGCTGCAACGTGCCGTTCCAGCTCAGCATCCGTTCGGCGCGCGGCGGACTTGCCAACGAAGCCTTTCCACAGGGGCAGGGACCCTATGCCGGCCTGGTCCCGTATTCGGTGGCGGTGTCGATCCCGGTGCGTCGGCCGGGCAGCGACATGCTGACCCAAAGCTTCACCAGCACGGCGCTGCTGGGGGGCGCGACGATGAGCAGCGGCGGCGGAATCGCGCTCGACGGCATGCAACTGACCGTCGTGCTCGCGCCGCCGTCGTCGGAGGCGGGGCTGCTGGGCGGCCGCTATTCCGAAACGGTGACCATCACGGTGGCGCCCATCTGACAGGTTTTCAGGATCGTGCTGCCGACGATTGCGGGCGGTAGCACCAGGTGACGGGGCAACCACCCCCGCACCGACGTCAAACCCGCAAGATCAGCCGGCAGTCGCCGGTCAGTAGGCGTTCGCAGTGTGATGTTGTCGCCGGACAATCGTGTCGGGCGGCACAATAATGGGGAAAAAAGCATGAAGTCGATTCTCAAGGCAGGCGCCGCAGTCGCGGTCGTTCTCACCTCGGTTGCCGCCAACGCGCAGACGACGACCACCAACACCGTCTACTCGGCGCAGCCGGTCGCGGCCGTCACGCGCACCGTGATCGTCTATGATCCGATCTTCGGGGTTTTCCCGGTCGGCACCAGGACCGAGGTGATTTCGCCGGCCAAGACCTCGGCCGAGCAGTTCGCAGCCGGCGTCGGCAGCAAGTATTCGGACAGCGCCACCTCGACGGGCAACACCGACGGCAACCAGACGACCGTCTCGAACAGCTTCACGATGACCGGCAACGTCACCAAGGACTGCTCGTTCTACGGCGGCACCGATACGGCGCATGACATCAATCTGGGCACCATCGGCGTGCGCACCGGCAACAACGACAACGTGTCGCAGGCGTTCAACCAGCGTGATGGCATGACGGTCAACGTCAACAGCGCCACCGCGGGCTGCAACTACAACAACACCGTGTCGATCGCCAAGGACAACGGCGCGGTCGGCCTGCTCAACAAGGATGCCGGCAGCTACGATCCCGCCCAGTTCACCGATCGCATTCCTTACAGCATCAGCGCGTCGTGGACGGGTGCGGATCTCGGCACCAAGGTGACCAAGGCCCAGAAGCTGGACGTTGCGCAGACCCAGGGCAGCAACAACCAGCAGGGCGGCGCATGGCGCTCGTCGTTCAACATGGACGTGACCCTGCCCGCACAGACCAACAAGGCGCTGGTGGCCGGCACGTACACCGACAAGATCACCGTGACGCTCGCCACGATCTGATCTGTCGACCTGGATGGGAAGGCGGTGCCTTCCCATCCATTTATCACGGGATGACGGGCCGGGCCGTGCATGCCGATGTTTCCCGGGGGGATATTCTCTGATGATGGCTTTGCGCTGCCAATCCTTTGCAGCCCGGGTTCTGCGGCCCGCGATCCTGGCGCCGACGCTGGCGACGGCCGCGATCGTCGCGATCAGTGGCGCCTGTGCGATGCGCGTGTCGCCGATGGTCGTCGAAATGACCACGCGGGGCAGCGGCGCAACCGCGCGGGTCGAGGTGCAGAACCTCAATCCCGGCGCGCTGCCGTTCGAAACGCGGATCACCCGCATCGATTACGACGACAAGGGCGTGATGACCGAAACGCCGGCCGACGGCGATTTCCTCGTCTTTCCGCCGCAAGGTGTCTTGCCGGCCGGCGCCCGCCAGGTGGTGCGCCTGCAATGGGTCGGCGATGCCAACCTGCCGGCCAGTCGCGGCTATTATCTGTCGGTCAACCAGCTGCCGGTGTCGCTCGCGCCCGGTCAGGCGTCGGGCGGTGCGCAGGTGCAGGTCGTCTATCATATGAAGGCGCTGATTACCGTCGCGCCGCCCAACGCCAGCCCCAAGGTCGAGGTTGTCAGCGCCAAGCCGATATCGATCGTGCCCAAGGCGCCGCCGGCTCTGCCGGGTGCCGCCGCGGCACCCGCGGTGCCCGCTGCCGCCGTTCCGGGCATCGAACTGGTGGTCCGCAACGTCGGCACCCGATACGCGATGATGGCGGGCGAGCCCTGGACCATCGAGGGCACGGGCGCCGATGGCAAGCCGGCCAGGTTCGTCCTGTCGGGCGATACGCTGGGTCGCGCGATCGGCGTGGGGTATCTGGCGCCGCTGGGCGGCCTGCGCACGTTTCAGGTCGCGACGGACGTCACGTTCCGGGGCCCGGTCAAAGTCCGCTTCGGAAAATGATCCGGCTGCGGGCGCGGCATCTGGGTGCCGCATCCTTGATGGCCATCATGGCCCACGCGCCCGTGGCGGCGCAGGTCAGCGTGCAACTGCCCGGCCGCGGCACGGTGCCGACGGTTCCGTCGCCGGCATCTCCCGGCCAGACTGCGCCCGGCGGCGCGCCGGTGCAACAGCCGGTGCAACAGCAGCCGTCGGTCAGCGTGCCGCTGCCGGGCGCCGCACCGACGCCGCCGCCGCCGCAACAGCAGCCGCCGGTCAGCGTGCCATTGCCGGGCGCCCCTGCGACGCCGTCCGTTCCGACGGTGCCGATCGGCAAATACGGGCGGCCCGACATCAATCCCTATGATCGCGACATCAACCTGACGGTGCCGCTGCTCTACCGGACCCGTTCGCTGGGCGAGGTGCCGGTATTGCTGACCCATGACGACCGGTTCGTGGTCGACACCGCGCCGTTCCTGCAATTGCTGGCGCCGCTGCTCAGCACCGAGGCGCGCCTGAAAATGGGCACGATCCTGAAGGACAAGCCGACGTTTTCGTCCGACGATCTCGTGCAGAGCGGCATTTCGCTGGACTATGACCCCGGCTCGCTGTCGGTGGTGGTGTTGCAGATCGCGCCGAGCGAACGGGCGATGGAATCGCTGTTCAAGGCGCCGACGAACGAGGACGACAAGATCGACCTCACGCCATCCTTCTTCTCCGCCTATCTCAACCTCAACGTCGCCGAAAGCCGCGTCTGGGGCGCTGGCGGGCGCTGGACCAAGCCGTCTTTCTACGTCAACGGCGCCGCGCGGGTGGGGCCGGTCGTACTGGAAGGCGACGTCCAATATGCCGAGGATTTCGGCATTTTCGGCAGCACCTATCGCTTCGACCGCAACTACGTCCGCCTGGTCTATGACGAACCCGACAGCTATCGGCGCTGGCTCGCCGGCGACCTGACACCGGACATTCGCGGGCAACAGAGCTACGTCCAGCTCGGCGGCGTCGGCGTATCGCGCCAGCGGCGCCGGTTCGACCAGTATCGCTCGGCGATTTTGCAGGGCAATCGCCAGATCGTCCTGCAACGCAACTCGACGCTGGACGTCTATCGCAACGGGTCGCTGCTGAAGCAGGTCCGGCTGGATGCGGGCTCGTACGACCTGTCGTCGCTGCCGCTGGTGACGGGGTCGAACGATGTCGAGGTGCGGGTCCGCGACGATGCGGGCGGGGTGCAGACCGTGGCGTATCGTTCGTATCTGGATCCGATCGACCTGCAGCCGGGCGACTACGAATATGCCGGCTATATCGGGCGGACCAGCCGCCGGTTCGGGCGGACGCCGACCTATGGCGGTCCGCTGTCCTTCACCGGTTTCTATCGCAAGGCGTTCCTCGACAAGCCGGCGATCGGGGTCGGCCTGCAAGCCAGTCGCGATGTCCAGGTGGTGACGGGCCAGACGCAGTTCGTGCTGCCCAACGGTGGCCGCATCCAGTTCAACCTGGGCGCCAGCCACACCCGCACACGCGGCATGGGCCAGTCGATCGGCCTCGCCTACGATCAGATATTCGACCGCGGCGGCCTGGTCGATTCCTTCACGTTGAGCGGCGATTTCCTGTCCAGGCGCTATGGCGGGCTGGGCTATGCCGAACCCGACAACACCAGCAGCTGGAGCCTCAATGCGCAATATGCCCGCGCACTGACGTTCGACCTCACGCTGCTGATGGGGGCAAGCTACCTCAAGAGCCGCGCGGTGTCCGGCGACACCTATCGCCTTGATGCCAGCACCGCCTATCGCCTGACGCCGCGCTGGAGCGTGCGCGGCGGCGTCAACTATACGCGGTTCGGGATCAGTTCCAGCGATCGCAAGGGGTTCGGCTTCAACCTCGGCCTCGTGTATCAGCCGGGCTATCGCGACCGGGCGGAGGCGCGCTACGATGGCGCGACCGACACCGCATCGGTGTCCTACGCCCATTCCTCGACCGGCCAGATCGGCAGCGTCGGCTATGGCGCGCTGGCCGGCCGCGACCTCGGATCGGTCAACGTCCAGGCGTTCGGCGATTACACGGGCAACCGCTTCGACGCATCGGTCAGCCACGCCGCCTACGGCACCGGTTTCGGCTCGATCACCAACCAGCAGGTCTCGTCGGTACGGGTCGGCACGGGCATCGCCTTTGCCGGCGGCCATGTCGGGATCGGGCGGCGGATCAACGACAGCTTCGCCCTGCTCTATCCGCACGCCACGCTGCACGGGCGCAGCGTCGTCGCCGGTCAGTCGCTGGCCGGCAACAACTACCTCAGCCAGAGCGGCCCGCTGGGCGCAGCGGTCAACGGTTACCTGACCTCCTATGTGACCCAGTCGGTGCAATATGACGTCGCCGACGTGCCGACCGGCTATGACGTCGGTCCGGGCGTGATCCGGGTGAAGCCGCCGTATCGCAGCGGCTATGCCTTGCGCATCGGCACCGATGCGTTCGTCAGCGCGACGGGTACGCTGATCGGACCGGACGGCAAGCCGATGGTCCTCGTCGGGGGACGTGCGATCGCCAGGACCCCGCCCAAGGGCAAGGACGGCAAGATCGTCCCGCAACCGTTCTTCACGAACTCCATCGGCCGGTTCGCATTGCAGAACCTGCGGCCGGGAACCGGGTATCACGTCGAACTCTTCGGATCGGACAACGGGTTCGACTTCGCCGTGCCGGCCGACAGCGACGGGCTGGTCGACCTGAAGACGGTGGCGGTGGGTATGGCAACGGGAACGGGACAATGACGATGACCACGGCGCGATGGATCCTGGCCGCCCTTGCAGGCCTGCTCACCCTGGCCTCGCCGGCCGACGGCAATGCGCAGACGCTGCCGGCGCAAGCGTCGCCCGATTGCAGGCTGCGGATCGACACCGCCGCCACCAACTGGGTCATCGACGGCTACGACCTGTTCGGCGGCGGGGCGGCCGCGGGCGCCTATGACGTGCTGTTCGTCAACCAGGGCGAGCGGGAATGCCGCTTCTATCCCCGCTTCGATACCGATCAGGCGACGCTCGGCCTGCGTGCGGAGGGCGGGGCGGCGGTGGCCTACACGCTGCTAGATACGTTCGGGCAATATGATGCGACCCCCGTCGCCGGGCGCACCGTGCGCCGTCCCGTCAATCGCCCGGTGGTGCTGGTGCCGGGCGGGCAGCAACTGGTGCGGTATCTGTTCACGGTGGGCGTGGATGCGTTGCAGGGCGACGGCCTGTTCACCCAGCGGCTGCTGCTCACGGCGGAGGATCTCGCGGGCAACCCGCTGACCCAACGTCAGGTGGTGGTCGGTATCAACGTCCTGCCCTCGGCGACGCTGTCGCTGGCCGGTGCCTTCACGCGCAACGGGTCGCAGGCGGACATCGACCTGGGCGATCTCAGCGCCGGGGTGGGCGCCCTGCCGCTCGCGCTGCAGGTGATGAGCACGCGTGGCTATCGCCTCGGCATCGATTCGCTCAACGGCGGCAGGCTGCGTCTCGCCGGCACTGACTGGAGCGTCCCCTATGCGCTGTCGATCCAGGGGCAACCGATCCGCTTCGGCGAAAACGGCGGCTACGTGTCCGGCAACACCCCCGGTATCCACCGTGATTCGCTGCCGCTCTCGTTCACCGTTGCCCCGGTGTCGGACCTGCGGGCGGGAAGCTATTCGGATATCCTGACGATCACCGTGGCGACGCTGTGACATCAGTGCGGCCGGGCACGCGAGCCTCGCTGCCTGCCGGCCGCCGCGATCACGTCACCGCGTTGCGCGTCGAGAAGGCGGGATCGCGCCACTCCTCGGTCGCGACGATGGCGCGGAGGTGTTCGCCGGCCTGCCACACGTCCTCGTGGCTGAGGTAGAGCGGGGTGAGGCCAAGACGCAGGATGTCGGGATCGCGGAAATCGCCGATGACGCCGCGGGCGATCAACGCCTGGGTCAGGGCATAGGCATAAGGTGCGCGAAAGCTGATGTGGCTGCCGCGGGCGGCGGGGTCGGCGGGGCTGACGCAGGAGAGGCCGGCGGCAGCGCCGGCCTGCGCAAGGATGGCGAACAGCGCGGCGCTCTTGGTGGCGAGCGCGTCCTCGTCGATGCCGGTCCAGAGGTCGAGTGCGACCTCGAGGCTGGCCATGGCGAGGATCGAGGGGGTGCCGACCAGCCAGCGCTTCATCCCGTCGGCGGGGCGGTAGCCGTCCTGGAAGGCGAAGGGTTCGGCATGCCCCATCCAGCCGCTGATCGGATTGGCAAGGGCCGCCTGGTGCCGCCGCGCGACATAGAGGAAGGCGGGGGCACCGGGACCGCCGTTCAGGAATTTATAGGTGCAGCCGACCGCCATGTCTGCCTCGGCGGCGGTGACGTCGAGGCGGACCGCACCGACGCTGTGGCTGAAATCCCAGAGCATCAGCGCCCCGGCAGCATGCGCGCGGGCGGTCCAGCCGGCGAGGTCGAAGCGTTCCGACGTCTTGTAGTGGACATGGGTGAGTAGCAGCAGCGCCGTATCGTCGTCGAGCGCGTCGGCAAGCGCGGCGCGCTCCACCACCTTCAGCCGGGCACCGGGGACGCAGGCGACCGCGCCTTCTGCGATGTGGAGGTCGGTGGGGAAGTTGCCGGCCTCGCTCACCACCGTGCGGCGGCCGGAATGGTGGCGAAGGGCGGCGACGATCGCCTTGAACAAATGGGTGGAGGTGGTGTCGCCGACGATCACCTCGTCCGCGGCCGCACCGATCAGCGGCGCGATTTTGGCGCCGAGCCGCTGGGGAACGTCGATCCACCCCTCGTTCCAGCTGCGGATCAGGCGGGTGCCCCATTGCCGCTGCGCCGCGTCGGCAAGGGCAACGGGAACGCTGCGGGGCAGCGCGCCGAGCGAATTGCCGTCGAGGTAGATGACGCCGTCGGGCAATGCGAAACGGTCGCGGAACGGCGCGATCGGATCGGCGGCGTCGAGGGCGCGGGCGTCTTCGCGGGTCATGCGGCTACTCCGAGTGCGGCGAGGATGAGGGTGCATGTCCGGGTCCAGGCGGCGGAGCCGGGGGCGATCAGTTCGACATGGCCGGTGTCGGCGACGGTGTGGAGGTCGACGAGGTCGCCGGCGGCGCGGGCCTGCGTCCGATGGTCGATGGCCATGCGATAGGGGACGATGCGATCCTCGCGGCCGGCGACCAGCGTCTGCGCCACGCCGAGCGGCAGCAGCGGCGGGATCGAGGTGTCGGCAAACGGCTGCGGCCGGTCGCCGACGAGTTGCGCGATCACCGCGGTGCCGCAGCCATTGTCCGGGCTGGCGGCGACCGCGGCGAGATCGGGCAGGCCGCCGAGCACGACGACGTGGCGGATCGGCAACGGATCGGGATCGTGCAGCGTGCTGGCCACGGGCAGGCGGTGCCGGGCCGCCAGCCACAGCGCGAGGTGACCGCCGGCGGAATGGCCGACCGCGATCATGCGGGTGAGGTCTAGGTCGTGGCCGGCAGCGTCCATGCGCAGCCGATCGGCGGCGGCGGCGGCGTCGCGGAAGGTGCCGGGATAGCCGCCGCCGTCGCGATCGACGCCGCGATAGTCGATGTTCCACACCGCGACGCCCTGCCTGCGCAGGTCGGCGGCGGCCCAGTCCATCAGGCGGCGATCGGCGATGCCCGTCTGCCAGCAGCCGCCATGGACCATCAGCACGACCGGGTGCGGTCCGGCGCCGGCCGGCCGCCACAGGTCGATGCGCTGGAGCGGGTCGGGGCCATAGGCGATGGTGGCGTCCGGCGTTTCGCGCGGACGGGCGGTGAGGTCGGGCCAGGTCAGATAGTCGGTCATGCGTGTGCCGGCGCTAGCCGATGTGGCGGCGGGCATCCACTGTCCCGCCGTCATCGCGCATTCCGTCGGGCGCGGGAAGCGGCCGCCGGGGGCGCTGCCGGAGGGGGCGTTGCCGTTTCCGGCCCTGCCGCCTAGTGTGTTCCCGATATGGCCACCGACTTTCAGGAACCGCCGATCGGCATACTCGATGCGCCGTTCGATACCGCTCTGTCCGACCGCTATCTGGTCTATGCGCTGTCGACGATCACCGCGCGGTCGCTGCCGGACGTGCGCGATGGCCTGAAGCCGGTGCATCGGCGGCTGCTGTGGGCGATGCGGCTGCTGAAGCTGGATCCCAGCCAGGGCTACAAGAAGTGCGCGCGCGTCGTCGGCGACGTCATCGGCAAATACCACCCGCATGGCGACCAGTCGGTGTACGACGCGATGGTCCGGCTCGCGCAGGATTTCGCGCTGCGCTATCCGCTGGTCGACGGGCAGGGCAATTTCGGCAACATCGACGGCGATAACGCCGCCGCCTATCGCTATACCGAGGCGCGGCTGACGCAGGTCGCGATCGACCTGATGGATGGGCTGGACGAGGATGCCGTCGCCTATCGCCCGACCTATAACGGCGAGGAGCAGGAGCCGGAACTGTTCCCCGGCCTGTTCCCCAACCTGCTGGCGAACGGCGCGGCGGGCATCGCCGTCGGCATGGCGACCAGCATTCCGCCGCACAATGCCGCCGAACTGCTCGATGCGGCGATCATGCTGGTCGACAAGCCCGATGCGCCCGACACCGCGGTGCTGGACTATGTGAAGGGGCCGGACTTCCCCACTGGCGGCCTCGTCGTCGATCCCCCGGCGGTGATCGCGGAAAGCTATGCGACCGGCCGCGGCAGCTTTCGCGTGCGGGCGCGCTGGGCGATCGAGCGCGAGAAGGGCGGCGGCTGGCAGGTCGTGGTCAGCCAGATCCCGTATGGCGTGCAGAAGGGCAAGCTGATCGAGCAGATCGCCGGCCTCATCAACGACCGCAAGTTCCCGATCCTCGCCGACGTGCGCGACGAATCGGACGCGGAGGTGCGGATCGTGCTCGAACCGCGCAGCCGCACGGTCGATCCGCAGGTGCTGATGGACGGGCTGTTCCGTTTTTCCGATCTGGAAACGCGGGTCAGCCTGAATCTCAACGTGCTCGACAAGGATCGCACACCACGGGTGATGTCGCTCGGCGGCGCGCTGAAGGCGTGGGTGGAGCATCAGTTCGTCGTGCTCGACCGGCGGACACGCCACCGGCTGGGCAAGATCGCCGACCGGATCGAACTGCTCGAAGGCTATCTGGTCGCCTACCTCAACCTCGACCGGGTGATCGAGATCATCCGGACCGAGGACGAACCCAAGCAGGTGATGATCGCCGAATTCAGCCTGACCGACCGGCAGGCGGAGGCGATCCTCAACATGCGGCTGCGATCCCTGCGCCGCCTCGAGGAATTCGAGATTCGCGGCGAGCGCGACAAGCTCGACAAGGAACGCGGCGAGCTGGAGGCGCTGCTCGCCGATCCGGCCCGGCAGAAGCGGCGGATGAAGCGCGACCTCAAGAAGATACGCGACCGCTACGGACCGGAGACGGCGCTGGGCGCGCGGCGCACGACCGTCGAGGAAGCCGCCCCGACCCGCGACATCCCGCTGGAGGCGATGATCGAGCGCGAGCCGATCACCGTCATCCTGTCGCAGCGCGGCTGGATCCGCGCGATGAAGGGGCATGTCGACCTGTCCTCTCCCGAAACGATGAAGTTCAAGGAGGGCGACGGCCCCGCCTTCGCCTTTCACGCGCAGACGACGGACAAGCTGCTGCTGGCGGCGGAAAACGGGCGGTTCTATACGCTGGCTGCGGACAAGCTGCCCGGCGGGCGCGGCTTTGGCGAGCCGGTGCGGGCGATGATCGACCTCGACGGCGCGATCGGCGTCACCGCCTTTCTCAACGCGCGTGGCGTCGAACAATTGCTGATCGCTGCCACCGACGGACGGGGCTTCCGCGTGCCGGTGGCCGACGTCATCGCCGAAACGCGCAAGGGCAAGACGGTGATGACGCCGCGGATCGGCGCGAAGCTGCTGATCGTGCGTCCCGTCGTGCCGGCTGCAGATTACGTCGCGGCGATCGGCGACAATCGCAAGTTCCTCGTCTTCCCCATCGCCGAACTGCCGGTGATGACGCGGGGGCAGGGGGTGCAGATCCAGCGGTTCCGCGAAGGCAGCCTGTCCGATGCGACGACCTTCGTCTTTGCCGAGGGGATGAGCTGGACGATGGGTGGCGAATCGGGGCGGACGCGTACGGAAAGCGACCTGTCGTTGTGGCGCACCGCGCGCGGCGCAGCGGGGCGGACGCCGCCGACGGGCTTCCCGCGCGACAACCGGTTCGGCAGCTAGGGCGGCGACGACCGCGTCGGTGCCCGCGTTATTCGGTTGCGTCTTTCAGCGGCTCTTAACGTTCGGACCCTAGGCAGGACGGCATGGCCACCGCCTCGTCCGACCTGGTTTCGCTGCCGCTTGCCGAACTGGAGCTGTTCGCGCGGGATCTGGAACTGATCCCGATCCCGACGGTGCAGGTGGTGCGCGATGGCAGCGGATTCGATTTTCTGGCGGTAAACCGGGCCTATCGCCTGGCCGGGCTGGGCGTGATCGCCGACCGGTCGCCGATGCTGGCGCTGCTCGGCAGCCGGATCGATGCCTTTCTGCGATCGACCGACGTGCGCAGCGATTTCGACTGGTCGATCGGACAGGTGATCGATTCGCGCTATTACCGCGTGACGCTCGCGCGCCCGTCGCCGACGCTGCGCGACCGGTGCCAGATCGCCTTCATCGACCTCACCGCGCAGGTCCATACCGAACGCTCGCTCCGCCGCGAGATGACCACCGACAGTCTGACCGGCCTGCCGAATCGCGAGGGCTTCAGCGACATGATCGAGGCGGTGCAGGCCGATCGCGGCCGGCACGCGGTACTGGTCATCGACATCGATCGATTCGGTCGGCTGAACGCCTGCCTCGGCGGACTGGCGGGCGATGAACTGCTCATCACCGTCGCGCGCCGGATCAAGGGCGTGCTGCGCGCGCGCGACGCGCTGGCGCGGATCGGCGGCGACGAATTCGGCATCCTCATGGCGGTGGACGACGATGCGGACGAGGCGAGCCGCCTCGCCGAACGGATCCAGCGCGCGCTGTCGGCGCCGTTCCGGTTAAGCGATTACGAGATCGGCGTCGAATGCTCGATCGGCATCGCGCATGGCGACGATGCGGTCGAGGACGTCGAGGAATTGATCCGCAACGCGCAATTTGCGGTGAAGCGCGCGAAAACCGGCCGCCACGTCGAAAACTACCAGACCCAAGCCTTCACCCTCGCCCGCCAACAATTCGCGATGGAGACGGCGTTGCGCCGCGCTATCGAGGAGCGGCAGTTGCGGCTGGCGTTTCAGCCAATCTGCGACTTGGCGAGCGGCGCGATCGTGTCGTTCGAGGCGCTGGCACGCTGGCGCGATTCGAGCGGGGTCGAGCATCAGCCCAGCGACTTCATTCCGGTCGCGGAGGAATCGGGACTGATCGTCCCGCTGGGCCGATGGGCGATGGACGAGGCGGCGCGGACGCTGCGCTGGTGGGACGATGCGTGCGGCGGCCATTGCGGCATGCGCGTCGCGGTCAACCTGTCCGCGATCCAGATGCAGCGCGACGACATCGCGCCGGTGGTCGAGGCGGCGCTGATCCGCCACGATCTTGCGGGCGACCGATTCAACCTGGAATTGACCGAAAGCGCGATCGTCAGCGATCCCGACCGTATCGCCGGCATCATGCACGCGCTGAAGGCACTGGGCACCAGCCTGGCGATGGACGATTTCGGCACCGGCTATTCCAACCTCGCCTATCTGCAAAAGTTGCCGATCGACATCCTCAAGATCGACCGCAGCTTCGTGTCGGGCATGCTCGCCGACCGCGACAAGATCGCGATCGTGCGTGCGATCCTGAGTCTGGCGCAGGCATTGGGCATGCGGACCACGGCAGAAGGGGTCGAGAGCAACGAACTGGCGCAAACGCTGGCGGCGCTTGGCTGCACCTACGGCCAGGGCTATCTTTATGCGCGGCCGCTGGAGGCGGAGGATGCGCTGTCGATGATCGTCGCAGCCAGGGCGGCGGCGACGGCGTCGTCGGCGAACTGATCGACTCGCGCGGCGTCGGGGAATCCCCCGGCGATCCAACGATCCTCGATCGCGCGCAACACGCGCGCCACCTCCGGCCCCTTGCGCAGGCCCCGCTGCACCAGCGCGCCACCACCGATCGGGAGCACCGGCGGCGTCCAGTCCGTGATGTCGGCGATGGCACAACCGGCAAGTAGCAGCCGGTCGATCGCACTGGCCGTGCCGACGCGATAGGCGAGCGCTCGCGCATCCGCGTCCCCCGGTCCCTGCGTGGCGGCGACCAGCCGTTTGCGATCGGCATTCGACAGCTTCAGCCGCGCGCCCACCGGCTCGGCCGCGGCGGCCGGCAGCAATGCCGCCAGTCGCCGGATCGCATCGGGTGCGACGCCGGCCGCGGCCTCCCGCATGGCCAGCGTCGCAAGCACGGTCGCATCGGTGATTTCCGGCAGGACGGCGCGGAAGATGCCGGCATCGATCATCAATGCGATAACCGGGACGGCATGGCGGGCGACAAGCAGCTTGAGCAGTTCGGCGGCGATCCGCTCGCGCGAGAGCGCCATCAGGTCGTTGGCGCGGGCGGCGCAGGCGGCCAGCCCATCGGCATCGATCCTCGACTGGTCCGCCGTGCCGAAACGTGCGTGGAAGCGAAAGAAGCGGAGGATACGCAGGTGGTCCTCGGCGATGCGCCGATAGGGATCGCCGATGAAGCGGACCCGGCCTGCGGCCAGATCGGCAAGCCCGCCGAATGCGTCGATCACCGCGCCCGTCTCCGGATCGGCGTAGAGCGCGTTCATCGTGAAGTCGCGGCGGGCGCCATCCTCTTCCCACGCATCGGTGAAGGCGACGACGGCATGGCGTCCATCGGTCGTCACGTCGCGGCGCAACGTCGTCACCTCGATCGGGCCGTCGGGCAGGATCGCGGTGATTGTGCCATGGGCAAGGCCGGTCGGCACCGCGCGGATGCCGGCGTCGCGCAACCGGTCCAGCACGATGTCGGGCAGCAGTTGCGTCGCGAGATCGATGTCGGCGGGGTCGAGGCCGAGCAGCGTATCTCGAACCACCCCGCCGACCAGACGCGTCTGTTCCGCCCCACCCAACGCGGCGATCAACGCGGCGAACCCCTCGCGCCCCGCGATCTGGTCCAGCGGCAGGACGGGCGCCGGGCTCAATGCCATGCGAGTTGTCGTGACAGGTTGACGATCATCGCGGCGGTGGCACCCCAGATGCGGCGGTCGGCCCAGCGGATTTCGTAATAATGACGGGTGCGGCCCTGCCACTGCGCACTCGCCTCGACCTGATTGGCGGGATCGAGCAGGAAGTCGAGCGGCACCTCGAACACGCTCGCCACCTCTGCCTCGCTGGGGACGAGTGGCAGGTCGGGGGGGACGACGGCCAGCACCGGCGTCACGCTGAAACCGGTAACAGTCCGATAGCGGTCAACCTCGCCGACCAGTACGACCGATGCGGGCGCGAGCGCGATCTCCTCGTCCGCCTCGCGCAGGGCGGCGGCGATCGCGCTCTCGCCGGGATCGATGCGGCCACCGGGAAAGGCGACCTGCCCGGCATGGTTGCGCAGCGTATCGGTCCGCTGGGTCAGCAGTACGCCCGGCCGCGCGCGGTCGGTGACCGCGACCAGCACCGCGGCCGGGGTGAGGTCGGCATTGTCACGCTCGTCGAGATCGCGATGGTCGCCGGTCAGCAGCACCGGTTGCGTGGCACGACCACGTTCGAGCGCGGCTCCAAGCCGCTCGACCAGGGTCATGCCGCAGGTTCCAGCGGAAAAAATGCACCGTCGCTCCACAGGCCCGGACGATCGGCATCGCCGGCAAGGGCGCGCTCGGCCAGGTCATAATAGACGGCGCGAGCGACCAGCGCTTCCAGCCCATCACGTACGTGCAGATAGGGGCGCGGACCGTCTTCGCCCGCGACGAAGCGCAGCGGGTGGTCGGACCCCGCGGTTACGAGGTCGCCGGTGTTCAGGCGAAAGGCGAGCCGGGCTGCGGCGCCTTCGCCCTCAGCCTTCATCTCGACCGCGACGAAGGGTGCGTCCTCAACTGCGATGTCGAGCTTTTCGACCGGCGTGACGAGGACGTGCCGGCCATCGGCCTCGCGGCGCAGGATCGTCGAGAACAGCCGTACCATCGCGGGACGGCCGATCGGCGATCCCTGATGATACCACGTGCCGTCGCGGGCGATCCGCATCTCGCTGTCACCGCAATGGGTCGGGTTCCATTGCTTGACCGGCGGCAGGCGCCGCTGTTCGATAAGGGTGGCGATCTCAGGCAGGCTGAGACTGGCGAGATCGGGAAGGTCCTCCATCGGCATGGGGGCGAGGTAGGGGCTATGGCAGGGCGGGTAAAGGCGCGTGACGGTTCAGGCGTTGGGTGCGACCGCTTGGCCGAGCAGGCCGGCAGCGGCGGGGACGGCGCCGCCGCGGGCGAGCAGGCGGTGCCGTTCGACCGGGCCGGGCAGACGCCAACCCGCGGTGCGGCTTGCATCGAAGCCGAAGAAGCGGCCGTAATATTCGGGATCGCCGATCAGCATCAGCGATTGGTCCAAGCCCTCGCTATGGGCGGCGTGCAGCGCACGGGTCATCAACGCACGGCCGATACCATCGCGCTGGCGTTCGGGCGCGACGGCGACCGGGCCGATCATCACCAGTGGCCATGCGGCGCCGTCGTCGCCGTCCAGTTGGACGGGCCAGCATTGGATGGTGCCGATCAGGGCGCCGTCGCTCAGCGCCGCTAGGCTGAGTGCGGCGATCGGCTTGGTGGCCCCGCGCACCTTGTAAGCAGTACGGGTATGCCGATCGGGCCCGAACGCGCGGTCGAGCAGCGCCTCCACGGCGGCTCCATCGACGGTGCTGAGCGGCACGAATGCGATCACGGCAGGTTCCTCTGCGGCCCGATGGCCGATGTGGGCCCGCGCGCATGGGGCGGGGGGCGGCGAACGCAAGCGGAATGCGATTCGCGCGCGCTCGCTCGGCTTGCTAGGGCGCCGGCCATGCAAGACAGTCTACAATTGGAAGTCCACGACCTCGAGGTGCAGGTGCTCACCGGTATCTATTCCGAGGAAACGCACCTGCCGCAGCCGTTGCGGATCGACCTGACCGTCGATCTGCGCTGTCCCGATCATTTCGCGCCAGACACGCCGCTTGGCGCGTCGAAGAACTATCTCGACCTCAAGCATGCGGCGACCACCGCTCTGCCGGAGGGCGTGCACTTCACCCTGATCGAGGCGGTGGCGGATCACATCTGCGAAACGCTGTTCCTGGGTGATCCACGCGTGCTGCGGGTCAAGGTGAAGATCGTGAAGCTGGCGATCGCGGAAGCCGGCGAGGCGATCGGGATCACGCTGGTCCGCCATCGCCGCTGACGTCGCTTTGGCCGCAGGAGCGTCAGCGCAGCTGTCGGGTCCGGCCGCATGCGCCCAGTTGCTGCACGACGAAGGCGTAATCCTCGCGCGCGATCGCGGCGTTTGCCGGATCCAGCGAGGCGGTGCTGCGCTCCGGCAGCGTGTCGGGCAAGGCGCAGGCGAGGCGGTACCACAGCAACGTGTCGCGGGCGGGCGGCGCGGCGGCTTCGTCGACGATCTCGGACAGGGCCACCGCCCAGCGCGGCTGTTCGCCGGGGCGGCGGAGGACGGTCAGCGATACCGGCGCCCCGTTGGCGGTAGTCAGGAACACCTGCGTTTCTCCCTCGCCGGGCAACGCGCCGGGGACGTGGAAGGCGTTGCCGATGCCGGTGATGACCGGCGGCGCGTCGGTGGCGACGATCCCTTGCGCGATGGCGCGGATGCGCTGGTCGTCGGCAGACGTCCAGGCGATCTGCGCATCGGGAGCAACCAGCTGGATCTGGCCCGGCATGCTCGCGACCGGGCGTCCAAACAGCAGCACGCGCAGCTTCTTGAGTTTGGGCAGTCGACCGGCCGAATCGGGCGCTACGTCAAGCAGATAGCCGATTCGCGGTGGCAGTCCGCCGGCACCGCGAACCAGCGCGACGAGGTCCGCCTCGACATAAAAGCGGGTCATCCCGGGGGAAACCCCCGCGGCATCCGCCCCTTTGAGCTTCACTGCCGACCGGATCGTCGCATCCGCAATGATCGGCGCAGCAATCACAAGATCGGCCAGGTCCGCATAGCCGGTGGCCACGGCGCCGCTGGCGGGCGGTGGAGAGGATTGCGCCGCAAGGGGAGCTGCGGCAAGCTGCAACGCGACTGCAAGGGCCAGCGTGAGGCCGGCAGGCGGGGTGAAACGGGAACCCGGTGTCATGCCGCTTTCGCTAGCCGAGTGCGCCTGAACGATACAGAAATAATTCTGTCTTCAAGCGATTGTACGTTTGTTGCGTCCGACAAAGCGTTTGCGTGCAGGTGAACGGGGCGATAGTGTATCCCCACTGCCACACACGGCTTCAGCCGGGGCAGGGGCCTACGCGCGTTCTTCCCCCGGGCGCTGCGAGGACCACGAGATTAGGGAGTGTCGTTGCTGAATGGCCTATGCTGACCAGAAGATGTCCGGTGGCAGGGTGGTCGCGATCGTCATCGTCGTGCTCATCCATGCGGCGCTGGGCTATGCCTTCGTCACCGGGCTCGCGTACCAATACGTGAAGAAGGCCCAAGAAAAACTTAACACGTTCGACGTGGAGGAGCCGCCTCCCCCGCCGCCGGACGAGCCGCCGCCCCCTCCGCCCGACACGCCGATGACGCCGCCGCCGGTGGTATCGCCGCCGCCGATCGTGCAGAATCCGAATCCCCCGCCCGTGGTGATTCAGACGGTTTCGACGCCGCCGCCCGCCGTCAATCTGACGCCGATCGCCGCGCCGCCGGCTCCGCCTGCGCCTCCGGCACCCGCCGCTCCCGTCGTCAGCAAGGCGGCAGGCGCGAAGGGCAATCCCGCGGAATGGATCTCGCAGGACGATTACCCGCCCAGTTCGCTGCGCGGTAACGAGGAAGGCACCAGCGCGATCGCGTGGACGATCAACACGCAGGGCAGGGTCGAGAATTGCCGCGTCACGGCGTCGAGCGGTTCGTCCGCTCTGGACCGTGCGGCATGCGCGGCGATCACGCGGCGGGGTCGTTACACCCCGGCGCAGGACGCCTCGGGCAACCCGATCGCCACGTCGTCGTCGCGTCGCGTGGTCTGGAAGATCCCGAAGGAATGATGCGGTCTCCGCCTGTCTGCCCGGAATTGGCCGGGCGGGCAGGCGGATCCTCCCCGAACTTCTACACCGTTTGATAAGGACTCAATTCATCATGCTCACCACCATTCTCGCGGCCGGCGGCACCGCGGCAGCCGAAAACCAGTTCGGCCTTCAGGCCGCGCTGAAGGAAGGCGGCCTGATCTCGCAGTCGGTGTTCACGATCCTCGTGCTCATGTCGATCGTGTCGTTCTACATCCTGTTCTCGAAGCTGTTCGAGCAGCAGAAGATCATGAACCAGGCGAAGCGCGTCCGTCAGGGCTTCTGGCAGTCGAGCAACCTGCGCGAAGGCGCCGCCAAGCTCGAAAAGAACTCGGCCTACAAGCAGCTCGTCGACGACGGCCTGCAGGCGCAGGACCAGCACGCCAAGCTGACCGATCCGGTCGAGGCGCATGACTGGCTGCACGGTTCGCTCGCGCGTTCGGAAGCGGCGATCAACTCGAAGCTGGGTGGCGGTCTCGCGTTCCTCGCGACGGTCGGTGCGACCGCGCCGTTCATCGGCCTGTTCGGTACCGTGGTCGGCATCTACCGCGCGCTGATCAAGATCGGCGCGTCGGGCGATCCCTCGATCGACAAGGTCGCAGGCCCGGTCGGTGAGGCGCTCATCATGACCGCACTCGGCCTCGTCGTCGCCGTGCCGGCCGTGCTCGCGTACAACTGGCTGCAGCGCCGCAACAAGTCGATCGCGGAAGACCTGTCGGCCTTCTCGAACGACGTGCTGGGCTTCCTCGCTTCGAACGGCGCCGTGAAGCCGACCCTCGCCGGCGCTGCGCCGACGAAGGCACCGGTGAAGCCGGCAGCGGCCACAACGACTGCCGGTCAGGCCGGTGGCGTGCAGACCCGCCCGTAAATACCAAAGGCTGCGGGGTCGCCATGGCGGCGGCCCCGCTACCGGTCGGTGGCGTCAAGTCACCGGCAAGAGGAATGGATAGGATAGCTCGCACATGGCGATGAGCGCTGGCGGAGGAGGAGGTTCCTCCGAAAAACCACTATCGGACATCAACACCACGCCCCTCGTGGACGTGATGCTGGTGCTTCTGATCATCTTCCTGATCGCCGTTCCGGTCGCAATTCAGACGGTCAAGGGCATCGTTCTGCCCAAGGTGCGTTTCGATCCGACGACGACCAAGCCCGAGAACGTATTGCTCTCGGTCACGACCGGCCCGGACGGCAATTGCGCGGTATATTGGGGCACGTCCCCGATCACCAGCAAGGACCTGCTGACCCGCGCGGTCGACAAGCTGAAGCTGGAGATCGAACGTCAGGGCGGCGCAGGCAACCCCGACCTCGAACTGCCGGAAGTCCACATTCGCGGCGACGTCAACACGCCGTACAAGTGCATTGGCGGTACGGTGTACACGATGCAGCAGGCCGGGTTCGCCAAGGTCGGCTTCATCTCGCAGCCGCCGCCCGCGGGCGGCGCGTCCTAATCCGTACCGGCCGACCCAGGAGTATCTGACATGGCAATGAGTGGTGGCTCGGAAGACGGTGAGCCGATGATGGAAATGAACACGACGCCGTTGATCGACGTCATGCTCGTGCTCCTCATCATGTTCATCATTACGCTTCCCATCCCGACCCACGCGGTGAAGGTCGATCTGCCGGTCAACGACCCGCGGAATCAGACACCGCCGGTCGACCCGCAGAAGAACAAGATCATCATCGACGCGGCAGGAACGGTGTCCTGGAACGGGGCGCCGGTCGACGAAGTGACGCTGCGCCAGTATCTGGACACCGCGGCGGCGATCAACCCCGAGCCGGAGCTGCACTTCCAGCCCGACCCGGCGGCAAAGTATGACAAGGTCGACCAGACGCTGGCAGTGATCAAGCGTTCGGCAGTGACCAAGCTCGGCTTCATCGGCAACGAGCAATATCGCAACGACTTTTAAGTCGATCGATCGATATGTGAACGACAGGGGCGGTTCCGCGAGGAGCCGCTCTTTTCGTACGTCCGCCGTTTCCGAGGTTAACGGAGCGTTGCGCCACTCGCCGCTCGCCGCTCGTGGCGACTGCTCGTGACCGACGTTCGCGGCATGTCGAGTTATCGCCGCTTCTCGGGCGGCGATCCGCGTGAGGCATTTTCTGGCCTTTTGGGAGATTCGCGGCTCAGCATCTGGTCGAGCATAGCACTGGAGGGCGGCATTCGAGCTAATCGAACGGTTCGCACGAACTCGTGGCGGACACGAAAACGCTGCCACAGGCCTCGCGCTTGGTGGGTTCTCTCGATCGCCGACGCTCACGCATCGCCTCTGCGTCCTCCGCGTCCGCTGCACCCAGTTACGCCTCTGCCTCTCCACCTCTCCGCCCGAGCCATCTTCTTCGCTCGGTCCGACGAAGGGCCCGACGCCGGCTATGCCTTCGCCAGCTGGCCGTTGAGGGGCGATGCTATCTTCGCTGCGGGCGTGAACGATCGTCGACACGCCCGGACGGGGGTGGTGGCTGCGTCAGCCACCACGCCATGGCATGCTCGCCGATAGCGCCGAGCCAGTCGGTTTAGCCCGTCGAGCGGGCAGTGATGGGCGCATATGCCGTTCGCCGGCCGGCCGCCGCATTGCGACCGCCCGAAATGCGGCGCCCTCCGACGATCAGCGCGGCAACGGCTTGCGGGAGTTGCTGGCTTCCTGCGTGGCCCGGGTGAGAAAGCGCGGTACGATGCCGGTGATGATCTGGTTGGTCAGACTGTGATAGGTCGTATTGAAATCGTGACCCGAGTAAGGGAAGGCGACCAGCCTGACCGGTGCGCTTTTGGCTTGGGCCAAACGCGTGAAATCGCGCACCGCAGCGATCGGCAGCAGGGGGTCTTCGATCCCTGCCAGGATGAGCGTCGGCGGGTTGGACGGGCGTAGCAGCCGCCGCAGGTCGAGTGCGGCATAGCGCTCCGGGAACTGACGCGGCGACCCGCCGATATACGCGGCCATATACGCCCGCTGGACCGCCTGCATCTCGCCGGGATTGTTCCACGATCCCGCCGGATCGATAAGGGGCACCCGCGCCGTGACGGCGGCGATACGGGGCAAGCGCGGGCCACAACGGCGGTCGGCGTGGGCTGTGTCGGCCGTGTAGGCAGCGGCGATCGCGAGGCTGCCACCTGCCGAAGCGCCGTTCATCGCGACACGGTTCAGGTCTAGCCGCAACGCGGGCGCATGCGCCACCGTCCAGGCCAGCGCACAATGCACGTCGGCGATGGCGAGGTTCCAAGTCGGTCGTCCGGGTCTTGCCAGCCGGTAGTCGATGCTGATGACGGCCCAGCCGGAACGCGCATAGCGGCGCATGTTCGCGGCGCTGATCCGGCGGTCGCCCCCGGTAAATCCGCCGCCATGGACGACAACCAGTACCGGGCTGAGCGCCGTCCCCCGTGGAATTTGCGCCGTCGGTCCCGCCCGATAGATATCGAGCAAGAGTGGCTCACCATCGGGCGCAGCATAGACATGAGTTTCGTCCGGCGCGGCATCCGCGCTAAAATGTCGGTTCGACAGGCTTGCGACCCAGTCGATCGCGACGCCGTTCGCATGGGCGAGCGCGACGAAGCGCCCGACGATCAAGCCGGCGCACGATACGGTGGCCAGTGCAATTCCGATCAGCATGCGCGTCACCCATGACCTATGCCGGCGATGGGCGACCCAGCCGATGGCCAGGCCAGCGCCACCGAGCAGCAGGAACCAGGTTGCCCGGTTCGGGACGAGTTCGACGGCCTGGATGCGCAGCCAGGGAACAATCGGGACAATCACCGAGCAGAGAAGCAGGAGGCATGGCAGCAGGACGAGCCAGGTGACGGTGAGCAGGCCGGTGCGCAGCAGCTGACGGACGACGGACATCATGCCGGCTTTCGTACCGGTGTATCGAAGGCCGGTGGCAGCGGAACGGCGGGCGGAAGGCGTTGCGCGATGCCGAGGATGCGCGCGATGCTAACGTGCCGGGCGAGCAGCGGCAACAGTATCACCAGCGTCGCGATCGTCAGTGCGAGCAACACCGCACCCTCTACGCTGCACAGCCGCCACAATGCGAAGGCCATCGGGTGCCAGAGATAGAAGAACAGGCTGTTGCGTCCGATCGTTGCGATGCCGGGCAACGGGATGCGGATCGTGCGGACGACGGGAAGCAGGTAGATCATCGGCAGGCAGCCGATGATCTCCGCCGCAGCCTCAGCTGCGATGCCCGGCGTGTCGTACAGCGAACACCACCACAGGAACCCGAGCGGGGCGAGGACCATGGCGGCGGCGCGGCGGATCGCGTCGGGTCGTCGCACCGCCACGTACAATCCGTAGAAGAAATAGATGGGATAGATGAAGAAGCGTCGATCGGGCAGCCAGCCGTACAGCGACGTGGGCACGTGACCAACGCCCAGCAGATACATCGCCGCAATGCTGACCGGGATCGCGATCGCCAGCATCGTCGCAGGAGAAAGGCGGCTGGCGGTCGCCATGACGATGAAGGCCATCATCACCGGCACGAACCAAAGGTGGAACGGCGGCCATAGCAGCAGCGACAAGGGCGTGCCGACGTGGAGTTCGTTCGTCACCGTCGTGTGAACCACGCAAGCGACGGCCCATGGCAGGATGAGGCGCGGATATTGGCGGCGCAGCAACGTCATCAGCGATGCGGCGCGCGCGCGTTCCAGGTTGAACAGATAGCCGGTCAGTCCGATGAACAACGGCATCCGCACGCCGGCACCGATCCACGCCGGAAAGCCTTCGCCCTGCGTGATCTCGAAATAGTGGCCGAGAATCACGCCGAGGACGAGCAGCCCCCGCACCGTGTCGATGCCGGTGCTGCGGCTGCCGTTTGCCTCCGTCGTCGATTGCATCGTCCGCCCTACCCAGATCGTCCAGGCGTTAGCCCGACGTTCCTCATCAGCGGGTTAACGACACCCCTTCGCTCTCTCGCTCGCGATCGTGCATTCCGCTTGCATGACTGTCTTCGAAGTGACACAACAATGTCACAAAAGTGAAACCTGCCGTGAAGGCCGGGAAAGGAGACGATGCGATGCGATTGATTGTAGCGACGATGCTGGCGGGTGCATGCCTGACGACGCCAGCGCTGGCTCAGGACCGGACCGGTTATCAGGCAATTGCCGCAGGCGATTACGTCCAGGCGGCGAAACGGATCGAGGCGGAGCGGCGTATTTTCCCCGATCGCCCCGAATTGATGCTGAACCTGGCGGCTGCCTATGCGCGGACCGGACGCACGGGCGAAGCGCGCGCGCTCTACAGCGATGTGTTGCAGCGCCCCGTGGTGGCGATGGACATGCCCGATGGTGCGGTCATATCGTCGCACGATGTCGCGACGCGGGGCTTGTCGCGTCTGACGACCACGCTCGCGACCCGCTGATATTGTGATATGGTTGCTGCGGCCCGCTCGACGAGCGGGCCGTTGGCATGTCAGAGACGGGGAAGCGTGACCCCGCGTTGTCCCATATATTTGCCCGCGCGGTCGGCATAACTGGTTTCGCACGGTTCGTTCCCCTGGAGGAACAGGAACTGGCAGGCGCCTTCGTTGGCGTAGATCTTGGCCGGCAATGGCGTCGTGTTGGAAAATTCGAGGGTGACATGCCCCTCCCAACCCGGTTCCAGCGGCGTCACGTTGACGATGATTCCGCAGCGCGCATAGGTCGATTTGCCGAGGCAGATGACCAGCACGTCGCGCGGCACCCGGAAATATTCGACCGTCCGCGCCAGGGCGAAACTGTTCGGCGGGATGATGCAGACGTCGGTCTTGCGGTCGACGAAGCTGTTCGACGCAAAGTCCTTTGGGTCGACAAGGGCATTGTCGACGTTGGTGAAGATCTTGAATTCATCGGCGACGCGCGCGTCATAGCCATAGGAAGACAATCCATAGCTGATGCAGCCGGCGTTGCGCTGGCTCTCGACGAACGGTTCGATCATGTTCTGGCTCAGCGCGGCTTCGCGAATCCAGCGATCGGACAGGATGGACATGGCGGCTCCCCTTCGGATCGCCTCTTCGCCGGTTCGGCGGGGGAGGGCAAGGCTGGCGTCGCGGGCGCCCGGCCGTTAGCGTATCGCCGATGCGGCGGCTGATCGACCTTGCCTACCACCTGCGACGGCGTTTGATGGCGATGGTCGGCTGGCGGACGCGCGGCGTCAAGGTGATGGCGTTCGATGCCGCCGGCCGCGTGTTGCTGGTGCGGCATCGCTACGTCCGATCGGACCTGTGGATGCTGCCCGGCGGCGGGATCGCGCGCGGCGAAGCACCCGATCATGCTGCGGTGCGCGAGTTGCGCGAGGAAACCGGCTGCGTGTTGCGCGACGTCGTGCCGATCGCGACCTTCGAGGCGCGGTCGGAAGGGCGACGCGATACCGTGCACCTGTTCAGCGGCACGACCGGCGACGAGCCGCATGTGGACGGCGTGGAACTGGCCGAAGCGCGCTTCTGGCCGGTCGATATCTTGCCCGATGCGGCGTCGGCCGCGACGCGGCGGCGGATCGAGGAATGGCGCGGGCCGCGGCCGATCGACTCCAGCTGGTAGGCTTGTCGTGCGATCGGTTCCCGGCCAGACTGACGCAAAATCGATGGAGAGCGGCATGACGGTGAAGGTGATTGCGTTCGTGACGGTGAAGCCTGGCCACGAGGATGCCTTCGTCGCCGCGGCACGGATTTGCGTCGCGGCATCGCGGGCGGAGCCGGGCGTATTGCACTATGACCTGTGGCGCGAGACCGAGGGCGAGCGGCGCTTCGTGTTCAACGAACTCTATGCCGACGACGCCGCGGTCCAGGCGCACATGGGGTCCGATCATTTCAAGGCGTTCGGCCTCGCCGCCCGCGACCTTGCCGCTGCCCGGCCGCAGATCATCGCGACACAGGCGGTGGACGTCGCGCCCTGACCCGGCTGGTGGCTGACCATCGTAGCGGCTAAGGCACGGTCATGCTGCGTATCACCGAGTTGAAGCTGCCCCTCAACCATCCCGAGGAGGCCCTGGCGGCGGCGATCCGCGACCGGCTTCGGATCACGCCGCGGGACCTCGTGCGGTATACGGTCGCGCGGCGGGCGCATGACGCGCGCGACAAGATGGATATCCACTTCGTCTATTCGGTCGATGTGGTCGTCAAGAACGAGGCGCCGGTGCTGGCGCGGTTCAAACGCGATCGGCACGTCAATCCGACGCCGGACACGGGATACCGGTTCGTGGCCAGGGCGCCGGCCGATTACAGTGGACCGCGGCCGATCGTCGTGGGGGCGGGACCGTGCGGGCTGTTCGCGGGACTGATCCTCGCGCAGATGGGGTTCCGGCCGATCATCCTCGATCGCGGCAAGCTGGTGCGCGAGCGGACCAAGGATACCTGGGGGCTGTGGCGGCGCAGCGAGTTGAACCCGGAATCGAACGTCCAGTTCGGCGAGGGCGGGGCAGGCACCTTTTCCGACGGCAAGCTGTGGAGCCAGATCAAGGACCCACGCTATCTCGGTCGCAAGGTGCTGACCGAATTCGTCAAGGCGGGCGCGCCGCCGGAAATCCTGACCGAGGCGCATCCCCATATCGGGACGTTCCGCCTGGTGACGATGGTGGAGGCGATGCGGGCGACGGTCGAATCGCTCGGCGGCGAATATCGCTTCCAGCAGCGGGTCGACGACGTGCATGTCGATATCGCGGCGGATGGCCGTCGCCGGCTGACAGGCCTTACCTTGCAGACCGGCGAGCGGATCGACACGGGGCCGGTCGTGCTGGCCCTCGGCCACAGCGCCCGCGATACGTTCCACATGCTGCACGAGCGCGGCGTCCATCTCGAAGCCAAACCGTTTTCGATCGGGGTGCGGATCGAACATCCGCAAAGCTGGATCGACGATGCGCGCTTCGGGCCCTGTGCCGGCCATCCCGATCTCGGCGCCGCCGCCTACAGCCTGTCGCATCACTGCAAGAATGGTCGCACCGTCTACAGCTTCTGCATGTGTCCGGGCGGCACGGTGGTCGCCGCGACCAGCGAGCCGGGCCGGGTCGCGACCAACGGCATGAGTCAATATTCGCGTAACGAGCGCAATGCCAATTCGGGCATCGTCGTCGGCATCGATCCCGCCCGCGATTACCCCGGTGATCCGCTCGCCGGCATCGCGCTGCAACGATATTGGGAAACACGGGCGTTCGAGGTGGGCGGCGGTGATTACAAGGCGCCGGCGCAGCGGCTCGGCGATTTCCTGGCGGGGCGGCCATCGACCAGGCTGGGCAGCGTCATCCCCTCCTATCGCCCCGGCGTACAATTGACCGACCTGGCCGAGTGCCTGCCGGACTTTGCGGTGACGGCGATGCGTGAGGCGCTGGTGGCGTTCGGGCGCGAGATTCCCGGCTATGACCATCCCGACGCGGTGATGACCGGGGTCGAGACGCGGACGTCGTCGCCGGTCCGGATTACTCGCGGCGATGACTTTCAGAGCGTCAACACCGCCGGCCTGTATCCGGCCGGCGAGGGCGCGGGTTATGCGGGTGGCATCCTGTCGGCGGCGGTCGATGGCATCAAGATCGCGGAGGCGGTTGCCCGTGACCTGCTGGCGGGCGCGCAGGGGGCGGGGCGCAAGGCGCTGGCGGCATGACGATGGGTTTCAGTCAGCAACGATCTTGTTTATTCCGGCAAAAATTCTATACTGAGCGATATGGAAATGATCGCTACACATCCCTCGAAAGGGCGTCCGCGGGAATTCTGCACCGAAGCGGCGCTGGCGGCGGCGCTGCGCGTGTTCTGGAGCAAGGGCTATGAAGGTACCTCGCTTGCCGACCTGACAGAGGCGATGGGGATCACACGACCCAGCTTGTACGCCGCATTCGGGAACAAGGAAGCGCTGTTCCACAAGGCGCTGGACCTCTACGAATCGGAAAAACTGGACTACACGCGGGTGGCGTTGGAGCAGCCGACGGCGCGCGGCGTTGCCGAATATTTCATGCGCGGCGCGCTGGCCATGCAGACCAGCCAGTGCGATCCGAAGGGTTGCCTGGGCGTCATCAGCGCGGTGGCCTGCGGGGCCGAGGCCGATTCGATCAAGGCCGACGTGATCGCCCGCCGCGCATCGTCGCAGGCCGCATTGGTCGAGCGGTTCGAACAGGCCAAGCGCGACGGTGACCTTCCCGCGCACGTCGATGTGCTGGGGCTCACCAGCTATCTGTATGCGCTGTTGCAGGGCATGGCGGTGCAGGCTGGATCTGGCGCGAGCCGCGCCGACCTGGAGCGGCTGGTGGAGACGAGCATGGCGGTCTGGCCAAGCCGCTGATCGCCCACGGAGGGCGGATTTCGCGACCCTGTCGCCAGGAAGCTTGCCAGCATCCGTTGCGATGAGGAGCTCGCCCCGGATCGGATGGCTGCTTGTCGTCGCGCTGATCGCCGGCAGGCCGGTTCCGTGCCGACCTGTATCATCGGCTTGCCGCGACCGCGTGTGAACAGGACCGGATGCTGTTGGTCGTCGCCTTCGTCGAGCAGGCGCGCATTGCGCTGGATTGACCCGATCATATCATTGGGGAGGGCAGCGGCGTCATGCGCTCGATCATGGCTGGCCGGCCAACGTGCGGGAGTCGCGCGACTATGCCCTGGAATGCGTATCGGGGTCGGATGGCGATGCGACGGCGTCCGACATCCAGGACCTGCCGGCACGGGTCGCCGAATTCGAGACGGCCGTCATCATCGATGCGCTGCGAGCCAGCGGCGGCAAGGTGGTCTAGCGGCTCGGCATGCTGCGCAAGACGCTGTTTACAAGCTGCGTCGCTACGGCATCGATCCCGATGCGTTTCGCCCGCCGCCGACGGTCGATTGACGTCAGGCGTCGGCTAGCGTCAGCGCCTGTGCCTCGCGGCTGATCGCGTCGATATCGCGGTCGACGATCGCGGTCATGGCATGGACCAGCGCGGTCAACGGCGCCCGTGGGCGTACCAGCTGGTGGTGCAGCAGGCCCAGCGACATGGTCAGGATCACGTCGGCCAGCGCAGAGCGGCGCTCGGACAGCGCCGCACCGGGCGCGAGCATATCGAGTGCGGCGAGCATCAGCGTGCGGACATCGTGGTGCGTGCTGTCGAAGATCGCCGCAATGCGTTCGTTGCGCCCGGATTCCGCGATGATCTCGGCAAACAGGCGTCCGTCGTCGGGCTCGTCCTCGGGCTGGACGAATTGGCGGATCCAGTCGCGGACCTGCACCTCGTTGCCTTCGTCGATCGCGAGTCGCAGCGAGTCGGCCGCCATGAACGTACGGCAATCGGTGTTGACGATGGCAGCGACGATGTCCTCCTTGGCGGAGAAGTCGCGGTACAATTGGCCGACCGCGACGCCGGATTCCTTGGCGATCTGAGCAATGCCGGTAGCGTGAAATCCGTTTTCGATGAACAACTTGCGTGCAGCGTCAATCACCCGCTCGCGTCGAACAGCCGTCCTGTTTTTTGGTGCGCCGCAACAAATTTCGCTTTCGATCATTCCATCCTCGTGCCCGGAGCCTTGACGCTCCAGCCGGAACGGTTGTAGCAGGGCGTGAGTGATCGATCACTCACAATTTTTAAGCGGACATAATTGCATGGCGAATAAGCGACACGGGGTGGCGGTGCTCGCGTTGGCACTGGCTCTGGCGGCGTGCGGGGGCGGCAAGGAGCAGCAGCAGGCGCCGCAGGGTCCGCCCAGCGTCGGCTATGTCGTCGTGCGCCAGCAGCCGGTGACGCTGACCAGCGAGCTGCCCGGTCGCACCACCGCCTTCGAAACGTCGGAGGTGCGCCCGCAGGTCAACGGCCTAGTGCTCGAGCGATTGTTCGTCGAGGGCGACGTGGTCCGCAAGGGTCAGCCGCTGTATCGCATCGATCCATCGCCGTATCAGGCGCAGGTCGCCAGCGCGCGTGCCGCGCTGACGCGGGCGCGGGCCAGCATCGCATCCAGCGGCGCGCTTGCCCGGCGCTACGGCGAGTTGGTGAAGATCAACGCGATCTCGCGCCAGGACCTCGAAAATGCGCAGACGACGGCGCAGCAGGCGCAGGCCGATGTTGCGGCGCAGCAGGCCGCGTTGCGCACCGCCCAGATCGATCTGGCGCGCACAACCATTCGCGCGCCGATCACCGGCCGGATCGGCCGATCGGTGTTCACCACCGGCGCCTTGGTGTCCGCAGCACAGACCGACGCGCTGGCGACGATCCAGCGGATCGACCCGATCTATGTCGATATCCAGCAGTCGAGTTCCGACCTGCTCAAGCTGCGCCAGCAGATCATGAGCGGCAAGCTGACCCGCGACGGCAATGCGCGCGTCAAGCTGAAGCTGGAGGATGGCAGCGATTACGGTCCGGAGGGCACGCTGCGTTTCGCCGACGTGACCGTCGATCCGACGACGGGGTCGCAGGTCATCCGCGCGCTGTTCCCCAATCACAATGGCCTGCTGCTGCCCGGCATGTTCGTTCGCGCTTCGCTGGCCCAGGGGGTCGACCAGAATGCGATGCTGGTGCCGCAGCGTGCCGTCACCCGCGATGAAAAGGGCAATGCGACCGCGATGGTGATCGGTGCGGACAACAAGGTCCAGCCGCGCATGCTGCAGACCAGCCGGACGATCGGCGACAATTGGCTTGTCACCGACGGGCTGAAGCCGGGCGACAAGGTGATCGTCGAGGGCGGCATGATGCTGCGTCCCGGCATGGCCGTGCAGGGCAAACCTTGGAACCCGAATGCGCCCGCCGCAGCAGCCCAGCAGGGCAATGGTGCGGGCGCACCCGCAGCACAGGCGAAGTAACCGCTGATGTCTCGCTATTTCATCGATCGACCCATCTTTGCGTGGGTCATCGCCATGGTGCTCATGCTGGCGGGCGTCATCGCGATCCGCAGCCTGCCCGTCGCGCAATTCCCCGAAATCGCGCCCCCCGCGGTGGCGATCACCGCCACCTATCCCGGTGCCGATGCGGAAACGCTTGAGCGCACGACGACGCAGATCATCGAGCAGCAGCTCAAGGGCATCGACAACCTGCGCTATTTCTCGTCCTCGTCCTCCTCGGCGGGGACGGTGACGATCACGCTCACCTTCGAACAGGGCACCGATCCGGACATCGCCCAGGTCCAGGTGCAGAACAAGCTGCAGGCCGCCACCCCGCTGCTGCCGCAGGAAGTGCAGCGCCAGGGTATCCAGGTGACCAAGTCCGCCGCCAGCTTTCTGCTGGTCGTCGGCCTCGTTTCGACTGATGGCTCGCACACCAACACCGACCTGTCGGACATGGTCGTGTCGAAGTTCCAGGATCCGGTCAGCCGCGTCTCGGGCGTCGGCGAATTGCAGGTGTTCGGCGCGCAATATGCGATGCGCATCTGGCTCGATCCGGTAAAGCTCAACAGCTATCAGCTGACCATCGGCGATGTTTCGGCGGCAGTGCAGGCGCAGAACGCCCAGGTGTCCGCCGGTCAGATCGGCGCGCAGCCGGCGCCCAAGGAGCAGATGCTCAACGCGACCGTCTCGGTACAGTCGCGGTTGCAGACGCCCGAGCAGTTCGGCAACATCCGCCTGAAGACGACCACCAGCGGCGCGGTCGTGCGATTGAACGATGTCGCGCGCGTCGAGCTCGGCGCCGAGAACTACGGCTTCGACGTCCAGTACAACGGCAAGCCCGCTTCCGGCTTCGGCGTCCGCCTGGCCGCCGGTGCCAATGCGCTCGACACGGTCGAATTGGTCAAGCAGCGTGCGCAGGAGATCGGCAAGACGCTGCCGTCCGACGTCAAGGTCATCTATCCGTATGACACGACGCCGTTCGTCCGCCTGTCGGTCGAGCAGGTGATCCACACGCTGATCGAGGCGGTGGTGCTCGTCTTCCTCGTCATGTTCCTTTTCCTGCAGAACTGGCGGGCGACGATCATCCCGACCATCGCGGTCCCGGTCGTGCTGCTCGGCACGTTCGGCGTGATGGCGATGGCCGGCTTCACCATCAACACGCTGACGCTGTTCGGCATGGTGCTGGCGATCGGCCTGTTGGTCGACGATGCGATCGTGGTGGTCGAGAACGTCGAGCGCCTGATCGTCACCGAGCATCTCAGCCCCAAGGAAGCGGCGCGCAAGTCGATGGACGAGATCAGCGGCGCGCTGGTCGGCATCGGTCTGGTGCTGTCTGCGGTGTTCCTGCCGATGGCGTTCTTCGGCGGATCGACCGGCGTCATCTATCGCCAGTTCTCCATCACGATCGTTTCGGCGATGGTACTGTCGGTCATGGTCGCGTTGATCCTGACTCCGGCGCTGTGCGCGACGATCCTGAAGCGGCACGATCCTGCCAAGCGGGAGGGCAACGGCCTGTTCGCGCGCTTCTTCCGCTGGTTCAACGACAAGTTCGACACCGCGCAGAACAAATATGAGGGCGGGGTGAAGCGGACGGCGCGCAGCTGGAAGCGCTCGCTGCTCGTCTACGTGCTGATCGTTGCGGGCATGGTGTTCGTGTTCACGCGCCTGCCGTCGGGCTTCCTGCCCGACGAGGACCAGGGCACCGTGCTGGCGCTCGTCCAGGGTCCGGCCGGCGCGACCAGCGCGCGCACCGACAAGGGCCTGACCCTCGTCCGCGACCATTTCCTGAAGCAGGAAAGCGCCAACGTCGCGGGCGTGTTCACGATCAACGGCTTCAGCTTCGCAGGCCAGGGCCAGAATGCCGGCCTGGTCTTCGTCAACCTCAAGCCCTGGGAGGATCGTGGCGGTGCCGAGAACAAGGCGCAGGCGATCGTCGGGCGTGCGATGGGGGCGTTCAGCCAGTATAAGGACGGCATGATCTTCGCGCTGGTGCCGCCCGCCGTGCAGGAACTGGGCAACGCGACCGGCTTCGATGCGCAGCTGGTCGACACCGGCAGCATCGGTCACGAAAAGCTGCTCCAGGCACGCAACATGATGCTCGGCATGGCGGCGCAGAACCCCAATCTGGCGCAGGTCCGCCCGCTTAGCCTGGACGACGCGCCGCAGCTGAAGGTGAAGGTCGACGAGGACAAGGCGCGCGCACTCGGCCTCGACCTGTCGGATGTCAATTCGACCATCTCGACCGCCTGGGGCGGCAGCTACATCAACGACTTCATCGACCGTGGCCGCGTCAAGCGCGTCTATATGCAGGCGGACGCCCCGTACCGCCTGGCGCCCGATGACGTCGGCGACCTGTACGTGCGCAGCAGCAGCGGCCAGATGGCGCCGTTCACCGCATTCTCGACCTTGGAATGGGCGAATGCGCCGGTGCAGCTGACCCGCTACAATGGCCAGCCCGCGATGCAGATCCAGGGGTCTCCGGGGCCTGGGCAGAGCACCGGCGCGGCGATGACGGCGATGGAGGAGATCCATGACAAGCTGCCGCCGGGCACCGCGCTGGAATGGACCGGCCTGTCGTTCGAAGAGCGGCTGTCGGGCGGTCAGGCGCCGGCGTTGTACGGCCTGTCGCTGCTGATCGTATTCCTCTGCCTCGCCGCGTTGTACGAGAGCTGGTCGGTGCCGATCTCGGTGCTGCTGGTCGTGCCGCTCGGCGTGCTCGGCGCGGTACTCGCGGCGTGGATGACGGGCCTCAACAACGACATCTACCTGCAGGTCGGCCTGATCACGACGATCGGCGTGTCGGCGAAGAACGCGATCCTGATCGTGGAATTTGCCGAGGAGCGGATCAACGAAGGCATGAAGCCTTTCGATGCCGCGGTGCAGGCGGCCAAGCTGCGCCTGCGTCCGATCCTGATGACCAGTCTCGCGTTCATCTTCGGCGTGATGCCGCTGGCGATCTCGACCGGAGCGGGCGCGGGTGGCCAGAATGCGATCGGTCGTGCGGTGGTCGGCGGCATGCTGTCGGCAACGGTGCTCGCGATCTTCTTCGTGCCGATGTTCTTCGTCGTCGTGCTGCGGCTGTTCGGCCACGGCGGCGAGGCGAAGCCGGCGGGCGAGGATCGTCCGCACGACGATGACGACGGCGGCGACGATCGGCGGCGACATGATGACGGCGAGCACGGGTCACGTCCCGCGCCGCAGGGAGCCTGAGTGGTGATGAACAGCAAGTGTGTCCTGGGTCTGCTCGCGGCGACCGCGCTCGCCGGGTGTAACCTGGCGCCCAAATATGTGCGACCGGTCGGCGCGGTACCCGCGGCGCTGCCGCAGGGCGGCGTCTATCCGGCGGCGGCCACCGATGCGCCGGACGTCACCAAGATCGGCTGGCGGACGTTCTTCACCGACGATCGGCTGAGCAAGACGATCGTGCTGGGGCTTGAGAACAACCGCGACCTGCGCCTTGCCGCGGCGAACGTGTTGCAGGCCCGCGCCCAATATCGGGTGCAGCGTGCGGACCTGGTGCCGTCAACGACCGTCTCGGGATCGGGAACCTATACCAACAATATCCAGGGCGCCGCAGGTGCACTGGGCGGGGCGGCCGGCGGCGGCACCAGCGGCGGTACGGGCACGGGCACGGGCGCAGGAACGGGCGGCGGTACCGGCACCGGTGCCGGCGTCGGCGGTGCGTCGTCCAACCTCGAATTCTATTCGGTCAATGCCGGCTTTTCGGCGTTCGAACTCGACTTGTTCGGCCGCGTACGCAACCTCAACCGCGCCGCGCTCGAACAATATTTCGCGACCGAGGAGGCGCAGCGCTCGACGCGGATCAGCCTGATCGCGGAGATTGCGACGGCGTGGCTGACGCTGGCGTCCGATCAGGACCAGTTGCGCATTTCGCAGGATTCGCTGAAGTCGTTCGAGCAGACGCTGGAATTGACCCGTGCGCAATTCCGCATCGGAGTCGCCTCAGAACTGGAGGCGCGGCAGGCGGAAACCACCTATCAATCCGCACGCAACGACATCGCCGTCCTGAAGACGCGGGTGGCACAGGACAAGAATGCGCTCGACCTGCTCGTCGGTGCATCGGTCACGTCCGATCTGCTACCGCAGGGGCTGGGCAATGGCGATGCGGCGTTGCAGGTGCTGCCCGCCGGGGTTGCTTCCGATGTGCTGTTACGCCGGCCGGACGTGTTGCAGGCCGAGCATCAGCTCATCGCGCAGAACGCCAACATCGGCGCGGCGCGGGCGGCGATGTTCCCGCGCATTTCGCTGACCGCGACGCTGGGCACGATCAGCACCGCGCTCAGCGGTCTGTTCGCGGGTGGCAGCTTCACCTACACCGGATCGCCATCGGTTTCGCTACCCCTGTTCGACGGCGGCCGCCTGCGCGGCAACCTCGATTCGGCACGCGCGCAGCAGCAGGGGGCGGTCGCGACCTATGAAAAGACGGTGCAGACCGCCTTTCGCGAGGTCGCCGATGCGCTGGCGCAGCGCGGCACCATCGATGAACAGATCGCCGCGCAGACGGCACGGGCGAATGCCGCCAATGTCGCGTTCCGGATTTCGGACGCGCGCTATCGTGCCGGCGTCGATTCCTTCCTGACCACGCTGGATTCGCAACGCAATCTGTACACGGCGCAGCAGCAATTGGTGACGACCCGGCTGTCGCGCGGCAGCAATCTCGTCGAATTGTACCGGTCGCTGGGTGGCGGGCTGGACTGAGCCTGTACCGCCCCGGCCTTGGCCGGGGCGGGCATCGCGTCAGGCGGCCTGCGCACTCCAGGTGCGGATCGGCGCGAGGCTGTCGAGAAACTGCGCCGCGCTGTTCGCCCAGGTGAAGCGCGCGGCGTAAGCGGCACAGGTGGCGCGATCGAGGGTCAACGCCCGGCGGATCGCGCCATCCAGATCGCGGTCGATCGCGCCGACCGTCGCGTCGAGGACATCGACCGGTCCCGGCGCGGGCAGCGCCGCTACCGGGGTGCCACAGGCAAGCGCCTCGATCATCACGAGCCCGAACGTATCGGTGAGGCTGGGAAAGACCAGCACGTCGGCGCTGCGATAGGCGGCCGCGAGCGCGTCGCCGAACTTGGGCCCGAGGAAATGCGCCTCCGGATAGCGCGCGGCAAGCCATGCGCGCGCCGGGCCATCGCCGACGACGACCTTGGTGCCGGCGGTACCGGCCGCCAGAAAGGCTTCGATGTTCTTCTCCACCGCGACGCGACCGACGTAGAGCAGGATGGGGCCAGCAAGCGCCTTGATCGTCTGGTCGGCAGGGCCGTCGGTGGAGAAGGTGGCAAGATCGACGCCGCGTCCCCAACGGCGCAGCCGGGCGAGACCATGCCCGCGCAGCACGGTGTCGACCGAGGGCGTCGAGGTGAGGATCGCCTCCGCGGGCGTGTGAAACCAGCGGATGTAGCGCCAGATCCATTCCGCATTCACGCCCGTGCGCGCGGCGACGTAATCGGGAAATTGCGTATGATACGCGGTGGTGAAGCGCATCCGTTCCGCCAGGCACCAACGGCGCGCGGCAAGTCCCAGCGGCCCTTCGGTGGCGATGTGGATCGCTTCGGCGCCAAAGGCGGCGATCAGCCGGCCGATGGTGCTGCGCCTTGCCAGCGCCAGGCGAATTTCCGGATAGCTGGGACAGGGCAGGCTGGCGAAGCGATCGGGCGAGACGACCAGCAATTCATGCCCCTGCGCTTCCAGCTCGCGCTTGATCGAGGTGAGCGTGCGGACGACGCCATTGACCTGCGGTGCCCAGGCGTCGGTGACGAGCGCGATCCGCATCAGGCGGCGATCGCGGCGGCGCGCTCGGTCGTTTCGCGCTTGGCGATCTCGTCCGCCCAGTGGAGCAATTCCATGCGACCGTCGAAATGCTCGACCAGCGCGGTGCAGCCCTCCACCCAATCGCCATCGTTGTAATAGGCGACGTCGCCGATCTGGCGGATCTCGGCGGTGTGGATATGTCCGCACACCACGCCGTCGACGCCGCGCGACCCGGCGGCATGGGCGACTACCTCTTCGAAGTGCGAGATGAAAGCGACCGCGTTCTTGACCTTGGCCTTGGCGTGCTTCGACAGCGACCAATAAGGCATGCCCAGCCGGCGGCGCGCGACGTTCAGCCACTGGTTGACCACCATCAGCGCGGTGTAGGCGTTGTCGCCGATGAACGCGACCCAGCGGTGGGCGAGCGTGATCGCGTCGAATTCGTCGCCGTGCAGGACCAGCAGGCGACGGCCGTCGGCGGTGATATGGATCGCCTTGCGCCGGACCTTCACCCCGCCGAAGTCCATGCCGGCGAACTGACGGAACATCTCGTCATGGTTGCCGGGGATATAGGTGACGCGGGTACCACGCTTCGCGCGCTTCATGATCCGCCAGACGACGTCGTTGTGCGCCGCCGGCCAGTAGAAGCGCTTTTTGAGCCGCCAGCCGTCGATCATGTCGCCGACCAGATAGAGCTGTTCGCTGTCGACATGGTCGAGGAAGTCGATGAGCATTTCGGCATTGCAGCCGCGGGTGCCGAGATGGACGTCGGAAATCCAGATCGTCCGGAAGCGGCGGCGGGCGCTGTCGGTCCGTTCCGGCGCCATCGGCCGCTGGGGAACGAAGGCGAGGATGTCAGCGGTCAGGTCGCCCATGCAATCGGTGGTGGTCATATCGGCCCCCCGGAACGCGCTGTTCCTGGGAAAGCCTATGCCCGCGGCATGTTACGGCGCGGTCACGAACGCGTGACGGATGTGTTGCGGTCGACGATCCCGCGATCCCGCATCGGCAGGATCGTGGTCGGGATCACCCCATCGTGGTTCGCAACACCGTCAGCAGGATCCAGTACAGCGTGCCGGCCAGCAGCATCGCCGCGGGCAGGGTCATTACCCACGCGAGCGCCATGTTGCGGATGGTGCGCCACTGCAGGCCTGCGCCGTTCGCTACGGACGCCCCGGCGACGCCGGACGACAGGATGTGCGTCGTCGACACCGGCATGCCGAAGCGTTCGGCGAGCAGGATCGTCGCGGCGGTCATCAACTCGGCCGACATGCCCATGCCATAGGTGAGATGCGTCTTGCCGATCCGTTCGCCGACGGTGACGACGATGCGCCGCCAGCCGACCATCGTGCCGAGGCCGAGCGCGATCGCCACCGTGACCTTCACCCACAACGGGATGTAGCGCGTGCCCTGTTCCAATGCGCGGCCATAGCCTTTGATGCCCTGGATTTCCTGTGCGGTGAAACGGGCCTGCGCGCCTTCGTCGGCGACGACCATCTTGCTGGCATCGAGGACGAGGTACATGTCGCCGCGCAGATTGGGCGTGGCGGCGGCGGGGACCTTGCCGAGCGAGCCGTAGCTGGCAAGCCGGTCGCCGACGTCGCGCGACAGCGACGACAGCGCGCCGTACATCGCCTGCGTATCGACGCGGCGGGCGGCGAGACCCTGCGTCACCGTCGCGCGGGCAACGTCGATCGAGGTCGGCTCCGGCCCCGGCTGGCGGGCGAAGATGACCTCCGCCGCGCGCGCCTGCTGGACGAACGCCGGCGTGGCGCTTTCCGGCACTGTACGGTTGAGCGCATAGGCGGTGGGGGCGCAGCCGATCAGGATGAGCATGATGAGGCCCATGCCCTTCTGTCCGTCGTTGCCGCCGTGCGCGAAGCTGACCGCGGTGCAGGTGAGGATCAGCGTCGCGCGGATGCCCTTGGGCGGCGGCGCGTTGGTGTCGGGTGCCCGGTATAGCTTGGGATCGCGCAGGAAGCGCTTCATGACGAGCAGCAGCAGCAGCGCACCGCCGAAGCCGATCAGCGGGCTGACCATCAGCGCCGACAGCACCTTTTCCGCCTGATGCCAGTCGACGCCCGATGTGCCGCCGGTGTTCGACAGCATCTGGTTGGCGACGCCGACGCCGAGGATCGACCCGATCAGCGCGTGGCTGGAGGAATTGGGTAGGCCGACATACCAGGTCGCCAGGTTCCACAGCACGGCGGCCAGCAGCAGGGCGAAGATCATCGCGAATCCGCCTGCCGATCCGATGTGCAGGATCAGTTCGACCGGCAGCAGCGTGATGATAGAATAGGCGACCGCGCCTGAGGACAGCAGCACGCCGAGGAAGTTGAAGAAGCCGGACCACACCACGGCCAGCGGCGCGGGCATGGCATGCGTATAGATCACCGTGGCGACCGCGTTCGCAGTGTCGTGGAAGCCGTTGACGAATTCGAACCCCAGCGCGATCAGCAGTGCGAGGCCGAGGAACAGGAATACGCCGGTCGCGAGCGTTTCGCCCACCTCTGCGGTATCGGCGATAATGCTGACGCCGGCATAGCCGAGCGCACCGACCAGCACGGCGAGGAAGATCCAGCGTCCCGCAGGATGCAGGTGTCCATCGAGCCGCGGGCCGTGGGCAGCCGGGGCGGGAGATGCTGCGGAGACCATGGTAGCCATATCATCGCCGGTGGACCCGCAATGTGACGAGTTCGTGACAGCAGAGGCTTATCGTGGATCAAGAGCCATCGGGCATCGTCTGGAACCGATCGCCCGTACCGCGATCCGTATGTTTGCGCGGCCGGTCGTCCCGGGAAGACGGCGAGGGGGGCTCGCCAGAGCGGTGGTCGCTTATGCCGTGCCCATCACCTGTACGGCGAACCGCTCCATCTCTTCCTCTTGCGGGCTCATCTGAAGCAGCAACAGGTCGAGGCCGGCGGCTTCGTATTCTGCAATGCGCTCCTTCAGCTGTTCGGGCGTGCCGACCAGATTTGGCCGCAAACCGCGGTTGGATACGGAATATTCCTGGATCTTCAGCTCGCGTTCCAGCTGGGTGCCGGATAGCCATTGGTCGAAATTGGCATAGCCCGCGGGCAGGTCGCTGATCGTGGTGATGCGCGCCAGTTCGCGCTTCGCCTCTGCCTCGGTGTCGCGGACGATGGCATAGGCGGCCATGCCATAGCGCATCGGCGCGCCGCCCGTCGCCTCGCGCCGGGCGGCCATGTCGGCGATCTTGGGCGCGATCGCCTCGACCGGATCGCCGTGCATGACATAGGCGTCGCATTGCGCCGCGATCATCGCTTTGGCCTTCTCGCTCTCACCGCCGGCGTAGACGGTGGGGCGTTTGGCCGGCTTGGGCGAGCAGATCGCGTCCTCGGTGCGATAGAATTGCCCCGTGAAGCTGAAGCGATCCTGCGTCCACAGGCCATCGATCACCGTCAGCCATTCCTCGGTTCGTGCATAGCGGTCGTCATGCCGGTCGAATTGCAGGCCATATTGCCTCGCCTCGTCCGCCCACCACGACGAGACGACGTTGAGCGCCAGCCGGCCGCCGGAAATGCGGTCGATGTTCGCCGCCGCCTTGGCAAACAGGGCGGGGTGGTGAAAATTCGGACGTACCGCGACCATCAGTTCGATCCGCTCGGTGACCGCGGCGAGCGCTGCGGCGGTCGACCATGCATCGAGCGCGGGTTGTTCGATTCCCTTGATATCGTTGAGGTTCAATTCGGCGATCAGGCTCAGGTCATAGCCCCACCGCTCGGCATTCTGTGTCAGCCGCCTGGCATAATCCCAGCTTGCCTCCATCCCTTCGTCGGGCACGTTGCGCAGCCAGCCGCCGAACACCGGCATCCAGTAACCGTAACGCATCAGGTGCCTTTCGTCCGGGTGAGCAGATAGTCGACCAGCGCGTCGTGCGGGTCGTAGCCCAGCACCTCGTGTGGCCTGGCAACGAAGTTCGACAAGGCGTTGATATCGTAGAAGCGGGCAGTGCCGTCACGATCGTCGATCATCACCTCGACCCCGCCGACGTCGAGGTCGATCGCGCGGGCGATGCGCTCCGCCCCGTCGATCAGATGGGCGGCGGGCGTCACCGCGGTCATCGCGATACCACTGCCCGGCACGATGCAGGCATCGGCCGGGCACAGATTGAACGCGCCACCACCCGCCACGTCGATGGCATAGAGGAACCGGCGGTCGAGCGTCTCGATGCGGGTGATGATGCCGTCGCGGGCGGGAACATAGTCCTGCACCAGCAGCACTCCGTCGATACTGGCCGGCAGGTCGCCATCGGCCACGGCGGCGCGCAATGCATCCATCGAATCGAAGCGGACGATGCCCGCGCCCGAACCGCCGATGTTCGCCTTGACCACCAGCGGGAATCCGATCTGGCCTGCCGCTGCGGCGACGTCGGCGGCGCGGTGGACGACGCGGGTCGCCGGGATGTCGAGGCCCAGGCTGGCGATCAGCGACAATTGCCGCGCCTTCGACGAATCGATCGCCAGCACCTCCGGGCCATTGACGATCGAGGCACCGGACCGGCGCCAATGGTCGAGCAGCGCGGCGGCGTGAAAAATCGGGTGTTCGCCGGATCGCAGGAAGCTCGACATGGCGATGCGGTTGAAGACCAGCGGTGCCGGCGGGTGGCGATCTGCGGGGTTCCAGTCGCCATCGGGCGTGAGCGCCGAATAGGCGATGCCGCGGCGGTCCAGCGCGGCGAACAGCGGGACGAACCACGCGGGGTGTTCGTAAAGGATGGCGAGATCGATCATGTCCGCAGGGACTTAGCCGATCGTGACGGCATGCGGGAGGGGGACGTGCTTTGTCGCCGTCGGGTGCGACACAGGTCGATGACATGGCGACTGAGCGCGGCTAACACGGCCGCGTGACCGCCATTCGCCGCCTGTCGCTGCAGCATCGCACGCTGGCCCTGTGGCTGGCGCTGGTGGTGCTGGCGGTGAAGCTGCTGGTGCCGGCCGGCTTCATGGTGGGCGTGGTCGACGGCCGCGTCAGCCTGCAGATATGCAGCGGTTTCGGTCCGGTCACTGCGGCGCCGATGCCGCATCACGCGATGGCGCCCGCTGCCATGCCGGACCATATGAGCGGCGCCCATGGCAAGGCGGACGGGCATCCCGCCGCCGACATGCCCTGTCCGTTCACCGCGCTGGCGCATGGCGTTGCCATGCCGGTCGATGCGGTGCTGCTCGCGGTCGCGCTGGCGTTCGTCCTCGCGCTCGGCTTCGCTGCCGTACGGCGGGTTATGCCGCGAACCCGGCCGTTCCTGCGGCCATTTTTGCGTGGACCACCGTTCTCCGCCTGATCCGCCCAACACGACATTGACGGCGCCGTTTGCGACCTCGCAGACGTGCGCCTGGATCGGGACATTTGCATGACCTATTTCAAGACCGTGGCAGCGGCAGGCATGATGCTTGCCGTCTGCACGACGGCGGCGGCGCAGACCGCCACCCACGATCGCGACCACGATCAACGCGACACCAGCTTTTCGGTCGGCGACATCGTCGTCACCGCACGCGACATGGCACAATCGACCAGCAACGTGCTGACCTCTGTCGACCGGCTCGGCGGCGACATCGCCCAGCGGCAAAGCGTCGACAATTCCTGGGAATTGTTCGCGCGCCTGCCCGGCGTGTCGCTGACCGACTTCAATCAGGGGACGACATCGGGACGCTTCTCGATCCGCGGCTTCAATGGGGAGGGTGAGATCAATGCGGTCAAGCTGTTGATCGATGGCATTCCCAGCAACGCAAACGACGGCGGCATGGCGTTCATCGATGCGGTAATGCCGCTCGACATCGCGCAGGTCGAGCTGGTGCGGGGCACCTCCGATCCGCGTTATGGTCTGCATGCGATCGCCGGCAGCGCCAACATCGCCACGCGGATCGGCGGCGATTACCTCGACGCGCGGCTGTTGGCGGGTGCATTCGGCACCGCCGAGGGACAGGTATCCGCCGGGGTGGAGACGGGCCGGTTCAGCCAGAATTACTTCGTCGGTTACCGCCGCAGCGACGGTTTTCGCGACCATGCCGATCTCGATCGCATCAGCCTGGCGGGCAAGTGGTTCTATGATTGGGGATCGGTGCGGCTTGGAGGGATCGCTCGCTATGCACAGGCGGAGGCGGAGGAGCCGGGTTATCTGACGGACGTCGACGCCTATCGCGACCGTCGGCGATCCTATGCCATTTCCGCGAGCGACGGCGGTCGACGTAGGCTCGGCCAATATAGTCTGCACCTCGATGCCGACCTTACCGAGGATCTGGCCTTGAGTGCGAAGGGCTATGCCAATGGCATGAACGATGACCGTTACGTCCGGTTTTCCGCCACCGTCGCCCAGCAACGGCGGCTGACGCGCGAGGACCAATATGGCGTGATGGCCACGCTGCATTACCACCCCAGGGTCGCGTTCCTGCATCGCCTGATGCTGGAGGCGGGCGGTGACGTGCAGGTGCAGGACAACGCCAGTCTGCGCTGGCTGACTGCCGATCGCCGGATCACCAGCCAGACCCGCGATCAGGCATTCGGCCTGACCGTGGCGGGGGGGTATGCGCAGGCGGTCGTCGAGCCGACCGGATGGCTGAGCATCACGCCGGCCTGGCGTATCGACACCGTCTCGGGAACGCTGCGCAACCGGCTGAACGGCCAGCGCTATCCGATCAACGCTTACGGTACGATCAACCAGCCCAAGGTTAGCGTGGCGATCACGCCGGTGCCGGGCCTCACCGTCTATGGGAATTATGGGCGGACCTTCCAGATCGGCGTTGGCGCTGGCGCCTACAAAGTGCCGCCGCGGACTACCGACCTCGATCCGTCGATCAACGAAGGATGGGAGGCTGGCGTCAAGTTCGCGCGCGGTCGCTGGCTGGAATCGCGCGTCGCTTTCTGGACGCAGACCGCCAGTGGCGAGATCAAGCGGCGTCTCAACGATCCCTCCGGTGACAGCGACAATCTGGGCGCGACGCGGCGGTCGGGACTGGACGTGCAGGTCAGCCTGCGACCGGCGCGGGCGGTCAACCTGTGGGGCGCCTACGCGTATCAGCGCGCACGGATCGTCACGCCCGATCCGGCGACCCCGTCGCAGGCCGGCAACTGGGTCGACCATGTGCCCCGCAACCTGTTTTCAGGCGGGCTCGACGTGGTGCCGGCCGAACGGTGGCGGGTGTCGCTATGGGGCAACGGCCAGTCGCGCTACGAACTGACGCCGGCGAACACACTGCCGCGCTACGGCGCTTATGTGGTCGCGACGGGCGAGGTGGCGTGGCGGGTGTTGCCGACGCTGGAAGTGGCGGCGCAACTGAAGAACATCGGCAACCGCCGCTACGAATATGTCTGGTTCGACGGCAGCCAGGTGCTGCATTCGCCAGCCGACGGACGTGCTTTGTACGGCAGCGTGCGGCTGACGCTGTGACGACGCCGGCGCAGCGGATACGCGTCATGGTGCGGCGCATGCACCTGTGGCTGGGGCTGGGCGTCGGCCTGCTGTTCGCCGTCACCGGGCTGACCGGCAGCATCCTCGTCTTCTACCCGACGATCGATGAGGCCTTGCACCCCGGCCTTGCCCGCGTCGCGACCGGCGGACGACCGCCGTCATGGCAGGCGGTCTATGATGCCCTGCGCCGCGACAATCCGACCCGCGGGGGCGCGTGGCGGATCGAGGTGACGCCAGGCGGCGGACCGATCCCGATCCGGTATTACCACCCGGCCGAAACGCGGGCGCGGGACTTCGCGCCGCTGATGCTGTGGCTCGATCCGGTCAGCCTCCAAGCCGTCCGTCGCGGTTATTGGGGCGATTACTGGACGACGTGGATCTATGACCTGCATTACCGGCTGCTGATGCAGAAGCCCGGCGCCATCGCGATGGGGATCGCCGGCATCGTGATGGCCGCCATGCTGGTCAGCGGGCTGTGGGCATGGTGGCCACGTACCGGCGGCTGGCGGCGATCGCTCGCCTGGAAACGGGCGGCATCGCGATCGCGCCGGCTGTACGACCTTCACAAATGGACCGGCATCGGCGGGGCGATCGTGCTGATCGTGTTAACGGTGACCGGCGTGCTGCTGGACCTGCCCGATCAGGTCCGGCCGATCGTCCCGCGCGCGTCGCCGCTGTTCGCCACGCCGGTCCTGACAAGCGCGCCCCGGCCGGGCGGTATGCTGGCCCTGGATGGTCTGGTAGCGCGGGCGCAGGCGGTTTTGCCGGGATCATCGCTCGCCTGGATCGAAACGCCCGCCGACGCACACGGGGTGGTACGGATCAACCTGGCGGCGCCCGGCGAGCCGAGCCGGCGCTTTCCCCGCAGCAACGTCTGGCTCGACCCCTATGACGGCCGCGTGCTGGCGGTGCGCGACGCGCGGCGGGACAGCGGCGGCGATACCCTGCTGACCTGGCTGCACCCCCTGCACGATGGCGAGGCGTTCGGCTTGGCCGGGCGGTGGCTGGTGTTCGTGTCGGGACTGCTGCCCGCGCTACTGTTCGCCACCGGCCTGTGGCGATGGTGGGGGCGGCGGCGAACCCGCCAATCATAAAAAAAGGCCGCCCGGCAGAAATCGGGCGGCCCGTTTAGTGCGATCCGGCGTGTTACAGTCCGATGCGGACACCCGCTTAATAACGGCGGCCAAGCGCGTCATACGTGCCTGCATCCGTCTGGATGGGCACTTGCCCGCCCGAAGCGATCGCCACCAGGTCGGAGTTGAGCGGGAACGACTCGATGACCGTCTGAACCTTGGTCTTGACGTAATTGCCGTCCAGCCAGAGGTTGGCGGCATCGGACACTTCGACGTTCGCACGACCGGCCGCGACGTAGCGCTCGACCGGCACGGCGAGATAGCGGAAGTCGCAACGGTCGAAGCCGCCGCAGCTCACGCCAGTGCAATTGACCAGCGAGCCGGTGTTGTCGCTGAACGTCTGATCGCCTGTGTAGATACGGCCGCCGGGTGCGAAGCCCGACAGGACTTGAACAGGTCCTCGTCGCGACAACCCCCGCGGTAGCGCTCGAATTTGACAGCATGCCGTTCCAAGACGAATTGGATATTCCTCATTCCGCCCGAGAACGTAATGACTTTTGCCAAACGGTGCGCACAGGTCTGCCGCAGGAATGCCGTCGCTCGCATGATGGGGGGATGGACAAAGTGGCACGCCCGCTGGCCCATCACCGTACGATGCTGGCTTTCCACCAATCGACATTTGTCTCGCCGGTGCAGCATTCCGTCGGCCACACGGACCCTTCCGAAGCGTGGCGCGTGTTAGGCGCATGACCATTTTCGACATCGATCTCGACCTGCCCGGCTGGGCGCAGCGGCTCAGCGGGGTCGCGGCGTTCGTGCTCGCGCTCGCGCTGCTGCACCGCGTTATGCTCGTGGTGTTGCGGCGCCTTGCCGCGCGTACCGCGACCCGGACCGACGACATCCTGATCGCCCGGCTGGGCCGGCCGACGTTCTGGCTGGTGATCGGCATCGCGCTGGCGGCGTCTGGGCCGGGGCTGGATCTGCCGCGCTATTGGGAAACGATCTGGCAGCGGGTGCTCGGCCTTGCGATGCCGGCGATATTCGGCTGGATGCTGCTGGCGGCGCTGACCGCCTATCGCGACCTCAGTGAGGTGCGGTTCGACATCAGCGCGGCGGACAATCTGCGGGCGCGGCGCCGGCGGACGCGAATCGGCATCCTGCACCGGATCGGCGTATTCCTGCTGGTGATGCTGACCGTCATGATGATGCTGATGAGCATTCCATCGGTGCGCACGATCGGCGTCACGCTGGCGGCGTCGGCGGGCGTCGCCGGTCTGGCGATCGGTGCCGCGGCCCAGCCGGCGCTGAAGAACCTGATCGCCGGTATCCAGATGGCCTTCACCGAGCCGATCAGGATCGACGACGTCGTCATCATCGACAACGAATGGGGACGGATCGAGGATATCCGGCTGACCTATGTCGTCGTGCGCATCTGGGACGATCGCCGGTTGGTGGTGCCGGTGTCCAAATTTCTCGAGAACAGCTTCCAGAACTGGACGCGGGAGACGAGCGCGCTGCTGGGGTCGGTGTTCTGGTATCTCGACCCCGCCGCCGACGTGCCGCGCATTCGCGACAAGCTGGCGGAGGTGGTGCGCGCCAGCCCGCGTTGGGACCAGAGGTTCTTCAATCTCCAGGTCACCGATTCCAAGCCCGACGGGACGATGGAGGTGCGCGGGCTGATGACGGCCAAGGACGCCTCGACCGCCTTCGACCTGCGCTGCGAGGTGCGCGAGGCGATCTATGCGTTCATCCGCGCGGACATGCCGGAGGCGCTGCCGCGCGACCGCTTCATGCGTGCGCCGGCTGATCCTCGTCCTGCTGCTCCGGCTCCAGCGGATTTGCCATCAGCGCATCCGTGAAGGTCTTGCGCCACCAGCCGATATCCTCGCGGCTGATGACGTCCATCATCTTGCGCCAGCGCTCGATCCGTTCCTCGCGCGGCATGCGCAGCGCCATCATGATCGCGTCGGACATCTCCTCGGCGGAATAGGGGTTGATGAGCACCGCATCGGCAAGCTGGCTGGCCGCGCCGGCGAAGCGCGACAGGATGAGGACGCCGGGGTCCTCCGGGTTCTGCGCCGCGACATATTCCTTGGCGACGAGGTTCATGCCGTCGCGCAACGGCGTCACCAGCCCGATCTTGGCGGCGCGATAGATGCCGGCGAGTACATCGCGCGGATAGCCCTGGTTGACGTAGCGGATCGGAACCCAGTCGATATCAGCATAGGCACCGTTGATCCGGCCCGCGAGCCCTTCCAGGTTGCTGCGGATCTTCTGGTAGCTGCCCACCGTCGCGCGGCTGGGCGGCGCGATCTGGAGGAGGGTGACCTCCTTCCGCTCTTCGGGATGCTCGACGAGGAAGCGTTCATAGCCGAGGAAACGCTCTTCCAGCCCCTTGGAATAATCGAGCCGGTCGACGCCGACGATCATGTCGCGGCCCACGGCGGCATCGCGCATCTGCCGGAACGACAGCCGGCCGCGCGTGCTGGTGGCGAGGCCGGCGAATTCCTGCGCATCGATGCCGATCGGACAGGCCATCACCTTCACCTGGCGATCGCCGAGGTGAAGGTTGCCGTCGATCATCGCGGCACCCAGTTCGTGTTCGGCATAGTCGCAGAACGACTGGAGCCATTCCTCGGTATGGAAGCCGATGACGTCATAGGCGAACAGGCTGCGCACCAGCGCCTGCGCCTCGGGCAGGATCGACAGCAATCGGCGCGGCGGCCACGGGATGTGGAGGAAGAAGCCGAGACGGTTCTTCGACCCGCGCTTGCGCAACTCCTCGCCGAGCGGGAACAGGTGATAATCCTGGATCCAGACCGCATCGTCTTCTTCGATCAGTGGCTGGACGGTGTCGGCGAAGCGTTCGTTGACCCGCTGATATCCGCCGGCGAATTCGCGTTCGTATTCCGCCAGGTCGACGCGATAGTGGAACAGCGGCCACAGCGTGCGGTTGGCATAGCCGTTGTAATATTCCTCGATATCCTGTTCTTCGAGGTCGACGGTCGCGGTGGTGACGCCCTGGTTGCGCTGGAAGGTGATCTGGCCGGTATATTCGTCCGTCTGTTCGCCCGACCAGCCGAACCACATCCCCTTATATTCGCGCAACGCGGAGGCGAGGGCGACGGCCAGCCCGCCCTGCGCGCCGGAGTTGGAGCCGGTCGGCGCGGACACACGATTGGATATGATGATGAGACGGCTCAGCGGATCGAACTCCAGGGTTTGGACAACAGGGCGGCACAATTGATCATGCCCACCAACGAATAGGTCTGCGGGTAATTTCCCCACAATTCCCCCGATGTCGGGTCGATGTCTTCGGAAAGAAGGCCCGCTGCGGTGCGACGTGCCAGCATCTCGTCGAACAGCGCGCGCGCATCCGCCTCGCGCCCGGTGAAGTGCAGCGCCTCGATCAGCCAGAAGGTGCAGACGTTGAACGCGGTCTCGGGCAGGCCGAAATCGTCCTCGGTGTCGTAGCGCAGCATGTGACTGCCGCGGCGCAGGCCCTTTTCGACCGCATCGAGCGTACCGATGAAACGCGGATCGCCCGGTTCGAAGAAGCGCAGGTCGAGCAGCTGGATCAGGCTGGCGTCGAGGTCGTCGCCCGCGAACGTCGCGGACATGCGGTTGGTGTCCGGCCGCCAGGCGCTCGCTTCGATCTGGTTGCGGATGCGATCGGCGCGATCCTGCCAGAAGTCGCGACGTTCCGGCAGGTCGAGGGCGTGCGCGGCGTTGGCGAGCCGGTCGCACGCCGCCCAGCACATCGCCGAGGAATAGGTGTGGACGCTCTGCCGTGTGCGCAGCTCCCATAGCCCGGCATCGGGCTGGTCGTGGAACTGCCAGGCACGCTCGCCGACATGTTCGAGCCGTTCGAAATCCTCGCGCCCCGACTGGCGGAACAACCGCTGGTCGAAGAAGGCGTGAACGCTGCACAGCACGATCTGGCCATAAGCGTCGTGCTGGATCTGTTCATAGGCCTGGTTGCCGACGCGCACCGGTCCCATGCCGCGATAGCCGGCGAGCGCGGGCGCGAAGCGTTCCTCCAGCGTCGCTTCGCCGAGCACGCCGTACAACGGCTGGATGTGCCCGCCCGCGGCGCTGTCGACGATGTTGCGGAGGTAGCCGAGATAGCCCTCCAGCACGTCGAGCGCACCCAGCCGGTTGAGCGCCTGCACCGTATAATAGGCATCGCGGATCCAGCAGTAACGATAGTCCCAGTTGCGTTCCGACCCCGCATGTTCGGGGATCGATGTGGTGAGCGCCGCGACGATCGCGCCGGTCTCCTCATGCTGGCACAGCTTCAGCGTGATCGCCGAGCGGATGACGACATCCTGCCATTCCAGCGGGATGGCGAGACCGCGGACCCATTCCTGCCATTCGGCAGTGGTCTGCGCCAGCATCGCATCGAGCGTTTCGGCAAGGTCGCCGCTGAAGCTTTCGTCCGGACCGAGGAAGAAATGCAGCGGCCGTTCCAGTCGGAACGTGCGCTCCTCCTGCACCATGCCGATCGGTGCGGTGGTGGTGAGGCGCAGCTGCATCGAATCGAGCAGGATGCGCAGGTGGTTCGATCCGCCGATCTGTTCGCGGCAGGTGCCGCCCCAGCCGCACGTGGTGCGCAGCTGGACCGTTACCCGCGGCGAACCGTGCACCGGGCGGACGATGCGCGCGAAGGCGACCGGGCGATACGTCCGCCCCGAACGGGCGAAGCGCGGGCAGAAATCGACCACCTCCAGCACGTTGCCGGCGTTGTCGGTGTGCGTGCTGACCAGGATCGGAGTGTTGCGGATGTAATGCTGTTCGACGCTGACCGAATTTTCGATCGCGATCGACCAATAGCCGCCATCGGGCTCCGCACCGCCGACCAGCGCCGAGAACAGCGGATCGCCATCGACGCGCGGGACGCAGGCCCAGACGAAGCGGCCGGCGCGATCGACCAGGGCGCTGACCTGGCAATTGCCGATCGGCCAGAGATCCACGGAAACGGCGGATTCAGGGACTGGACCGACGGTCATTGGCCAAGGCTTTCGGTTGCGGCTTCGAGCCAGGAGAGGGTCTGCGCGACGCCGTCGAGCCGCCATGTCGCCGCGGTGGCGCGGGGCGCGCCGATCAGCACGCCCGCGCCGCCGAGGTCGCGCGCAGCGATCATCGCGGGTTCGTCGGTGTCGTCGTCGCCCAGGAACACCGGCGTGCGTCCGGCGAACAACGGCGCCTGCATCAGGGCGTTGAGCGCGGTCCCCTTGTCGGCGCCGGCGACGCGCACCTCGATCATCATCTTGCCGGTCTGCAAGTGCAGCCCCGCGTCGGCGGCGAGCCCGGTCGCAAGGTCGCGCGCGGCGCCCTCGGCGGCGGGGACGGCGCGATAGTGGAGCGCGGCACCGAGCGGCTTCTCCTCGACCAGGACGCCGTTTGTTGCAGTTGCGAACGCTTTCATCTGCACGACTATACGGTCGAGGGCGGCGGGTCGTTCCGCGCGGTCGTGGCGACCGTCGGGCCATGCGACCTCCAGCCCGTGGCTGCCGGAGATGGCGAAATGCGGATCGCCGAACAGCGCGCGGATGCCCGCCACCGGACGCCCGGAGATGATCGCGACCCGGCCATCGAGCGCCGCACTGAGCCGATCGATCAGCCCGCCCAGCCGGGCATCCACCGCGACGGCATCGGGATGGTCCTGCAATTCGACGAGCGTGCCGTCGAAATCGAGGAACAGCGCGGCGTCGCGCAGCAGGTCGGCGGGGGGCGGGGGGAGGTGCGTCACGCAGCGGCGTGTCGGGGATCGGGCGGGGAGGGTCAAGGCGGTGCATGGGCCGCGCCGAGTCGGCCGGCGCGGAAGTTGCCGAAGTTGACGGCACGTGTCGTCCGGAACGCGCCCCCGCACCGTCCCGCCGACGAAGCGGGGCGACGGGGCGGCGGGAATGGGCATCGGCGGAAGATATCGTGGCGGCGGCGTGTAGGACAGCGGTTTGTCCTGCCGTTGGTGGATTGAGGGGTGGGGCTGATGCCAGATCGAGGGTTACTTCCGCTTACGCCCAGTTGCGGCCGCTCGTTCCTCTAATCGCCAGCGCTCGACGGCACATTCGGTGAAGCGCAAGCATGCACAATATTCTCATCGCGCACGGCGATCACGCCCGCGGCAGCGGTCTTGCTCAACTTGCTCGTCGTCATTGCTAGCAGCTGCTGATGCGGGACGGCTTTTGTCGGCCGTTGAGAAAATAAGCTGCTGATGTCACCTGGGTGTTCGAGGAGCGCTGTCACATGAGTGTACGATCGATATTCGCTGCATGGTTGGCGGGCGCATCGCTGATTGTGACGGCCACGCTTCCCACCTGGGCGTCTTCGCGTCGGCCTGATGTTGGGACCACCGAGCCGGCGCTGGCGATCGTGCTACGTCCGGAGACGGACGCATCTCACCGGGTTATCGGCATTAGCATCGAGGAACGGATCACCATGGCCGGGGCACCTCAGCGATTGAGGTTGTCGGCACCCGTGCGGTTTGCCGGCATGGTGCCAGTCGGCTCGGTCGTCTCTGACTTCACGGTCGCGGATGCCGGCGGACGAGCCAGCACCAGCACCAGCGAGGTGGCGACCCCTGCCGGTCCAGCTCGACGCTGGACGAGTGACCGCGATCTGAACGGTGACGTGATCGTCCGCTATCGACTGCCGTTGACGCCGTTCGCGCAAGGCGGGCCGCCCTATGGCATGAAGGCGGCCGGTCTGGGCGTCGCGGGGAATAGCGGCAGCTTGCTTGTACTGCCCGAGATTCAGGGTCTGCGCCGATCGACCCTGCATTGGGATTTGTCGCGCATGGCCTCCGGATCCAGCGGCGTCATCGCCGGCGGCACGGATATGCTGATCGTGCATGGGTCGCCCGAGGCCCTGATCGATCGATGGATAATGGCAGGACCGCTGAAGGCAGGGCAGAAGCGACCCGGCGAAAGCTTCAACGCCTTTACGCTCGGCGCCCCGCCCTTCGATGCGACGGCAATGATGGCCTGGTCACGCCGGGTCTACACGTCGCTCGCGGACACCTTCGGCTATCTCGGCAAACCTCGTTACCTTCTCGCGATCCGCGCGCTCGATGCGCCGTCGTTCGCCACTGGCACGGCGTCGGTCGCCAATGGCGCGAGCCTCATCACGGTGGGATCACCGACTTATCTGCCGGGACAAGACGTGGAGCGGGTAAAAGGAACCATCGCTCACGAGATGACGCACAACTGGGTGGGGCAGTTTGGCGATCGACCAGCTCCCTGGTTCAACGAGGGGCTCACCGTCTACGTCTCGGCTACGCTGCCATGTGAGGTCGGCCTTCGACAATGGAGCGATTGCGCTGGTGAAATCGGCAAATGGGCCAAGGACTATTACGGCAGCGAGGCACGGAACTGGACCATGGACAGAATCGAGGCGACACCCTTCGCTTGCGAGGACGTACGACGGGTGCCTTATGGACGCGGCATGATGTACTTCGCCAACCTCGACGCGCAGATCCGGGCGGCCTCCGACGGACGTCGGACACTGCTGACGGCGCTGCGCCCGTTGTTCGAAGACCGCCGCGCTGGCCAGCCGCTGACGATGCAAGGCTGGGAGGCTTGGCTGAAACGCGAACGAGGACCAGACGCGGTCGCCTCGTTCCGCGACACAGTGCTGGAAGGCAGCATGATTGTGCCAGCGCCGAACGCCTTTGGCGATCGGCTGCGGGCTCGTCCGACTCGCTCGACGAGCGGCGGCCGGACCTACGACGGTTACGAGTGGCAAGCGATTTGACCCGGAAGCCGCCCTTCCGCCAAAACCCTTGGCAACGGTTCAACGCAGGGAGTTCGCCCCCCGTCAGCTCAACCGGCCTAGGCCCGACGCCACGCGCCCGGTGCAAGATCGTCCAGCGTCCAGTCGCCGATGCTCCAGCGGATCAGGCGCAGGGTCGGGTGGCCCACGGCTGCGGTCATGCGGCGGACCTGGCGGTTACGGCCTTCGGTGATGGTGAGCGATAGCCAGGTGTCGGCGATGGACTGGCGGACGCGGATGGGGGGCGTCCTGGGCCAGAGCATCGTCGGCGGCGCAATGCGCGCGGCTGTGGCGGGGCGGGTCGGGCCGTCCTTCAGCGTGACGCCGCGGCGCAGGCGGTCGAGGGCGTCGTCGTCCGGCGTCCCTTCGACCTGCACCCAATAGGTCTTGGGCAGCTTGAACCGCGGATCGGCGATACGCGCCTGCAGCCGGCCGTCGTCGGTCAGCAGCAGCAGCCCCTCGCTGTCGCGATCGAGGCGCCCGGCCGGATAGACATCGGGTACGGCGATATGGTCGGACAGCGTCGCGCGGGTCGTCGGGCTGCCGCGATCGGTGAACTGGCTGAGGACGTCGTACGGCTTGTTGAACAGGATCAGCACGGCGGCTAGGCCGCGAGCTTCGTCATCCAGCCCTCGGCATGCGCGAACGCGGGTGCATCGTCGACGTCGAGCCAGTCGAGATCGCTGCAATCGACGATCTTCGCCGACCCTTCCGCGGCGAGGATGCGGACGCCCTCGGTCAGCGACGGGCTGTCGAGCGTTTCCAGCGCATCGAAAAAGCGATGCGAGATCGCGAAGACGCCGGTGTCATAGCAATCGTGCGGCTCCAGCTCCTTGCCGATGCCGACGATCGCATCGCCGTGCGTCGCGACGCAGGTGACGTCGAGCGGGTCGACCCAGGCATGGCCGAGGCGACGGTCGATGCCGAGGCGCAGCCCGTCGCCGGCGCCGGCCTTCGCCAGCCGGCGATAATGGCGCGGCAGGACGAGGTGGTCGCACATCGCCATCACCGCGCCCTCCGGCCCGATCAGCGCCCGTGCCGCCAGCGCGCTGACGCCGTTGGGCTGGTGCCAGTCGGCCATCACCGTCAGCACCTCGACCGGCCAGCTGCGGGCGGCGAGGTGCGCGGCGATCGCGTCGGCACCATAGCCCAGCGTCACGACGACGCGGGTCAGCCCCGCCGCCGCCATGCTGTCGAGCGCATGGTCGATCAGCGCGCGCCCAGCGACCGGGCAGAGCGGCTTGAACGGCGTCACCGAACGAAGCCGGCTGCCCTGTCCGGCGGCGAGCAGCAGGCCCGTGGCGATCATCAGGCGGCCTTGATGAAGTCCTCGACCGCGATCTGGGCGAGGTCGTCGGTCATCTGGTGGCGCGGGTGCTTGCAGAAATACGCCGATGCGGGGTCGATCACGCCGGCGATGCCACGGTCCTTGGCGATCGCGGCGCAGCGGATCATGTCGATCGCGACGCCGGCGCTGTTTGGCGAATCCTCGACCGACAGGCGCAGTTCGAGGTTCATCGGCACGCCGCCGAACATCTGGCCTTCCATGCGCAGGAAGCAGACCTTGTTGTCGTTCTGCCACGGCACATAGTCCGACGGGCCAATGTGGACGTTGTCGTCGTCGAGCCGTTCCGCCGCCACCGACTGCACCGCTTCGGTCTTCGAGATCTTCTTGGATTCGAGGCGGCGGTGGTTGGACATGTTGAGGAAGTCGGTGTTGCCGCCGGTGTTGAGCTGGTAGGTGCGGTCCAGCTTGACGCCGCGCTTGGCGAACAGGTCGGTCAGCACGCGGTGGACGATCGTCGCGCCCAGCTGCGCCTTGATGTCGTCGCCGATGATCGCGACGCCGGCATCCTCGAACTTCTTCGCCCAGACGGGGTTGGATGCGATGAAGACGGGGATGTTGTTGACGAAGGCGACGCCCGCTTCCAGCGCGCATTCGGCGTAGAATTCGGTCGCTTCCTGGCTGCCGACCGGCAGATAGTTCATCAGCACGTCGGTGCCCGACGCTTTCAGCTCGGCAACGATCTCCGCCTTCGAGGCCTGCGTGTCGTTGGCGACGATGAAGGTGCGGTCGTCCTTATAGTCGGCCATGTGGTCGGCGACGCCGTCCAGCACCGCGCCCATCTTCACGATGGTGCCGGTCGCGGGCAGGTTCGCGGCGAACACGGCGGTGCAGTTCGGCTTGGCGAACACCGCCTCGGCGACATCCTTGCCGACCTTGCGCGCATCGACGTCCCAGGCGGCGACGACCTTGATATCCGACGGCTTATAGCCGCCAAGGTCCCAGTGCATCAGGCCGACGAGATCGTTGGCGCCTTCGCGATAATGCTCCAGCCCCTGGACGAGCGAACTCGCACAGTTGCCGATGCCGACGATGGCGATGTTGATGCTCTTCATGAATGACCCTGTTCGCTTTGATAAAGAATGGACTGCGGCATAATGCCGTGAACGAAACGGCGCTCGATGCGCCGGTGACGATAGAGGCCGATCGCGGTGACCAGCGTCAGTGGTACGATCTCGAACCACCAGAAGATGCGCGGATTGCCGATCAGGCAGGCAAAGCAGATCGCCCAGACGCGGACGTTGGCGGTCAGCAGCGACTGGAGCCGCATCACCGGCACCGCGGCAGCGGCATAGGCCGCGGCGAACGCGGGGCGGTCCTCGGCGGCGCCGAAACGGCGTTCGAACGGCATCGACAGGCGGTCGACGCTGCCGGCGACGCTGTCGTACAGGCGCACCAGGATCATGCCGGTCGGCGTCGGCACCGCGGCGAGCGGCAGCCCGCGGGTGCGGCGATGGAAACGGGCGCGCTCGCCCTCGTACAGGCTCGACTGTACGGCATGCGCGGCCGCGGCGGTGAGCGCCAGCACCCACCCGTCCAGCGTGCCGACCGTCCAGGCGAGCGAGAGGTAGATCAGCGCGAAGACGCCATGGTCGCACAGCCCGTCGAGCGTGCGGCCGAGGGCGCTTGCGGTCTTGGTGGCGCGCGCGATCATGCCGTCGAGGCCGTCGGCGATCAGCCACGCGACCGAAAAGACGAGGCCGACCAGCGCCATCGCCGGGGCGTGCCAGTGGGAATAGGCCGCCGCGGCGATCGTGCCGCAACCCAGCCCGATCACCGACACCGCATTCGCCGACACACCGTGCCGCAGGGCATACGGCAGCAAGGCGTGCGACGCGGGATGAATCAGATAGAGATTCGATGGGTCCTCGATCCGGCGATCGCGCGAGCCATCCCGGGGAGGCGGTGTCATCAGGCGTTCATATTGCGCCTTTAAGAACGCAAACGCAATATTGTACCGGACGGTCTAGGGAACGTTTCGCCGCAACTCGTCGAGCCATATGGCGGCGGTGCCGTCCGATGGCGCCCGCCAGTCGCCCCGCGGGCTGAGCGCGCCGCCGCCCGACACCTTCGGACCATTGGGAATGGCGGACCGCTTGAACTGGCTGAGTTGGAAGAAGCGGACGAGGAAGCGCTCCAGCCAATGCTTGATCGTCGGCAGGTCGTAGGCGACGCGCGCCTCGGCCGGACAATCCTCTGGCCATGCGCCCGCCGCCGCATCGCGCCACGCATGCCAGGCGAGGAACGCGATCTTGGACGGCGCCAGCCCGTGGCGCACGACGTGATGCGCGAAGAAGTCGTTCAGCGCATACGGCCCGATCATCGATTCGGTGCTCTGCATCGCGCCGGTCTCTGCATCGGCCGGGACCAGTTCGGGCGAAATCACCTGCGACAGGATGGTCGACAGCACCTGATTGGTCGCCGCGTCATATTGCCGTTCGCGGATGCACCAGCGGATCAGGAACTGGATCAACGTCTTGGGCACGCCCGCGTTGACCGCATAATGGCTCATCTGGTCGCCGACGCCATAGGTGCACCAGCCGAGCGCCAGCTCGCTGAGGTCGCCGGTGCCGAGCACGATGCCACCGCGCTGGTTGGCGAGGCGGAACAGGTAATCGGTGCGCAGGCCCGCCTGCACGTTCTCGAACGTCACGTCGTACACCGGTTCGCCGCTGGCGAAGGGGTGGTCCATGTCGGCGAGCATCTGGCGCGCGGCGGGGCGGATGTCGATCTCCGCCGCGGTACAGCCGAGCACGCGCATCAGCGCCCAGGCATTGCCTTTGGTCGCCTCGCCGGTGGCGAAGCCGGGCATGGTGAAGGCGAGGATGTCGCTGCGCGGCCGGTCGAGCCGGTCCATCGCCTTTGCCGCGACGATCAGCGCATGCGTCGAATCGAGGCCGCCGGACACGCCGATGACCAGCGTCTTCGACTGCGTCGCGGACAGGCGCTTGGCGAGCGCTTCGACCTGGATGTTGAAGGCTTCGTAGCAATCCTCGTCGCGGCGGCCGGGATCGTCGGGAACGAAGGGAAAGCGCTGCGCCGGCCGTTCCAGCCCGACGTCGGCCAGGGCGGGGCGATGCGCGAAGCCGATGCGGCGGAACCGCGTTTCCGGATGCCCCGCCGCCGCCGCCGCATCGTTGAACGTGCCGTTGCGCAGCCGTTCCTGCACGATGCGTTCCAGGTCGATGTCGGCGGCGACCAGTTCGGGCGCCTGCTCGAAGCGCCGCGATTCGACCAGCAGATCGCCCAATTCGTAGATCAGGCCCTGTCCGTCCCAGGCGAGATCGGTGGTGCTCTCCCCCGGCCCCGCGGCGGAATAGACATAGGCGCAGGCGGTGCGTGCGGACTGCGCCTGCGCCAGCAGCATGCGCTCGCGACCCTTGCCGATGACGATGTTGGACGCGCTGAGATTGCAGCAGACCGTCGCCCCCGCCAGCGCGCCGGCGGTGGAGGGCGGCGTCGGTGCCCAATAATCCTCGCAGATCTCGGCATGGACGACGAACCCCGGCACGTCGTCGGCGGCGAAGATCAGGTCGGGGCCGAACGGCACCTGCGCATCGCCGATGCCGATCGTCAGGTCGCGCAGGCCCAGCCCGGGGGCGAACCAGCGCTTCTCGTAATATTCGCGGTAATTGGGCAGGAAGCTCTTGGGCACCACGCCAAGGATGCGACCGCGGGCGAGCGCGGCGGCGCAATTGTACAGCCGTCCGTTGCGGACCAGCGCCACGCCGACCAGCAGCACCGGCGCCAGCGCGGCGGTCTGTTCCGCCACCGCCAGCAGCGCCGCCTCGCTCGCCCGCTGCTGCGCCGATTGCAGGTGCAGGTCGTCGATCGCGTAGGACGTCAGGTTGAGTTCGGGAAACACGACCAGGTCGATCCCGCGCGCATCCGCATCGCGCGCCATCGCCACCGTCGCGGCGACATTGGCGGCGATGTCGCCGACGCTGGCGAGCGGGGTCGCGGCGGCGACGCGGACCATCTGGTGGCGGTGGATCGAGTGGAAGGCGTGCGTCATCGCGTATCTTGCTAGCCGGGTTGGCCGGCCGGTGCCACGGGCAACGTGCAGGCGCCGCGGTGCGATCCGCGTCGTCGCGCGTTCCACCATGCTCATCACGGGAGCATAGCATGACCGACGACACCGCCATCCAGGCCCGCCGCCGCGAAATCGCGGTCGAGCATCTGCTGTTTAAGACGATCGAATATGTCGAGGCACAGCACCCCGGCCTGCTCGATCATCTGGAGGGCAGCCTCGACCACCTCGGCGATCCTGCACGCGACGGGACCAAGGACGACGATGCGGTCCGTGCGATCGCCCGCCGCATGATCGCCGGGGCGCGAACGCAAGGCATGGGCTGAGGCAGGGGGGGGGGCGCCGCCCCGGACTTGTGCCGGGGGCCACCGGCCGGCAAGGGCATCGCGCGCACCGCCGGCCGCACGCCCGCGGCGCAGCGGACGCCGGCACAAGTCCGGGGCGAGGGAGAGCGTGGCGATGACGACGGTGTACGGGATCAGGAATTGCGACACGGTGAAGAAGGCGCGGGCCTGGCTGGATGCGGCGGGCGTCACTTATGATTTTAACGATTACAAGACCGCCGGGATCGATGCGGAGCGGCTGCGGCGCTGGGTCGACCGCCTCGGCTGGGAAGCCTTGCTCAACCGCGCCGGCACGACGTTCCGCAAGCTGCCCGATGCCGACAAAACGGGACTCGACGCAGATCGGGCGATCGCACTGATGCTGGCGCAGCCGTCGATGGTAAAACGCCCGGTAATCGAAAGGGGCGACGTCCTGCTGGTCGGCTTCAAGCCCGACGCATGGGCGGAGCGGTTCCAGGCGCCGTCCGGATCGGTGGAATAGGACCGGGCCTTCTCGCGCGCTCGTCGATTACAGTTTGGTTCACGCGGAGGCGCGGAGGCGCGGAGGTGTCGCGTTCGGGGGGTGTGGTGCGCCCACCCTTGATCCGTCATCCGACGCATGTCGGACCCGTGGCCTCGGTGCGCTCACTCCTGATCCGTCATCCCGACGTACGTCGGGACCCACGGGCACGCTGACGGCAGCGTCGGTCCCGACCCTCCGACCGCACCGCGACCATGGGTCCCGACGTACGTCGGGATGACGAAAAATGGCGTGCGTGATCGGCGCCCGGCTTACTCCCGCGGCCACGCCCCGGCGCCCGGCGCCCGGCGCCCCATCGCCAGCCCTCTTACTTCTTCTCCGCGCCTCCGCGCCTCCGCGTGAACCGAACCTTCCTCGCGACCTTCACGCGCACCAATCCCGTCATCCCGCGCCGCACTACGCCTTGTACAAGGCCTCCAGCCGCTCGCCGTACACGCCGCGGATCACATGGCGGCGGATCTTCAAGCTCGGCGTCAATTGCTCGTTTTCGATCGCGAACGGCGCATCGGCCAGCACGAAGCGGCGGATGCGCTCGGTGACCGACAGGTCCTTGTTGACCCGCTCGATCGCCTGGCCGATCGCGGTGCGATAGGCGCTGTTTTCGGCCAGCTTCTCGAACTTGCACGACGTGCCGTTCGCCGCGCACCATTCCTGCGTCCAGTCCGGGTCGGGCACCACCAGTGCGACCATATAGGGGCGGCGGTCGCCGGCGATCATCGCCTGCACGATCTCGGGCTGCAACGTCAGCATGCCCTCGACCTTCTGCGGCGCGACGTTCTCGCCCTTGTCGTTGATGATGAGGTCCTTCTTGCGATCGGTGATCCTGATCCGCCCCTTGGCGTCGATCTCGCCGATGTCGCCGGTGTGCAGCCAGCCGTCCTTCAGGACGCGCGCCGTCTCCGCCTCGTTGCGCCAGTAACCGTGCATCACCAGCTCGCCGCGCACCAGGATTTCGCCGTCGGGCGCGATCACCACCTCGGTATCGTCCAGCGGGGGGCCGACCGAATCCATGCGGATGCCTGCCCGCGGCCGGTTGCAGGATATCACCGGTGCCGCCTCGGTCTGGCCATAGCCCTGCAGGAAGGTGACGCCCAGCGACTGGAAGAACAGCCCGACCTCCGGCGTCAGCGGCGCACCGCCCGACACCATCGCCTTCATCCGCCCGCCGAATTTCTTCGCGATCTTAGGGCGGAACAGCGTGCGCACCAGCAGCTGCGCGGGCCGGTCGACCAGCCGCACACGGCCGTCGTTTTCCTTTGCGCCGATATCGAGCGCCCTCGCCAGCAGATAGGACGACATGCCGCCCTGCTTCTCGATCGCCTTGCTGATCCGCGTGCGCAGCACCTCGAACAAGCGCGGCACGACGAACATGATCGTCGGGCGCACCTCTTCGATATTCGCCGCCAGCTTGTCGAGGCTCTCGGCATAATAGATCTGGCCGCCCAGTCCGATCGGGAAATGCTGCCCGCCGGTATGTTCATAGGCGTGGGAGAGGGGGAGGAACGACAGGAACACCTCGTCGTCCCAACCGAAATCCTCGGATATCACCGCCGCGCAGCCCTTGGCGTTGTGCAGGATCGCGCCATGGTGCTGCATCACCCCGCGCGGCGCGCCGCCGGTGCCGCTGGTGTAGATGATGCAGGCGAGGTCGTCGCGCTGGAAGGTCGCCTGCGCCTCGGCCACCGCCGGGTCGGTCGGATGGTCGGCGATCAGCGTGCGCCAGTCGTGGAAGTCGATGCTGCCCTGCGGCGCCCGCATCGCATCGATGCCGATGACCGTCTGTCCGCGGTTGGAGCGCAGCACCGCCTGCAACAGCGTCTTGGCGAGCTTTTCGGTCGACACGATGATCGCGCACGCGCCCGAATCGGCGATGATATGCGCGTGGTCGCGTTCGGTGTTGGTGATGTAGGTCGGCACGGTGATGCAGCCCGCCGCCATGATGGCAAGGTCGCTGATGCACCATTCCGGGCGATTCTCGCTCACCAGCATCACGCGGTCGCCGGGCTTGATGCCGGCCGCCTTCAGCCCGGCGGCGAGGGCGGCGACCTGTCGCGCCGCCTCCGCCCAGCTGGTCGCCGTCCACGTTCCGCCGATCTTCGCCCACAGGAACGGCGCATCGCCCTTTTCCCGCGCGCGCGTGAAGAACATCGTGACGAGGTTGGGAAAGGGTTCGAGGCTGCGCGCGGGGGACTGGGTCAACGGGGCTCTCCTGATGCGGCGGCGCTCATCGGGCCGCCGTCGTCATGTCATTCGGACGGGCGGTTGGCGACCGGCGCCATCGGCGTCGGGCGGGCGATGACGCCATCCTCGCCGATCGCGACGCCCTCGCTGCGCGGGTCGGCGGCGCCGATCCAGCGGCCCTGCCGCCATTCGATCGCATTGGCCTTCAGCCCCATCGGCGCGACCTGCACCCGTTCGCCAAGCGCGACGAGGGCCGGCTGCAACGTCGCCGCGGGCGTCCCCGCCTCCAGCGTCGCGACCGCGCCGGGGGCGTAGACGAGGCCCAGCCGGATGGCGTCCTCGGCCGACAAATTCCAGTCGAGCACGCCGACCAGCGCCTTGGCGATCTGTGCGATGATCGTCGATCCGCCCGCCGCGCCCACCGCCAGCCGCACGCTGCCGTCGGCATTGTAGACGATCGTCGGCGCCATCGAACTGCGCGGCCGCTTGCCGCCCTCCACCCGGTTGGCGACCAGATACGGCGCGCCGGCGGGTCCCGTGGCGACGGGCACGATGTCGAAATCGGTCAGCTGGTTGTTCAGCACCGTGCCGTCGACCACCAGGCCTGATCCGAACGGCCCTTCGACGGTGGTCGTCACCTCGACCACGTTGCCGTCGCGATCGGCGACGGCAAGGTCGGTGGTGCCCGCCACCTCGCTGACCGGGGCGGGGGTGCGGGCCGGCGCGCCCGGCGGCGTGCCGGCGGTGACGTTCGCCATCGTCGCATCAGGCGAGATTAGCGCGGATCGCGACGCGAGATAGGCGGGATCGAGCATGCCCTTCACCGGCACGCGGACATAGTCGGGGTCGCCGACGTACAGGTTGCGATCGGCATAGGCGAGGCGCGAGGATTCGGCGAACAGGTGCCAGGCGACGGGCGATTCCTTGCCGAGCTTGCCCATGTCGAACCGTTCGAGCTGCTTCAGGATCATCATCACCGTGATCCCGCCCGACGACGGCGGCCCCATGCCGCAGATCCTGTAGCTGCGGTACGGCACGCAGATCGTGTCGCGGGGGCGGGCGTCGTAGCTGGCAAGGTCGTCGGTCGTCATCTTCGACGGGTTGCGCGCCGCGCCGTTCACCGCCGCGACAATCTTCGCCGCCTGCGGCCCGACATAAAAGCTGTCCGGCCCCTGGCGGGCGATCCGCTGGAGCAGCGCCGCCTGCGCCGGATTGCGCAGGATGCCGTCGGCGGGAACGGTGAAGGTCGCAATCGCCTCCGGCGTCAAATGGTCGCCGAACGATTCGCCCGAATGCCGGAAACGCGGACTGACGCGAAAGCCGTCGCGGGCCAGCCGGATCGCCGGTTCGAACAATCTGGCCCAGGGCAGCTTGCCCGCCTGTCGATGCGCCAGCGCCATGCCGCGCAGCGCGCCCGGCACGCCGACGCTGCGCCCGCCCGGCACCGCGTTCGGATGGCTCAGCGGCTGGCCGCTCGCGTCGTAGAACCATTTGCCGTCGGCGGCGGCGGGGGCGGTTTCGCGCGCGTCGATCGTCGTGACCTTGCCCGTCTTCGCCGCATGGCTGACCCAGAAGCTGCCGCCGCCGATGCCCGAACTCTGCGGCTCGACGACGTTCAGCGCCAGCATCGTCGCGATCGCGGCATCGGTGGCGCTGCCGCCCGCCTTCAGGATTTCGACCCCCGCCGCGGCCGCCCGCGGATCGGCGGCGCTGACCATGCCCGGCGCCCCGGCGGCCGCCTTGGCATGTTGGCGCGCGACGGGCGGGCTGCCGGCCGCATGGGCGGCGGGCGGGACGCTCGCCAGCAGGGGGGCGATCGCGATCAACAGTGTCTTCATCGCCGCAAAGCCTAACGGCTGGTCCGGCGAGGGCAACCCGCTTGTGCTACCCCGCCGCTACGGCATCGGCGATGCTCGCATGGCCATCGCGGACGAGGCAGGCGTCGAGGGCGGCGAGGATGCGCCGCGCGAGGCCCGGCCCCTCGAACACCAGCGCCGAATACAGCTGCACCAGGCTCGCGCCCGCCCGGATGCGGGCATAGGCCTCCGCCCCGCTGTCGATCCCGCCCGCCGCGATCAGCGCGATGCCGCCGCCAGTCGCGCTGCGCACGTCGGCCAGCCGCTGCCGCGCCAGCACCGCCAGCGGCGCTCCCGACAGCCCGCCGGTCTGGTCGGCGTGCGGCGATCGCAGCGGCGGGCGCGAGACGGTGGTGTTGCCCATGATGATCGCATCCAGCCGATGCGCGATCGCCGCGCGTGCGATCCCGTCGATCGCCGCCGTATCCAGATCGGGCGCGACCTTCAGGAACAGGGGCGTGTCTCCCCGCGCCGCTGTGCACGCGGCCAGCAGGTCGTCCAGCGCCGCGCCGTGTTGCAGGTCGCGCAGCCCCGGCGTATTGGGCGATGAGATGTTGATCGTGACATAGTCGGCGATCGGCGCGGCGGCGGTGACGCCCGCGACGTAATCGGCGACGCGGTCGGCCGCATCCTTGTTGGCGCCGACGTTGATGCCCAGCCGGCCGGTGCCGCGCGTCGCGCGCCGCGCGCGCGCCAGTCCCGCCTCGAGCCCGCCGTTGTTGAACCCCATCCGGTTGATGACCGCACGATCCGCAACCAGCCGGAACAGCCGCGGCTTGGGGTTGCCGGCTTGGGGCAGGGGCGTCAGCGTCCCGATCTCCACCGCGCCGAAGCCCAGCCCGAACAACCCCGCGATCGCCACCCCGTCCTTGTCGAGGCCGGCGGCGACGCCGAGCGGATTGGCGAACGTCAGCGCGCCGATCCGGGTGGCGAGGCGGGCATTCGCCTTCGCGGCGGGGTAGGGCAGCGTCGCCCGCACGCCCAGCGCCTTCAGCGTCAGGGCGTGCGCACGCTCGGCATCGAGGGCGAAGAGTAGCGGGCGAAGGGCATAGGACATGGCGATCGCCCATCGCATCGCGGCCGGCGAAGGTCAAAGCGCGCGTCCCGCATGCGCACATACGCTCATACCTACAACCGTCATCCCGGCGAACGCCGGGACCCATGGACGCACACGGCTGCTGAGTGGCGCTGTCATTTGCCGATCGTATCCATGGGTCCCGGCGTTCGCCGGGATGACGGAACAGGTGTAGCGTTACGCTCCCCATTGACCGCAGCGCACAAAAGCCTATCTGGCAATCGGATCGAATTGATCCGATTTGCGAGCCGTTCTCAACAGGCCGGCCGCGACAACCCAGTTCGGAGCCGATGCGCCTCAGCAGCCTAGCCGATTATGCGGTCGTCATGATGTCCGCCGCCGCGCGCCATTGCGGTGGCGCGGCACGACTGAATGCGACCCTGCTCGCCGAGGAAACCGGTGTGCCGCTGCCGACCGCGCAGAAGCTGGTCAGTCGCCTGTCGAGCGCCGGCCTGATCGAAAGCGCGCGCGGCACCGGCGGCGGTTTCCGCCTCGCGCGCCCCGCCGCGGCGATCAGCCTCGCCGACATCATCGAGGCGGTCGAAGGGCCGATCCAGATGACCTCGTGCGTCGAGGGCAGCCGTCACGATTGCGCTATCGAGGGCAGTTGCCAGGTCCGCCCGCACTGGGGCGTCGTCAACGAAGCGGTTCGCGGCGCGCTTGCCGGCGTATCGCTCGCCCGCCTGTCCCGGGCGCCTACCCCCACTCACGATCCCATTCCCGCCCCTATCGGCGAACAGGTGTAACCATGGCGACCAAGAACGCAGAGGCCTATGCGGCCGTCTCCAAGACCTACGAATGGGGCTTTTCGTCCGACATCGAACAGGACTTCGCGCCCAAGGGGCTGAGCGAGGACACCGTCCGCTACATCAGCGCCAAGAAGGACGAGCCCGAATGGATGCTCGACTGGCGGCTTAAGGCGTTCCGCCTGTGGCAGACGATGGAGGCGCCGGACTGGGCCAAGCTCAACGTGCCCCCGATCAACTATCAGGACGCTTATTACTACGCCGAACCCAAGGCGAAGCCCAAGCTGGGGTCGCTGGACGAGGTCGACCCCGAGATCCTGCGCGTCTACGAAAAGCTCGGCATCCCGATCGCCGAGCAGAAGATGCTCGCCGGCGTCGAGGACCTCGATGCGGACGGCAACCCCAAGCGCCGCGTCGCGGTCGACGCGGTGTTCGACAGCGTCAGCGTCGCCACCACCTTCCGCAAGGAGCTGGAGGCTGCCGGCGTCATCTTCCGCTCGATCAGCGAGGCGATCCGCGAATACCCCGATCTGGTCCGCAAGTGGCTGGGCAAGGTCGTGCCGCAGCGCGACAATTACTTCGCCACGCTCAACAGCGCGGTCTTTTCCGACGGCACCTTCGTCTACATTCCCGAGGGCGTTCGCTGCCCGATGGAGCTGTCGACCTATTTCCGCATCAATGCCGAAAACACCGGCCAGTTCGAACGCACGCTGATCGTCGCCGACAAGGGGAGCTATGTCAGCTACCTCGAAGGCTGCACCGCCCCGATGCGCGATGAGAACCAGCTCCACGCCGCCGTGGTCGAGCTGGTCGCGATGGACGATGCCGAGATCAAGTACTCGACCGTCCAGAACTGGTATCCGGGCGATGAAAACGGCGTCGGCGGCATCTACAATTTCGTCACCAAGCGGGCGCTCTGCCAGGGCAAGAACAGCAAGGTGTCGTGGACGCAGGTCGAAACCGGCAGCGCGATCACCTGGAAATACCCCAGCTGCGTGCTGGCGGGCGACGGCTCGGTCGGCGAATTCTACTCGGTCGCCGTCACCAACAACCGCCAGCAGGCGGACACCGGCACCAAGATGATCCATCTGGGCAAGAACACCCGGTCGACCATCGTGTCGAAGGGGATCAGCGCCGGCCGCTCCGACAACACCTATCGCGGCCTCGTCCGCGTCGGCCCGACCGCGGAGAACGTCCGCAACTTCACCCAGTGCGACAGCCTGCTGCTGGGCGACCAGTGCGGCGCCCACACCGTGCCGTACATCGAGGTCAAGAACCCGAGCGCGCAGATCGAGCACGAGGCGACGACGTCGAAGATCAGCGAAGACCAGCTTTTCTACGCCATGAGCCGCGGCCTCGATCAGGAAGCCGCGGTGGCGTTGATCGTCAACGGCTTCGCCCGCGAAGTGCTGCAACAGCTGCCGATGGAATTCGCCGTCGAGGCACAAAAGCTGCTGGGGATTTCACTTGAAGGCAGCGTGGGGTGACCGCCGCCGCCCCGCTGTCCTCCGTCATTCCCGCCTTCGCGGGAATGACGAGGTCAAGAGGGCAGGCGTCCGAAGGCCGCGACAGTTTATCGATTTAAGACGGATCAAAGATGCTCAAGATTGAAAACCTCCACGCCGAAATCGACGGCAAGCCGATCCTCAAGGGACTCTCGCTCGAAGTGAACGCGGGCGAGATCCACGCGATCATGGGCCCGAATGGCGCGGGCAAGTCGACGCTCGGCTATGTCCTCGGCGGTCGTCCCGGTTACGAGGTGACCGAAGGCTCGATCACCTTTGCCCCTGAAAACGGACAACCCCAGGACCTGCTCGAACTCGCCCCCAACGAGCGCGCCGCGGCGGGCGTGTTCCTCGGCTTCCAGTATCCGGTCGAAATCCCCGGCGTCAGCAACGTCCAGTTCCTGCGCGAGGCGCTGAACGCGCAGCGTGCGACGCGCGATGAGAAGCCGCTGTCGGGCGCCGAATTCCTGAAGCTCGCCCGCGCGCAGGCGGCAAGCCTCGAAATGGATGCCGAGATGCTCAAGCGTCCCGTCAACGTCGGCTTCTCCGGCGGCGAGAAGAAGCGCAATGAGATGGTTCAGATGGGCATCGTCAACCCGAAGTTCGCGATCCTCGATGAAACCGACAGCGGCCTCGACATCGACGCGCTGCGCATCGTCGGCGACGGCATCAACCGCATCATGCGCGCGCCCGACAAGGCGGTGCTGCTCATCACCCACTACCAGCGCCTGCTCGATTACGTGCAGCCCGATTTCGTCCACGTCCTCGCCGATGGCCGCATCGTCCGTTCGGGCGGCGCCGACCTCGCGCACGAACTGGAGCGCGAGGGCTATGCGGGGGTGGCTGCGTGATGATGTTCACGCGCAACCGCGAAGTTGCGAAGAGGGTGGTTCACGCGGAGGCGCGGAGGCGCGGAGGGTGCGTCGCACGCGGTGCGGTCCCGCGGATCATCGCTAACGATCATGACATAGCCCTGACGGGCGAGAAGAAGCCACGCGCCGCAGGCGCAATCATCCTCTCTTCTTCTCCTCCCCTTCTTCTCCGCGCCTCCGCGCCTCCGCGTGAAACATCGTCTTCTCTTCGCGTCTTCGCGTCTTCGCGTGATAATCTCTCTCCGACCAGAGCCGCAGCATGACCCTCGACCTCCCCACCACCCGCGAGGAAGCCTTCCGCTGGGCGGACATGCCCGCGATCGAGGCCGCACGCGCCCTCCCGGCCGCGGCGATCGCAACGCCCGACCCGATCCTCGCCGATGCCGCACGCCTCGTGTTCGTCGGCGGCGCGCTGATCGAGCGGACCGGTGACCTGGCGATCGCCGACGACACCGTCGCCAGCGACCATGCGCTCGCCCGCTTCGCCTCGGGCCGGGGCCATCGCATCACGCTCGCCCCCCGCACCGTCACGGCGATCGAGATCACCCGCGTCAACGCCGGCGAAGATAGCCATACCCCGCTCGTCATCACCCTCGGCGAAGACGCGGTGCTGACGCTGGTCGAGAGCTTCACCGGCGCCGGCTGGACCAATACGCTGACCCGCTTCGACCTCGGCAAGGGCGCCCGCGTCATGCGGGCCGTCCGCGTCGTCCAGTCGGCCGGCTTCGTCTCGACCCGCGACGAAGTGAGCATCGCCGAAGCCGCCAGCTTCGTCTCGGTGGCGCTGGGCGCGACGGGGGCCGGTACCCGGCTCGACGCGGCGCTTACCCTCAATGGCGATGGCGCCTATGCCGAACTCGGCGGTGCGCTGCTGACCCGCGACGACCAGCGCCAGGAATGCGCGGTGCGCGTGCGCCATGCCGCGCCCAATGGCCAGTCGCACCAGCTCTGGCGCGCCGTCGCCGCCGATCGCTCCACCGTCAGCCTCGCCGCCGCGGTCGAGGTCGCGCGCGACGCGCAGAAGACCGACGGCGAACAGTCGCTCCGCGGTCTGTTGCTGAAGCGCACCGCGACGGTGAACCTCAAGCCCGAGCTGGAGATTTTCGCCGACGACGTGAAATGCGCGCATGGTGCGACGATCGGCGAACTCGACGATCGCGCCCTGTTCTACATGCAGAGCCGCGGCATCCCCGAACCCCGCGCGAAAGCCCTCCTGACCCGCGCCTTCGTCGCCGACGCGCTCGACCGCATCGCCGACGACACCGTGCGAGACACGTTCGCGGCGGACGCGGATGCATGGCTGGAGCAAACGTTGTGACCGATCGTGGTCCCCGACGGGGTCCGGTGTCCGGTGGCGAGCCAGCCATGATCGGCCGCCAGCCGATGCTTTCACGACCGGACCCCGGCCGCCGCCGGGCAACGCCGAAAGCCCGGCTGTGCCGCACGCAGCCCGCCTGTACCGGTGCAATGCCATCGGCCGTCCCGCACGCCGCGCTCATCCCGGCGGCATTGGGCGAGGGAGGATTCCCACGCGGACGTAGTGTCAACTTCGGCAACTTCCGCGCGATGGAACCCGCCGCATGATCGCCCCGGAAACCGCGCTCGACCGCGTCGCCGATTTCCCCGCCATCCCGGATGGTTGGGCCTATCTCGACACCGCCGCCACCGCGCAAAAGCCGCAGGCGGTGATCGATGCGATCACCCGCGGCTATGCCGAGACCTACGCCACCGTCCACCGCGGCGTGTACCAGCGCAGCGCCGACATGACGCTCGCCTATGAGGCGGCCCGCCAGAAGGTCGCGCGCTTCATCGGAGCGACCACCCCGGACGAGATCGTGTTCGTCCGCGGCGCGACGGAGGGGATCAACCTCGTCGCGCACAGCTGGGCGGCGACGCAGCTCAAGGCGGGCGACCGCATCCTGCTGTCGATGCTGGAGCATCACAGCAATATCGTGCCGTGGCAGATGGCGGCGGAACGCGTCGGCGCCGCCATCGACGTGGTGCCGCTCACGCCCGACCATCGCATCGACCTCGACGCGATGGAAAGCATGCTGACCGATCGGCACAAGCTGGTCGCGCTCGCCCATGTCTCCAACGTCCTCGGTTCGGTGCTCGATGCCAAGCGCGCGACCGACCTCGCGCACGGGGTCGGCGCGAAGATCCTGCTCGACGGGTGCCAGGCGGTGCCGCGCATCGCCGTCGACGTCGCCGCGATCGGCTGCGATTTCTACGTCTTCTCCGGGCACAAGCTGTATGGCCCGACCGGGATCGGCGTGCTGTGGGGCAGGGGGGCATTGCTGGACCGGATGCCGCCGTATCAGGGCGGCGGATCGATGATCGACCGCGTCAGCTTCGCGCGCACCACCTATGCCCCGCCACCGGGGCGGTTCGAGGCGGGGACGCCGCACATCGTCGGCGGCCTCGGCCTCGCCGCGGCGATCGACTATGTCGAGGGGATCGGCATCGATCGCATCCACGCCCACGAAACCGCATTGGTCCGCGATGCCCGCGCGGCGCTGTCCTCGCTCAATTCGGTCCGCCTGTTCGGGCCGGATGACAGCGCCGGCATCGTCAGTTTCGCGGTGGAGGGGGTGCATCCGCACGACGTCGGCACCATCTTGGACGAAGGACGCGTGGCGATCCGCGCCGGCCATCACTGCGCACAGCCGTTGATGGAGGCGCTCGGCGTCGACGCCACCGCACGCGCCAGCTTCGCGGTTTATAACGGGCCGCAGGATATCGAGGCGCTGGTACGCGGCGTCGAACGGGTAACGAGGATATTCGGATGAGCGATACATTCCGTATCGAGGAAGTCGACGCGGTCACCCCGCCGCCCAGGGCGCGGGTCGAGGATGTCGTCGACAACGCCGGGGTGGACCACGCCGGGTCGGAAGGGGCCGGGTCGGAAGGGGCCGGGTCGGATGGCACCGGGGCGGATGGCGCGGGGGCGGATACCCCCAAAGCGGAAGGCCGCGAGCGCGACTATCTGTCGGGCTTCCTCCAGCAGAAGCCGCAGGGCGAGGCGCCTGGCGAACCCGGCGGCGCGCTCTACGAAGCCGTCATCGACGCACTGAAGGAGATCTACGACCCCGAAATTCCGGTCAATATCTACGATCTCGGCCTCATCTACGGCGTCGAGATCACCGATGGCGGACAGGCGACGGTGATGATGACCCTCACCACCCCGCATTGCCCGGTGGCCGAATCGATGCCGGCCGAGGTCGAGATGCGCGTCGCCGCGGTGCCGGGCATTGCCTTTGCCGACGTCAACCTGATCTGGGACCCGCCATGGGACCCGCAGAAGATGTCCGACGATGCGAAACTAGAGTTGGGAATGCTTTGATGGCCACCACGTTACGCCAGCGCCCCGCGCCCCTGATCCTCACTGCGAACGCCGACGCGCGTATCGCCGACCTGATGGCGCGCGCACCCGACGGGGCGATCGGCGTCAAGCTGTCGACCCCGCGGCGCGGCTGTTCGGGCCTCGCCTATTCGGTCGACTATGTCACCGAAGCCAAGCCGTTCGACGAACGGATCGAAACGCCGGGCGGCACCCTGTTCGTCGATGGCGGATCGATCCTCTACCTCGTCGGATCGACGATGGACTGGGTCGAGGATGATTTCACCGCCGGTTTCGTCTTCGCCAATCCGAACGCCAAGGGCGCCTGCGGCTGCGGCGAAAGCTTCACGGTGTGATCTCGTCGTCATTGCGGGCGTAGCGAAGCGATCCAGTCACGGACTAGGACGCTCCGGATTGCGTCGCCACGCTTGCGGTGACGGATAAAAAGCCGCCTTTTACAGTGACTTGCCGTACACATTGTAGACCTTGTTCACCCGGCTGTCGATCGTCTCGGCGATCGATCGCATCCCCTGATTGTCATCGAGGATCCAGCCGATCTCGCCGCGGCTGGCGCCGTACCGCTCCACCGACGCACGGCGGATATACTCGATCATCATGAAGGCGAGCTGGCTCGCCATCCGCGACGATTGCAGTTCCTTGACGACGCCCATCAACGGCACCCGCATCGTCCGCACCTTCGGGCGGCGCAGCCACAGCAACAGCTTGGCCCAGCCGAACGGCAGCAGCGATCCGTTCAGCGGCTTGATCGGCTCGTTGAGGTCGGGCAGCGTGATCATGAACGCCACCGGCTTGCCGTCCAGCTCGGCGATGCGGATCAGGTCGTTGAAGACGATCGGCTTCAGCTTGACGCCGACATCCTTGATCTCCGGCGGGGTGAGCGGCACGAATCCCCAATTGTCGCTCCACGCATCGTTCAGGATCGACAGGATGATCGCCGCCTCCTCCTCGAACCTGCGCTTGTCGACCTCGCGGACGACGATCCGCTCGTTCTTCTCGCCGGACTTGATGATCCGCTTCACGATCGGCGGGAATTCCTGCGTGATGTCCAGTTCGTACGTGAACAGCTGCTTGACCTCGGTGTAGCCGGCCCGCTCGATCCATCCCTGATAGTCCGGCTTGGCATGGCCCATCATGATCGTGGGGGGATGGTCGAAGCCCTGCACCAGCAGCCCGGGTTCTTCCCAGATCGACTGCGAGATCGGCCCCAACGCCCGCGTCATGCCCTGACCGCGCAGCCACTCCTCCGCCTTCGCCAGCAGCGCCACGAACACGTCCTCGCGCTCCGCATCCATCAGCCCCCATTGGCCGACGCCCGGTCCGAAGCCCTGCGCAGCCGGCATCGTCAGCGCCAGCGTATCGATGTGCGCAGAGATGCGACCGACGACGCGCCCGCCTTCATGGGCCAGGAACAGCTGCACCTTGGCATGGCTGTACCAGCCGTTCTTCTCCGGGGTGATCAGCCCCAGCGCCTCGCCCTTCAGCGGCGGCACCCAGTGCGGATCGTCCTTGTAGAGGCGGAACGGCAGATCGACGAACGCCTTGCGTTCGCGCTTGGTGGTGACGGGCGTGATCGTCAGGTCGCTCAAGATAGGCCTCCCTTTTGGCGACGCGATCTAGCAGGTCGGGCGCATGATGCGAGTGACGATTCCGTCATCAGTGATCGCAACGTTGCATGGCCGCCGCCTGTAAATGCCACGCTGTCGCCACTATCTTGGGGCAATGGAACACGCCATGGATAGCTCGCTGACCCTTTCGCGCGCGCCCGTCGCCGATGCCGCCACGCGCCCGGTGCGCCAGCGGATCGCGGACGACAAGGCGATGCTGCGTACCGCCGCCGAACTGACCCGCGACCTGATCGCGCCGCGTCCGCGTATCTACTGGGCGGATCTGATCGCGTCGGCCGCGATCGGCTATGGCGCGCTCGCCGTTGCGGTGACCGTCAGCGGCACCGGCTGGGTCGTGCTGGCCGCCATCGTATCGGCATTGGCGCTGTACCGCGCGTTGAGCTTCATCCACGAAGTCAGCCATATGAAGCACAGCGCCTTGCCCCGCTTCCGCGGTCTGTGGAACGCGCTGGTCGGCGTGCCGATGCTCGTGCCGAGCTTCATGTACGAAGGGGTGCACAATCTGCACCACGCCAAGACGCGCTATGGCACGTCGGAAGACCCCGAATACCTGCCGCTCGCGCTGATGAAGCCGTGGACGCTGCCGGTATTCGTCGTGATCTCGGCATTGGCGCCGGTGGGCCTGCTGATCCGCTACGCGATCCTGTCGCCGGTATCGCTGCTGTCGCCGAAGCTGCGCACGATCGTCATGGAACGCTATTCCGCGCTCGCCATCAATCCCTCGTTCCGCCGGCGTGCACCGGAAGGCGACGCGCGATCGATGTGGAACCGGGTCGAAACGGCCGCCAGCCTGTGGGCGATCGCCGTCGTCGTGCTGACCTCGACGGACGTCTTCCCGCTGCGTTCGGTGCTGATCGGGCTGGCGATCGGGTCGGGCGTCGCCGTGGTGAACCAGGTCCGCACGCTGGTCGCGCATCTATGGGAAAACGATGGCGAGCCGATGTCGGTGACCGCGCAATATCTCGATTCGGTCAACGTGCCGCCGCCATCGATGCTGCCTGCGTTATGGGCACCGGTCGGCCTGCGCTATCATGCGCTCCACCATCTGCTGCCGAGCCTGCCGTATCATGCGCTGGGCGAAGCGCATCGCCGCATCACCGCGGCGCTGGACCAGGGTTCGCCCTACCACAAGGCGAGCTACACCGGCTTGCCGGGGCTGGTGAACAAGATCGTCCGGAGCACCTTCACCCCGCGCTAGGCGACCTTGGCCATCACGGTCATCCTGTTTCACCGGATGACCGGATCGGATCAGGTCGCTGGCGTATGTCTCTTGATGAACGCATCGACCGTCACTTGCTGGTCGGTCCGGATCGGCTGGGGCCGCTTCAATCGCTTGGCGACCTCTTCGGCGATCATCTTTTCAGTCGCTTCGTGATCGGCTGCCGACATCGCCGCGATCTGCTCTTCGGTCAGCTTCTTGTCCTTGAGCACGTCCCGCCGCGCGCGCTCGACGGGCGTCATCTGCGCCTCCCGCTTGTACGCGGCCATCGCCGCATCCAGCTTCTGCCCGGGGGTGACGGCGGATGTCGTCGCGCCCGCGCCCGACGGCGCCTGCGGACCGGCCGGCGGGGTCGTGGCGCGCTGCGCTTCGACCATCCGTTGGAAGGCGGCATTGCTGCCACGGCGCTTCACCGCCTCGACGGCATTCGCCACAGTCGCTGCGGCAATCGGCACGATCATCCCACGGTCTCCCCCGCCCGGCATCCGTCGCCGCGACGCTACGACAGCCCTAGTGGATGGGGATTAACGACGCGTTAGGTCCGAAATGGAATTCTATTCCTCGGTCCGGATCAGCACCGCTTCGCCGATCAGCAGGAACAGCAGGAACGGCGCCCAGGCGGCGAGGAACGGCGGATAGGCCCCCAGATTGCCCATCGCCAGCGCGAAATTGTCCGCGACGAAATAGGCGAAGCCCAGCGCCATGCCGATCACCGCGCGCACGAACAGCTGCCCCGAACGGGCGATGCCGAAGGCGGCGACGGCGCCAAGCAGCGGCATCAGCACCGCCGATAGCGGGCCCGAGAACTTGTGCCACAGCGTGCCTTCCAGCGACTTGGTCGGCCGGCCGGCATCGCGCAGGTCGCCGATCGCCGAGGCGAGCTGCGCGAAATCGAGCCCCTCGGGATTGACCTTGCCAAGCGTGAACTGATCGGGCCGGACGCCCGGCGCGACCTTGACCGTGCCGAGGTTGGCGAGCTTGCCGGTCGCCACGTCGAAGCGGGTCGCCGGGCTGATCGCCCATCCATCGCCCGCATGGCGGCCCTGCGGCGCGCGGATGATCGCGACCAGCTCGCCGCCCGTGCGGTCGTAGACCGTGACGGTGCCGAGCTGCGTCCGCTCGCCGCGGCCGCGCACCTGCTGCACCGCGATCAGATCGTCGCCGTCGCGGACCCACACGTTGGTCCGCTCGCCCCGGTCGATCGGCAGCGGGCCGTAGTCGACGTCCTTCCACTGGTCCAGCGTCGCGGTGGCGCGCGTGACGATCCGCTCGTTGAACGCGAAGCTGACCGCGGCGACACCCAGGCTGGCGACGAGCAGCGGCGCGAGCACCTGATGCGCCGACAGACCCGCCGCCTTCAGCGCGATGACCTCGCTGTTCTGGTTCATCGTGATGAGCGTCAGGATCGTGCCGAGCAGCACCGAGAAGGGCAGGAGGAACGCGACGATCTGCGGCGCGCGCAGCCCGACATATTGCCACACCTGCGCCTGCGTATTGCCGGGATGCGCCAGGATCGCGCCGGATTCGCTGAGCAGGTCAAGCGTCTGCAGGATCAGCAGCAGCGCGGCGAGCAGGCCGAACGTCCGCACCAGGAACATGCGGCCCATGTAGATCGCGACGGTCCGCGACGGAAAGAAGCTGGTCATGCCGCGGCTCCCTTCTTGCGACCCCGGCCGGGCAGGTAACGGGTCAGCAGCTTGAAGACCTTCGAGAAGCCGCGCTCCAGCGCGCCGATCGGCTGGCCGCCGGGAACGTAGGCGATCTGATAATACATCCAGAGGATGATCCCGGCAAAGATGCAGAACGGCACCCAGAGGGCGACCAGCGGGTCTATCCGGCCCAGCTCGCCGATCGACGCGGCATATTCGTTCACCTTGTGATAGGCGACGATCATCACGATCGCCAGGAACACGCCGAAGCCGGAATTGGACCGCTTCGGCGGTACGCCGAGGGCGATGGCGAGCAGGGGCAGCAGGAACATCGTCGCCACCTCGACCAGCCGGAAATGGAATTCCGACCGGCTGCTGGCGCGCTGTTCCTCGCTTGCCGATGCGTGACCCAGCTTGGCCAGTTCCGGCAGCGTGAATTCTAGGTTGCGGCCGCCGCGCTGGCGGAAATTCTCGTAGCGGGGCAGCGGGATCGGCAGGTCGTGGCTGGTGAACGTCAGCACGCGCGGGACGGTGAAATTGGGTGCCTTGTGCACCAGCGTGCCCTTGGTCAGGCGAAAGATGATCGTGTTGGGGTCGTCGGTCGCCAGGAACTGGCCGGATTGCGCGGTGACCGAATAGCTGGTGCCCTTGTCGTTGTAATAGACGAAGATGCCGTCCAGCTTGCGGCCCTTGTCATGGCTCTGCTCGATGCGCAGCGTCATGCGGTCGCCAAAATGGGTGAATTCGCCCACCTTGATCGATGCGCCCAGCGCGCCGGTGCGCAGTTCGAACCGCAGCTGCTCGTAATAATAGCGGGCCTTGGGCTGGACGAAGCCGACGATGGCGATGTTCAGAGCCGCCAGGATCAGCGCGTACATGAACGGCACGCGCAACATCCGCGTATAGCTGACGCCGACCGCGCGCAGCACGTCGAGTTCGGAATTCGCCGCCAGCCGCCGAAACGCCAGCAGGATACCCAGCAGCAGCCCGATCGGAATGCCCAGGCCGAGATATTCAGGCAGCAGGTTGGCGAGCATCCGCCAGACGACGCTGATCGGGCCGCCTTCCGTGGCGACGAAGTCGAACAGGCGGCGGATGCGGTCGAGCACCAGCAGCATGGCGGCGATCGTCAGCGTCGAAAACAACGGCAGCGCGATCAGCCGGGCCATGTAGCGGTCGAGGGATGTCATGCGGGAAGGGGCTCGGGCCGGGACGGGAAGCGTGCGGTATAGGCGCAGGGCAGGCGGGCGTCAGCTAGAAAAGCCTTGCTGGACCCGGCCGGGTCATACCCTCCGGTCACTCGGCCGCGATCTGCTGCGGCGGGGCAGGGCGTTCGCTCGCCATCGCCCGGCCGATCGCCCGCTCCAGCCCGACGAGGGTGAAGGGCTTGCGCAGCAGCTGGTGCATGCCGAACTCGCTGGCGTTCGCCTCGCCGGCGAACCCGGTGACGAACAATATTGCGATGTGCGGGTAGTGCGGGCCGATGCCGGCGATCATTTCCGGTCCGGTCTGCCCGGGCATGAGGACGTCGGAAATGATGAGGTCGATGCCATCATGCGCGGCGAGCAATCCCATTGCCTTGCCGGGCGCATCGCAGGCGATACCATGGTGGCCGAGTTCCTCCAGCGCCCCCATCGTCGCCGCCAGCACGCGCGGGTCGTCCTCGACCACCAGCACCTGCAAGCCCTCCGGGACCGGTTCTGCCGGCGCGATATCGATGACGGCCGCATGGTCCGGCGCGGTCGTTGCGGTGTCGCGCGGCAGATAGAGGGTGACGGTGGTACCTTTGCCCGGCGCGGTATCGATCGTGATCGCGCCCGCCAGCTGACGGACCAGCGCAAAGATCTGGCTGAGCCCCAGCCCGGTGCCCTTGCCCGCCTCCTTAGTGGTAAAGAACGGTTCGTAGACGCGCTCGACGACGTCGGGCGTCATGCCGGTTCCATCGTCGGTGACCGCCAGCGTGACATAATCGCCCGCCGCGCAATGATCGACCTGATGTTCGGCCAGCGTCGCCATGCCGGTCGCGATCACCATCCGGCCGCGCCCGTTCATCGCGTCGCGCGCGTTGACCGCCAGGTTCAGCACCGCATTTTCCAGCTGCACCCGATCGGCCCGCACCCGCCATCCGCACGCCTCGTTGCGGGTGACGACGGTGATCGCATCGCCCAGCGTCCGGTCGAGCAGTTCCGACATGCCGGATACCAGCTGTGCCGCCGCGATCGGTTCGGGTTTCAACGATTCCTCGCGGCTGAACGCCAGCAGTCGCCGGGTCAGCGCCGCCGCGCGATTGGCGCCATCGGCGGCATTGTCCAGATGGCGCGCAACGGCGGCGGGATCGCTGGCGACGGCACGCTTCGCCAGTTCCAGCCCGCCGAGAACGACCGCGAGCATATTGTTGAAATCGTGCGCGATACCACCGGTCAACTGGCCGACCGCCTCCATCTTCTGCACCTGGCGCAGCTTGGCTTCCTGCACCCGCAATTCGTCGGTCGCCTGGCCTACCGCCGCCGACAGCTCTTCGGCACGTTCGCGCTCCGCATCGGCCTCGGCCTGCGCCAGCGCCCGTTCGCCGACCGCCTGAAGCGTGAACCACCCGAGCACCAGCGCGCCGAGCACGATCAGCACGCCGAAGATCGCGAGCACCCCGGCGATGCGGCTCGACCGGTCGACGGTGCGCATCGCATCGGCCGTGCGGGCATCCAGCAGCGCCCGCTCGCCGGAAATGATCTCATCCAGCGTCCGGTCGATCGCCGCCAGCGTCGGCGACTGGCGCGCCTTGTAATAGCGGGCGAGTGCCTGGCTGTTCTTGCCATACGTGGTGCTGAGCGCCGTCAGCGACAGCTCGGCGCCCCGCTGCATATAGGCGGTGCGCAGCTGGGCGACGCGGGCACTCTGTTCGCCGGTCGCCTGCGTCAGCCGCTCCAGCCGGCCCAGCTGCGTGCCGGCCAGCCGCCACTGGTCGAAATAGATCTGGCCGAGTTCCTGCTCCGCCTTGCCGCTGATGACGTAGCGGCCCAGCGACGCCTCCGACCGCGCGATCGTGCCCGACACCGTGCGGGCGAGGATCATCACGTCGTAACTATGGGCCTGCGCCTGCAGCGCCCGGTCGCGCTGGCGGTTGGCCTCTCCCAGCGTCAGGATAAGCGCGACCAGCACCGCCGCGCCGAGCAGACCCATCACGACCAGCGTGATCATCCGCCAGGCTGCGTCGCCTCCCAGGGCCCCCCCGGGACCGTCTCGGCGTCATCCCGCGTCACGGCAACGATGCTAACGCGTTTCGTGGCGCCTGAAAAGCGCCCGCGGGGGCGTCAGCCGATCGCGCCCACGGCCTGTCCCGCGGCTTGGAACTTGGCCAATACGGTGTCGAGTTGTGCCGCGCTGTGTTCGGCGCACAGGGAACATCGCAACAGGAACGTGCCGGCGGGCGTCGCGGGCGGGCGCGCCATGTTGACGTAGACACCCGCTTCCAGCAGCCCCTGCCACATCGCGACCGCCTGTTCCTGGTCGTCCAGGATCACGGCGACGATCGCGCTGTCCGGGGCATCAGTGCCGAGGCGGAAGCCCATCGCCTTCAGCCCGCCGTGCAGCTGGCGCGCATTCGCCCACAATTGGTCGCGCTTGGCATGCGCGGTCTTCAACTTGCGGATCGACGCCGCAGCGGTAGCGACCACCGACGGCGGCAGGCTGGCGGTAAAGATATACGGGCGGCAGGCGAGGCGGATCGCCTCGAACTTCGGGTGGTTCGAAACGCAGAACCCGCCGACCGTACCGACCGATTTCGAAAAGGTGCCGACGACGAAATCCACATCCGCCTCCAGGCCCTGCGCTTCGTAGACGCCGCGACCGTTGGGACCATAGAAGCCCATCGAATGCGCCTCGTCGGACAGGACCATCGCCCCATGCTTCTTGGCGACGGCGACCATGTCCTTGAGCGGCGCGATATCGCCCAGCATCGAATAGACGCCTTCGAGCACCACCAGCTTGCCCGCCTCGGCGGGCAGGCGGCCGAGGCGCTTGTCGAGGTCCTCGACGCTGTTGTGGCGGAAGCGGACGATCTCGGCGACGCCCTGTTTGCACCCGTCGTAGATCGAGGCATGGCTGTCGGCATCGAGGATGACGTATTCCCCCTTGCCGACCAGCGTCGAGATCATGCCGAGATTGGCCATGTAGCCGGTCGAGAACACGATCGCGCCGGTGGTGCCGTAGAAGTCGCGCAGCGCCGCCTCGGCTTCCATATGGTCGCGGAAGGTGCCGTTCAGCATGCGGCTGCCGTTGGTGCCCGAACCGAATCGTTCCAGCGCGGCATGGCCGGCGGCGATGACGTCGGGGTCGAACGTCATGCCCATGTAATTGTAGGTGCCGAGCAGGATCGTGTCGCGACCGGCGATCACCGCCTCGGTCGGCGACCGGACCTCGTCCATCACGATCGCGAACGGGTCGGTGACGCCGGTGTCGATCAGCGCCTGGCGTTCGGCGATCAGGCCGTCGAACTTGCTCATCAGGTCGCGTTCCGGCGCGACCGGCGCCGGGTTCATGTCGAGCGCCTCGGGCTGCAGGCCGGTCTCGGTCATGTCAGCCCTTCAGCTTGGCGACGGCGTCTGCAAGCTGGCCGATATTCTCGATCTCCGCCTGCATGTTCATCGTGATGATGATGTCGAATTCGTCCTCGATAGCCGCGACGAAATCCATCACGGTCAGACTGTCCCACTCCAGATCGCCCTGGAAGGTGGTGGCTTCGGTCAGCGCGACGCCCTTTTTGTTGAACGGTTCGATCTGGGCGTTGATCGTGTCGAGGATCTGGGTGCGGTCGGTCATGATGGTCATCCGAATGGCGGCCAAATACGGCAGGGTTGCGGCGCTATAGCAGCCCGTTGGCGCGATACCATCGCGCGGTTGCGGCAAGGCCCTCCGCCAGCGGGACGGACGGTGTCCAGAGCGCGGGCGGCGGGCGGTGCGACGGCCGGGCGGTCCAGTCGGGGTGGACGAGATAGCCGACCCGGTCGGCGGTGAGCTTCGCTTCGTCGCCGCGCAGCGCGCGATCCAGCGTCGCGCCCAGCATCAGTGCTTGGCGGGGCAGGTGCAGCGCCAGCACGCGGTCGCGGCCGACCGCGCGGCCGATGGCCTGCGCCAGCGCGGCGTGGCTCAGCGCATGGCCATCGTCGACCTCGTACAGTGTCGGCGGCACTGCGCGTGTCGCCAGCGTCAGCAGCAGCGTCGCCAGGTCGTCCACCGCCACCAGCGACACCAGCCCGCGCGGCGGCAGCAGCGCGATGCCCCAGCGGGCGGCGCGGAACAGGTCGCGCATCTCCATGTCGCCGGGCCCGTAGACGCCGCTCGGCCGGACGATGCTCCAGTCGAGCCCGCTGCGCTCGACCAGCGTTTCCCCCTGCGCCTTCGACCAGCCGTAGGTCGACAGCTGCGGTTCGCGCGCGGAAAGGGACGAGACATGGACGAATCGGCGCACGCCCGCCCCCGCCGCGGCGGCAAGCATCGCCCGCGTACCATCGACATTGCCGGCGACGAACGCCGCGCGATCGGGCGCGCTGACCACGCCGGCGACATGCACGACCGCATCGGCCCCGTCGACGAGCGCGGCGAGGCTGCCCGGCCGATCCAGTGCACCCTCGATCCAGTCGACGCCGTCGCGCGGCGCTTGTGATCGCCGCGTCAGCGCCCGCACCCGGTGGCCCGCCGCGATCACCTGGTCGACGAGCGCGCGGCCGACGAAGCCGGTCGCACCCGTGATCGCGAGCGTCGTCATATCGCCGGCCCGCTTCCCCGGCGCGGGGGCGGGGCTATCGTCACACCAGCGCCATGTGGTTGCGATGCACCAGCGCGCTCCGCGGGGCATAGCCGAGGATCGCCGCCTGCTCGTCCGAACGCGTCCCCACCAGCCGTATCGCGTCGCCCGCGTCATATTCCGACAGTCCGCGCGCCAGCGGGCCGTCCGGGCCGTTGATCGTCACCAGGTCGCCGCGTGCGAACGCACCCTCGATCCGCGTCACTCCCGCCGCGAGCAGGCTGCTGCCGGCGGTCAGTGCCCGGGCCGCGCCGGCATCGACGTGCAGTGCGCCGCGCGCGGTCAGTCCGCCGGCCAGCCAGGCCTTGCGCGCGGTGGCGGCGCGTTCCGCCACGAACAACGTGTGTAGCTGTTCGCCGGCGAGCGGATGGTCGAGCCGGCCGCTGGCGATGGCGAGGTGCGCGCCTGCCGCCGTCGCGATCCGCGCCGCCGCGATCTTCGACACCATGCCGCCGGATCCCATGCCCGATGCGGATCCGCCGTCCGCCATGTCGGCCACGGCATCGATCCGCTCGACCATCGCGACGTGCCGTGCGTCCGCATGGGTATGCGGATTGGCATCGTACAGGCCATCGACGTCCGACAGCAGCACCACGCCCTGCGCGCCTGCGGCCTGTGCGACGCGTGCCGCGAGCCGGTCGTTGTCGCCGAACCGGATCTCTTCCGTCGCCACGCTGTCGTTCTCGTTGATGACCGGCACCACGCCCAGCCCGAGCAGTCGCCCCAGCGTCGCCGCCGCGTTCAGGTAGCGGCGCCGGTCCTCCAGATCGTCGAGGGTCACCAGCATCTGCGCTGCGGTCAGGCCATGGTCGCCGAGCAGCTCGGCCCAGGTCTGGCTGAGCGCGATCTGCCCGGTCGCGGCGGCGGCCTGCGCATCCTCCAGGCTGGCGCGTCCTCCCCTGGCAAGGCCGAGCCGGCGCGCACCCAGCGCAATCGCCCCGGACGACACGATCGCGACCTGCTGCCCCGCCGCGACCCGCGCGGCGATATCCGCCACCAGGGTCGCCAGCCACGCCCGCCGCACCGCGCCATCCGGCGTCACGAGCAGCGCCGATCCGACCTTGACGATCAGGCGGGGACAGGCGGAGGGCGGAAAGAGGGTCACTAGACCGGCGACCAGGTCAGCTCGTCTTCGCCCTCGTCATTGTCCGGCACCGTTTCCGGCCCCGGTCCGATCGCCTCGAGCAGGCGGTCGAGGACCCAGTCGACGCCGGTGCCGGCCGCGCCGGACAGCGGGATCACGTCCGCGCCGCTTTCCTCCGCCAGCTCGGCCGACAGCGCCTCGACCAGCTCGTCATCGAGCGTATCGATCTTGTTGAGCGCGATCACGTGCGGCTTGTCGGTCAGCCCCCCGCCATAGGCGGCAAGTTCCTCCCGCACGATGCGATAGCTTTCGGCGACATCGTCGTCGTTCGCATCGACCAGGTGGAGCAGCACGCGGCAGCGTTCGATGTGGCCGAGGAAGCGGTCGCCGATGCCCGCGCCGTCCGCCGCCCCCTCGATCAGGCCGGGGATGTCGGCAACGACGAATTCGCGTTGCTTGTGACGCACGACGCCCAGCTGCGGGCGGGTGGTGGTGAAGGCATAGGCGCCGACCTTGGCCTGGGCGTTGGTGACCGCGTTGATGAAGGTCGACTTGCCGGCGTTGGGCAGGCCGACGAGGCCGGCATCGGCGAGCAGCTTCAGCCGCAGCCAGACCCAGGCTTCCTGGTAGGGCCAGCCGGTGCCGTGCTGGCGCGGCGTGCGGTTGGTCGATGTCTTGTAGCTCGCATTGCCGCGGCCGCCGTCACCGCCGCGCAGGAACATCTCGCGCTGGCCGACCCTGGTGAAGTCGAGCAACACCTCGTCCTTGTCCTCGGACAGGATCTGCGTGCCGACCGGTACCTTGATGACGAGGTCGTCGCCGCCGCCGCCCGTGCGGTTGCTGCCCGAACCGCCCGATCCGCGGGGCGCGCGGAAATGCTGAGTGTAGCGAAAGTCGATCAGGGTGTTGAGCCCGGCGACCGATTCGAAGATGATGTCGCCGCCCTTGCCGCCGTTGCCGCCATCGGGGCCACCATATTCGATGAACTTTTCGCGCCGGAAGCTGACGGCGCCGGGGCCGCCCGCGCCGGAGCGGACGAAAATCTTGGCCTGATCGAGAAAATGCATGACGCCTCTTTAGCGCGATGGGCGCGAACGGCCACCCCTGCCTGTCCCGCGGCAGGGCGGTGCGGTTGCACTGGGGCATTGGAGCGTCGGGATGGTGCCGCTATGGCCGGTTGGTGAAACACGCGCATGAATCGATCGCGCACGCGCCGCCCCCGGCGGGATCGCCGCCGACGCTCGCCTGGACCCGTATCTTCGCAAGCGATGCGCTGCCGGAGGGGGAACGCTATCGCTGCTGGCGGGACGCGGATATCGCCGGTTATGCCAAGCGCTTCGACACGCGGCCCGTCGAGCCCTTCGCGGTCACCATGGACCGGATCGACCTTGGCCCCCTCAGCGTCGGCGGATCGCAATTCTCCGCGCAGGAATGGAGCCGCGAACGCAGCAACATCGTCGCGGACGGTTGCGACCACATCGTCGTGAACGTTCGCCATCGTGGTGCCGCACGGGGGGACATGGCCGGGCGCATTGTGGCCGCGCCCGCCGGATCGATCGTGCTCGCCGACATGGCACAAATCGGCCGGCATGCGTCGGAGGCTTCGGTCACTTCGGGCTTCGCGCTGCCCCGCGCCGTGGCGGAACAGATGCTGCCGTCGGTGCGCAGCCTGCACGGGCATGTCGTCGCGCCCGAACAGGCTGCGCTGCTGGTGTCGCACATGGCGATGATCCGCCAGCATGCCGATCGATTGCCCGCCAGCAGCGGGCCGTTGCTGGCCCGCACCATCGTCGATCTGCTGACGATGGCGGTCTGCGCCAGCGTCGGCGGCGTGCCGGCCGATGGCGGGCAGCACGAACGTGGGCTTCGCCACCAGCTATGCGCCGCGATCGAGCAGCATCTGGGATCGCCCTCGCTCAACACCGTCAGGCTCAGCCGGATGATCGGCGTATCGCGCTCGACGCTATACCGCCTGTTGCAGGACGAAGGGGGCGTGCAGGCGTATATCCGCACCCGCCGGCTCGCCCGGGTCGCCACCGCGTTGCGGGACGGCGATCGCGACACGATTGCCGCACTGGCCGAACGCTGGGGCTTTTGCGACGCCGCCTATCTGGGGCGCGCCTTTCGCGAGGTCTATGGCCTCACGCCCGGCGACTATCGCGCCTTGCACGGCATCCCGCGTCCGTAGCGGACGAACGGAAAAGCCGCCGACCCGCACCGCGACCCCCATCGCGACACCGGCCGACGGCATCTCTGGTGGACGCGCAAGGCGTCCACCACTCCGAACATCCTCCCCCGCGTTCAACCGTTGCTGACGTCGCGTTCGGCTCGATCGAGGGTCATCCACTGTCCATGCTGCTGCGGCTTCGCCAGGGCGACCCCGCATCGATCACATTTGCAACGCCACCGCGACCCGTCCGACCAGACGCGGCGCCGTATACGCTTGTGACCGACCACATTGCAGACAAGACCTTGAAACGACAATGCTGGCCCCTCTGTCCCGAACCGCCGCCTATAGCCTGACCGGGGATGGGAAAGCAGGGGTCCGGGCATTGCCGCGGTGCCACCCGCTATTGCGATCGGGTCAATCGCAATGCCCGCGCCGATCCGGATCGACGGTGAGCATGGCCACGGCGAGGTCGCGCGCCTTGCTGCGCGGCAGGTCCAGCGCGCGTGCCATCGGCGCCCCGAGCAGCGTATCGCCCAGCGCCAGCAAGACGAGGTGCAGCGTTTCGTCCTGGATCGGCCGCCCGGCGGGTTGCATGCCCACGGCGAGTTCGTCGACCAGATCGTGCACCGCCGACAGGATCGGGTCCAGCGCATCGCGATTGCCGGACAGGATCATCCAGCTGGCCAGCGCACCCGCCCCGCCACTGTCGAAGGCGTCGAACACCAGGTCGACGATCCGGCGCGGATCGGGATCGCCGTCGCCTTCGCGGTTGCTGAGCACGGCATCGCGGATGGTCGAGGTGATGTAGGTCGCCATGCGCGCGATCAATGCCCGCTGCAGCCCCTCGGCCGACCCGAAATGATGCAGAAGGTTGGCGTGCGTCCGGCCGATCCGCCCGCCCACCGCTTTCAATGTCACCGCCTGGGGACCGCTTTCGATCAGCAGCAGCTGCGCAGCCGTCAGGGCCGCCTCCCGGCTCTCGGCGGGGGACAGGCGGCGGCGTGGCGGAGCATCGGGGGTTGCGGTGGTCAGGGCAGGGGCCTATTTACATTGATGTCAGTATATAACGTCATTGTGTGTGTTCGGAGGATTCCATGGCGAAAGCAACCACCCCGCATGATCTGATCATCACGCCGCGCGATCGCCGCTTCGGCCGCGGCACGCGGATGGGCCGCTGGTGGCTGAACAACGATCCGATCGCGACCGCCTTCTACAACGCCTTGTCGGTCACCTTTCCGAAGGGAGAGGGCTATTTCGTCGACAGCGTCCGCAAATTCCGCGACGGCACGTCGCCGCGCCTGACGGCCGAGATCAACGCCTTCATCAAGCAGGAGGTGCTGCACACCCGCGAACATGTCGCCTTCAACCGTCATGTCGTCGACCAGGGCTATGATGTCGGATTGCTGGATCGGGATGTCGATGCGGCACTGGCGCTGACGAAAGGGCGTCCGCCGATCGCCAGCCTCGCCGCGACCACGGCGCTGGAGCATTTCACCGCGATGCTCGCGCACGAACTGATCGCCGATCCCCGGCATCTGGCCGGCGGCGAGCAGCAGGCCAAGGCCCTCTGGCTGTGGCATGCCGCCGAGGAGATCGAGCACAAGGGCGTCGCCTACGACACCTGGCTGCACGCGACGCAGGAATGGTCGCGCTTCACGCGGTGGCGGATCAAATCGCTGGTGATGCTGATCACGACATGGCGGTTCTTCAGCGGCCGGACGCGCGGGATGCTCGAACTGCTGCGCCAGGACGGCCTGTCGGGGCCGAAGATATGGGCGCGGCTGTTCTGGTATGCGTTCGGCAACCCCGGCATGGCCCGCAAGATCGCGGGCGTCTGGGCCGCCTATTTCCTGCCTGGCTTCCACCCGTGGAAGCATGACGACCGCGCGCTGATCGGACTGGCCGAAAGCGACTACGAGGCCGCCGTGCTCCCCAAAGCGGCGGTGGCGTAGCGAAGCGGTTGCTTTCCCGCCTGCTTCGTCATCCCGGCGAACGCCGGGACCCATGGCGGGAATGACATGGCGAGGGCGCGCAACTCCACCGTCGCTCGCATTCATGGGACCAGACGTTCGCCAGAATGACGGGCCGGGGCGGGGCCGAAGGCGCGGTAGGGAAAGGACTGTCGCCTCGCCACCTCCCTCGTCATTGTCGCGAAGACCGAAATCCCTCGCCACCTCCCTCGTCATTCCCGCGGAGGCGGGAATCCATAGCCGCCGAACGGCGTGGGTCTCATCACGGCCAGCTAGCATGAATCCCGCCTGCGTAAGGATAGGAGTAAGGCGCGGGAAGCGCCCCACCATCATCCTCCCTCAACCCCACCCCGCGACCGTCCCGAAATTCCACCCCTGCGCCACCACCCCAGTCGCGTCTGGACCCGCGCCGCCGGCCTGTCGGTGCTCGCCGGCTATGTCGACGCGATCGACTGCCTCAAGCTCGGCGGACTGTTAGTCTCGTCCATGCGCAGCGATTCGACCCGCCTCGGCGTCGGCATCGCGCGCGAACCGCCACGGACTCGCGCCGGGCGACGAACGTCTTCATCATCGTCCCCCGCTCGCGCAAAAGCCGAGCTTGCGCCGCGCCGCGCCGGATGCGGGATTGTTGGCGAACTGCCATGCCGACGAACGCTGGAATCCGTGGCGGCGGCGTCCGTCGTGATCGGTTCGCGACCACCGTCGGCCGATCCGCAGGGTGCCACCGTTGGAAGGCATGACGCCACCGCTGGAAGGATCACGCCGCGATCCGCACGGTCGGTCGGTCCTCGTCCGCCAGATCGAGCGCATAGCCCGTCGCCGCCGGGCTCGCGCCGGGCGACGAACGTCTTTATCATCATCCCCCCGGTCGCGCGGGAGCCGGGTTCGCGCAGCGCCGCGCCCGACGCGGAATTGCTGGCGAACTGCCATGCCGAAGAACGCTGGGACCCGTGGTGGCGGCGTCCGTCGTGATCGGTTCACGATTCCCGTCGGCCGACCCTCAGGGTGCCGACGCTTGAAGGCATGACGCCACCGCTGGAAGGATCACGCCGCGATCCGCACGGTCGGTCGGTCCTCCTCGGCCAGATCGAGCGCATAGCCCGTCGCTGCCGGGCTCGCGCCGGACGACGAACGTCTTCATCATCATCGCCCCGGTCGCGCGGGAGCCGGGTTTGTGCAGCGCCGCGCCCGACGCGGAATTGCTGGCGGACCGCCATGCCGAAGAACGCAAGGACCCGTGGTGGCGGCGTCCGCCGTGATCGGTTCACGATCCCCGTCGGCCGGTTCGCAGGGTCCCGACGCTGGCCGGTATGGCGCCGCCGCTGGGAGGATCACGCCGCGATCTGCATGGGCGGTCGGTCCTCCTCCGTCAGATCGAGCGCATAGCCCGTCGCCGCCGCGGGCTCGCGCCGGGCGACGGACGTCTCCATCATCGTCCCCTCGGTCGCGCCAGAGCCAGGTTCGCGCAGCGCCGCGCCCGACGTGGAATTGCTGGCGAACCGCCATGCCGAAGAACGCAAGGACTTGTGGTGGCGGCGTCCGCCGTGATCGGTTCACGCTCCCCGTCGGCCGGTTCGCAAGGTCCCAACGCTGGCCGGCATGGCGCCGCCGCTGGGAGGGTTACGCTGCGATCCGCATGGTCGGTCGATCCTCCTCCGCCAGATCGAGCGCGTAGCCGGTGGCCGCTGCGGGCTCGCGCCGGGCGACGGACGTCTTCATCATCGTCCCCCCCGTCGCGCGGAAGCCGAGCTTGCGCAGGACGGCGCCGGATGCGGGGTTGTCGGTGAAGTGCCATGCGGTCAGGCGATCGATCGGCAGCGCGTGGCGCGCCATCGCGACGACGGCATGCCCCGCCTCGGTCGCATAGCCGCGTCCCCAGGCAGACGGTGTCAGCCAATAGCCGAACAGCATGTCGCCACCGCCCAGATCGTCGATCGCGATGCCGCCGATCAGCGTGGGTGCGCGACCATCGTGCGCTTCGATCAGGAATCGGGGCTCATGCGGTCCCCGCGGCAGGGTGCAGAACGCCTCGGCATCGGCGACGTCATAGGGGAATGGCACGCGCATCAGCATGCGCGTGACCACTTCGTGGCCGATCGCCTGCGCCAGCGTGGGCGCATCCTCCGGCCACGCGGGCCGCAAGGTCAGTCTGTTGGTGCGCGCGAACATCCTTGCTCTCTCCTTGGCCACGCCGCTGCCACGCGCCTGTGACGCGGCAGGGACAATCGGTTGGGGGAGCAAGAAAAAAGGGAGCCGGGGCGGACCCGTCTCCCTTGTTGGCTGGTCCCCCGCTGCGGAGGGACCCGGGTCACCCTGGTGGGCAACCCGTCCGGTTACCCGATTATTCGGCGGCTTCCGCCATAATCTGCACCGAGCAGAATTTACGGCCGAGCTTGCCCTCGTGGAACGCCACGCGACCGTCGACGAGCGCGAACAAGGTGTGATCCTTGCCGATGCCGACGTTGGCGCCCGGATAGAATTTGGTGCCGCGCTGACGCACGAGGATGTTGCCGGCGATCGCTTCCTGACCACCGAACTTCTTCACGCCGAGGCGACGACCGGCCGAATCGCGACCGTTGCGCGACGAACCGCCTGCTTTCTTATGTGCCATGCTGCTCTACTCCTGTTCGCTGCGCTGGGCTCAGCCGACCGAAACGATCTTGAGGATCGTGTGGTTCTGGCGATGACCGTTCTTGCGGCGATAATTGTGACGGCGACGCTTCTTGAAGACGATGACCTTCTCGCCCTTCGCCTGCGCGACGATTTCGGCGGCAACGGTGAGACCCTCGACGCTCTTCAGTTCCGAGCCTTCGCCTGCAAGCAGGACGTCACCCAGCGTGATCGATGCGCCGGCTTCGCCGTCCAGCTTTTCGACGACGATTTTGTCTCCGGCGGCGACGCGATACTGCTTGCCGCCCGTGCGCACGACTGCGAACATGGCTCTAGTCACTTCCCAAAAAACATGTACCCGCTCGGGTAGCCCCGGCGGGATGAGGGGTGGCAGCTAAGGAAAAGCCGTCTGCCTGTCAACCTCTCGCCGCCGTGATTCTGCGGGAAAGGCCGAATTGCGCCGCCCTAGTGGCGGTGCTCCCGGCGCAGCGCATAACGCCCGTCCGCGAAATCGTTGAACAGCCCGGGAATCGCCGGATGGTCGATCGGTTCGTCGCTGTCGTCCGGCACCAGGTTCTGCTGGCTGACATAGGCGACGTAGCTCGACTCCATGTTTTCGGCGAGCAGATGGTAAAAAGGCTGGTCCTTCGCGGGCCGCACCGATTCCGGAATTGCCTCGTACCATTCGTCGGTATTCGCAAACACCGGGTCGACATCGAAAATGACTCCCCGAAAATCAAACACCCGATGCCGCACGACCTCGCCGATCGAGAAACGTGCGTGTGCGACGGCCGGCGGGTCGATCTCGACCAGGGAGGACGTGCCGATGGGATCATGGCGGGGCATACCAGCAATTTAGTGGCCTTTCTGCGCTGCACAAGCGGAACGGCGCTTGCCACCGCAAAACGAACCCGTTAGAGGCGCGCCCTCGACCGACCGACCTCGCCCATTTGCGGCTTGGAAACGTCTTCTGCGGAGAGGTGGCAGAGTGGTCGATTGTACCGCACTCGAAATGCGGCGTGCCTTTGCGGGCACCGAGGGTTCGAATCCCTCCCTCTCCGCCAGATCTCCCTGTTTCCATTGGCTTTTTTAGTGAAGTAGCGGCTTTTGCCCACTTCTTTGCCCACTTTCGGTTTGGCTCGGGGCGAACACCCGCGGACATCTCCAGGGATAACAGCCTTGTCGGCTCCTCATATCCTGGCGGCAGCATGCGACTCACGGCTTTCATTGATTAGTATTCCGACGAGAGCATGATCGTCAGGACGCGTGTGGTGACGGCGGGGTCGGCAGGATCAGGCGACCCGAAGCGCCGCTCACGGTCGTAGTAGTCGATCTTCCATAGCATCCGCTCACCGGCAGCTTTGAACGACCCGAAGTCATGTTCGTCGTACGGATCGTTGTCTGGGGTGAAGGCGTCGAAGTCGCGAACACCGAGCAAGGCAGCTTCAACGCCCTCAGCACCGAGCGCCTGTACACCTGCCGTGACGCATATGATCCCGGCGCGGGCATAGCGCCTAAGACCATCGTTGAGATCACGTATGCGCCTCCGGCGATCATTGTGACTGCATGTGGCGTGGACGCACTTATTCCGTTCGCTTCCAATCATGGTTGCTACTCCTGTTCGTTGATGATGAAGTTGGACGCCGGTTAAATCAGGCGGATCAGCTTGCGCTGGGCGTCGCGGTCGCCCTCAATGTACCGTTGCGTGGTACTTAGGTCGCGGTGTCCGACGAGTTCCTGGATGTCGCGAAGCGATCCGCCGCTGCGAGGCAGGAGTCGTGCCGACCGGGTGATGAAGGTGCGTCTGCCCGAATGCGACGAACAGCCGGCGAAGCCTAGCTCTGCATAGACGCTGCCGAACCAGTTCACGACGCTGTGGGCTGTCATATGCCGGCCGCGCTCCGAGCGGATCACAGGGCCATCGCGTGGTTTACCGTACACAGCGTGAAGGCGGCGTAGGGATGCCGCGAGGTCGGGATGCAGGGGGATGCGCCGCGCAGTCCCGTTCTTCGAGATATGGGCGTGTAAGTAGATGTGCTCGCCAAGCCGGCCAGTTGCTGACAGCAGCATGGGCCAATCGAGACCGGCGATCTCACAGGCGCGCATCCCGGCTTTGAAGCTCAACAGGATCATCGTCTGATTGCGACACGAATGGCGGTGACCGATGACGTGGCGTAACAGCAGGCGCACGTCAGCGGCCCCCAGCACCTTAGCAGGCTGCGGCATATAGAACTCCGGATAGTGAGGTGGGTTGGCAGCTTGCGAGAGGGGGCGAGTCGCGTCCGCTATCGTGTAAGGCAACGATATTGCGGTTATTCAGTCGTATCGCGGCGCCGGTGCAGCGGGACGTGTGACCCCTGTCTCACGTCCCCCGCATGTCGTTAGTCATGGTGTCAGAGGGCGACCGTCGGCCACTCAACAAAGCCAGCGAGGTCTGGCCTTAAGGTTGCGGCGGGACCACTGGGGAGGCGTGCGAGATGGCGGCGCGACGCTAGAGGCCGCTGGACCCCTGCGGCGGGCTTGCGGCTGCGAAGATGTCGGTTGGCCGGTCAACTTGGATGTCCTCGCGCTCATCATCGATGTGAGCATAGCCAAGCGCCTCAGCGTCACTTGGAAAGCGACTGTCGCCTCCATGGCAGGTTTCGCCATAGATCGCTTCGGAGCTTTGCAATACACCCGGTACGCCGTCGATGAAGTCGAGTACGTCGACCTGCCATTGCCCATCCGCCTCCATCATGACAGCGGGAAGCGCAGTCGAGCAAAAGACGTAGACGTCGTGCGGGCGGTCGTTCCAGGTGATTCGTGCCTTCTCGCTGCGCGATGAGCCGCCGAGCAGCGTTACCTTGATCAACCGGCCCCGCTGGTCAGTCTGGACCAAGTCACGCGATAGCGCCTTCGACCAACTGCATTCCTCCATACCACACCGTCCCGGCTGAACGCTGCCGTCGGTGCTGTCTTCTTGTGAGGTTGGTGTGCTGACGGTGCTGACATTGCCGTTGGCTTCGGGCATCCCATTGGCCTCGGGTAGATCGACCCGCATATCGTCGACGCTCGTGTTCTCTATGATCTCGGTCGGTGCCGGTGATCGAACGACGGCATACAGGACACCGGCAACGAGCACGCAGACCGCGATGAAGATCACTCCATAGAGAGTATGCTTTGACGATCCGTTCATCGCCGCGCCTCCTGGACCAGTGCGCGATCGGCTAGCGATGCCAGTGACGATGCGATCGACCCGGTATTGTCGGCGATTTCGACGTGACGGTCGTGGATCGAGATTAGGATTGCGACGCCACCGATGTTGAGCACCAGCAGCGCCAAAGCGGCGATCGCAAATAACACGATGGTAGTCGTCAGGCCGCTCCCCAAGGGGCTGGAATGATCGATGGCAGCGAAGACGAGCAGTGCCGCGCCGACAAGGGCGATGGCACACATAGCCAATATGATAAATCTAAAGAGGTCGACAACAAAGCGCATGCAGAGGTTCCCCGGTTGGGGCAGCGCTGGCCTCAGGCTCGTTGCGCCACCCGTATGTCCACTCGGGGCGGCGGCCGAAGCCGGATGTTGGAAACCTGTTAGGCACAGGCGCATGCGCCTTTACCGTTGCCGGCTGGACATGCGCGCATGCCACCCGGCCCCGTAAAACGCGACCGAGCAGCCTAAAGAGGTTTCCACGCCCCGCACTGCGGCTTTCACGCAGTGCCCCGTTATCGTAGGGCAAGCGTACCAAAGGAGCAAGGAGGCGCCATTTCACACTTGTAATGACGCCGTTCCACTACTTGATTGGGCAGCGCTGTCGGTCACAGGTGCGGTAAGCCTGACTTCGCGCCAAAAGCTATTGCTGGGAGAAGATAATGCGGTTCATACAAATCGAGATGCTGCCGTCGGGCAAGGCACTGGTGGACATCGACAAGCTGACCCACGCAGTTCCCGAGGCCGATGGATCGCGCCTGTTCTTTGGAGCGCAGCATCTCGACGTGCCGCACACGCTGGACGAGCTGGAGAACGTGCTGGCCGGCCGCGACCGGACAGACAATGGCGAGAACAGCACTGCGGGTTTCGGGCGGCGGTGACCGGCCACAGTTGGACGCGATGGCTTCAGATCACGAGCTATGGGCCATCGCACTGAATGTCGAACAGAATTACGGGAGTGAAGGCGCGAGACACATCGCCGAGCGAATCGGCGGCGCAGCCCTCGCTGGCGAATGGGAGGCGGTCGCGTTGTGGAAGGCGGTCGCGGCGAAATATGATCTTCTTCGTCAGGACGTCGGCGCGCGTCCCTGAAGTTTCCCCATCTGCAGCCGCTCTTCGAGATCAATGCTCCCCAATCCGGCCCTTCTTCATCCGGGTGAAAGGCGTGCGGGTCATACGGCTCCGACCGCCGCGGCGGTTGTGGTGGCCGTTGCGGTAAAGGTGGCTTGTCCGATTGCGGCGGCAGCGTCGGCGCGCCACCACCAACCGGACCCGAATGAAGCTGATCCACCATCCAGCCCCTGGAAGAACGCCTCTGCATCTTCGCAAGCCATGCGCCCGCCGATGTACGGTGCCCGCTCTGCGTGATGTAGCCAAGTTGCACGCCGCGTGGGCTAATCGCCGCAATGGCGTTGCTGTCATGCTTGTTCTTAGGCTCCGGGATCAGTTCGACGGATTCTCCAGGCAACGTCATCATCGCCTCGGACCGACGGTTGCTACCGTCCGCATTCGGAAAGTCGATGCCGACTACGGCAAGGGTGAGTTCCTGCATCGGCGCGGTCTATGATCTTGCGAGTCTTCGCGGAAGACATACGTTCCATCAATGGCAGACTTCGATGATACCTTCGATCCCGAGCTGGGCGCCGCTTGCAATCGGCTCGCGGCCTTCGTTGAACCGTTGCCGGAAGGCGCCACAGTGGACGCAGCCTCGAAACTGACCGAGCGCGATCTGGCGCTGATCCTTCGACGTCTTTACGCCACGCGACACGTTGAGCGCGCCGATCACCAGTCTACCGACGCGCCGCGGACAACGTTGCGTGCTTCCGTTCCGCTCACTGCAAAAGGCTGAAACCTAGCTCAAGTTGTGGGCTGGTCAGGTACCGCCAGGCCAGCCCGATTATCGCCTAGATCGGCTTCGCGCCCGGTGTGCCGCACTTGGCGAACTTACCGTTAGCGGCCTTGCAGCGCGTTGCCTTGACCGGCCCCTTCGGTGGGCATTTCGTGAACTTGCCCTTCGCGTCCTTGCAAGGTGCGGCGATCGACGGGGTGGCGGTTACCAGCAGACTCACGCTGGCCGCCGTGAATAGAAGTTTGCGCATCAACATCCTCCCGCTCGTTGATCGGGCAAATCAATGCTGCGTCCGCGCCAACGCCCCGTCAAATGACGATCATGTCATGACCGGGATGGTAGCTCGCGTGGCCAGTCCTTCGCATGATTATCGCCTTTCCTAGCGACGCGGACGATCACTGCCGTAAGAGCAGGACCGACGATACCAACCCGCCGATTGCCAGGAGGCCGGATGAATTGATCGCAACGTCCGCCTGGAGCGCGGACCGTCGGCCGACTTTGAGCCTGATGCGGGCACGATGCTGATGATGGCGGGCAGGGGCGGCGTGTTCCTCGAGGTGCATGGCCGGTTTAACGCTGATCGCCTGACCATGTTCAGCGTCCTGCGGCGAAGCGCATCGGATTCCCTGTTCCTCTTTCGTTCCGACGGGCGTTACAATGCGCTCAACCGAGGGAATCGAGATGACCACGCTGCGGCTGCACGAAATACCGTACGAACTGGTGCAGCGCGAGGTGCCATTCTTCCTGTGCCGCACACCCGCTGGCTTCCCGTCACCCGCACAAGACGACATGGAAGAGCCGATCGACCTTGGCGCCTGGCTCGTCGAGCATCCTGCCGCCAGCTACATCATGCGGGTGGACGGTCAGTCTATGGCGGGCGCCGACATCAACGATGGTGATCTCATCGTCGTGAACCGCGCAAAGACGCCGCGATCTGGCGCCATCGTTGTGGCGCTGGTGCATGGCGACCGGACGTTAAAGCGTCTGCGCCACATGGACGGTCGGTACTGGCTGATCCCCGAGGCAGAGGGCTATTCGCACATCTTGGTCGATGAGCATGTCGAGATCTGGGGCGTCGTGGTGGGTGTCGCCCGCAAGATGGCATGACCACGCCGATCGCGCTGATCGATTGCAACAACTACTACGTCTCGTGCGAGCGGGCATTCGACGCCAGCCTCGTTGGTGTGCCGGTGATTGTCCTGTCGAACAATGACGGCTGCGCCATCGCGCGCTCGGCCGAAGCGAAGGCGCTGGGCATCAAGATGGGCGATCCTATCCACCATCTGCGCGACAAGGTGCGGCAGCATCGCATCCGTGTCCTGTCATCGAACTACACGCTCTACGGCGACATGCAGCGCCGGGTGATCGCGGCATGCGAGGCGTTCGCCCGCGACTTCGAGATCTATTCGATCGACGAGACCTTCCTCGACCTCGCCGGCTTCGAGGATCGCGATCTGGTCGCCCACGCACACGAGATGCGGGATCAGGTACGCCAATGGACGACGATTCCGACCTGCGTGGGCATCGCCGAGACCAAGACGCTGGCGAAACTCGCCAACGCCGCAGCCAAGAAGAACCCAGGCTTCAACGGGGTGGCTGATCTTCGTGACGAGGGCGTCCGGCATGAGGTAATGCATGCCTTCCCGGTCGGGGATGTCTGGGGCGTTGGCGGTGCCACGGCCCGCAAGCTGACCGATCTTGGCATCACGACGGCTGGGACGTTGCGCGATATGCCGATGAAGCAAGCGCGTGCGGTCGGCACGGTCGTGCTCGAACGTCTTGTCGCCGAGCTGCGCGGTGTCCCGTCGGCCGCCGTCGAGATGGTCGCGCCCCAGCGTAAGGGCATGGCCGTGACGCGGTCCTTCGGGACGCCGGTGACCACGTTCGACGGGCTGATGGGCGCGCTCAGCCAATATGCCCTGCGCGCTGGCGAGAAGTTGCGACACCACGGCCTCGTCGCCGCCAGGCTGACCGCCTTCTTCCATACCAACCGCCACAAGCCCGACCGGCCGCAATATGCCGGGTCGCGCACGGTGACCTTGCACCCGATGACGAATGACAGGCTTGAACTGATCGCCGCGGCGCGTCGCGGTGCTGAACGGGCGTGGCGAGACGGTTACGCCTACACGAAGGCGGGCATCATGCTCGACGACCTAATCGCCGCGGACATGCGACCGCGAACGTTGTTCGACGAGGACACTGGCAAGCGCGATCGGTTGATGAGCGCGCTCGACGAGATCAACGGCAGGTTCGGCAAGTGGACCGCTGTGACGGCATCGCAGGGGTTCAGGCGCGAATGGAAGCTCCGGTCAGAGATGCGGTCGCCAGCATGGACGACTAGCATCGCCGAGTTGCCTACCGTGAAGGCATAGCCGGCAATTCGCGAAGGATAGTCGACGCAGAAAATGACCGCTGCGCCATGCCAGAAGTAAGGATGCGTAAACCGAAGTTCGTAACGCTGCCCCAATTTTCCTGCGTGTATCCCGCAGGTCGAATATCGGGGGCTTAAACAATGAAGACTGGTGGGCGGTTGCTGTGCGGCGCTGCTGTGCTTGCGCTTAGCGCATGTGGCGGCGGTGGCGGCGTGAACTCGTCGGGATCGGTAGCTCCTAATGGCCCGATCAGCGGCTCTCCAAATGCTACACCTACACCTACTCCTACTCCGGTTGTGACGCCGACTCCTTTGCCGACACCTGCACCGACACCGACGCCTGCACCGACTCCAACGCCAACTCCGGCGCCTGCGCCCACCCCGACTCCAACGCCAACTCCGGCGCCTGCGCCCACCCCGACTCCAACGCCAACTCCGGCGCCTGCGCCCACCCCGACTCCGACGCCTACTCCGACCCCGACCCCCACCCCCACCCCACGGAGCCGGTATACTCCGCGCCGGTGGCGCCGCCGCCGGGCTACGTGATCACGCCGTCAGACAAGCAGCCGATCCGTTCGGTAAACGACACCGCCGAGTTCCGCCGCAACTACGGTGCGAACGAGTTCATGGGCGCGCTCTACGCGCTCGATTCCAAGTTCACCGGCCAGAACGTGAAGGTCGCCGTCATCGACGACGGCGTGGTCAACGTCAACGGCGAGCTCGACGGCCGCATCGACATGAACCTGTCCAAGGACTTCGGCTACTTGATCGCGGCCGACGGCACACGCACCAAGCGCAATGAGCTCGGCAGCTCCACCTCCGACCACGGCACGGCGGTCGCGAACGTCCTCGCGGCCGCGGCGAACGGCAGGGGCACGATCGGCTATGCGCCCAATGCGACCATCGTTGCGCTGCGCGTCGCCGACTGGGACGAGAAGACGCAGGCCGAGCAGCTCTGGCACACCGACGAGGCGATCCTCTACGCCGCCAACAACGGCATCAAGATCGTCAGCAGCTCGCTGGTCGGCGGCAGCGCGAACTGGACCGCGGCGACAACCCGCTTAGGCGCGACGGGCGGCCTGCTGGTCAACTCGGCGGGTAACTTCGGGGCCGCCAATCCGTACAACGCCGAGTGGGTGAACGACGAGAACCGTAAGGCGGTCCTGTTCGTGGTCGCGCTCTCGCCAGCCCTCAACTCCTATCAGATCGAGAGCTACTCGAACAAGGCCGGCACCATGAAGGACCGGACCGTGGCGGCGATCGGCTCGAACGTAACGACGAAGGTCGACGGCTCCATCGGGGTCTTCTCCGGCACCAGCTCGGCAACGCCGAGCGTGGCGGCGCTCGCAGCCGACATCCTGTCCAAGTGGCCGCAGTTGACCGGTCAGCAGGCTGGCGACGTCATCCTCAGCACCGCCAAGGATCTGGGCGCGCCCGGTTCTGACGAGATTTACGGCATGGGCCTCGTCGACTTCAAGGCGGCGCTGGCTCCGATTAATCCTAAACTATCGAACGGCACCACCCAGAGCAGCGTCCAGACCTCGGTCATGAGCGTGCCAACCGCGATGGGCGCGGGCTCGCTGCAGACGGCGCTTTCCAACGTCACCGTCCTTGACGACTTCGGCCGCGACTACACGGGTTCGGTCGCCGGAATGGTGATTAAGCCGCAGCTGGCCGCCGACCGCCGCATCGAGCGCCGCGTGCGCCAAATGAACAGCCACGCCGACGTCTCGTTCGGCGGGTTCTCTGGCAGCTTCGGCTACGCCACCAACCGCTTCGGCCCGGGTGCCGATCAGGTGCGCACCGAGGCGATGGCCGGCAGCATGGCCTTCGTGCACGGACAGGACGGCTTCCACGCCGCCTGGAACTCGTCGGATTCGCTCCAATCGGACGTAATGGGCCTCGCGCCTTTCGCCGACGGCGTGCTGGCGTACGTGCCCCAGGCAGACACCAGCTTCGGCTACGATCGCTACATGGCGGGCGGCAAGCTCGGCCTGATGATGTCGTCAGGCCGTAGCTTCGGCAGTGCGGCCAACGCGGTGACGGTCGGTTGGTCGACGTCGCACACTGACATGCGCATTTCGTATATTGACGAGAGCGGCTCCATCATGGGCATGCCCACGGGCAAAGGCGCGCTGCGTCTTGGTCGCGGTGCCCGCACAATGATGATCGAGGCGCACCACAGCTTCGGCATCGCCGAGGGCTGGAACCTAGAGAGCTACGGCTCGCTCGGCATCACCCGCCTCAAGATCGATGCGGCGTCGCTGGTGACCGGCTCGACCGGCATCCTCGGCTCGCGTTTGGGCTTCCAGGCGACCGGCCAGATGCTCGGCGGCCTGCTGTCTTTCGGCGTCGCTCAGCCGCTCTCGATCGAATCTGGTTCGGCGAAGCTGACGTACGGGACAGGATATGACCTGACCAACCAGTCGCTGGTCTACCGTACCACCAAGGCAAGCCTTGCAGGCGAGCGCCGCCTGCAGCTGACCACCGGCTACTCGACCGGTGGCGTACGGTCGTCCTTCCGCATCGGAATGATGCAGGACATCGCAAACGGTTCCACTAGCGCGCTCGCCGGCTGGAACGCGCACTTCTGATCACCACTGTCCAATTGCCAATCCGAGTTTCACGATCAACCAAAAGCGATGATCTAGAACTCAATGGTCTTACATCCCACGAGGAGTCATTATGGAAAAGTTCGTTGCGATGGCCTTGCTTCTGTCGGCTGCAAGCGGCGCGTCAGCTCAAAGCTTCTTGTCTAAAGCGAACGACTTCTTGGGTCGCGTGAACGGCACTATGCGTGGTGCCGCGAATGGGCAGGTAGCCAAGATGTCGCCGATGTCTATCAATCAGCAGAGCCCAGAACAGAAAGCCGCTCAAGCCCAAGCTTTGGCATTACCGTTGCAGGCGCAAATTGCAGCGGATAGAGCAGAAGCGAAGCCTTTAATAGACAAACTCGTGATGACAAGCGCCTGCTCCACCGACAACAGCGCTTGGAATAGTATTAACCGTCAAGCAGAAAAGCCTTCAACGTGGTCGGCTGACTTCAAGGGCGCCTCCGCAGTGGGCAGCATGAAGTATCATTCAAAAAACCGTTGCGTTGACGTATTGCGCGTCTCGAAGTGGGAGAAGCCGGCTAAGAACGCACTGAACTTCACGGTTTACCTAATTTCAGCGCAGAGCGACGAAGCCGTGCATCAGAACTTTGCACTTATAAAGGACGATGGTGGTGAGTGGCTCGTCCGTTCTATTGGCGATGCGTTCATGTAAGTAGCTTGGCGCTGGGCCTCTGTCGCCGCATTGATGATCGGTGTCATCGCGGCGACAGTCAGCGTAGCGTCCAACTTGTGGTCGGCTATCAGCTGGATAGAATGGTCTGATGTGCAACCGCGCCCGCCTATGCAGCGAACCGGAAACCCTGTTCGAGCGCTTCGGCGCGAGCTGGGCGCAGAACGTCGTCCGGCCGAACAAGGATCCGCACGAGCTATACCCTGACGAGAAGGCGTTCGTCGTCCGCGAGGAACGCGACCGGCGCGTCGTCGACGTCATGCTGTGGGACGTGCTGGGCGGCGCTGGCAACTGGTTAATGACCAACGTCCGCAACCTCGGGCTGCCGCAGTGGCGCCGACTTGCTGAAAAGCCGGAGAACCGGTGCCTCGTGCCGCTGACTGAATTCTGCGAATGGACACCTGACCGCCACCAGGTCGGAAAGGGCAAGCCGATCAAGGGCGAGATGTGGTTCTCAGTGCCTGACCTGCCCGTATTTGCGGTCGCCGGCTTCTGGCAGCAGACGGCGAAGGGGCAGGGGTTCACGATAGTGACCTGCGATCCGAATGAACTCGTCGAGCCGATCCACCCAAAGGCTATGATCACGATCCTGCATGAGGCGGATTGGAGCCGATGGCTACGTGACAGCTACGACGATGTGGTATCGCTTCAACAACCGTGCCCGGCTGACAAGATGACGGTGCGGGGACCGGTGTTCCCGACCCGCAGCAAGACCTAGGTCACCGCTGCGCAAGACGCTCCAACGACAGCGAATGCCCCGCGGGGGTCGAGCCTGTAAGCTGCGGGTCGAGTTCACCGGCGTTGATTGCCGCTTCGAAGGCGTCGAGCATCGCCGGAATCTCTCCCACCTGCCAAAACGTGACGGCCTGTCCGCCAATCACCATCTGCTGGCCATCCGGACGGGTAGGTGTAAATGCCACGCGCCCGGCGTCATCAGCTGCGAGCCACTGGCCGCCAGTCTGCGTCGACTGGTTCCTGTCGAACGCAGTTCGGGCCTGACGCAGCTTGTCGAGCAATGCCGACCGCTCCGTATTCGAGTTGATCGGATCAGCGGCAACCGCAGCAACAGAACCGACAGCGCTGGCAGCACCATCAACGACATCTTTGAGTGACATATCCAGGCTCCGTGTCCGCGCGCATGATCGCACTGGGAAGGCTCAAGCGGACGGGACGATCCGCAGTTCCCGCCATTGCCACAATTAGGCAGTCTCTTAACGACCGGCCGGCTGGGCCTTGGGTGGTTACCAAGTGCTAACCAAGCTGCCTTATGACACTCAGGTGAGCCATCCGGCCACACGGACAGCAGGACGGTCCCGATCGCACGCGTATCTGGTGATCGGGGCCGTCTTGTCCCTCAAGGCTCGCTTCGTAGGTGTCACCCGCCGAAAGCAGGCGCCTCGTCGAGCATTTCGCCACCGTGAAGCATGGCGCTAAGGATGTCCGTCACCTTGGCATATCCGTCGGCCGTCAGTTCCAAGAAACAACCTCGCTGCTCGATCAGCCCAGCTGCAGACAGGGCGTTGACCCACCGCTTCCTAACCTTGCTGGACATGTTACCGAGCGGATCAAGACCATCAGCCTCGACGCACCGGGATGCTTCTTCAGCCACGAAAAGGCTGAACAACAGGTAGGCCGACGTAGATGGGGCGAAGCCCGGCGGCATGTGTGAAGCGATAGCTGATGCTTCGAAAATTGCGCGCCTGGCGGTCTGGATCAGACCGACTGGATCGCCTCTTCTGGCGGCGTCTTGCACACTTAGGTCCCCAGGCATTCACGCTCCCGCCTTTTTTCCGGAGGTTGGAACCCGCTTCTCAACTCCGTCAACTGCCATCATGTGTTGTTTCGTTGCTCGAACGTTCGATCATTTGCATGCCCATCGTGCTGGAGCAGCCTGTCGCTGACATACGCGACCACGCACTCTGCTGATCGACCATTCACTGATCCAATGACTTGATGTCCGGTAGGTCAGTCAGCGCGTCCAACGCTTCGCTGACGAGTGCAGCTACCGCATGTGCCTGCAACGAGTCCGCCTCAACTAAGGCGTCCTCTAGATGCTCCTGCAGTCTTTGACGCTGGCTTAGAATGCGCTGGGGCATATGAGCATGGGAACACGTACGCCGGCGCAAGGCAAGCACAGCAACGGAATTACAGAAGGCTGCTTGATTCACAAAGCCTTAGCATCGTCCGATTAGCTTTTTAGCCATGATGAAAGAAACGGAAACAGGCTGTCAGGGCTGTCGGTCGGACCATCAGGTGTTCGACATCGCCATGGCGTTCCAGCCGATTGCCGATGTCGAAACTGGCCGACCGTTCGCGTTCGAGGCGCTCGTGCGGGGAGCCGATGGCACTGGCGCTGCGGAAGTCTTGACTTCGGTCACGCCTGAGAACCGCTATGCGTTTGATCAGCAGTGTCGTGTCGCTGCCATCGAAGGCGCGGTGGCCGCCGGGATTCTCAAGACCGACGCTCGGCTGTCGATCAACTTCCTACCCAATGCCGTATATTCGCCCATGGCGTGCATCCAGTTGACCCTCAAGACTGCTCGATCGAGCGGCTTTCCTACGGATCGCCTGATCTTCGAGTTCACGGAGAACGAGGAGATGGCAGACACCGATCACGTAAAGAGGATCGTCGAGACTTATGCGAAGATGGGTTTCGGAACCGCGATCGACGACTTCGGCGCTGGTCATGCTGGCCTTGGCCTGCTCGCGAAGTTCCAGACCGATTACATCAAGCTCGACATGGATCTGATCCGCGGAATCGAGCAGAGCATGCCTCGCCGGATGATCGTCGAGGGAGTAATCCGCATCGCGGAGGCACTCAACATCACCGTCATCGCCGAAGGCATAGAAACTCTCGCCGAGTACGACATCCTTCGCGCACTTGGCGTGCGGTATATCCAAGGCTATCTTCTTGCCCGGCCGGGCTTCCGCTGCCTTCCGGCAGTTATCATGCCTTCCGAGAGTATTGCCGCCGTCGCCTAGCAACTCACAAGGTTATTGCTCAAGCGGATCTTTGACGACGCCCTTCAAGTCCTTCGCATTCAGATCCTCCTGGGGATTGCCGACATCCTTGTTGTCGCCGTCAGCATCACCCGACTTCTCCATCGTCAAGCGGATGCATTCCGCGCGCCTCGTCCGAGCCCCCTGCGGCGTCTCGCGCGTGCTGTTGATCATCGGCCATATCGCTTCCTCCCGTTGTGGAGGCTCAACGGTCTGGCAGCCACATCGGACCCGGCCGGGCTGGCTATCCCGCCACGTAAGGGTGCTGCGCCCGGACAATGTCGACCGCCTGGCTGATGGCCTTCTTGTCATCGGCTCTTCCCGATGGTGTGACCTGCCAGTTCGAACGGACGTTCGTCGCGATCGGCAGCTTCTCGACCACGCCGACCTTCGTCGCCCAGACCTCTTTCGTGCCGCCCGCGGCACCGGTCAGCAGCGTCGCCAGCAGATCGCCAAGTTCTTCGGGCCTGTGGATGTGATTCGCCATGACGAAAGCATCCGCCTGCCGTCCTGGAGATTCGAATCTGGGGCTGGCTGGAGCGCCGCCTCGCGCGTCAGCCTGGTTCCTTTCGCAGATCTCCGCGCTCGTTCTGCATCATCCAGAACCTTGACCAGCCGCGCACGCGGGGCAGGATCAGCCACGTCAGCGCCGATGTCAGCAAGACCGATGATATGACCTGCTGAACGACGCGCGGGACGTTGGGCAATACCCATCCAATGACGCTGCTGACGATCAGCAAGGTCGGCACGACGCCCAGCCACGTCACCAGCGCCGTCTTCCACTTCTTCGCCGCCACCTCGCTTGGCAGGTCGAAGCACATGATCGCACCGCTGTCGTTCTGATCCAGCCCGACCGAGAACGCATCCGCCTCCGACGCCAGACCGGCATAGGGTTCCTGCTCGGACCAATGCTTCAACGCAGCCGCGTCGGCGAACTGCAAGACAAGGTGATGAAGCGCGCCAGCCTGATCGAGACGCACAGCGGACACGAAGTGCTCATCGACCTGACCCGCAGCGATCACGCACGCTGCCCACGGGTCGTATGCCTCCTCATGTCCTGGCCGCATCACGCGGCTGATGACGAAGGCGGCTGGCGAGGGAGGCGAGCTAGGCATACGCAGCCTGACCCTTGAACGCCTGGCGAGTTCCCGCAGGCGATGCATCTCTCGGAGCACTACCGACAGGAGCAGTTGCCGTTCCTGCTTGGCCGTCAGTGCCAACCGTGCCTCCTGTGCCGCGCCGACGGCCTGCCAGTAATGAACCGTTCCGAACCGTTCAGCCTCTTCGAATCCACACGGTGCCCATTCCTCAGTCGGATAGCAGGCGTCGTAAATCGCACGTGCGGCTCCACGGAGCTGGAAATCGTGCTCCATGCTGGGGCTTCTGTTGCTCTCGATGCGCCGGGCGCCCGGCGATGGCCAAGGCTACGCCGATCCCGGATCTATTCGCAAGAACATTGAATGAACAAACAATCAGTGGCAGGCGGCGGCCGCGATGGAGACATGCATATGATCGAGCAGAATGACGATGATCGGCTGCAGGTTGCGTTCGGCCGATGGCTGCTGACGCAACGGAACCGCGGCGACTGGGTGGACGGCATCGCCGAAGCCGCTCGCGCCGATCGCACCTTTCCGCGCGAGGGCGACCCCGAGGCTGTTCGGGCTCACCTCCGCAAGCAACAGGCCGATGGCGACGCCTTCGCCGCAATCGACGATGCGGAGAGCGACTGGATGGCGGTCTGATCGATGATCGGCTTGATGTTGGCCGCCTCCGCGCTACCGGCATTCAACTGCGAAGTCGTGTGCGTTCATGATGGCGATGGCCCCTTATGGTGCCGATCGTGCGAGGGGGTGCGTGTCGCCGGCATTCAGGCGCCTGACTCCGAGAGCGTCGAACCGTGCCGTCGACCAGCACGACTGGTCAGATATACTTTTGACGATCTCGCCGCCGGCCGGAGCCAGCAGATCGTCTCTTCGCAGGTCCAAGGTGTACGCCTAGCCTGCCAGCCGACTGACAAGAGCTACAGCCGGCTTGTGGCACGTTGCACCTTGCCGGATGGACGGTAGTTATCCTATTCGGCCAGTCCCGCAGGTGCCGCTGTCAGATGGGTTCGGTATTGACGGGAGTATCGGATGGGGCAGTGCCGCCGATCGAGCGATACGAACCTGGGCATTTGACTCATGACATAAATGCACAAATGTCATGAGTTGGATCTGGTTGTTTTTGGGGGAAAGCGGCCCGTCCGCTTTCGGGTGGGCATCTCGGTGCCCCGCCATTGGCTCATAGACGATCTGAGTTGCCGCCCGCAAACTAAGGGCTGGCTTACCTTATTTCTCTGTTGCGATTAGATGAAAAAATAGATTCTTTTTGAAAAACCATGCCAGGATAAGTGTCAGACTGGCGTAAAATTAAAGTCGGTGGTTCTAGGCTATCAGCCGCGCTAACCTCGTTGCCGATGCAGGCCAGTAATTTACTTGTCGCAACACGTCCCATTGCCGCGACAGGCAGACGCACCGACGTAAGATTGGGCCAAACCCTTGCCGCCATCGGGAGATCGTCGAAGCCTATGACCGAAAGATCGCGGGGTAGGCTCAATCCGCGCTCTCTTGCCGCCTGCATCACGCCCAAAGCCATATCGTCATTCAGGGCAAAGACGGCTGTTGGCGCGGCGGCAAGCTCAAGAAGGCGATGACCAGCAGAGACTCCGCTCTCGAACGTATAGGCTCCTTCAATGTCATATGCCCCCGCGACGTCGATCCCGCGTTGAGCCAGCGCGGCCACGAAGGCGTCGCCCCGTTCGCGAGACGAACGGAAGCTTGCGGGTCCTCGTACCAGTGCGATCACGCGATGTCGTAGTGCGAGGAACCTTTCTGCCGCCTGGCGCGCGCCAATATGATCTTCGCTTACCACCATGACCGAAGCATCATCCAACGCCGTACAGGCGATGCGGATATAAGGGCATCCGGCATCCCGAAGCATGGCTATCAGCCGTTCGTTCTCTGATAGGGGGGGGAAGAATGACACCGGCTAAGCGCTGCCGTTCGATAAGGGTTTGCACATCCTTCACGAAGGTGGCGCTATCCCCCTGGCAGGGATGGACTAGCAGTTCCATGCCCGCCGGACGCAGTATGTCGAGAATGCCTAGCTGGATGTTCATGACATAGGTCGAACTCGGATTCTCGTAGATGAGTGCGACGAGAAAGGATCGACCAAGCGCCAGACTGCGAGCCTGCGGGTTTGGGCTGAACCGGAGTTCACGAATGGCGGTGTTCACGCGCTCGATCGTTGATTGGGTGACCCGCGGCTCTCGATTGATCACTCGCGAAACCGTCTTTTTGGAAACTCCTGCCCGTTTCGCAACATCGGTAATCGTCGCTCGTCTATGAGGTGGGGACCCGGGCCTAACTTCATGCTTCAGCCCGATTGGCTCCGCCAAGGACGAGCGTCGCCTCTCATCGAGCGAAAGAGACGACGGAGCCATTAACGGCTATCGCTCTCTCGCCAGCCGTCGAAGAAAATGCCCTTGATCGCGCGGATGTCGCCCAGACCTTGCCGAGGCATGCCGATGTCTCGCCGCTTCGCGCCGGGTCCCGTCGAGCCTTGTTCGAAGAAGCGCGAATCCTGCGGGCGGAAAACATCGGTCATGGTGCCGTCGCGCGCCGTGCCCTTCATGCTGGTCCAATGATCGGGTGCGATATGGGCGTCCATGTAGCAGTCGATGAAGGACGTCTGGCCGACAGCTTGCGGGTTGGCGTAGCGGCCGTCTGCAAATCGCGTGGTCGGGTGCCACGGTCTGGCCAGGGCTACGGACCCGTCGGGCACACCCGGCTCCCGTGTCAGGCGCGATCGATGGATGACGATCCCCATCAATTGATCGAGCAGCGTCGATGGGGCCGCGATGAAGGATTGAAACGGCTCCTCCCGTGTGTCCGCCGAGCGCCGGCGCGTGCGGATTTCGGATCGTTCGATCAGCACCATGCCGTTGCCGAAAATGAAATCGATATTGCCCGCGACTAGGCTGTCTTCGATATGCAATCGCTTGCCGTTCGCGAACAACGTGTCCTGATAGCCCAGCAGCGCGCTGTCTCGTACGGCTATGCGGTCACTGTGGATGTCGGCCAGAAACGCAACGGCTTGCGGATTGCCGATTTTATTCTTGTCGCCCTCGGGTAGAGCGTCGTTCGTCCAGTAATCGTAGTCGTTCGCGATGGTCATTCCTGTCACGACGACATCGCTGGCATCGACGGTGAGCGTCGCCGAGCCGGGTGTTCCCCAGCCATTGCGGTGATAATGCCCCGCCGTTTGGGCGACGGCGTCGAAGTGCAGTCGCGTGCGCGCCGAACCACTGCCGATCAACCGCACCTTGTCACGCGCGACCGTCACTTTCTCGCGGAAGTCGCCCGGTCCGATGCGGATCGTCACCCAATCCCGGCCCGATGCGCCTTGCGCACTCGCCAGCGCTGCACCGATGGTGTCGAAGCAGCGCGCCGCAGCCGCGCACGCATGGCTTACCCGAATATCCCTCGGTGCGGCTGCGGCTAGTGACGGCAACCCCAGCGCGAGCGGGAGCGCAAGCGCGCTTCGGAGCATCATCTTCATTGGGGCTTCCCGTGCCTTCGGCCGACATCGACCGTGTGGAGAAACGTCGTGATCTGCGCGACCGCTTCATCGAGATAGGGTTCGAACAGCCAAAAGTCGTGCGGCGCCCGGGGGTAGGAGTAGGTCGTCGTCTTGATGCCATGGCGTTGTAGTACCGCGACGACCCGGTCGCGACCCGCGGTAAAGCGGGGCGCTCCGCTGCTGACGATCAGCGTCGGGGGCGATGCCGGACCTACATGGCTCGCGGCGCTCGCATCGCGCCACCGGCCAGGGATCTGCTCGAACGATCCGCCGAGCCATTGCGCCAACGGGGATTGCGGTCCTGCGGCATTCTCATATTGCAGCGCCAGCGGCGTCGTCGCGTCGAGTACGCCGTCGAGGTCGATCAGGGCATTTGGGGGCACGAACGGCCGACCTGCGGTGGCTGTCCGGTGGTACGCCAGCAGCGATGCCATCTGACCGCCCGACGACGCGCCACCGATCGCGATACTGTCGGCATCTAGCCCGTAGCGCTTGGCCTGACGCTGCGCCCAGGCCAGTGCGTCCGCGATGTCGTCCATGCCCGCAGGATAAGGCTCTTCGGGCGTCAGGCGGTACTCCGGCAAAAAGATGGTGAAGCCGCGCTGCGCGAGCAGGTTGGCTAGCGCGTAGAAATGCGCCTTGCTGCCCGATCGCCAGGCACCGCCATGGACGAGCACGAGACCCTGCCGCGCCCGGTGCTTCAACGGCGGAGCGAAGACGTCGATGTGCAGGTCTCGTGAGCCAAGCGACTTGTAGATGAGGTCGTACGCTATGGTCTGGCCCGTCCGCGGTGCGATCACAGGCATCGCGATGCCGGGATATTGGGTTCGATACCCCTCGAACCGCCGTGCGACCGTGTAGCTGTCGTCGACGACATGATCCGCGTGCGCTGGACAGGCGATGCTCACCACCAGCGCCGCGAGCAATGCCGGGGTCTTCATACGATACGATCCCTCCTTTCCCATGCCTCTGGGGAAAGGGTCGCCATCTGGATGGCGACCCGCTCGCGTTCAGAATTGATAGCGCGCACCCGCCAGGATCGTGCGTCCCGTTCCGGTATATTCGCGGGTGAGATACTGCGTACCGTCACCGGTATCGTAATAGCGCTCGCGCTGGTTGTTGACGTTCACGCCCTGAACGTTGATCGCCCAGCGTTTGGTGATGTTCCAATAGGCCGATACGTCGAGCTGGGTCGATCCCGACTTGCGCGCTTCGAGGTTGCCGTTGCCGGCAGGCGACGTCAGCAGATAATCGTCGCGATGGTTCAGCGATGCGCGGATGCCGCGGGTGCCGGTGTCATGATAGGCCGTCACGTTCCACGAATTGGGCGACAAGCCGGTGAGGTCGCGCCCATCGACATAGGTGTAGTTGGACGCGATGCCGAAATCAGCCAGGTCCTGGCTGATGATTGTGAAGGGCACGTTGGCGGTAAGCTCGATCCCCTTCACGCGGTTGCCGTCCGGCGTGTTGACGACGGTCGAGAAGGTGTACGGTACCTTGGCGGGATCCGCCTGGTATGAGGGGCTGTAGCGAGGATCGGCGTAGATCGCCGCCCAATATTGCTGCGGCACCGACTGTGTGACCACTGCGGTCGTCAGCGAGCTGATGATATCCTTGTAGAACACCGCAGCACTCAGCAAGCCGCCTTTGGCGAAATACCATTCGAGGCCGAGATCATAGTCGTTCGACAGATAGGGCTTGAGATAGGGATTGCCGAGGCCGCTGACCGTGCGCGTGTCGTAGCCGAACTGCGGGCCCGCAATGTTCAACGCGCTGAGCGAGGGCCGGGTCATCGACCGGGCGTAAGCGGCGCGGGCGAGGAACGACGGCGTGAACTCCACCACGGCGTTCGCCGAGGGCAGCCAATTGCCGTAATCGTGATCGACTCGCACGCCCGAGCCTGCGAGCGTCGCGCGGGAATCGACGCCGGTGCGGACGTAGCGCACGCCCGCGTTCAGCCGCAGGGCCGTCGACCCGAGATCGAAGCGGTCGTTGGCCTCGACATAGCCGCCCGTCGTCTTTTCGATGACCTGCCAATCGGCGCCGACGTTGTCGACATATTGCCCCGACAGCAGCCCGGATTGACCGATCGCGGCGAAATCGATCACGGCGAAGGTCGGAAGCCCGCCCTTGATGACGCCGGATCCGAAGTGCGGGATCGGAAACGCCTTTAGATATTGCGAGATCGGCCTGATCGTGGGGCTCGCCCCATTGGCTTCGCCATAGCGGACGAGACGGCGATTATAAGAAAAGCCGGCCTTGAGCAGCAGGTCGCCGCGGCTGAAGGTCAGGTCCTCGCGCGTCGTGAAATTGTCCTTCACGATCGCGTTCAACCGGTTCGCGGCGGTCAGGGCATCGGTGTAATTGCTGGCGTTGTTGGGATCGTAGGTACCGAACGACACGGTCGGAACATCGATGCTACCGCCGTAGTCGTAGGAATAGGGGTGTGGGATCGAGTGCAGGTAGAACCGTAGCTCGTCGCGATCCGCAGTGTTTCGGGCGGTGCCGACCAACGCCTTGAACGACAGGTCGTCGGTGATCTTGTAGTCGAGATCGCCGACATATTGCTGGAACGTCGAGCGCGATGTCTGGTGTCGATTCTCATACCAAGACGTCACGTCGTTGAAGCTTGCCGCGATCAGCTCTTTGCCGTTGGGCGACACGGTGAAGGCGACCGGTGTCTGCCCGACCTGATTGCCGGCCGGACCATGAGTCAGCAGCCATTCCATCGAATTGTAATTGTAGCGGTCGTTCTTCAGCCGCGAATAGAGCACGCTGGCCGTGATCGTCATCCGCTCGATCGGCTGAAGCTGGAGCGACCCGGCGAGGCCCAAGCGCGACTGATCGTTGCCGAAGAAGTCGGCACGCGGCAGGCGTGGCGCATAAAGGCAATCGAGCGGGTCGGCGGCGCCGCAGGGCTTGGGCGTGCCAGTGACCTTGGGGTTGGTGTCGGCCCATGAATCTCCGTTAACCTGTGGACTAGTCCACAGGACGCTCGAGCGGCCTTCCTGGTAGACCGTCCGCTTCGAGTAGGCGGCCGACAGCAGGACGCCGATCTTTCCGTCGAGAAAAGTGTCGCTGAAGACGGTGGCGATGCGCGGATCGACCTTGCGCGTCACCGTATTGTAGCTGCCTTGCGCGGAGACGACGACATGGGCGCCGGGACGATCGAACGGCCGCCCGGAATAGAGATCGATCGTCCCGGCGATGCCGCCTTCCTCGGTCGAGGCGCGTTGCGTCTTCTGCACGTCGATGCGGTTGAAGAGCTCGGAGGCGAAGACGTTGAAGTCGAACCCGCGGCTGGAGTTGACGGTGAAGCCGCCAGAATCAAGACCGTCGGTGCTTGCGGGCACCTCCATGCCGTTCAGCGTCGTGCGGGTGAAGTCGGGTGCGAAGCCGCGCAGGGTTATGTTGCGGCCCTCGCCGCCTTCGCGACTGATCGCGACGCCGGGCACGCGCTGGATCGACTCGGACAGGTTCAAGTCCGGCATCTTCGCCATGTCCTCGGCGAGGATCGACTCGGTCAGGTTCGGCGCTGCCCGCTTTAGGTCGAGCGCCTTTCGAAGGCTGGAGCGAAAGCCGGTGACGACAATGTCGTTCGCGTCGGCGCCTACGGCAGTGTCGGCATCCTGTTCGGGCGAGGCCATCGTCGTGGCGGCTTGCGGGCCGGCTACCGGTTCGGCGGGGTTGTCGATGGTAATGACGTAGGTCTGGCTTCCCGTCCGGCGTGCGGTCAGTCCCGTGCCGGCAAGCAACTGCACCAAAGCCTGATCGACCGTCATGACGCCGCGGACGGGATTCGAGTATCTGTTTTGCGTGAACTCGCGGGAACCGATGATCTGGATGTCGGCCTGGTGGCCGAACACGGTGACCGCGCTTTGCAGGGGCTGTCGTGGAACGTCGAACTTCTTCGTCTCGGCATATGCCGGCGCTGCTGCCGCCAGATACACTGCTGCTGATGCCAGCCAGATGCTAGCCCGCCCCATCCCCATGTTGGCCTCTCCATTCGTGCAGCTTTGTTGCTGCTGATGACCTAGAGACCGGGCCGGCGCCAATCCTTCCACCGCCCTCCAAAAAGTTTATTGCGGGCGGCCGATCCTGATGTCGCGTTCGTCGGTCAGATCGATCGGCACGTTGAAGATCGTGCCGACCGCCTGGGCAAAGGCCTCGGGTTCGTCGGTGCGGAACGTGCCGTCGAATTGCCGGCTCGCAAGGCGCGTGTCGATCAGCACGATCTTGCGCCGGTTGTAGCGGTTGAACTCGTTGACCGCGCCGGCCAGCGTGTCGCCGTCCAGATCGATCGACCCTTGGCGCCAGGCCAGCGTGCGATCCACGACCGACGGCGTCTCCGCCTCCAGCCTCACTTCGGCGTCCTCGCCGATATATGCGCGCTGCCCCGCAGTCAGGCGCAGGAGCGGGCGCCGGTTCTCGCCAGCCCACGCCTCCACGACGCCTTCCGTTACCAGCACGTCCACGCCCTCCTCGCGTCGTCTGACCGAAAAGGCCGTACCGATCGCGCGCACCCAAACACCGCCTGCTTCGACGACGAAGGGACGGGCAGGGTCCTTGGCGACCTTGAACCAGGCCTCTCCCTTCGCCAAACGGACGTCTCGTCGCCCCTTTGAAAGCGTGATCTCTATCTCGCTCGCGGTGTTAATCGCGGTCGAGGATCCGTCGGCGAGCGGCACCTGCCTGATCTCTCCAAGGTCCGTTCTGAACACGGTCGAGGAGCGGTTCCAGAACAGAAGGCCTGCGAGCGATGCTGCCACCAGACCGGTACCACCCAGCACAAACGCGCGCCGCTTAATAAGCGCTGGCTCGCCAGCCAGCGCCACAGCATTCACCTGCGGGTCGATCGACAGCCACAGCGCCTGAGCTTGCAGCAGGGCTCCCGAACATCTCTTGTCCTGTGACAGCCACCGTTCGAGTTCGGCTTCCTGTGAGTCCGACCATTCGCCCACATCCATTCGTGCCACCCAGGCTGCCGCCTGATCGGCAATGTCTTCCCGGGTCACTTCCACCACTGTCGGACTCCCATAACGGAAGAGGATCGAACAAGCCGCTCGTCGGCATCCCCCTCTGCGCGGCTCCATGCTTCGCGTAGCAGGCGAACACCGAGCCAGACCTGTTTCTCCACCGCCTTTTCCGTTGTGCCGAGGTGGTCGGCGATCTTCTTTTGCGACCATCCCTCCAGCTTGCGCAGGCGCACGATGCTGCCGCAGCGTTCGGGGAGGCGGTCGATCAACGCCAGCATCGCCCGATGACTCACCTTGGAGACGGCCAGTTCCTCCGGCGACGGCGCGTCATCCTGATAGCTGTCGACCTGGACCAAGGCCTCCATCGGCACGATGCGCTGACGCCGCAATCGCCGGGCCAGCAGGTTGCGTGCGGTCGAGAGGAAATAGCTGTAAGGTGACGTAATATGCGCAACGCTCTCGAGCGTCGCTATCCGGCAATAGGCTTCCTGCAGGATCTCGTCGATATCTTCAGGCGAAACGCGCGCGCGACGGAGCCACGCGCGCACCTTCTGCTCGTGAGGTAGCACCTCGCCAGCTACCCAGAGCGCCCGCTCGTGCCTCCGACCTGCTGCTGACAGTTGCTTCATCACATCCTAGGTAAGCGGTTGAACGGTGGGTTGGCCAAACCCTTTAGATACGCGGCTGATGCAAAACCTTCTCGCCGAATGATTTATCATCGACGTCGAATGAGCTGAGAAAATCTTAAGGCTTGGGCGATGGTAACGCTGGCCGCTTCTGGTGGATTACAGCCTGACCGCTTTCGGGCTCGCAGATGGCGTAAGCGGCCATTGGTTCATGGTCTTCCTCACGGCCGCTACGCGTGCCAACGACGCGGCGACCTATGTCCAGTGCGATCCTGCAAAGCGCCGTGCAGGGAGACTAGGTATCAGATTGGCGACACGACGGCGGCCGAAATATCACCTCAGCTTTTGTGCACGCTAGTCAAAAACTGAGGTCCGCCGCCACGGCCTGGGTGACGCACATACTTAGGGTCGAGACCGGCGCGACGCGCCGCCAGTTCTGCACCCCGACCTAGCGCGACTACCCGCTGAACGTTCAGGGCCCGCGCGAGCCAAGGTAGGATCGCTGGAATTTTGTCCACTTCGCTCCGCGTGTGGCCTCTGTTCGTGAGGCAACCAGGCTGGTGGCAATGTAGGGGGAACGCGTTCCAGAGAAACACCCGACCCTTCGCGTTTGGCAGGGCCTGCCAAATGTAAGTCGCAGTCTGTTCTTTCACGGGTGACCCGGACGTCGCGCGGTTGAGGCCCGAGGTGGCCCAATAGTCGCCGCACGTCTCGAGTTGCGCCTCGTCGGTCAGTGCTAGCCCGGTGCGCCGACCGCCTCGGGCTCCAAGTTCGAGTCCGACCCACAGTTCAGCCGCCCCTTGCGCAAGCGCTGCCTCGAGAACTGCTGTGAGGTTCGCGCGACGGATGGCAGGTGCATTTGCAAGATCGTGAACGCTGCACACATCGCTGTATGGGTTAAAGACGTTCGCCAGCGAGATGTCCGCGAGCATGTCGGTGAACTGCTGGCCCGACGCCCAGGCGTTCACGTGTTTTCGCCCGCTACAATGAGCGTCCGCGTCCTGAGGTCGGCAACTACCGATCCGCTACGGTGCCGCTGCAGGAAGCGGAACGCGTTGAAGCCTTGCATGATCGCTTCCTCCCACATCCACATGGGGCACACTTGCACTTCGTACCCCTTCACCATGTGACGGATCGTCCTCAGGAGGTCAAAGTCCAAGCTCTTCACGTCAGCGAACGCCTGGTGACGCAATCCATGGCTGAAGACCCAATTGGAGATGCCCTCTTCGGTTATGATGGCCCGCGCTCCGTCCTCATTCTCGTCGATCGATCGGTCGCTCTTCCGCTTTAGCTTGAGCAGGGCGCGGAGGACGGGCGACCAGCCGAGAACCGCCGCGAAGGCAAGGTGGAAGACGTCGTGAAACCTGTAGTCGTCACCATCGACGCTGTTGTCGGTCAGCCGGTCGCCGAGGTTGATACCCTTGACGGACTGGAAGACGAACTTCGTGCCCAGCACCTTCTTCTCGCGGAAGTCCACGACTAGCCGGCGCGGCAGGCGCTCGTCGTCGTCGAACGCCTCGTCGAAGAGCGGCGTGTGTTCCCGCACGGCCGGCCAACGCCCATCAACCTTCTCGATATTCGCCTTGGCGGCAGCCTCGAGATTGACGTGCGCGTCGCTTGCAGCATCGACGAGGGCAGCGAACAGCCTAGCCACGTCGTCTTTCATGTCCGCAGCGGTCGACTGGGTGATTTCGGTCGCGCGTCTCACTAACCGGCCGGCGCGGGCGGCGACGAGCAGAAGCGTTCGCTCGACGTAATCCCCCGACGCTGGTGAATCCAACAGCAGCGCGTGCTGGCCTTGGAGGTCCTGGAACTTGGTGGGAAATGTCGCCAGTTGGGGCTTTACCTGCAAGTCGCTGGCGACGGCGGCTAATTCACTTAGTGTCAGGCCCAAGGCGTTCGCGACGTTCGCCAAATACCAAAGGACATCGCCCGTCTCCTCGAGCGAGGATCGCTCGTAGGCGAGGTACGAATTCTGGTCCCGCTGCTTCTTCTTCAGCTCGCTGAGCAGGCTGCCGACCTCGCCGAATAGGCCGAGGAGCAGAAACCTGAGCCGTCGCTCGCCGACGAAGCCGCTCCGATCCGCCGAGACGGCGAACCTCTGGTACATGTCTAGTCCGAGGGGTGACCGGAAGCCAATAGATCCAAGGCCATCAGCAAGATATCCCTGTGCCACCGCGTCGTTCGCGGGCAGTCCCCCTCGCCTTATCCTGTATCTCCGACTTGCATTCGTTGCTCGGGCGTTCCGCAGTGAGCCAGGCGGGCGCGATCGTCGGGGGAAGTCTGCGGATGATGTCGCCGCTCAGCACCGTTCCGACGACGAGTGCGAAGCACATCAACCAGAAGCGCCCGGCGTCGCGCGACGCTCTCCTATCTCGGCTCTGGCGAGCCCGGTCAGGCTGGTCGATGAGCACGATCACTGCGGTGGCCACGGTGCTGACGACCGCCGCTACAGCGACGAGTTCGTAGGTCGCGGCCGGCTGCCCCGCCCCCTTTGGAAAGAGCATGCGGTCGACGAACCTCAGGCCGATGCCCACCACGATGATCGCGAAGAGGGTGCGCCAGACTGCTGCTCCGACGCCCTGCGGGAGGGTTCTTGTCCAGCCGCGGAATGCTTGCATCGCTTCCCTCTTCCAATCCCATGCGCCCTTCCCGAAGCGCTTTGCTGATCCACCGAGCGTCCGCGCTTGCTCCGCGAGCGATTCCTTCGCCCTGCTGAGGTTTTCCGCCATGCCGTTCATTGGCCCCTGGTCAGCACGGGCTGAGCCTTTGCATGGGGCGTAAGCTCGCCGCATGCCCGGACACCGAGGGCGATAAGTGCTCCGAGGATGAGGCCCTGTGACCATCGAAGGATGGAGTGGTCGCGCTCCACCTTCAGCAGGCGTTCGTCCAGTTCGTCGCGCGTGTCGTCGATTTTCTGATTGAGTCCGGGCAGAGAGTGGAAGCGATCCGAGAGTGGGGTGATAAGCTCCGTCGGAATGCCCCTGAACGTGCTTTTTTCGCGATCCTTGGTCACCTTCGCCGATAAGTCGGCGAAAAAGATTTCGAACCACTTATCTCCGCGACTCACGTGGATTGGCGCGGGCCCAGCGTTGAAAACGGCGAAGACGAGGTTCCCGTGGTAGCCCGGTTCGACGTAGAACCCCGAAACGTTGACGAGGCCCCTGAATTTGGTCGCCTTCGAACGAAGAGTGATGAAGGCGATGGCGTCGTCCGGGATCCAGACCTCCTCCTCGCTATGCATTAGCGCGAACTGCCCGGGTGGAATCGCCCGGCTCTCGCGTTCCTTCAGCAGCTCACGCGAGTTCCCATCGTCGGCGGACGTAGGTGTGATGTAGATCTCCTCACCGACCGCCATGTTGTATGAGGCGCGTTCCCGCCGTCCGTCCTCGGTCGGCTTGAAGGGCTCGATGATGTGCTTGCCACGAACGCCGGCCTGTTGCCCGTCGCTTCGTGCCTGCAGGTGCTCGAAGGTCCAGAACCCGCTTGCCCCAGATATGTCCGTCAATCCGCCCCCCCAACTGCTGGCGATCCGTCTTGCCGCGAAGTGGCGGCTCCGGATCGACGCCTATCCCATGTCGACGTCGGAAAGAACGGCGATCGTCCGCCAGCCGCAAGGGGGCTTTTCGTTCGAAAGCGCCCGATGCGTGCCGCTGGCGCTCGGGACCCGATTGGAATAGCGGGCGCGCATTGTTCCGGAGCGTTCAGTTGCAGGTCACCGAAGTTTACAACACTTACTGGCGCTTTGCCGCTGAGCGGCAGGCCATCTATTTTCGCCGCCTTGCCGGCGCAGGGGGCCCATGGACTGATGATCCAATCCTTCAACGACACCGTTTCACGAATTGCTACCGGGCTACGGACCGGGTCAGCCAGTTCCTGATTTCCGAGGTCCAGTACGGGGCGCATCGTTCGGACGCGCCAGACGAGGTCTTCTTCAGGACCATGCTCTTCAAGCTCTTCAACCGGATCCAGACATGGCAGACCCTGGAGGCTGTCTTGGGCCCGTTGTCGTGGCAGTCCGCGGATCCCGATGCGATCTGCGAGGTGCTCGACAGATTTATCGCCCGTGGAGACCGTGTCTACTCGGCCGCGTACATCATGCCTTCGCCCGCCTTCGGTCATTCCCGGAAGCATCGGAACCACGTCGCGCTTCTGTGGCAGATGATGGCTGACAGTTTGCCGGCGAGCTTGAGGGCGACGAGGTCTCTCCAGGAGGCGTACGAGCTGCTGCTCGCCCGGCCGGGCCTGGGGCCCTTCCTCGCCTTCCAGTTCGCGATTGACCTCAACTACTCGACCCTGCTGCCTTACGATGAGGCGGACTTCGTGGTCGCCGGCCCCGGAGCCCTTGACGGAATTTCCAAGTGCTTCGCGGACGTCGGCGGGCGAACCGCGGAAGAAGTGATCCACTGGGTGTGTGATCGGCAGGAGGTCGAGTTCGCCGACCGCGGCATAGTTTTTCCCGGTCTCTTCGGTCGTCGGCTTCAGCCGATCGACTGCCAGAACCTCTTCTGCGAGATTTCTAAGTATGCGCGTGTGGCCCACCCCGATGTTGCCGGGAAGTCCGGCCGCACCCGGATTAAGCAGATATTCGCCGAGCATTCGTTGCCGCTGCCCTCGCCTTGCTTCCCCCCGCGCTGGGGACTGGTCGTGCCCACGGGCTTGGGAGGAAGCGTCGCTTCGCCGATGCTGCTCTAGGCGCCTCATCGGACCAGGGCGGCAACTTCCCGCCGGACGACCTCGGGCACGTTGAGATCGAAGCGCTGACGCTTGATCCATCGCTCGGCCGTCGCGCGGTCCATCGTGAAGTTCGCTGCGCGTGTCTGGAGCAAGCGCGCGGAGATGCGGGAAAGCCCCAGGTCGATGAAGCTGAGCATTGTTTCGGAGGATGCGCCGACCTCGAGGAACAGCGGGATGGGCGGAATATGCGCGGCCGCGCGGGTGTGTCCGAGCTCGAGGAGCACCTGGCGGAGCACCGCGTTGTAGCAGCCCATCTGCTTTACAAACTTGAAGCGCAGGTCCTGCTCAACCTCCTTCAGCATCTTCCGGATGATGACGGCGCTGTCGCTCCTGCGCACCTTGCGCCCGGCTGCCAGACCTTCCTCTACCCGTGCGATGTCGCGATCGATTTCGTATTGGATCAGGTCTGGTAGGCCGCTTCCACGCATCCAGGTCAGGGAAAGCGTCGCCCAGCGTATGTACGATCTGTTCTTGCTGGGCACCGCGTCGAACTCGACCTGCAACCGCCGGTATACGTTGATGAGCTTGGACTGGACCGTCGCAAACTCGCCGGCCGGATGCGGTGGCATGTAATAGGCGACGCCCTTCTTGGCGACGTCGGCCAGGAGCTTGGCGTACAGCTTCTGTTGCCGGTGCGGGGAGATGGAGGGACTGGCGGTCAGGGTATCGGTCGGCACCGACACGGTTTCGGCCGCGGCCTCGAGGCGCTCGGTGAGCGCGACCTGATCCGCAGCAGGCATCTCGAGCCTGTCCAACGTGTCGGGGAGCTTGCCGACCCGGAGATCGTGCAACAGCCGCGAGAAGACGTTTTCGAGCAGCGTGTCCTTCCCGGACGGGATGCCTGGGTCCGCTATGTATGCCATCAGGGCGTCGGTCTGCTCGACGACCTGGCGCTGCATGGATGATTGAATTTTCCCTTCCTGGCCGAGCCCGAGGGGCTGGTTCTTCCACTCGCTGTAGTCGACCAGGAAGACGTTACCCTCGAACTCTTTACCCAGACGCCCAGCGCGACCTGCGAGGTTCCAGAAGTCCACGGCGTTGAGCGGCTTCTCTCCCTTTTCGGGATTGCTCATAAAGATGTTGCGGGCTGGTAGATTCACTCCCTGAAGGAGGGTGCTTGTGCAGACGATGAAGTCCAATGTGCCCTCTTCGAAGGCCACCTCAACCGCCTGCCTGACCAATGTCGGGATGTGCCCGTAATGGAAACCAACACCCTTCAGCACTGCGTCGGCAAGCACGAACTCGGAATGGACGTGCTCTTTGACGAATTTCGCCAGCTCTACGCGCCGTTTCTGGAGCGCTTCGTCGACATGCGGTTGGTCGTCGGCGCCGTCGATCACGTCGCACAGGAGCCTAGAGAGACGTTCGCAACGTGAGCGCGAGTCCCCGTAGATGATGTTCTGGGAGCCTCGACCGAAGTGCCACGCGAGATAGACGAGCTTCTGGTCGGGGTGCACGAGCGGAATGGCCACGTCGAACGCCACTGACCCGGAGGGATTGCTGACGTCCCAGATCTGCGCGTGGACCTGATCGGGCGTCGCGTCGCTGACGTCGGTGAGGATTATGTTTTGTCCGACTGGGCTGTCCTCGGTCTTTCTGACCCGTGGATCCGCCACGCGGAACACCCTTGCCAGCTCTGAGGGATTCGACACCCTGGGCAGGGTGAACAGCAGCTGCGTCGCGCCGTTTCGGATCAGGAGCTCATCGACGACGGATTGCAGCAGGACGCCGCGGTCACCGTCTCCGATGGTATGAGCCTCGTCGACGACCACCGTCTCGAGCGAGAACAAGGGGTCGCCAAGGAGCACTTGCAGGCGTTCCTGGGTCATCACGTAGACGATTTTGTTGGTAGGGTCTTGGGCCACCGGAACGGTCGCCACCTTGGTCTCGTCGTCCTTCACGAGGTCGAGTTGGCGCGAAAGCGCGATGGAGACCTGCGTGATGAGCGCCCGCGTTGGAACGATGAAGGCGGCGGCGCGAATCTTACCGGCTTTAAGCTGCTCCGCCAGATAGGTCAGGAACATGAAGGATTTGCCGGCCGATGTTGGGGCGGAGGAGATTACGGACCTGCGATCCTTGAGATCCTCCCAGACAATTCGTTGATAGTTCGTCAGCGAGAGGTCGCCGCCGCCAGTGGCCACGGTGTTGATAAGACGGCGGCCTTCGGTCTCCAGAAGCGCCGGCATTGGCAGGCTGCTATCCCGGTCCCTGAGCTCGCCTCGAAAGTCGAGCGACGGGAAGTTGCCTAGTCGGCTCAGCACCAGGCGAAGTACGTCGGCAAGTCCGCCAAGGGCCTCGCCATATAGTTCGAAGGCTGCCGTGGCGATCGTGAAGGCTTCGCGACGAGCCTGCGGGTTTTCGCTCAAGCTCAGGAGACCCGCGCTCTGGACAAGCCTGTCGACCAGTCCGCTTTCCGGTGCTGCGAAACGCCCACTGCGGTTCAACGTCTGGCTCATCCTGGTGGTCACCAAGGCGGCATAGTCATCGTGGAACCGCTGCTCCCCGCGAATATCGGCGATTAGTTGCTCGATCATTTTCCCCCTCCGATCTTCTGCGCGAAGGTCTTTCGGAACAGTTCGACGTTGGGAAACGCCATTACGAAGAACTGGATGTTGTTCGGCGGAGGAAGCCTCTTGCACGCCTTCTCGCGGATCTGGTCGGCGATCTGCGATGCTCGCTTAGCGTATTGCTCCCGGAAAGCCGCCTCCACCTCCGCACTCGAGGGTCCTGCCAGTTTGCCATACGCCGGGTAATCGAACCCGATCAGGCAGGTGTGGATCTCGTTCCTTGGTGGTCTGGGGACGACGTAGGGGTTCAGCATCTGCTTGAGATGCTCCTTTGCGTCCGTATCGAGCCCATCCAGGTCCATGTGCGTATGGATGATCGAGACCTCGCGGGCGCGTAGCGCGCGGTCGGCGAGGTATTGGGTGATGGAGTCGATCGCCTCGTCGACCCCCTTCGATAGCTCCTTGTGGAACTTGGCTTCTCCAAGGTGGAGGACCAGCGCCTTCAGTTTGGAACAGAAGCGCACGTGCACGCCGTCCCGACCGTGCACGTTCATGTTGCTGTTGGTCTTCAAGCTCATCTTGGAAACCAGCAACGGAGCCTTCACCAGAGCCTCGAGGATCAGGTAAAGGACGAGTTCGCCGGCCTCCCCGCCGGATTTGGCCGCCCCGCTGGTCCTGACGAACAATTCCCTCGCCCGGTCTCCGAGCGAGATGAAGGCGTTCATGTCCTTGTCTTCGTAAGCCTTCTCGGTGACCCTCCTGACCTCCTCGCGTGGGAGGCAGTAGGGCACGAGCGATTGGTAGATGTACTCGACTAGAGCATCTATGTCTGTGCCTGCGGCCCCGAACAACGGATACATGAACGTGCCGTCAAGCAGGGGGATTTTGGCTGCCAGTCGTGGTTGATCGTCTTGAAGTGATGTGCGAACAACTTGTGATTTCCACACATCGCCTCCAACGCCACGGAAAGCAACGATGGATCGAGAAGGCCATCGGTAGAAGAGGCAGGATCAATCAATGGGCCTCGCCTCATTCCCTGTCGAGCAGCTCGAACCGCCAAAGCCGCCACGCGCATTCATCGTCTGCACCTCCTGGGTCGGATTACGCGATCTTGCGATGATCGGTGATGAAGCGGTTCTGCCTAATGTGCAACGGTAAGAACTAGTTGGCCACCTCTGCGATCTGCTTTCGGGGCCGATCGCTTATGGCTTTCACGGTTAAATGCCGCGCTAATCGTATGTCCGCGTATGGAGCAGTTGGCCGCCAGGCTGCTCTCACCCGCTTGTCACACGAAAAGGTAATTGTCCGCTATCGGCCTAGTTTCGGCTAAAGGGCTATACCTGGACCAACGTCCGCTCTTGGAGCGCCTGTGAGCGGCCCTGAGTGACCGAAAGTGGATCAGGACTGCCGCGGCACCTCTCGACCAGCGTACGTCGTTCCGGTGTTGTGATGAGAGCGTCAGCTTGCGCCGACACCGGTCATTCGAAGATCATTGAGCCCTGCAGTCGAGGTCCTCCGACAGAGCGAACGATCAGCGTGCGCCAAGCACTCGCCGACAGCGGCCGGCCGTTCAACCTTGGATCGGATTGCCGTTAACGGTGAGGCAAAGGCAATCGCCGCGCTTGCGTCCTCGTGAGAACAGCCTCAGCTTTCCTCAACGATCTCAGGGCTGCGGCTTTTGGGTTGGCCGGGACGGGCGGCGGGCCAACTCACCAATTGCGTTCGTGAAGACGGGCACCATTGCGGCTCACTCAGCGATTGCGACTGATCGGATGGACTTGAATTGCTTGGTTTTGTTGGCCGTACAATTACTTAGGAGGCACAGTGAAAAATGGGGGCTGCATGAGTTGGAAGAATTTATTGCCGTGGCCGCTCTTGCTGGCGCTAGGCTTAGCTCTATTCCCGGTCGCTGCTCAGTTTAAGCCGAGCGAAGTGTGGACGAAGCTAGGATCTTGGCAGTCGGTCATCTACGTTATCCTCGTCTCGCTGTTCTTGCTGGCGGCGATCCGAGCAATTTATTTTGGCGTTTTTGCAAAGAGGCCAGAGCCGGTAGCGGCGCCAGCAAGCGCCCACGACATCCAGCTTTTCCGGCGCATCAATAACGTCCTCAATGATGGGGCTTTGACCTTCCTGGCTGATCACGATTGGCGGGTAGATGCCCACGTGTCGCAGCTCGAACCGACAACCACGATTTCCTATTGGCATGGCCCGAATTATGTTTTCGGCGACGAGGTTATTCAGGCCAGATGGGTGATCCTATACGACAAGATACGGCGGCTCACCGACGTTTATGGGAATAATCTCACTAACAGCGAGAACGACGTTAATCGCATGACAGCATGGCACGTTGGCATTCCCCGAAATGCGCAGCCACCACAAGCCCTTGAGGAAATCGAGGAGCTCAATCAGGCGGCTGCAGACGTATATGTTGAGTTCGGGTCGTTCGCTCCCTTTGTTCGGCAAAGGCTAGGACTGTGAGCGGCTGGCCTTGGCAACTCGACCTCACCGTCGTTCGCGATTTGATGCGCGAGGTTCAACCTATCCTCGATAGCAAAGTCGCTGCTGCTGGTGTCGCCGCAATAATCGGCATTGTGACGTTCCGATGGCAGGAGAGGGAAAAGCTCGCTGCGGTAATCGCATGGGATTGGACGATGCGGCACAACATGCGGCAGAATGAGGTTCCCTTCCTAGTCGTTCAGAACATGGGCAGCACCCCTGCCTATATCAGGAACGTCCGCTATTTTAGGGGCAATTGGTGGCGGAGGCCCGTTAAGCGGCCGTTGCCTAGCAACTTAGTGATTTTTGACGTGACCCCCGTTTCTTCATCCACCTGGACCTAGAGACCGGCCCCTCGAAGGGACGGACGGAATGAAGCGGAAGCAGTTTTCGGAAGAGCAGATCATCGGCATCCTGAAGGAGGCCGAGGCGGGTGCGGTGGTGACGGAACTGTGCCGCAAGCACGGCATGTCGAGCGCGACCTACTATGCATGGAAGGCGAAGTTCGGCGGCCTGGAGGTATCTGACGCGAAGCGTCTGAGGTCGCTTGAAGAGGAGAACGCGCGGCTCAAGCGGCTGCTTGCGGACACGATGCTGGACAACGCGGGGTTGAAAGACCTGCTGTCAAAAAAGTGGTGACGCCCGCCGCGAAGCGACAAGCGGTTGCGCATCTCCAGGCGACGTTGGGGATGAGCGAGCGGCGGGCGTGTGCTGTCGTCGGGGCGGACCGCACGAGCATGCGGTATCGCTCGTGCCGGGCAGATGATGGCGACCTTCGGTCGCGTCTGCGCGAGCTGGCGCAGCAGCGCCGACGGTTCGGCTATCGACGGCTGCACATCCTGCTGCGCCGGGACGGCATCACGATCAACCGCAAGAAGACCCAGCGGCTCTACCGTGAGGAAGGGCTGACGGTCAGGCGCCGGAAGGGACGAAGGCGCGCCGGTGGCGCGCGGGCACCTGCGCCGGTGCTGGCGCTCCCCAACCAGCGCTGGAGCCTGGACTTCGTGCACGACCAGCTCGTCACTGGCCGACGGTTCCGCGTGCTCAACATCGTCGACGACGTGACGCGCGAGTGCCTTCGGGCAGTGGTGGACACGTCGATTTCGGGCCGGCGGGTCGTGCGCGAGTTGACCGATCTGATCGCGGAACGTGGCAGGCCAAAGATGATCGTCAGCGACAACGGGACCGAACTGACGTCGAACGCGGTGCTTGCCTGGTCCAGCGACGCGGGCGTCGAGTGGCATTACATCGCGCCGGGCAAGCCGACGCAGAACGGGTTCGTCGAGAGCTTCAACGGTCGCATGCGCGACGAGCTGCTCAACGAGACGCTATTCTTCACGGTTCGCCAGGCCCGCTCGATCCTGGCGCGCTGGGTCGACGACTACAACACCGAGCGGCCGCACTCGTCGCTAGGCTACGCTACCCCGGCTGCGTTCGCTGCCGGGCTCGAACAGCAATGGGCGGGGTTAACCCCGCCCATTGCTTCAACTGCGCTCATGCGCAACAACACCGGTCGGTCTCTGGTCGCAGCTGGATGAAAGACTGGGGTCACGTCAGTACGAAAAAGGTGGTGTCGGCGGTGCTGCGCGGTGTTCATACTGCACTGGAGGCAGTGGGCACGGCGAGTTCGAAGGTTGATACGCTGGGTGGAGCGCCCAATGTCGACCCGCTGGGAGAGACCTATTATTCGGTGACGCCGTTTCGCTTTGGCGACCATATCGCCAAGTTCCGGATCGTTCCGGTCGCCCCCGCGCTGACCGCGCTGACCGGCCGCATTATCGAAGTGCGGGGCCGTGACGATGCGATCCGCGAGGATGTGCGGGCCGAGATGGCAAAACTGGACGCGGAATGGGAGTTTCAGGTACAATTGTGCCGCGATCTGGAGCGCCAACCGATCGAGGATCCCACGGTCGAATGGGATGAGCAGGAGGCGCCCTTCCAGCGCGTCGCCACGATCCGTGCCGCGGCACAGGACAGTTGGAGCGATGCGCACGTTCAGCAGATCAATGAAGAGACGCGCTTCAGCATCTGGACCGGGCTTTCGGCACATCGCCCGCTGGGCAACATCAACCGCGCGCGTAATGCCACCTATCGTCACTCGGCAGACTTCCGTGCGCGGGCCAACGGCTGTCCGTATCAGGAGCCGGTCGGTACCGAAATGCCGAGAGATAATTGATCAGACACGGCAGCTCGCCACCACCCTGAAAGGGGGGGGGGGCGGCGAAGTCCGGCTGGTCGTGCATCAGCTTCGACGCTCGCGTCACGCCAAGCGTTGTCCATGACGTTCAAACGGTAAGTAGCCCGAGCGCTTGCTCGCAGGTCTGACTGGTCAACCAAACGTTTGATGTCTAGCGATCCGCCGCGAACCGTTCGGCGCAATGGCCTTTGGGCACAGCAATGATGTGGTCAGCGTGGCTGCGGTGATTGGCCTGAAAGGTATCGCGCGACGGGATCGATCATGTCCTTGGGGATGCGACGCGCGATGACGGGCATGGTCGCATGGCTTTTTCGGGCGTCCACGACATTGTCCTCGCCCCGCCAATGGCGCAGTCGCTGCGCAATATAGCTGGCACGCTGGCCGGCGAGCACCGGATAGGCCTTGCCGGGGGCATGGCACGCGGAGCAGGCGGGTAGCTGGATATTCGGCAAACCCTTTGCGACGATCTTCGCAGCAGCGGCATCGCCCGCCGGCGCGGTGCCGAGACCCGGCATCGCGGCAAAACGACGGGCGGCATCGTCCATCTCTGCCGGCGCCATTCGCATCGCGACCTGCTGCATGACGGCGCTGGACCGCGTGCCGTTCGCGTAGCCGCGCAACGCGGCGAGCAGATGGGCCGGGTCCTGCCCGCCGAGCACGGGAATGTCGGCCGACCCACGCCCCTTGCCGTCGCCGCCATGGCACCCGGTGCAGCCGGCAAGATCGGCGCCGTGGCGTCCCGCGTTCACCAGCGCGCGGTATTGCGTCGGCGTCATGGCGGGCAGGCGGCGGACGAAGGCAACCATGCGGCGTACTTCGTCAGGACGATCCTGCACCGCCCATCCGGGCATGCCGGTATATTTGACGCCATGCTGGAGGATCCAGAACAGCTGACCATCGCTCCATTCCCGCGCATTGATCGCCAGGTTCGGGGCGGGCGGCGTGGCGGACTGCATGACCGGTGCGGGCTTCACGCCGGGTGCGCCGTGACAGACCGCGCAGGCGTTGGCGAAATGGCCGGCGGCGCTGACCATTCCGGCGGCGTCGGCTGGATCGTCAGGGCTGGAGAAGGCGGCATGCGTGCGCACCGAATTGCGCATCGTCCAGTGCAGGAACCAGTCGGTGATCGGCCAATGGCCGCTCGACGCGGCGATATTGAACAGTCCCGACCAGGCGAACAGCAGGCCGGCGAGGCCTAGACCCACGAGCGTTGCGATGGCGCGCGTCCAGGTGATGCGGATCGTCATGCGGGTCGCGCCTCCGGGCGGGTGTGCAGCAATCGGCCGAGCATCGCCAGCCCGCCGACCAGATAGGCGATGCCGCCGACCAGCAACATGATGACGCCTGCAACCTGTTGGTCGGCGAGGGCTTCGGGGCCCTGGTGCATGTACAGGGGGCGGGGGGCGAGGCCGATCAGCGCACCGAGCAGCGTCATGTGCATGGAGGTGACGAGCAGGGCGCCGACGCCCGCGGCGCGATGGCGGGGCGCGAGCACCGCCGACCAAAGCATAAGACCGGCGGCAAGGAAGCTCGCCTGTTCCGCGATTGATGCGATCGGCCGATGCATGGCAAGGCCGCGAAGGGCGGGAACATGCCATCCCCAGACGATCACCGCCTCGATCATGGCGGCAGGTAGGGGCGCGGCGAGGCGGGGCCATCGCGTTGCAGGATCGTAGCGCCCACCCTGCAGCGCCAGGGCAAGCAAGGGGGCTGCGATGGCGACTGCGATCATATGCGCGGCCATGTGACCGGACATGCCGTGGTGGCTGAGCGTCCAGCCGATCGGCAGCAGGACGAGGCCCCCGGCAAGTGCGATCTTTCGGTACGGGCGCGTGTTCACCGGCAATCGCTCAATATGATGACCGGGGCGGCGGTGAACACCACAGCGATGAAGCTGAGGCCAGACAGCAACAGGGTCGAATAGGCCAGGAACCGCAGGCGATCGACCTCGGTGCCTTCATCGTGGGGAGCAGGCGCACCCGGTGTGCGGGCCTGGTGCCAAGCGATCAGGCCGGCGATGACGATCACCAGCAGCGCGGCCACCGTGCCGATCGCGAACGCGGTGGGGAAACGCGCCCACGCCCCCAGCTTCGCGCAAGAAATTGCCGCCCACAGATAGGAGAACAGGAAATGCGCCGCCCAGGTCGTCGGCGGCACGATCAACGTCCACAGCGTCACGCGCAGATCACGGGCGCGACGTAGCCAGCGCCTCACAGACCCGCCTCCGGAAACAGGCCGGCGGTCAGATAGGCGATCAATGCCGTCAGCGCAAAAAAGTGTTGGTACACTGTGATGTTACGCAAATCGGCATCATAGGCGGGCGTCATCCGACCAGCCAGGCTGCGCGCGACCGTGTACGATTGCATGATCGCGCCGATTGCCGCGTGAATGACCGTCCAGATCACCAGCACCCAGACGATTGCCGGATAGACGTTCGCCTGCGGATCGAGTCCATCGAGGCTGCGCAGGCCGGCGCCGAGGCTGGCGATCGCAGCCAATGCGCCGACGACCAGCAAGGCGCGGGCGGGAGACACGGCGCCGCGGGAATGGACTTCGCGCGCGGCGACGGTGGCGACCCAGCTGGCGAGCGACAGGAGCAGCGCGACCATTGGCCAATACGTCCCGGGACCGGCGAAGTCGGCGCCGAAATTCGGATGGATCGTCCAGTAGAAATAATAGCCGAACACGAGGCCCGAAAAGGCGGTGGCATCGGCCATCATCGTGATGAACATCGCCCACCAGCCGGGCGCGGCCGGTCCGGCGATATAGAGCGGCAAGTCGATGCCATGGCCGATGGGCTTTTCGTGCTTCTCCGGGATCGCCGCGGTATCCCAGAGCCACCACAATACGCAGCCAAGCGTCGCCACGCCGCCGAATGCCGCAAGGAGGTAGAGGTGGTAGGTGGTGAGGATGAATACTGCGCCCAACGCGACTGCGGTCATCATCGGTTTGACGCTCGGCGTGCCGAGCCGGATCACCGACACCGGCTTGGCATCGAGGACGGAGGTGATGATCGTCTCACGCCGGCCTTCCTCGGCGTCGGGCAGAAAAAAGCGCCCCTCGTCGACCTTGGCGACAAAGTCCTTCTGGTCCCAAATCGGGTAACGGCTTTCGATGAGCGGCACGGAGCGAATGCCCCAATCTTCGTCATCGGGATGTGCCAGCCATTCGAGCGTACCGGCATTCCACGGATTGCGCGGCGCTTTCTTGCGGGTCGGCGACAGCATGAGGTCGATCACCAATACCAGCACGCCGCTGGCGAACAGGTAGGATCCCAAGGTCGAGGCGAGGTTGAGCCAGCCGATGTTAAGGTCGGCGGGATAGGTAAAGACGCGACGCGGCATTCCTTCCAGCCCCGACAGATGCATTGGGAAGAAGGTGAGATTGACGCCGACGAACATGATCCAGAACGCAATCCGTCCCAGTCGGTCGCTGAGCGTCTTGCCGGTGATGAGCGGCCAATAATAATAAAGTCCGCCGAACAGGGGCAGCAGCGTGCCGCCGATCAAGACGTAATGCAGATGCGCGACGATGAAATAGGTATCGTGCGCCTGCCAATCGAATGGCGCGATCGCGACCATCACGCCGGTGAGGCCGCCGATGACGAAGATCGCAAGGCTACCGGACGCGTACAGCAGCGGCACGGACCATTTGACCTTGCCCGCCCACAAGGTCGCGATGAATGCAAAGATCTGTACACCCGTCGGTATCGCGACCGCTTCCGATGCGGCGGAGAAGAAGGCGAGGCTGATCTTCGGCAGGCCGGTCGTGAACATGTGGTGGACCCACAGGCCGAATGACAGAAAGGCGGTGCCGACTGCCGCAAGTACGATCCATGGATAACCCAGCAAATGGCGTTGCGCGAAGGTAGGGATCAGCATCGCGAACAGCGCGATCGATGGCAGGAAGACGATATAGACCTCCGGGTGGCCGAAGATCCAGAACAGGTGCTGCCACAGCAGCGGATCGCCGCCCTTGCTCGCATCGAAGAACGGCCAGCCGAGCAGGCGCTCCATCTCGAACAACAAATCGCCCGCGATCAGCGGTGGGAAGGCGAACAGGATCATCACCGCCACGACCAGGATGTACCAAGCGTAGAGCGGCATCAGGTTGAGGCGCATGCCCGGCGGGCGGCATTTCAATACGCCGACGATCAGCTCCACCGCGGCGGCGACCGACGATACCTCGATGAAGCTGAGGCCCAGCATCCAGATGTCGGCACCGATCCCCGACAGGTCGGTGCGCGTCGTCAGCGGCGGATACATGAACCAGCCGCCGTCGGGCGCGGCGTTGAAGAAGATCGACCCACCGACGAAGACGCCGCCCAGCAAAAAGCTCCAATAGCCGAATGCCGAAAGGCGCGGGAAGGGCAGGTCGCGGGCACCGAGCAACTGTGGCAGCAGGATAATGGACACCGCCTCGAACATCGGCACCGCGAACAGGAACATCATCATCGAGCCGTGCAGCGTGAACAGCTGGTTGAAGGTGTTGGCGCTGACCAGATCGTTGTCGGGCACTGCCAGCTGCGTGCGCATGATGAGCGCCAGCACGCCGGCGAACAGCATGAAACCAAAGGCGGTCAGCGTATACCACACGCCGATCCGGTTGTTGTTGACGTCGGTCCAGCGAAAGAACCAGCCCGATGGCGGTTTCCATACCGCGCGCAACCGCGCTTCCTGATCCTTGCGAAGTTGCGGATCGTCTTGCGCGTGAAGGCTCATGTCAGCCCTTGCAGATAGCGGGCGATGGCGGTGGCCTCTGCCTCGGTCAGGTGAGGGAAGGCGGGCATCCGGACGCCGGGTTTGATCGCTTGCGGATGGCGCACGAAGCGGGCGACATTGGTCGTCGTCATCGGCAGAATGCCCGCAGCCAACGTCGCCCGTGCGCCGAAATGCGTGAGATCGGGGCCGATACGTCCGGCGGCCACCGTGCCGCGGATTGCATGGCAGGCATTGCAGCCGTTGCTGGCGAACAAGCTCGCGCCATCGCCGGTGGCGCGTGCCCCGTTCCGGAGAGCGGCCCCGCGCTGGGCGGCGAGCCAGGCGTCGAATGCGGCGGGTGGCATTGCGACGACGTCGAGCGCCATCAGCGCGTGGCTCAGTCCGCAGAATTCCGCGCATTGTCCGCGATAGCGTCCCGCCTTGTCGGCGCGCACCACCAATGTGTTGGTACGGCCGGGGATCATGTCCATCTTGCCGCCGAGGCCCGGTATCCAGAAACTGTGGACGACATCGGTGGCGGTCAGGCGAACGGCGACCGTTCGGCCGACGGGAATACGCACCTCGTTGGCGCTCTCCACCGTCGCGCCATCGGTTGGACGATAGGTGACACGCCACCAGAATTGTTCGCCCTCCACCGCGATGGTGAGGTCGGCCGGACCAACCGGCCGCGGCTTCATGTAAGGCAGCGAATAGACGAGCAGGCCGAGCAGTACGATCGTAGGAACGATGCCGCCGAGCCACAGGACCAGCCGCATGCCGCCGCGGTGGGTCAGGTCGCCTTCGGGCGCCCGAACCGCGTGCCGCATCAGCAATGCGACCGCTGTGGCGATCACCAGAGCGCCGGCGAGCATGATCAAGAACAGATGGCGGATATCGGCGGCATCCGCCCCGAATGGCGCAAGCGTCGATTGATGCGCGTTACAGCCGGCAAGCAGCACAGCCGTGCCGCCGATCAACGATGTCCTGAGCCCCCGCATTCATCCCGACAACGCGGCGGGTCCGTTTCGGTTCGACCGGCGAGCTGCTTTTCGTGTGACGAATTGTTGCTTCAGAGGCTTTGGTCGCTGCTCAATCGCCGGCGACGAGTTCCTCGGTGTTGCGGATGACGAACTGCAATGCAGAGACATCGGTATTACCGGTCGCCATCAGCGCCAGATCGCTGGCGCCCTGCATCATGCCGTCCTCGACCTCCGGCTCATGTGCCTCGGCGGCAAGGACCGTCGCGGCGAGCAGGTCGTGTGCGTCCGCCTCGCCGTAGGTCATCGCAAAGGCGGTGCGGGCGATGGTAAAACATTCCTGATCGGTAGCCGGCGCCGAATCCTGATGCTGCAAAGAGGCGCAGGCGGCCCCCAGTACGTAGCCGCGGGACCATGCCGATCCGGTGGGGCCGCGATGCGGCAATTCGCCCGCCGGCAGGCCGAGCCGCTCGAATTGCGGCAGCAACAGTGCGCCAAGTGGAGAACGCAGCGTTGCGGCGAGCGTCTTGCGCTTCGGCCGCTTGGGCGCGATCAGATGGTTGAGGACTCCCATCGGTCAGATTCCCTAGCAGTGGTTGGCGCTTGCTGTGCACGATCAGGGTTAACCGACGCCTAAGCGTCCTGCCGATCGGTGTCGGACGGCGCCGGCCATGGTCCAGGATGGCGCCGCATCGCAATTCCTTCGCATCGCTGCGTCCTTCTTGTATAGCCGGCCGTATTTACCCCCGGGATGAGGTGACGTTTTCCGTGTTCAAGGGCCTGAAGCCGATCGTGTACAATGGCCGTGAGGTCTGGCCGCTGGTCGAAGGGGGCAAGGGCGTCGCCGCGACCAATCACGCGTCCGCCGGTGCCTGGGCCGCCGCGGGGGGAATCGGTACCGTGTCCGCCGTCAATGCCGACAGCTACGATCCGGACGGCAAGATCATACCCCAGGTCTACACGGCACTGACTCGCCGTGAACGTCATGAGGAACTGGTCGAATACGCCATCGAGGGCGCCGTCCAGCAGGTGAAGCGCGCCTATGACATCGCCGGTGGCAAGGGTGCGATCAACATCAACGTGCTGTGGGAAATGGGCGGGGCGCAGCGCATTCTGCACGGCGTGCTCGACCGCACCCGCGGCATGGTCGCCGGCGTCACCTGCGGCGCTGGCATGCCGTACAAGCTGTCCGAGATCACCGCATCCTACGGCGTGTCCTACCTGCCGATCGTCTCGTCGGGTCGGGCGTTCCGCGCCTTGTGGAAGCGCGCCTATTCGAAGGCGGCGGAATGGCTCGCGGCAGTCGTCTACGAGGACCCGTGGCTGGCCGGCGGGCACAATGGCCTGTCCAATGCCGAGGATCCCTTGAAGCCGCAGGACCCGTTTCCACGCGTCGCCGAACTGCGCGCTGTGATGCGCGAGGGTGGCATTCCCGACAGCACGCCGATCGTGATGGCGGGCGGCGTCTGGTTTCTACGCGACTGGAACGACTGGATCGACAATCCGGAACTCGGCACGATCGCCTTTCAATACGGTACGCGTCCGCTGCTGACGCAGGAAAGCCCGATCCCGCAGGACTGGAAGGACCGGCTGACCCATATCGAGGAAGGCGAGGTTCTGCTGCATCGCTTTTCCCCGACCGGTTTCTATTCGTCGGCAGTGCGCAACCCGTTCCTGCGCAACCTGGAGGCGCGCAGCGAACGTCAGATCGCGTTTTCGACGCAGGAGGCCGGCGATCACGTCTTCCAGCTCGATGTCGGTGTGAAGGGCAAGAACTTCTGGGTGACCCGCAACGACCTGCTGCGCGCGCGCCAATGGTTCGGCGAGGGTTATACCGACGCGCTGAAGACGCCGGACAATACGTTGGTGTTCGTGTCGCCGACCGAGAAGGGCATCATCCGCAAGGACCAGGCCGATTGCATGGGGTGCCTGTCGCAATGCTCGTTCTCGAGCTGGGCGGATACGGAGACGAATTCGACCGGCCGGCTCGCCGATCCGCGCAGCTTCTGCATCCAGAAGACGTTGCAGGACATCGCGCACGGTGGCGACGTCGATCAGAACCTCATGTTCGCCGGTCACGCCGCCTATAACTTCAAGCGCGACCCGTTTTATTCCAACGGCTTCGTGCCGAGCGTGAAGCAACTGGTCGACCGCATCCTGACGGGCGATTGAGGTGCTGCTGATCGCTGGGGCGATCCGACTGCCAGTCGAACGGGCGGCGGCGGCGCGTCCCGCGATGCGGGCGATGGTCGAGGCCAGCCGGGCCGAAGCCGGGTGCATGGAATATAGCTACGCTGAGGATGTGATCGAGCCGGGGCTGATCCATGTGATCGAGCGCTGGCAGGACCGGGCGGCGCTGGAGCGGCTTTCGCGATGCCTCATCTGGCGGCGTGGCGTGCCTGCTGGACGACGTTAGGGGTTGGCGAGCGGCGATTGACGCTGTTCGAGGTGGTACACGACGAGCCGATATGATGGCCATTGCTGATGACCGGGTGACCACGGCGTTGTCCGCCGTTGCTACCGTCATGCGTGGTGCGCGTGATCCGTGGTGGGTGATCGGCAGCGCTGCGGTCGCTCTGCATGGAGTCGTCACCGACGTTGCCGATATTGACCTGCTCGCTAGCGCGGCCGATGCGATGGATGTGGTGACGCGACTGGGCTTGGCAGTGGATCAGCGCGATCCCCATCCGCTGTTCCGATCCCGGATTTTCGCGCAATGGCCGCGGGCCGATCGCATCGTCGAGATCATGGGGGGCCTCGCGATCGACGAGCGCGGTATCTGGCAAACCGTCATTCCGACCACCCGTGTCATCCTTGGTGGTGTGTACGTCCCAGACCGCGCAGACCTGATGCAAATCCTGTCCCGGTTCGGCCGGGCCAAGGACCTAGAACGCAGGCGTTTGCTCGCCGCGTTGTAATGTGCGGGAGCGCCGGGTTGAGGCTCGGCGCTCCCGAACCTCGTCAGTCGGCGACGGTGCCGACGACCGCACCACCGGTTCCGCCGATCGCAGCGCCCTTTTCGACGCTACCGCCGGTCGCGGCCGCGACACCCGCCCCGCCAGCCGCACCGATGCCTGCGCCCTTGAGCGTCGAGCATGCCGACATGCTGACGGCAGACCCGATGAGGAAGGCGGAGACGGCGAGCGACTTGATCTTCATTATGAACGTCCTTTGCTGGGGATGGGCGAATAATGTCGCGGCGCAGCAAAGGTTTCTGTCGGCAATCAAATTTTACAAGGTCGGACCGCCGGGGTGAGGAAAGAGGAAGCGGCAGGTCACGCCCAACCTTCCAGCACCTGATCGGGGGGGCGATGGCCATCCGCCCACATGCGGATGTTCTGGATGACACGCTCGCCGGACGCCTGCCGCCCCTCGAAAGTGGCGCTCCCCATGTGCGGCGTCATCACCACATTGTGCAGTGCAAGCAGGCGCGGATCGATCCGGGGTTCGTGTTCCCAGACGTCCAGGCCTGCCCCGGCCAGGCGGCCATCCTCCAGCGCATCGACCAGCGCACTCTCATCGACGATGCCCCCGCGCGACGTGTTGATCAGGTAGACGTGGCTGCGCAACAAGCCGATGCGCCGCCGGTCGATCAGGTCGCGGCTGTCGGCATTCAGCGGCGTGTGGATGCTGACGATGTCCGACGCGGCCAGCATCGCATCGAGGTCGGCGTGGTAGGTGGCGCCCAGTTCGGCCTCGATCACCGCGGGCAAGCGATGGCGATTATGGTAGTGGATCGACAGGCCGAAGGCGCGGGCGCGGCGGGCGACGGCCTGACCGATGCGTCCCATGCCGACGATCCCCAACGACTTGCCGCCGATACGGTGGCCGAGCATGCCGCCGGGGCTCCAGCCGTGCCATTCGCCGGAGCGGACAAGCTTTTCGCCCTCGGCCAGCCGGCGTGGCACCGAGACAATCAGCGCCATCGCCATGTCGGCGGTGTCTTCGGTGAGCACGCCGGGCGTGTTGGTGACGATGATACCGCGCGCGCGTGCGGCTTTCAGCGCGATATGGTTCACGCCCGCACCGTAATTGGCGATCAGGCGGAGCCGGTCGCCGGCCCCGGCGATCAGGTCGGCATCGATATCGTCGGTCACCGTGGGCACCAGCACGTCGCAGTCCGCCATCGCCGCTGACAGTTGGTCTCGGCTCATTGGTGCATCGCCGCGATTGTTGACCGTATCGAACAGCGCCTCCAGCCGGCCCATGACCGTATCGGCGAGTTCGCGGGTCACGACGACCTTGGGGGTGCGGCGAGAATCTGGCATGGCCGGATCGACTTGGCGAACCGCGGGGCGGGCGTCAACGGATCGTTGCCGTTGGCGACGGGCGCGCTAGAGAGGGGGCACAGGGAAAAGGACGGGAACGATGCGGCTTTGGCCTTTGGGGCGGCTTGGGGCTCTGGGTACATGTGCCATCGCCGGGCTGGCGATGCTGGCGGTGGATGGCAGCGCCCGGGCGGCGGAGGCCAAGAAGACGCTGCCATATTACGCCTCGATCAGCGCGGGGCGCGCGCGGATGCGGACCGGCCCGGATAAGACCTATCCGGCGAGTTGGCTGTATCAGCGTGCCGATCTGCCGGTGCGGGTGATCGCGACGTTCAAGCAATGGCGCAAGGTCGAGGACCCGGACGGTACGCAGGGCTGGATGCTTGCGGCGCTGCTGAGCGAGCGCCGCACGGCGATCGTCCGGGGGGTGCAGCCCGCCGACATGCTGGAGCGCCCCTCGGCCGGAGCGAAACTGTCCTGGCGGGCGGCGCCCGGTGTGGTCGGGCGACTGTCGGAGTGCGGCGGCGGCTGGTGCCGGCTCGACGTCAGGGGACAGGCGGGTTTCGTTAGCGTCGACACCCTGTGGGGAGTCGAAGGCGGCGAACGGCTACCCTGACAGACCGACCGGCATAACCGTATGTTAGGGCCGCCGCGGTAGCGATCATGCTTCGCCGGCAAAAGGCCCGATCATGACGCCTACCGAACCATTGCCGCTGCATCATAGCTGGCCGTTGATGGATGCCGACGAGCGGTTCGACCTGGGGCGGCTGCTGGATGATCCAAGGGGGGCTGGCGATACCTCGTCAGCACGGCCGATGGAAACGACGCCCGGCCTTTGGGCGTGCGATCTGGCCGACAATCGGCTGCACTGGTCGCGGGAAGTGTTTCGCCTGTTCGGCATGGACGACACAGCCGTTCCGGCGCGCATCGCGACGGTATCGCTATACGCCGAGGCGTCTCGCGCCGCGATGGAGCGGCTGCGAGCGCACGCCATCCGCCATCGCCGTGGTTTCACGCTGGACGTCGCGATCTTTCCCCATGACGCAGCACCATTGCGCTGGCTGCGGTTGATCGCCGCACCCGTGTGCGACGGTGGGCGGGTCGTCCGCCTGCATGGCTGCAAGTCGGACGTGACGCACCTTTACGGCCGCTGAGCTCTCACATCAGTTCCACGGCCATTGCCGTCGCCTCGCCCCCGCCGATGCAGAGCGAAGCCAGCCCGCGCTTTTGCCCGTTGGTCTGCAACGCCGACAGCAGTGTCGCAAGAATGCGGGCACCGCTCGCACCGATCGGATGACCAAGGGCACAGGCACCGCCATGGATGTTGAGCCGTGCCGGATCGAGGCCAAGATCGTGGATCGCAATCATCGCCACCACGGCAAAGGCTTCGTTCACCTCGAACAGGTCGACGTCGTCGCGAGTCCAGCCGGCGCGCTCCATCGCCTTGCGCATCGCAAAAACGGGTGCGGTGGTGAATTTCGCAGGATCGTGCGCGTGTGCCGCATGCGAGACGATACGGGCGATCGGGTTCAGACCGAGCCGTTCGGCGACACTGGCGCGGGTCATCACCAGTGCGGCGGCGCCGTCGGAGATCGAGGAGGCGTTGGCGGCGGTGATCGTGCCGTCACGCGAGAACGCGGGCTTCAGCGTCGGGATCTTGGCGACGTCTCCCTTGGCAGGCTGTTCGTCGAGGCTGACTGTCGAAATACCCTTGCGGCCCTTCACCTCAGCGGCGACGATCTCGCGGTCGAACGCGCCCGTATTTTGCGCCTTTTGCGCGCGATTGAGCGATTCAATCGCATAATCGTCCATCGCCTTCCGCGTGAACTGGTATTCGGCTGCGGTGTCCTCGGCGAAATTCCCCATCAGTTTTCCGGGTTCGTACGCATCCTCGAGCCCATCGAGATACATGTGGTCGTACATCGTGTCGTGGCCGATGCGGGCGCCGGCGCGATGCTTTTTCGAGAGATACGGCGCGTTGGTCATGCTCTCCATGCCGCCCGCGACCAGCATATCCACCGATCCCGCGGCGAGCGCATCCGCGGCCATGATCGCCGCCTGCATGCCCGAACCGCACATCTTGTTGACCGTCGTCGCCTCGACATGCGTGCCGAGGCCGGCGCCGATCGCGGCCTGGCGTGCCGGCGCCTGGCCCAGGCCGGCGGGCAACACGCAGCCCATATAGATGCGCTCGATCGCCGCGGCCGACGCACTTGAGCGCTCCACCGCGCCCTTCACCGCCGCCGCGCCGAGTTCGGTCGCGGAGGCACCCGACAGCGTGCCCTGGAACGAGCCCATCGGCGTGCGGGCATAGCCGAGGATGACGACGGGATCGGTGGACATGGGCTCTCCGGTGTTTTGAGTTGCCAGCCATCTAGGATGCGGGGCAGGGCGGGGCAATGAGCGTGTCCACCCCCGCCTGTCCTGCACACGCTAAATCCGGCCGGATCAATTCGGCGTGCCAAGCGCTGGGCGAGGATGAACGATTTTATCGAGCCGGTACGGTGGTTTGCGTCGATCAGCGGGATGATCGCCGCCACCGTCGTCGCACTGGACTGGGGGCGGCGGGACACCGGCTGGGCGATGGCCCTGTTTTGTTTGTCGGCATTGGCGTGGATCACCGGTGCGGTGCTGATGCGCGACTGGGCGCTGGGATCGCAGAACATCGTGTTGCTCGGCATCGATCTGCTCGGCGTCTATCGCTACCTGATCCGCGACCCGGAGCCCGGCGAGGCCTGACGTGAGTACGGCCCTGTTGTGGCCGATCCTTTTGGGGGCACTCGGGACGATCTTCGGCAGCTTCATCGCGGCGCTGGTCATCCGGTGGCCCCAGGGTCGATCGGTGATGCACGGCCGTTCCGCCTGCGATACGTGCGAGCGGCCCCTTCGGGCGGCAGAACTGGTTCCGCTGTTGAGCCATGTCGTGCAGCGTGGTCGATGCCGGGGCTGCGGCACCGCCATCGACCGGCGGCATGTCCGGACCGAATTGGCGGGGCTGGCGATCGGGGTGGTGGCCGGCGTGGTTGCGCCCGGCGCGGATGGCGTTGCCGGCGCTATCTTCGGCTTGCTCCTGCTGGCGCTCGCAGCGCTCGACATGACCGCATTCTGGTTGCCGGACCGGCTGACGGGCGCGCTGGCGGCGTGTGGCCTGATCGCCGGCGCGGCAGGGCTGGACCCGTTGCTTGCCGACCGCGTGATCGGCGGCATCGGCGGCTACGCGAGCCTTGCCGCGATCGCATGGGCATACAAGGCGCTGCGCCATCGCGACGGTATGGGCGGCGGCGATCCGAAGCTGTTCGGCGCGATCGGCCTATGGCTGGGGTGGCGCATGTTGCCGGCGGTGTTGGTGGTCGCAAGCCTGATCGGGCTGGGTGTCGCGCTGTTCGCGCACCTGACGCGCCGCGACATGACGCGCGACACCGCGCTGCCGTTCGGTGCGCTGCTCGCCGTGGCGGCTTACCCCGCGTGGATGGCCATGATAGTCGTTGGGCCATGATCGCGCTGTTGCTCGCCGTCGCGGCTCAAGCCGCTCCCGCCAACCCGCCGTCCGCCGCGCCGGCGCTGGGGCCGATCGGCCGACAGCAATTGCCGGAAAAAGGGTGTGCGGCATATCTGTGGAGCGCCGCCGACCGCCAGTTGGTCGCGATGGCGACGGCCGATCCGGCGACGATCCGCATCGCCATCGGCGGCAAGACGGTGGACCTGTCGCGCAGCGGCGGCGCGGGACCGGGGAAGCTCGGCTTTTCGGACGCCATCGAATACCGTCGCGACGACATCACCGCACGCCTGACGATGGAAGTCGTCCAGCAGGACGGCCTGACCGCCGGTGCGAAAGTGCCCACGGGATCGCTGCAGATCGACCGGACGGGACAAGACGGCATCGTCGTTCCCGTCGCCGGCCTGATCGGCTGTCGCGCATGAAGCTGGACGCGCTGCTGGCGGGGCAGCGCGCCGCCTTCACGACCGAACTGCCGGTGACGCTGGCGACGCGCAAGGATCGGCTGCGTCGGGCGGCCGCGATGATCCGCGACCACGCCGCCCGCTTCTGCGACGCTTTGAGCGAGGATTTCGGTCATCGCAGCCGCGATCAGTCGATGCTGACCGACATCGGCGGATCGATCGCGCCGATCGCGCATGCGCTACGGAAGCTGGACGGCTGGGCCAAACCGGAAAGGCGCGCCGTGCAATTTCCGCTTGGCCTGCTCGGCGCCCGTGCCTGGGTGGAATATCAGCCGAAAGGCGTCGTCGGCGTGATCGCGCCATGGAATTTCCCGGTCAACCTGGTGATGGGACCGGTCGCCGGTGCATTCGCCGCGGGCAATCGCGTGATGGTCAAGACGAGCGAGTTCACGCCTGCCACCGCCGCGTTGTTCGAAGAGGTGGTGGGCAGCTATTTCGCCCCGGACGAACTCGCCTTCGTGTCGGGCGGGCCCGACGTCGGCAAGGCGTTCGCCGCGTTACCCTTCGACCATCTGCTGTTCACCGGCGCGACCGGGATCGGCCGCCATATTCTGCATGCCGCGGCGGACAATCTGACGCCGGTGACGCTGGAACTGGGCGGCAAGAGCCCGGCGATCATCGGCGCCGACGCCGACCTGGCCCGCGCGACCGAACGGATCGCGATGGGCAAGATGCTGAACGCCGGCCAGATCTGCCTCGCCCCCGATTACGTACTGGCACCCGCGGCGCAGGAGCGGGCGGTGGTCGACGGGCTGAAGACGGCGGCGACGGCGATGTACCCGACGCTGCTCGCGAACCCGGACTACACGGCGATCATCAACGATGCGCATCATCAGCGGCTGACCGACTGGCTGGACGACGCCCGCGCCAAGGGCGCCCGCGTCGAGACGGTCAATCCGGCGAACGAGGATTTCGCCGCATCGAACAGCCGCAAGATGCCGTTGCATATCGTCACCGACGTCACCGACGATATGGTGCTGATGCAGGAGGAAATCTTCGGGCCGATCCTGCCGGTCGTCCGTTACGATGCCATCGACGATGCCATCGACGATGCCATCGCGCGGGTGAACCGCGGACCACGCCCCCTCGGCCTCTATCATTTCGGCCGGAATGCCGCCGAGCGTCGTACCGTACTCGACCGGACGATCTCGGGCGGCGTGACGCTGGACGATGTCGTGCTGCACGTTTCGATGGAGGATCTGCCATTCGGCGGCGTCGGCCCGTCAGGGATGGGCAGTTACCATGGCGTCGACGGGTTTCGCACCTTCAGCCATGCCAAGGCCGTATTCCGGCAGACGCGCTTCGATGTCGCAAAACTTGCCGGTCTGAAGCCTCCCTATGGCACGGCGCTCGCCCGGTCGGTCAAACGGCAGATGAAGGTTTAGCCGGCGCGGCGGGCATGTCGGGGGTGCCATCTTCATTGCGGCAAAAGCGCGGGCTAAGCCGTTGCGATGAAACTGTAATCTCGTCGCAACCCGGAAAAAGCCTTCGCTGCGATGCAACCAACATGACGGTATGGCGTTGTCGGATGGCTTGGGGGTGGATTCGAACGCGAACGCTCTCGCAAAGGGGAACGAACACGCGTGCGAGTATCGACCGGACGACATTACTGGCTTGCCATTGCCTTGGCCGCCGCGGCCCCTGCTTATGGACAGATCAATCGGCAGCAGGGCGTTGCCCCTGCGCGCGGCCCCGATGCCCCCAAGGCCGACACGGCTACGTCCGCAGATAGCGTGCAAACCGGCGTCACCGACCCGAATGGCAATGCGCCGATCGTCCCCGATAGCGAGTTCAATGCCGCCCTGCCGCCGCTCAGCGGCGACATCAACGCGCCGCTCGAGCCGATGCCCGCGGTACAGCAGCCGGCTAAAGCGGGTACGGCAGCCGCTCCCGCCAATACGCCGGTCGTGCAGCCGCCGCTGGTGAACCCGGACGGATCGCTGCCGGCCGCCGCGGCGGAGAACCCCGAACTGGCGCAGCCGCTGCAGCCGCTATCCACGTTCAACACCGCGCCGTTGCAGACCGCGGCCGACACCAAGGACGCCGATGCACCGCAGATCCGTTACGATACGGAGCTGAAGGGCTTGGAGAAGCTCGACCTTGCCGGACAGTTCAAGGCACTGTCGGCATTGCGCGAAGGCGGCGGAAAGGCCGCCAACGCGACGCAGGTCGCAGCCCGCGCGCGCGAGGACGAGGCGCTGGCCGTGCGGCTGATGAAGTCGCTGGGTTATTACGACGGCACCGCGACATCTCTGGTCGAGACGGTGCCCGATGCCACCGATGCCACCAAGCCCGCCCGGCTGCGGGCCATCGTCACGGCGACCCCGGGGCGGCTCTATACTCTGTCGTCCGTGGACATCGAGGCGCAACCGGTGACCCCGCCGGACCTGCTGCGTCGCAACCTGCCGCTCAAGGTCGGCGACCCGATCGAGGCGGCGCGCATCCAGGGCGCGGAGGCGAACGTCAGTCTGACGCTGCCGCAACAGGGCTATCCCTTCGTCAAGGTCGGCGATCGCGACATCCTGCTCGACGATCAGTCGGAAAAGGCGACCGGCGCCTATACCCTGCCGGTCGATACCGGCCCGCGGTCGAGCTTCGGCAATCTGGTCCCCGCCGGCGATCCGGTATTCGACCTGAAGCATCTCAACGTTTTTCCGCGTTTCAAGGACGGCGATCTGTACGACAGTCGCAAGACCGACGACCTGCGCGATGCGCTGGTCGCGACAGGCCTGTTTTCCAGCGTCGCGGTCGAACCGCAGCGAACGGCGCGGACCAATCCGGACGGCACCGAAGCGGTGGACCTGCTCGTGCGCCAGACCAAGGGGCCCGCGCGAACCCTGGCGGGCAGCGCCGGTTACTCGACAGGGCAGGGCATCAAGGCCGAGGGCAGCTGGACGCACCGCAACCTGTTCCCGCCAGAGGGCGCGCTGATCGGCACGATCGTCGCCGGTACCCAGGAACAGGGTGCGTCGGGCACGTTCCGCCGATCCAATGCCGGCAAACGCGACAAGACGTTCACCGCCATCGCCAGCGCCGTGCACCAGAATTACGATGCGTTCGATGCCTTTACCGGCACCCTGTCGGCACGGTGGAGCTATGTCTCGACCCCCATCTGGCAGAAGAGATTCACCTATTACTATGGCGGCGAACTGGTCGGGACGAACGAGAGCGTCTACGACTTCACCCAAGGCCGCAACGTCCGCCGCACCTATGGCATCGCGGCTTTGCCCGGCCAGGTGGAATGGGACACGTCGGACAGCCTGCTCAATCCGACGCGGGGCTATCGCTTGCGCCTGAACGTCAGCCCCGAAGGATCGGTGAGCGGCGGGTTCAAACCCTATGTCCGCACGCAGATCGAGGCGACCTATTATTATCCGGTGTCGACCAGCCTGGTGATCGCCGGCCGTGCACGCGCGGCATCGATCCAGGGTATCGCCCGCGACGATCTCGCCCCATCGCGGCGCTATTATGGCGGCGGCGGCGGCTCTGTCCGCGGCTATGGCTATCAACGGCTTGGGCCGTTCGATCCCAACGGCGATCCGGTCGGCGGCCGGTCGCTGAACGAATTCGCGCTGGAGGCGCGCTACCGGTTCGGCAATTTCGGCATCGTCCCGTTCGTCGATGCCGGCAACAGCTATGAATCGAGCTTGCCCAAGGGCTCCGAGCTGAAATTCGGCGCCGGTATCGGTGGCCGCTTCTACACCAACTTCGGGCCGATGCGGATCGACGTGGCGACCCCGCTCAATCCGCGTCCGGGCGACGGCAAGGTCGCCCTCTACATCTCGATCGGGCAGGCATTCTGATGGCGCAGGATAGTCCCGTGACCGAACCGACCGGCGATACGGTCGTCGCGACCAAGCGTCCGCTGTGGCAGCGTATCCTCAAATGGATCCTGTTCGTCGTGCTCGGCCTCGTCATATTGGTCGGGGCGGTGGTGCTGGGCATCAACACCGATCCCGGTCGCCGCTTCGTCGCCAACCGCATCGGCGGCTATACCACGGCGTCGGGGCTCAACATCAAGGTCGGGCGCATCGACGGGTCGCTGTACGGCCAGATGGTCCTGTCCGACGTGCGGGTCGCCGACCCCAAGGGCGTGTTCCTGACCAGCCCCCGGCTGAGCGTCGACTGGCGGCCGTTCGCGTTCGTCGACAACCATGTCGACGTGCGCACGCTGTCGACCGATCTGGTGACGCTCGCGCGCCGTCCGGAACTGAAGCAGACGCCCAGCGACCCGAATGCGCCGCTGCTGCCCGATCTCGACATCGACGTGAACCGGCTGCACGTCGGCCGGCTGGTGCTGGCAAAGCCGGTGACCGGCCAGACGCACATGGTCCGCATCGACGGCGCGGTGCACATCGCCGACCGTCGTGCGCAACTCGTCACCGATGCGGCCGCCCTGAAGGGCGCTGGCGTCGCCGGCGGCGATACGTTGCACCTCAAGCTGGATGCGGTGCCCGAGCAGAACAAGCTCGACATCGACATGAAACTGAACGCCCCGGTCGGCGGCGTCGTCGCGACCATGGGTTCGCTGAAAGCGCCGTTGACCGCGACGGTCGATGGGCGTGGCAGCTGGAAGGCGTGGCAGGGCAAGGCACTCGCCACGCTGGGCGGCGGGCAGCTCGCGAACCTCGACGTCAGTGCGCGCGATGGCCACATCCAGGTCCGCGGCTTCACCACGCCCGGTCTGTACCTGCAGGGGCCGGTCGAACGTCTGACCGTGCCGCGGCTGGACCTGGCGCTGGACACTACGCTCAATGACCGCAAGGCGGATACGCGGCTGACGCTGAAGTCGGACGCGCTGGCGGTCGATGCGGGCGGTCTGCTCGACCTCGCCAACAGCCGCTTCGGCAATTTCGCGGTGGATGCCAAGCTGCTGACGCCGGGCGCGATCGCCCCCAACCTGCGCGGGCGCGACGTGACCGCGCGTGTCGTCCTCGACGGTGCATTCGCGACGCCGACGGTCGACTATAAGGTGAAGGCCGCCGCGATCGGCTTCGGCACGACCACGGTCGAGAATGTCTATGCCGAAGGCCTGGCGCGGGTGAACGCGGACCGCATTCTGGTGCCGGTCAACGCCCGTGCGCGCCGGGTCACCGGATTGAATGCCGCCATTGGCGGGCTGGCGAACAACGTCCGCATCCAGGGCGACTTTGCGATCGCGATGCCGAACATCCTGTCGGACAATCTGCGTATCCGGTCGGACAATATCGACGCGACCGCAGTGATCGTCGCCAACACCCAAACGGGCCGCTACACCGGCGCGCTGAAGGGGCGGGTCAACAACTACCGGCTCGACAGCATCGGCATTCTCAACCTGTCGACCGACGCCAAACTGGTGCCGGGCGCCAATGGCGGGTTCGGGATCACCGGCCGCGTCGTCGCGCAGACCAAGCAGCTGTTCAACAGTGGCGTGCGCGACTTCCTCGGCGGCAATGCGATCGTACGCAGCGACATCGGCTACAGCCCGGAAGGTATCGTCACCTTCCGCAACCTGCGGATGAGCGCGCCAGGATTCCGGATCACCCGCGGCGAGGGCCGGTTCGATCCGGCGAACGGCAGCGTGCTGGTCAACGCCGAAGCCTATTCGGCGCAATACGGGCCATTGTCCGCCCGCGTCACCGGCAGCGCCACCGCGCCCGTCGTGGTGCTGCGCGCGGCCCGACCGGGCGTCGGCATCGGGCTGGTCAACCTCAATGCGCGCGTTGTCGGGCGTAACGGGGCGTATGCCGTCACCGCCAGCGGTGGGACCGATTATGGCCCGTTCACCGCCGACGTGCTGGTCCGGCCGAGCCCGCAGCTCACCGTCGACGTCAACCGCGTCGTGCTGGGCGGCATCGCCGCGCATGGACGCATCGCCGCGACCGCAGCGGGGCCGTTCGCCGGATCGCTGCAGTTCGCGGGGCGCGGTGTGAGTGGTAGCGTGAAGCTGGGCAACCAGGGCGGTTATCAGCGCGCCGATGTCGCCGCACGTGCCTATAACGCCAGCATTCCCGGCGTCGCGGACTTCACCATCGGCCGTGCGATCGTCACCGGCAACGTCGTGATGTTCCCCAAGGCGCCGCAGGTGATCGCCGACGTCCAGGTCGCTGACACCCGCTACAATGCCTTCGTCATCCAGGCGATGCGCGCCAAGGTGAACTATGTCGGCGGTCGCGGCACCGCGCAGGCGCTGCTCACCGGGTCGAGCGGTGTGCCGTTGCGGGTCGCCGTCAACGCGCAATTGTCGCCGGGCAATTATCTAGTCGCCGCGCAGGGTCAGGCGAACAACATCCCGTTCCATACGGTCAATCCGGCGCGCATCACGTCGGTGGCAAGCGCCTATCGCCTTGCGGCGACGCGGATCGACTTCGGCCAGGGGCCGACGGCCGGATCGGCGCGTATCGCCGGTTCGTTCGGCGGCGGCATCACCGCGGCGCAGGCCCGCCTCGATCGGCTCAACCTGTCGATGCTGTCGGCATTCGTGCCCGATCTGGGCTTGTCCGGTGCCGTTACCGGCAGCCTGGACTATCGCCAGCAGGGCAGCGCGATACCGGCCGCCGACGCACGATTGGCGATCAGCGGGTTCCAGCGCACCGGGCTCGCCGCGGTGTCCGAGCCGGTCGATGTGCAGTTCGTCGGCCGTCTCGTCCCCGATGGCGGCGAAGCGCGGGCGCTGATCAAACGCGGGCCGAATACCATCGGTCGCCTGCTCGCGACGCTTCGTCCGTTGCCGCCGGGTGCCGGATCCTGGACGATGCGCCTGATGCAGGCGCCGCTGTCCGGCGGTATCCGCTACAACGGCCCGTCGGCAGTGCTGTTCAGCCTCGCCGCACTGCCGCAGCAGCAATTGTCCGGGCCGATCGCGGTCGCTGCTGACTTTTCGGGCCGGGTATCCGCACCGCAGCTGAACGGCCTGATCCGTGCCGACAACCTCACCTACGACAACGAGACCTTCGGTACCCGCTTGTCGCAGATGAAGATCGCGGCCCGGTTCTCCAACGATCGGCTCGAACTGACCAACCTGTCCGCGCGCGCCGGCAGCGGCACCGTGCAGGCCCAGGGCAGCGTTGGCCTGGCGGCGGATAGCGGCTTCCCGATCGACCTGCGCGCCAAGCTGGACAATGCGCAGCTTGCCAAGAGTGACGCGCTGGCGGCGACGACGTCGGGTGATATCCTGTTCACCTATGGCCGTGACGGCGGGCTGTTGCAGGGCAACCTGAACATTCCCGAGGCCCGCTATCAGATCATCCGGCAGGGTTCGGCAGAGGTCCCTGAACTCACGGGCATTCGGCGCAAGAGCCAATTGGTCACCGTGCGGCCCACCGACCGGCCGAAACCGGCGCCGATCAGCGTCATCAAACTCGATCTGACGGTACGTGCTGCCAACCAGCTGTTCGTGTCCGGCATGGGCCTCGAATCCGAGTGGGAGATGAACCTGAAGGTGGGCGGCACCTCCGCGGCGCCGGTGATTGCCGGCGGCCTCGATCTGGTGCGCGGGACCTATTCGTTCGCGGGCAAGCGCTTCGAGGTGACGCGCGGCACCATCCGCTTCCGGGGTGGTCAGCTGACCGACCCGGACATCAACATCCAGGCGTCGACCACCGTCAACGGGATCACCGCGGTCATCGCGATCACCGGCACCGGCCAGCGTCCACAGATCGCCTTCACCTCCACCCCGGCGCTGCCGCAGGACGAGGTGCTCAGCCGCCTGTTGTTCGGTACCAACCCCGAAAACCTGTCGGCGACCGAGGCGATCCAGCTGGCCAGTGCGCTCAACTCGCTGCGCGGGTCGGGCGGGGGCGGGCTCAACCCGCTCGGCAAGCTACGCTCGGCGACGGGATTCGATCGCCTGCGTGTGCTGGGCGCCGACGAGGCGAGCGGTCGCGGCACCAGCCTGGCGGCGGGCAAGTACCTGACCGACGACATCTACGTCGAGATCGTGACCGATGCCCGCGGCTTCACCGCCACGCAGCTGGAGATCGCACTGACGCGGGCTTTGAGCCTGCTCACCTCCACCGGATCGGCCGGCGGATCGGATGCCCGACTGAAATATTCGAAAGACTATTGAGGCCGATTGCGATAGGCCTCTCCACGAAAACCGAATAACGGGTATGGTGGAGAGGTTGATGGTCGAGCATGTCGACGTAGTCGTGGTGGGTGCCGGTATATCCGGGATCGGGCAGGGCTATCACTTGCAGACGCGCTGCCCGGATCGCAGCTATGTGATCCTCGAAGGGCGGTCCGCGATCGGTGGCACCTGGGACCTGTTTCGCTATCCGGGTATCCGTTCCGACAGCGACATGCACACACTGGGCTTCTCGTTCCACCCGTGGACGAACGCCAAGTCGATCGCGGACGGCCCGTCGATCCGCAGCTATGTTGAGGAAACTGCCCGCTGCTACGGCATTGATCGGCATATCCGCTTCCGCCACCACGTCACCAGTGCCGCATGGTCGACCGAGGATGCGCGCTGGACCGTTGCGGTCACCGGCCCCGAAGGGCAGCCACTGGTGTTCACATGCAACTTCCTGTGCATGTGTTCAGGCTATTACAATTACGCCAAGGGCTACACGCCCGAATTCGCCGGAGCCGAACGCTTCGGCGGGCGGATCGTCCATCCGCAATTGTGGCCGGAAGACCTCGATTACGCCGGCAAGCGCGTGGTCGTGATCGGCAGTGGCGCGACGGCGGTGACGCTGGTGCCCGAAATGGCCAGGACGGCGGCGCATGTCACGATGTTGCAGCGGTCGCCCACCTACGTCGTCTCCCGGCCGGCGGAGGACAAAGTCGCCAACTGGCTACGCGGCAAGCTTCCCGCCAAGGCCGCCTATGGCGTGACCCGCTGGAAGAACGTGCTGACCAGCATGGTCTTCTATCGCATCGCCAAGAAACAGCCCGAGAAGTTCAAGCAGCGCCTGATCAATATGGTGCGCGACCATCTGGGTCCCGACTATGACGTCGATACCCACTTCACGCCCCGCTACAATCCCTGGGACCAGCGGTTATGCCTGGTTCCCGATGCCGATCTGTTCGAAAGCATCAAGCGCGGCGATGCCGCCGTGATGACCGGCACGATCGACGGGTTCACGGAAACCGGCATCCACCTGTCTTCGGGCGAAGACCTGCCCGCCGATATCGTCGTCACGGCAACCGGACTGGAACTCCAGTTGCTCAGCGACGTCCGCTTCAGCAAGGACGGTGCGCCGATCGATCTGTCGAAAGCACTCCAATATAAAGGGATGATGTTCTCGGACGTCCCGAATCTCGCCTATACGTTCGGGTATACCAATGCCTCGTGGACGTTGAAGGCGGATCTGGTGGCGACCTATGTCTGTCGCCTGCTGAACACGATGAAGAAGCGCGGGCTGCGCCAGGCGACCCCGCATAACAGCGATGCGAGCATGGCGACGGAACCGTTCGTCGATTTCAGTTCAGGCTACATCCAGCGCGCCGAGCACAAACTGCCAAAGCAGGGCGCACGCAAGCCGTGGAAGCTCAACCAGAACTACGCGCTCGACATCCTCGCGCTACGTCTGGGTTCCGTCGACGACGATATGGAGTTCGGCAATCCCGCCAACGGGCGTGGACACAATGCCGCGCTACGGTCCGTCGGCGCCATGTGAAGACGCCTGAACAGGCTCGTTTTTCAGAAGCAGATGGTCACGTGCGCTCGCGGCTATCGTGACATGTCTAGCTTACTGCGCAGCGCGGACCAGGATGCCCTGGTTCGCAGCCATAAATATGCGCCATCAAAAGCGGCTCGAGGGCCCGTTCATCGGACGGATCGCCCGTCAACCGGTCACTCGAGCCGCAACGTCTTTACCAGGGCGGAATGTTAACGTGAATGGCCGCCAGCAGCTCTGCAAAAAATGCGTACATGCTAATCTCCCTTATCGTGGCATCGTTAGATGCACGTTAATCTTAACGTAAAATTAAGCACGTTTCAACGCGGATTACGGGGCGTCCGCCGGGGGCGCTGCGGTTAAAGATATCTTCAGGTCTGTGCCCTAGGCCGTTGGGGTCATGACCGCTGCGGCTCGCACAGATTCATCGGAAGCGTCGTCCGCTGCGGCAGGCGACCCGGTCGAGCACATCTCCGGCGAGATCTACCGATTCCATCTGCTGATCGAGATTGCGAATTTCCAGCACCTGCGCCGCGCGATCGGCTGCGAGCGGTCGGAGCTTCTTGCAGGGCTCGTCAGCGAGCGAGTCGGGCGGGTCATCGCCAACGGCAGCGTCGCCATCATCGGCAGAACGCAGATCGCCTGTTCGTTCCGGGATGTCGGCGTTCAGGCCATCGATCGACGCATCGCGGCGATCGACAAGGCGATCGGGCAGCCGTTCGCGCTGGACGATCAACTGGTCACGATCGAATTGACCTACGGCGGCGCCAGCGCGCCCGCCGCCCATGTCGACGACGTCGAGATCATCGAGCAGGCCGAATCCGCCCTGGCTGAGGCGCGCGTCGAATATCGGGTCGTGACCCACACGGTTCCACCCCGCACGCGATTGGATACCATCCAGTTGGCGCGCGAACTGGATGCGGCGATCGATCGGGAAGAACTCGTCCTGCACTATCAGCCGAAGGTGCATGTGCGGCGACAGGAGATCACGAGCGCCGAGGCGCTGGTGCGCTGGCGGCATCCCACGCGCGGTCTGGTCATGCCCAACGACTTCATTCCCGTCGCAGAGGAATGCCAGCTGATCGATCGCATGACGCTGTGGACCATCCGTCGCGCCATCGCCGACCAGCGTGCGCTCGCGACTCGCGGACATGATCTGCGGCTGTTCATCAACATCGCCGGTCAATTGCTCGCCGACACGGCGTTCGTGCGGGAGGCTTGCGATCTGGTCGGCGGCAGCGACGCCAAACTGGGTTTCGAGATCACCGAAACCTCGGTCATTCGCGACCCCGCCAGTGCCATCGCGAACCTTCAGATTTTCGCGGATTTCGGCATAACCATCGCCATCGACGATTATGGTGCCGGTCTGTCGTCACTGGCCTATCTGAAGCAACTGCCCGCGCGCGAACTGAAGATCGACAAGCTGTTCGTCACGCAATTGACCAGTTCCAACCGCGATCCGCTGATCGTGCGATCCACCATCGACCTGGCCCACGCGCTGGAGATGGAAGTCGTTGCCGAGGGCGTCGAAACCCATGCGGCACTCGCGCTGTTGACGGTGATGGGCTGCGACATGGTGCAGGGATTCCTGATCAGCCGTCCGGTCGTATTCGATTCGCTCGTGCAATATCTCGAGGATGGACGACATCGGGCACCGGCGCCCGATCCGCTTGCCGCGTTCGGCGGTTTCGCCGCGCACCGCCGGCTCGCTTGAGGCGTGCGCCGGTGACGGGGCGCAGACCCATGGCGACCCGCATGACGATGCCGATGCTGGCGTTCGCCGCCGCATCGCTGGCGGTGCCGGCCGTGGCACAGGGCGTCGGCCCGGACCGTTTCGACGCGCTGGTCGCGGATGCGAAGGCGACCATGCTGGTCGATCCGCACCGCTCCGTGGACAAGGCGCGCGAGGCGGAGGCGTTCGCCGCCAGGCAACCGCCGTCGACGGCGCGATCGCTGATGGGGGCGACCGCGATGTGGCTGCACGGCGAGGCGTTGATGCGGCTGGGCGACGCGCGGAATGCGAAACCGCTGATCGACGGCGCCGTGCGGGTCGCGGCATCGCAGGCGCCGGGATCGAAGCTGAACGGCGATGCGCTGCTGTCCAGGGGATGGATCAATACGGTCCAGGCCCGGGTCGCTGCGGCACTGGGCGATTATCAGCGCGCCCACGCGATATTCCAGGCACTCGGCGAGACGCGCAGCCAGGCAAAGGCGTTGCAGGCGATCGGTTCGCTCTATGTCGACGCGAACGACAACACGAACGCGTTGCGCTATTTCGATCAGGCGCTGTCGGTATACAAATCCGATCCGATGCTCGCGCTGACCCTGTACAACAATCGGGGCAACGCGTTGAATGGCCTGGATCGTTTCCACGAGGCCGAAGCGCAGTTTCGCCAGGCGCTGGCGCTGACGGAGACGATCGGTAGCCCGATGCTGCGCGTGCTGGTGCTGGGCAACATCGCCGAAGCGCGGTTGCTGGATCACGATGTGGCCGGGGCGCAGCGCGCGATCGACGAGGGCCTGCGCCTGTCGAGCGGCGGCGAGGCGGTCGAATATCGGCACATGCTGGTCGCACTGGCGGCGCAGGCGGCATTCCAGCGCGGCGACCTGCCCGCGGCGACGCAGCTGATCGACCAGCGATTTGCGGGCGAGGATTTCGCCAAGTCCACGCTCAACGATCGCGAGGCGCATCGCACGGCCTATATGATCTATAGTCGCACCGGCGCGCACGACCTGGCGTTGCAGCACCTGGTGACGCTGAAGCGACTGGACGACGAGGCGACGACGCTGGCGCGGTCGACGGGCGCGGCGCTGATGGCCGCCCGCTTCGATTTCGCCAATCAGGAATTGAAGATCGCCAACCTGCAACGCGACGAAGCGCGCCGGAACGTGGCGTTCGAACAGGCGCGTACCCGCACACAGCGCAACATCTTCCTGGGCGTCGCGGCGGCGGCGGCGCTGATCGTGGCATTGCTGGCCTTCGGCATCGTCGCCCTGCGTCGCAGCCGCAACAAGGTTCGCGCCGCCAACGCCGACCTTGCGGTCACCAACACCGCGCTGGGCAAGGCGCTGGCCGCCAAGACCGAATTCCTCGCAACCACCAGCCACGAAATCCGCACGCCGCTCAACGGTATCCTGGGCATGACGCAGGTGATGCTCGCCGACCGCGGCGTTGCGGGGGCGACGCGCGACCGGCTTACCGTCGTGCACAGCGCTGGCATCACGATGCGCGCGCTGGTGGACGACATCCTCGACGTCGCCAAGATGGAAACCGGCAATCTGGTGATCGAGGCGGCGCCGTTCGACCTCGATGCGATGCTGCGCGATTCGACACGCCTGTGGGACGATCAGGCGCGCGCCAAGGGCCTGACCTTCACGCGGGACCTGGCGACATGTCCGGGCATGATCGTCGGCGATGCAGTCCGCCTGCGCCAGATCGTCTTCAACCTGATGTCGAACGCGCTGAAATTCACGGCCACCGGCGGCGTATCGTTGCGCGTGGCAACGGCCGGCGACGACCGGCTGCAAATCATGATCGAGGACACAGGCGTCGGCATCGCACCCGACAAGTGCGACGAGATTTTCGAATCGTTCCGCCAGGCCGACACCAGTACGACACGCCAGTTCGGCGGTACCGGCCTGGGGCTGTCGATCTGTCGCAACCTCGCCCGTGCGATGGGCGGCGACGTGACCGTGGCGAGCACGCCCGGCGCGGGATCGCGCTTCACCGTCGACCTGCCGCTGGTGCGCGCGCCCTCCATCGACGCCGCGGGAGCGGGCGCGGGCGCGGGCGCGGCGCCCGGCCTGCTGATCGTGGAGCGCAGTCCGATCACGCGCAGCATGCTGAAAACGCTGCTCCTGCCGCATGCGGGGGAGGTCGCAGTGGCGGCGTCGCTGGACGAGGCGTTGCCGATCCTGGAGCGTGGCGGTGTCGAACGGCTGCTGGTCGATGCCGCCGTGCTGTCCGCCACCGGCGATGTCGCGACCGCGGCAAACAGGCTGGTGCAGGCGGCGGGGGCCGCGCGGATCGTCGTCCTGTGGCCCGCCGACAGCGACCCCGATCGTGACGGTATCGCAATGAAGCCCTGTTTTACGAATGTTATCAAGCCGGTCAGCGGGGCTTCACTCGTCGCATCGGTGTATCCGCCAGATGATCTCGCCCTTGTGTCGCGGGCGGCATGAAGCGTAGACGCAAGACCATGCTTCCGACGCGATTGCCCTTCATGCAGCTGTCTGGACGATGAACGTCCTGTTTATCGAAGACGACCGGATGAACCGGCGCGTCGTTCGGGACATGCTCGACGTCGCCGGTGCGAGCATGATGGAGGCGGAAAGCGCGGAAGAGGGCCTGGCCGCCCTGGATGCGCAGACGTTCGACATGCTGCTGATCGACCTGCGCATGCCGGGCATGGACGGTATCACCGCGATCGAACACATCAGGGCGCGAAACGATGCTAAGGCGACGGTTCCGATCATCGTCATCACCGCCGACACGGCGCTGGACCTGCGCGAACGGTGCATCGCGGCGGGGGCGGACGAGGTGTTGTTCAAGCCCGTGGCGATGGACGCCCTGTTCGAGGCGATGGGACGCATCCTGGCGCGCGACGCGCAGGACGGCATGATCGTCTGATCCGCAACGTCGCCGGCTCTATTGCGGCGGCGGCACTTGCAACGCAGCTGCGAGCGAGGCGGTGGCGCTGCCACGGCGGGCGGGCTTGGGCTGGGAACTATCGGGTGCCCAGCCGGTCACGAACACGATCGAGAATCGTTCGGTGGTACGCCCATCGGGTCCGGCCGCGTCCGCAAAGGCGGCGGCGGTACGAGCCAGCGTTCCGCGGCTCATGCCGGATCGCCCGACGAGGATGTTGCTCGCCGCCATCCCGCGCAGATCGTCCAGCAGCCGGCCGAGATGCGCGTAGCGCACATCGAACGTCTCGACATCGGCGACCGGCAGGGCGAAGCCGGCGCGCATGAGGAGGTCGCCGGCGGACCGCACGTCGATCTGGGGATGCAATCGCGCGGCGGGGCGATCGCCCTCCGCGATGCGCAGCGCGGCCCGCAACGCCGGCAGACTGCCACCGCCCAGGAAGGCGCCCAGAAACACGCCGTCCGGCCGTAACACGCGCCGGATCAGCGTCAGCGCACCCGGCAGGTCGTTGACCTGATCGAGGACGCCGGCGCTCAGCACGCCATCGAAGCTGGCATCGGCGAACGGTAGCCGATCCTCGTCGCCCTGAACGCCGTCGACGGAGCGGGCGAAGCGATAGCCCGGATCGATCCGCGCAATCCGCGCGCCGGGCACGGTGATGGCGGCATCGGGCGTACCGATATCGAGCACGTCGTCGAACCCGCGCTTCACCGCGTCGAGCCGTTCCAGCAGGCCTTCGACCATGACGTCGCGCAGGAAGGCGTGGGCGGGATAGCCGGCGGCGGCGGCGCGATCGCGGCGCAGGCGGCGGGTCGCCCGGTCGAAGATGTCGGTCGGTGTCGGAAGAGCGTTCACGGGACGGCTTGTGCCTGCTGCGACCGTACGCGACAAGCGGGCATGAGGATGGGGGCGGCGTGATCCGACGAACGACGATCGATGCGGGACGGGCCGTGGCCCGCGCCACCACCGGCGTTGTCGGCAATGTCGTCGCCTGGGCGTTGCCGCCGCGCTGCCCCGGCTGCGCCACGCCGGTGGCCGCCGATCACCGTTTCTGCGCTGCGTGCTGGAGCGGATTGCGACTGCTCGCCCCGCCGTGGTGCGCCGGATGCAACCGGCCCTTCGCATTCGACCGCGGCGACGGCGCGCGCTGCGGGCAGTGCCTTGCCGATCCGCCGCGTCATCAGGGGGTGCGGGCCGCCGTCGCTTACGGTCCCGTCGCGCGCCAGTTGGCGCTGAAACTGAAATACGGCCGCCGTATCGGCATTGCGGCCACGATGGCGGAGCGGATGATGCCGGGCGTGCCCGGTGGGCTCGACCTGCTGGTCCCGGTGCCGCTGCACCGGTGGCGGCTGTGGTCGCGCGGCTACAATCAGGCGGCGCTGATCGCCGCGGCGCTGCACCGGCGCAGCGGCGTCGTCCACGATCCGTTCGTACTGATCCGGCGTCGTCAGACCGTCGCGCTGAAGGGAATGGGCCGGGGTGATCGCCGCAAGGCGGTGGCGGGCGCATTTGCCGTCGTCGACCGGCAGCGGGTGCGGGGCAAAGCGGTCGGGCTGGTGGACGACGTCTTCACCAGCGGCGCGACGGCCACCGCCTGTACCCGGACGCTGCTGGCGGCGGGGGCGGCATCGGTCACCATCCTGTGCTGGGCGCGGGTGATCGACGACGACGATCGGCCGGACTACGCCGATTGACAAGACACCCTGCACACCACACCTCGTCTCCATGGCAAACGTCGAAATCTACACTAAGGCATTCTGCCCTTATTGCACGCGCGCGATGCGGCTGCTGACCGCCAAGGGCGTGACGCCGCAGGAACATGACATCACGATGGGCGGGCCCCGGCGGCAGGAGATGATCCAGCGCGCCGACGGCCGCACGACCGTGCCGCAGGTCTTCATCGACGGCCGGCATATCGGTGGTTCCGACGACCTCGCCGCGCTGGATGCCCGTGGGGGACTCGACCCGCTGCTCGCGGCGTGACGCCGGCATGAGGATCGCACTGCTCCAGATGACGAGCGGGATCGATCCCGCCGTCAATGCCGCCGACCTGCGGCATGGCATCGCCGCGGCGGCCGCCAACGGGGCAGGCATGCTGTTCGCGCCGGAGATGGCGGGCCTGATCGACCGCGATCGCGCACGCGCGGCGACGTCGATCCACGCGGAGGCCGACGATCCGGTGCTGGCGGCGGTGCGCGATGCGGCGGCGTCGGCGGGAATCTGGGTACACCTCGGCTCCCTGGCGGTGCGGCGCGACGACGGGCGGCTGGCCAATCGCGGGTTCGTCATCGACGCCGCAGGCGCGATCCGGGCGCGCTACGACAAGCTGCACCTGTTCGACGTCGACCTGCCCAACGGGGAAAGCTGGCGCGAATCCGCCGCCTATGCTCCCGGCGATCATGCGGTGGTGGCGGATACGCCCGCTGGCCCGCTCGGCCTGTCGATCTGCTACGACCTGCGCTTTCCGGCGCTCTACGCGGCACTGGCCGAGGCGGGGGCAGACCTGCTGGCCATCCCTGCCGCTTTTACCCGTCCAACCGGGGCGGCGCACTGGCATACGCTGGTGCGGGCACGGGCAATCGAAAACAACTCCTACGTAGTCGCAGCCGCACAGACCAGCGCGCATGAGGATGGTCGGAGCACCTACGGTCATTCGCTGGTCGTCGACCCATGGGGTGCTGTGCTGCTCGACATGGGCGAGGCGCGCGGGCTCGGCTTCGCAGAGATCGATGCGGTGCAGGTCGCCGCCGTACGTGGCCGCATCCCGGTCCTGGCGCATCGTCGTCTTATTCCGCCGATTACCCGGTCATGATCCTGTTCGACCTGCGCTGTAGGGCGGGCCATGTGTTCGAAGCATGGTTCGCCTCCAGCACCGCCTATGCCGATCAGGTCGGGGCGGGGCAGGTGCCCTGTCCGTTCTGCGGCGACACCGCGGTTGCGAAGGCGGTGATGGCGCCTAGCATTGCCGCCAAGGGCAACCGGCGCGGCGAAACCCCGTTGCCGGCGCTCGTCAAGCACGCGCTGCAGCAACTGGCTGCGGCGCAGACCAAGGCGCTGGCTGGATCGCAATGGGTCGGCGACACCTTCGCCACCCGCGCACGCGCGATGCATCAGGGCGAGGAAGATCATAAGCCGATCCACGGGCTCGCGAGCCTTGCCGACGTCAAGTCGCTGGTCGACGATGGAGTAGCCGTCGCACCGTTGCCGCTGCCGGTCGTGCCGCCGGAAAAGATCAACTAGGGCGCGCGCGACGTGGCTAGACCCGCTCAGCAGCCGCCGGTATCATGACGCCGATGGCCCCGTAGCTCAGCAGGATAGAGCGCCAGATTCCTAATCTGTAGGTCGCGCGTTCGAATCGCGCCGGGGTCACCATTGAGACGCACGCACCGGGTGCGTCGTTGTCTGGTTGTGCTGCCGCTGGCGGATACGCACTGCGGGCGCACCGCGCGATTGGACGACGACAGTGTTATCGCGCTGGAGACGGGCTCGAGCGTGAAGGTAGTGCCAAGGCGTTCGCCTGCGGCGACGGCGCCGACCAAGTCTATCGCTAGGTGGTGACGACGGCCGGCATTGGCTGAATAGCCGTCGCTCGACGCCGAACGCTTCTTGGCTACGGCGCAATTCCGATAATTGGCTGAGGCGGCTCAACAGCAGATCGCGCTGAGCCGTGGAGCAATGAAAGAAGAGTGAATGCACGCGGAGGCGGGTATGTGGCGTCGCAGGCTATCGCTCCCCTTAAGATCGAAGTGAAACGGCCGCTCCCGTTGGCGAGGCGCAATCGCTCCGCGCCTCCGCGTGAACATCGCTCTTCGCGCCGTCGCGGGATCATTCGTTCCGTGTATCGGCACGCGCATCTACCCACCGACCCGCGATCGGCGGATGGCGGGGGTGGCGTGCTCGGATCTATGATCTCGTGCGAGTGCGCGGTCCCGTTGCGGCACAACCGGTTAACATTACGGCAATATTGCAACTTGCCGAGCCGAGACGTGCGGTCCATATCCAATGCAGCACGGCGGTCCGGGCTTCCCCCGCTGTTCCCGCCGTGCCACTGCAAAATCGCCGCAACATTTGGCTGTTACGATCGACTGGCATTGACGGGATGATCGCCATGACATGCGGCGCTTTGCCGATATCGACGCTATCGATGAGGATCCGGTCCGATCGGGTCTCCAACTCGTGTGTATCGCATCGTACGATACCGGACGTCCTCGCATGACCGTCAGGCCTATCAGCTTCTGGCTCTATGTCGCCGCCGGCGTGGCGATGATCATCGTTTCGGCCATCGCATTGCCGTTCATTGTGTCGAGATCCCGCTGATGGCGCATCAGCGCGGCCGCCAGACAGCACATTCGTGCGTCCGGTCAGACGCTGTGTTCAAACGATACGATGCAGTCTTCCACTCGGGAGCACCGACGGCCGGTTGCGGCGCGATGCTCCCGATGAAAGGGGGGCGGATCAGGCTTTCACGTGCTGCGAGATGTACTTATTCATCTCGAACATGGTCACCTTGTCCCTGCCGAACACCTTCTGCAGCTTGTCGTCTGCCAGAATCTCGCGCTTGTTCTCAGGGTTCTGCAGGTCGTTGGACTTGATATATTCCCACACCTTGCTGATCACCTGGCTACGTGGCAGCTTCTCGTTGCCGACGATCGCCCCGAGTTCGGGCGAGGGCTGCACGGGAGCGTGGATGCCGCCGGTCTTGGGTGGTGTCGTAGCCATCGCATTCCTTCCTGTTTGCACCCGGTCCAGCCCGGGTGCGCTGAGAGTTACGCCTTCTTGAGCGCGCTCGCCTTGTGCGCCGCCTTTCCACCGTTGTCACTCTTTACGATATATTGCGGGTCGTCCTTGGACGCACGCACGGTGTGACCCTTGATCGTCGTATCGCTCGTCTGCTTCTTTTCGACTGTCCCGTGGGCGGTGCCACCATGGCTTTTCCATGTCACTTCATCGCCGGTCTTCACGTTTGCCATCGTCCGTCTCCTGCTACCCCCGCACGACGGAATCGCACGGGGTTGGCAAAGGGTTGCAGCCGGGGGCGGCATCGGCTCAGAACTTGAACCCGACCGCCGCGCCATAACGGCGCGGTTCGATGGTGAAGATGTTGGTGTAGAGGCCGGACGATTGGTCGGCGACCGCCTGACCCGTGATCGCGTCATTGTCCGTCAGGTTCTGGACGAATGCGCGCAGGTAGAAACGGTCGTCGGGCGCGTTGACCTGGATCTGCGCATTGACCACTTCGTACCCCGGCACGCGATCGATGTTGAGGTTGAAGACGCTTGCCGAGAAATTACCGGTATAGTTGAGGTCGGCGCGCGGCACGACCGACCAGCCGTCGGCGAAGTCGATGGTGTATTGCGCGCCGATCGCCCATTTGTAGGTCGGCGCCTGGGGCAGCTTGTTGCCGTCCAGGCCGACCGGTATGCCATCGGTGACGGTCAGGGGCAGCGCGGCCGCCGCGGCGCTGGACTGCAACACCGAGCAGATGCCGTAGGCGCCCGTCGTGCCGGTACCCGCGATCGCAGTCGGGCCGCGCAATCCGATCGCAGTGTTGACGGTGGAGACGAAGCCGTTCGCGAGCGCCGCGCTGCCGCCCGTGGTGGGCGCGACGACGCAGTTAGAGGCGTTGGTGATATCCTTGATGATGACGGTATCGCTGCGTCCGCCCGATGGCAGGCGCGGGTTGATGAGGGCTCGGTTGCCGGTAATTTCCGTCTTCAGGTAGCTGGCGTTCATGTTGACGACGAAGCGCGCGACGGGCGAAATTACCGCCTCCGCCTCGACGCCGTAGATGTTGGCATCGACATTGTCGTTCACCGCCGTCCTCGCGACGATGCGGCTCAGTTGCAGCCCTTTGTACTTGTAATAGAACCCGGTGAGGTTGAGGCGCAATGTGCCGTTGCCGAACGTGTTCTTCGATCCGATTTCGAAGGCATCCACTTTTTCCGGCGCGAACGTCGTCGGGACCGAGAAGCTGGCGGCGACCGGCGGATTGATGCCGCCCGACTTGTAACCGCGCGAATAGGATGCGTAGAGCAACTTGTCGTCGTCGATCTTGTAATCGAACACCGCACGGCCGGTCAGGCGGCCGAACGACACCGCGCGCCGGGCATAGTCCTGTACGCCTGGGGTAGTCGGATCGAAATCGATCGCGCTGTAATTCAGGCCGTTCTCGATCCCGCCGGCAGCATAGGGAGTCAGGACGTTCAGGGTCAGGTTGCGGGCCTGCACGGTCTTTTGATCGTGATTGTAGCGCAGGCCAAGCGTTAATTTGGTGCGGTTGTTGAGGGTGAAGTAAGTTTCGCCGAAGAGGCCGTAGGATTTCAAACGGAAGCGTTTGGTGTCGTTTCGATAGAAGGGCGACCCGAGAAATGCGTTGCCGCCGACACCGGGGATCGCGGCGGACGAGGCGGCGCCGAGGATGCCGGAGGCATAGTCCAGACCGAAGGCGTTGACGAAATAATCGTTGTTACGGCTGAGGCTGTCCAGATAGATGCCGCCGAGCAGGAAGTTGAAGGGGCCATCGAAGCTGCTGTCGATGTGCGCTTCCGCCGAGAACTGGCGATTCTGGATCCGCGATCGATCGAAATCCAGGCTCTGGCCGAAGCACCCGATGCTGTTGCCGCCATAGACGCCGACGTTGGCCGGATCCGCCGCCGATTGGCACACGCCGCCGGCCGGACCATTGGGGATCAGCGTCTGGCGAACCCCGTTGAGGAACGGTGCCGCACCACCGGTTCGCCCGAATGCGTTGAGGGCGGCCAGTCCAGCGTTGGTGGCCAGCGAGCCTTCGACCGCCAGATTATAGTCGACCGTGCTGTCGACCGAGTTGCGCGCATAGCCGCCGGTGAAGTTGAAGCTGACCGGACCGAAATCATGGAAGATCTTGGCGGTATATTGCTCTTCGTCGGCGAAATAGGTCGGGTTGTAGTCGATGCGGACGGTACGCACGTCGGTCGGGTTGACCACGCCCGCGTAGGGATCGGTGCCGTACAGGCTTTGCAGGGCGAAGGGCGCGAGCGCGGCGTTGTTGACGCGGAAGAATTCGGTCGAGGTCAGGACCGCGGCGAGCGTCGAGAGGCCGTTGGTCGTCTCGAACCCCTTGGTGTCAGGCAGACAGCCGAGCACGCCGGTGGGATCGCGGTGGCACAATTGCTTCTGGATACGGCTGCGATTGTCCTTTTCATGGAAATAGTAACCGATCAGGTCGATGCGCGTGTCGGCGTTCGGCTCCCACGACAGCGTGCCGCGGAGCGAATACAGGTCGCGGCCGTCGATGCGGCTGTTGTCATAGGTGTTGAAGGTATAGCCGTCGCGTTTCAGGTACGTGCCGGCGACGCGGATGCCCAGCGTGTCGCCGATCGGCAGGTTGAACATGCCGCGCGCGCGCTTCGAATCGAAATTGCCATATTCGAATTCCCCGGCGGCATGGACGCCGCTGAGATCCGGCTTGGCGCTGATGAAGTTGACCACGCCAGACGTGGCGTTGCGGCCGAACAGGGTCCCTTGCGGACCGCGCAGAACCTCGACGCGTTCCAGGTCGAAGAATTCGCTTTCGAACAGGCGGGTGCTGGTGAGCGGCATGTCGTTGACGTGGATCGCCGTCGCCTGGTCGCACGTCGCGCCGACGCACAGGTCGCCGATACCGCGGATGGTGAAACTGGACGAGGTGAACCCGGTCTTGGTGAAGGTGACGTTGGGCAGGGTCTGCTGCAACGCGATCGGATTGACGATCTGCTGCTTTTCCAGATTCTGCGCGGTAAAGGCGCTGACCGCGATCGGCACGTCCTGCAACCGCTGCGACTGGCGCTGTGCGGTGATGACGATGTCGCCGACGTTGCTGTCCGTCGCCGACGGCGCCTCCTGGCCGGGACCGTTGGTGGGTGCCGTCGTCTGGGACGACGTGGTATCGGCGGTCTGCGCAGCGGCGGGAATCGCTGCCAGCATGACGATCGCCGATGCCGCGAGCAGTTCGAACTTCTTCATGGTGGCATCCTCTCCCTGTCCGTCCGCGCGATCTGATGTCGACGATACGAAAAGTTCCTGTTTCAGGTATGGCGAAATTAACGACCGGAAATTTCCCGCGTCAATCGATTTCTGCCGGAAAATTGCGGTGTTTTGCGAAGTCGACGACATTGGACCAGTTGCAGAATCGAACCTATGGTTGGGTGGGATGCGCATCGATGAGTGTTCGGAAAGGGTTAGATAGATGACGGATCAGCACGGCTCGCCCGACGATGGCGACCTGATCGAGCCAATGGCCCCGGCCGCAGTGCCGCAGGACGTGACGGATGCGATCCGCACGCTGATCCGCTGGGCCGGCGATGATCCGATGCGCGAGGGGCTGGTCGACACGCCGCGCCGCGTCGCCAAGGCCTGGAAGGAATATTGCGCCGGTTACGAGGACGACCCTGCGCGCCATCTGGAGCGGGTGTTCGAGGAAGTCGGCGGCTATGACGAGATCGTGCTGTTGAAGGACATCCCCTTCCAGTCGCATTGCGAACATCACATGGCGCCGATCATCGGCAAGGCGCATATCGCCTACCTGCCCAAGGATCATGTCGTCGGGATCAGCAAGCTGGCGCGCGTATTGCACGGCTTCGCACGCCGGTTGCAGGTGCAGGAGCGGCTGACGGCCGAGGTCGCCGATTGCATCTGGGACAACCTGAAACCCCAGGGCGTCGCCGTGGTGATCGAGGCGAGCCACGCCTGCATGACCGCGCGCGGAGTCCGCACGCCGGGGGTCGGCATGGTCACCAGCCGGATGATGGGCGTGTTCCGCGACGACGAGCGCAGCCGCAAGGAAGTGCTGGCCTTGATGGGATGTTGACGCCGTCCACACGCCGACACGTGCTGGTGACCGGCGGCGCCAGGCGGCTGGGCGCGTCGATCGCCCGCGCGCTGGCGGCCGACGGCTGGCGCGTCGTCATTCATTACGGCCGTTCGGCGGACGAGGCGCGGACCCTCGCTGCGGCACTGGACGGGGTGGCGATACAGGGCGATCTGGCCGATGCCGCCGGCGCGACCGCCCTGTTCGCGCGGGCGCGTGCGGCGGCCGGCGGGCCGATCGCGGCACTGGTCAACAGCGCTTCGAGTTTCGAGTATGATCGGCCCGAGGCGATCGACGGCGCGCTCGCCGCCAGGCTGCATATCGTGAATGCCGTCACGCCAGCGATGCTGGCGGCGGCGCTGGCGGCGCAGGACGACATCGACGATGGCGCGGTCGTCAACCTGCTCGACCAGAAGCTGGCCAATCCCAATCCGGATTTCTTCAGTTATTCGCTGAGCAAATATGCACTCGCCGGGGCGACCGAGATGCTGGCGCAGGCGCTCGGTCCGAAAGTGCGCGTGAACGCCGTCGCGCCCGGCATCACACTGCCGAGCGGCGATCAGAGCGAGGCGGAGTTCGCCCGGGTCGCCGCCGACAACCTGCTTCGCCGTCCGGTCGGCGCGGAGAATGTCGCAGAGGCGGTCGCATACCTGCTTGGCGCCCGCAGCGTCACCGGCCAGACCGTGTACGTCGATTGCGGGCAGCGGTTCGTCCGGCGAGACGGGGACGTGATGTTCGAGGGGCGCGATGGCTGAATTCACGACCATCCTGGAAGGGCTGGAGGTTGCGATGCGGCTGGGTATCCATCCCCATGAGGAGGCACCGCAACGCGTGCGCCTGTCGGTGTGGATGACGGTCGACTATGCGATACCGCCGAGCGCCGATGCGATCGAGGAGGTGCTCGATTACGACTTCGTGCGTGCCGGCGTGCATGCGCTGGCGGATGGTCCGGGCTTTGCGCTGCAGGAAACGCTGGTCGAGGCGGTCGCTGCCCTTTGCCTCGCCGACCCTCGTGTACGCGTGGTGCGGGTACGTTCGGTCAAGCCCGACATCTATCCGGACGCGAGCGTCGGATGCGAGATCGTGCGGCAGCGACAGGCGATGCGGTGACGGGCATTGCGGTTGAAACGCCTGTATCTGGCGAAACGCGTCAATGAGATGTGGGCGCCAACGACCTGACACGCTTCATGTCAGTTTCAGGGCGCTTTCGAATCTTTCGGTTGGATATCCGACCAGCGCAGCGTGAGTTTGTCGCCTTTTACCTTGGGCAGGGTCTTTCGATCAATCAACTGGCTCCGCACCTCAAAGCCGGCATCGATCTTCACGATCAAGACCTTGCTGAAATTACGCTTGAGATTGAGTGTGACCTGATCGGAATTTTTGAACGGGGTTATCGTCTTCACTTCTACAAAATGATTCCCCAACTTGCCATCGGAGCCCTGCGCATAATTGCGATGAAGTTTGATCCCGTGCGTGATCGCGCCATAGAGCTCGCCGAGATCGCCATAGACCTGTAGGTGACTGCCCGTCAGGTCATGATAGTCCATCGCAACCGCGAGGAGGGATTTGAAAATCGGTACGAGATCGGCGTCTAGATTGGGAAAGCAGGCTTCGAATTCAAGACGTTCGAGGTGCGAGTTAATCTCGTCCCACGTGATCCATTCGCCATCGTCGTAAATGGCATTATCGTCGTTCCACAGGTCGGTTGGGCCATGCATCATGTACGGACATTACGGCTGAAGGCGTAAACGCGTCCTTTCTACATAGACGGAAGCATTCCCGTATCGCTCCGGCTACCCTCGTCCCGCGGGCATCACGTCCGGTTCACCGCGTCAGCCCCGCACGCACGCTCGCCGTCGCGATGTCGGTGGCGAGGCTGATGCCGAACACCGTGCGGCCGTCCGCAGTCCGGCATTCGACACAGGCGGCGGCCTGCGCGTCGGCGCCGTGACCGATCGCATGTTCGCTGTATGGTGAGGCGGCGATATTCCCCGGTGCAAAGAGGGATAGCCGATTCGTCGTTCACCGATGAACTGGCGGTTGCATGAACTCTATCGTGATGTTGTCGGGTCCCGAGACGTAAGCGGTCAGCGTTCCCTGTCGCGGGCCAGCCGGGATCGGTTGCGGGCTTCCTTTAGCCTTCCATCCGGCGGCCTCGACACGGATGATAGCGGCATGGATATCCTTTACCACAAGCGCCAGATGCGCGGCGCCGATCGCACCCGCACTGTCCGGCGTGGCGCCATTCTGGCGCCCTCGGGAGTATTCGAGCAGTTCGACGACGAACCCGTCCGGAGATTTGACGATCGCTGTCCGTACGTTCGGATCATCGACACCCGTAACCCGGTACAAAAAGTCGCCGCCCATTTCCGACTGCCGTTGGAGCATGAAGCCGAGCGCCTCCGTCCAGAACAGGATAGATTCGCCTAACGAGGAGACGGCGAAACCGATGTGATCCACGGCGGTTACGGTTGCGTCATCAGTCACTGCTGCTTTGCCTTTCGACGGCCACGGGACGTAGGAAGCCGCGCCCCGGCGACAAGCGGCAGCGGTGACGTCATCGGCAGAGGATCACATGCTGACCATCAACGCTATCGATCACATCGTCTTCAACGTTCGTGACGTCGAAACCTCGGCGCGATGGTACGAAGCTGTTCTCGGCATGAACCGCACCGATGTCCGATCGGATCGGGGGGAGCCGCGCACCAGCATGACTTTCGGGCAAAACAAGATCAACCTGCGCCCGATCGACGCCTCACAGGAGCGTTGGTTCACAGGTCGGGCGCCGTCCGCCGGGGGGCAAGACCTCTGCTTTCTAACCAGCCTTTCACCAGATGCGGTCGCGGCGCATTTCAGGAATTGTGACGTGGACATCGAGGCAGGGCCCGTCACGAAGAAGGGCGCTCGCGGCCCCATCTGCTCGGTGTATGTCCGCGACCCCGATGGCAATCTGATCGAGGTGTCTTCCTACACGTAAGGGCGTTCCGGAGCGAAAGCCCTTCTGCTGACGTGCGAATTGCGCACCGGGCGTCTTGGGTGGGGGGACGAGGGCAGCCCCGGCGGCTACCCTCGTCCCCCGGGCATCACGTCCGGTTCGCCGCGCTCAGCACCGCACGCACGCTCGCCGTGGCGATGTCGGTGTCGAGGCCGACGCCGAACACCGTGCGGCCGTCCGCGGTGCGGCATTCGACATAGGCGGCGGCCTGCGCGTCGGCGCCGTGGCCGATCGCATGTTCGCTGTAATCGACCACGTCGAGGTCGGGACCGGTTTCGCCCAGCGCGGCGATGACGCCCGAGATCAGGCCGTTGCCGCGGCCCGAGATCGAGCGTTCGACGCCGTCCACCGCGACCCGGCCGACGAACAGGCGGGCACCGGCGCTGCCGGTCTCCTCGTAATCGCGCAGGACGAAACGGTCGGCGGACTGGGGCAGATAGGTCGCTTCGAACCGGCCCCAGATGTCGGCGGCGCCGAGTTCGCGGCTGGTTTCGTCGGCGAGTGCCTGGACGTGGCGGCTGAAATCGGCCTGGAGGCGCTTGGGCAGCTTCAGGCCCTTGTCCTGTTCGATCACCCAGGCGACGCCGCCCTTGCCGGACTGCGAATTGACGCGGATCACCGCTTCGTAACTGCGGCCGAGATCGGCCGGGTCGATCGGGAGATACGGTACCTCCCACAGCGCATCGTTGCGCGCCGCCTGTGCGGCGAAGCCCTTCTTGATCGCATCCTGATGGCTGCCGGAAAAGGCGGTGAACACCAGGTCGCCCGCATAGGGCGTGCGCGGATGGACGGGGATGTTCGTGCAATAGTCGACGGTCTTCACGATCGCGTCGATGTCCGACAGGTCGAGGTTCGGCGACACGCCTTGCGTGTACATGTTGAGCGCGACCGTCACGAGATCGCAATTGCCGGTCCGTTCGCCATTGCCGAGCAAGCATCCCTCGACCCGGTCGGCGCCCGCCATCAGGCCGAGTTCCGCGGCGGCGACCCCGGTGCCGCGGTCGTTATGGGTGTGCAGCGAGATGACGACGCTGTCGCGGTTGGGGATGTTGCGGCCGAACCATTCGATCTGGTCGGCATAGACGTTGGGCGTCGCGCATTCGACCGTGGCGGGCAGGTTGAAGATGATCGGCTTGTCCGGCGTCGGTCGCAGGACGTCCATCACCGCGGCGCATACTTCCACCGAGAAATCGAGTTCGGCGGTGGAAAAGGTTTCCGGGCTGTATTCGAAATGCCATTCGGTGTCGGGGCGCCTGGCGGCCTCGTCGCGCAGGACCTTGGCGCCTTCCACCGCGATGCGCTTCACCTCGTCGCGGGTCATGCCGAACACGATCTTGCGCCATGCCGGCGAGACGGCATTGTAGAGGTGGACGATGCCCTGCTTCGCGCCGTCCAGCGATGCGAAGGTGGTTTCGATCAGGTCGCGGCGCGACTGGGTGAGCACTTGGACGAAGACGTCGTCCGGGATGCGGCCGGTCTTCACCAGGCCGCTGATGAAATCGAATTCGGTCGCGCCGGCGGATGGGAAGCCGACTTCGATCTCCTTCAGCCCGGTGCGGACGAGCAGGTCGAAGAAGCGGGTCTTCTTTTCGGCATCCATCGGATCGATCAGCGCCTGGTTACCGTCGCGCAGATCGGTCGACAGCCAGCGTGGCGCGCGGGTGATGACGTTCGAGGGCCATTGCCGGTCGGGCAAATCGATGGTGGGGAAGGGGCGGTATTTGGTCGAAGGATCGCGGAGCATGGGTCGGTCCCGTCTTGGCCGCGGACCATCGGGTCGCACGCGGCGGGGGTGGCGCTGAAGCGTTATCCTGCCCTTAGGGGAGCGTGCACGAGCAATCGCCGCCCTAAGGGCGGATAAGTCGAAGAAGGTTCTGGCTGCGGTGCATGCTGGCGATGGTCATGGCCGAGCGGGACGCGCTTGTCCACCCACGCCGACGTCGTCCCGTTGGGGAATGGTGACAACCCGTTAACCACCGCGGGGTATCGACGGAGGGATGGGCGTTCGACCCCTTTAACATGTTTTGGGAACGACTTACGATGCGGCAGCTCGTCTATATCTCCAGTATCAAGCGCGATGCGACGATTGATCCCGCGACCGTGCTCGCGCAATCGCGCCGCAACAATGCGCGGGCGCGCATCACCGGACTGCTGTTCTTCGATGGCAAGCGCTTCCTGCAGGCGCTGGAGGGCGACGATGCGCAGGTGGATGCGACCTTCGCGCGGATCCAGCAGGATGCGCGTCATCATGCCCTCGTGATCCTGTCGGACCGGACCATCGGCGCGCGCGAGTTCGGCGAATGGGCGATGGCCTATCATGCGCCGGGCGACGACCATGCGGCGGCGCTGGAGCGGATCGAACGGCTGGTGGCAGGGGCGGACGCGACCGTCCGCGCGACGTTCGAAAGCTTCGCCAGGGTGCGGCGCGCGGCGTGACCGCCACGCGCCGACCGGATTGTTATTGCGCGGTAAAGGCGGCGTTGATGTCGAGCTTCACCGCATCGGCGACCACGGGCGTGGCATAGCCCAGGCCGAAATCGCTGCGCTTGATCGTGGTGGTGCCGCGGAAACCGAAGTTCACCTTCTTGCTCATCGGGTTGGTGCCAGCGCCGACGAAGGTGGCGTCGATCGTCACCGGCCGGGTCTGATCCTTGATCGTCAGGTTGCCGGTGATTTTGGCGGTGTTGCCGCTGGCCACGACGCCGGTCGAGACGAAGCGCGCCGTCGGGTAGGTGGCGGCGTCGAAGAAGTCCTTCGTCTTCAGGTGGTTGGCGAACGGCGCGGCGGTGACCGAAAGCTGGTCGATCGCGAAGGTGACGTCGAGCTTTGCAGCGGCAGGCTTGGCGGGATCGATGGTGAGCGTACCGCCCTGCGCGCCGAACTGGCCCGACAGCATGCTGAAGCCCATGTGGTTGAGCGTCCAAGTCACCTGCGTATGGGCGGGATCAACGTTATAGGTGCCGGCGGTGATCGGCGCCTTGCTGGCGGTGCCGGGCAGGCCGGTCTGGGCGACGGCCGGCATCGTTGCGGTGGCGATGAGGGCGGCGAGGATGAGACGCATGATGGAAGCTCCGTAGATTGTTTCGGAGGTTTAATCATGGCTTTGCGGTTTGCGGAAGCGCCAATGCCGAAACGGAGCGTTCGTGGCGGCGGCCGGACGCGCCCGGACGGGCAGGCGCCCGGCGGGATCGGGCGCGCGGTGTCGCCCCCCGTGGGGAGGCGACACGCGGACGGTTTAGTTCTTGTCCTTGTCGACCAGCTTGTTCGCGCCGATCCAGGGCATCATGGCGCGCAGCTCGGTACCGACCTTTTCGATCGGATGCGCGGCGGCCTGCTTGCGGCTGGCCTTCAGCTCGGGCTGGCCGGCGCGGTTGTCGAGGACGAAGTTCTTGACGAAACGGCCGGACTGGATGTCGGCAAGCACGCGCTTCATCTCGGCCTTGGTCTCGTCGGTGATGATCCGCGGGCCGGTGACGATGTCACCATATTCCGCGGTGTTGCTGATCGAGTAGCGCATGTTGGCGATGCCGCCCTCGTACAGCAGGTCGACGATCAGCTTAGTTTCATGCAGGCATTCGAAATAGGCCATTTCCGGCGCGTAGCCCGCCTCGGTCAGCGTTTCGAACCCCGCCTGGATCAGATGGGTGATGCCGCCGCAGAGCACGGCCTGTTCGCCGAACAGGTCGGTTTCGCATTCCTCGCGGAAGTTCGTTTCGATGATCCCAGAACGGCCGCCGCCGACGCCCGATGCATAAGCGAGCGCGACGTCATGCGCGTTGCCGCTGGCATCCTGATGGATCGCGATCAGGCAGGGGACGCCGCCGCCGCGAACGTATTCGCTGCGCACGGTGTGGCCCGGGCCCTTGGGCGCGATCATGATGACGTCGATGTCCTGCGGCGGCTCGATCAGGCCGAAGTGCACGTTGAGGCCGTGCGCGAAGGCGAGCGCCGCGCCGGGCTTCATGTTACCCTTGAGATCCGCGTCCCAGATCGCCGCCTGATGTTCGTCGGGGGCGAGGATCATGACGATGTCCGCCCATTGCGCCGCTTCCTTGTTCGACAGCACCTTGAAGCCGGCGTCGATCGCCTTCTTCGCGGTCGCCGAGCCTTCGCGCAGCGCGATCGCGACGTCCTTGACGCCGCTGTCGCGCAGGTTCTGCGCATGGGCATGGCCCTGCGAACCATAGCCGACGATGGCGATCTTCTTGTCGGTGATGAGGTTCAGATCGGCGTCGCGATCGTAATAGACTTTCATGGTTCAAATTCCCTTTTGTCATCCCCGCGGAGGCGGGGATCCATACCCGCTGCGGTCAGTGATTATGGATCCCCGCCTCCGCGGGGATGACGAAGACAGTGATGGGGCTAAGCCGCCTCTTTGCCGCGGCTGATGGCGACGATGCCGGTACGGGCGACCTCGATCAGGCCGACCTCGCCCATCAGTTCGACGAACTTGTCGATCTTTTCGATCGACCCGGTCACCTCGAACACGAAGCTGCTGGTCGTCGCGTCGACCACGCGGGCGCGATAGACGTCGGCGAGGCGCAGCGCCTCGATCCTGTGATCGCCGGTGCCGCGCACCTTGATGAGTGCCAGCTCGCGCTCGACGTGCGCGCCCTGCGCGGTGAGATCGGTGACCTTGTGCACCGGCACGAGGCGATCGAGCTGCGCCATGATCTGTTCCATCGTCGCCGGCGATGCGCTGGTGACGATGGTGATCCGGCTGACCGATTTGTCGGCGGTGATTTCCGACACGGTCAGGCTTTCGATATTGTAGCCGCGCGCGGTGAACAGGCCGGCGATCCGGGCGAGGATGCCCGGTTCGTTGTCGACGATGACCGCCAGCGTGTGGCGTTCGGTGGTTTCCGTCTTGATGTGCATTTTCGTCTCTCGCTCCCCTCCCTTGCAGGAGGGGTCGGGGTGGGTGGCGTCCTGGCGGTGTACGGAGAGCGGGGCGCGACGTTGCGCCGTATCGCGAGCACTCCACCCACCCCCAGCCCCTCCCATGCAGGGAGGGGAGCAGATTGGTTCAAACCAGCGCCTTGGCCTCGTCGTCCATCGTGCCGGACACTTCGTTGGCCTGGAGGATCATGTCGGTGTGGGCCGCCCCGCTCGGGATCATCGGGAAGCAGTTCGCCAGCTTGGCGACGCGGCAGTCGACGATCGCCGGGCCATCATGATCGAGCATCGCCTGGATGCCGTCGTCCAGTTCGCCGCGGGTATCGATGCGGATACCCTTCCAGCCATAGGCTTCGCCGAGCTTCACGAAGTCGGGCAGCGAGTCCGAATAGCTTTCGGCGTAGCGGCTTTCGTAGGTCAGTTCCTGCCACTGGCGGACCATCCCCATGTATTCGTTGTTGAGGATGAAGATCTTGACCGGCAACCGGTATTGCGTCGCGGTCGCCAGTTCCTGGATGTTCATCTGGATGCTGGCTTCGCCGGCAATGTCGATGACCAGGGCCTTCGGATTGCCGAGCTGCGCACCGATCGCGGCGGGCAGGCCATAGCCCATCGTGCCGAGGCCGCCGCTGGTCAGCCACTTGTTCGGCTTTTCGAAGCCGAAATGCTGCGCGGCCCACATCTGGTGCTGGCCGACCTCGGTCGTGATAATCGGATCGCGGGCGCGGGTCGCCTCCCACAGCGCGCGGACGGCGCGCTGCGGCATGATCGCCTCGCCCGCCTCGGGGAAGTCGAGGCTTTTGCGGGCGCGCCATTCCGCGATCCGGTTCCACCACTCGCGGGTGTCGGGCTTTGGATGCTGGCGTGATTTCCAGATGCGGACCATGTCCTCCATCGCGTGGCCCGCATCGGCGATGATCGCGAGATCGACGCGGACGTTCTTGTTCACGCTCGACCGGTCGATATCGATATGGACCTTGCGGCTGTTCGGGCTGAATGCGTCGAGGCGCCCGGTGACGCGGTCGTCGAAGCGGCTGCCAATCGCGACCACCAGATCGGCCTGGTTCATCGCCATGTTCGCCTCATACGTCCCGTGCATGCCGAGCATGCCGAGGAACTGGTCGGACGAGGCGGGGAAGCAGCCGAGGCCCATCAGCGTCGAGGTCACCGGCGCACCGGTGATCCGCGCCAGTTCGCGCAGCAATTGCGACGCCGCGGGACCGGCATTGATGATGCCGCCGCCGGTGTACAGGATGGGGCGTTCGGCCGCGGCGAGCATGTCGACGACCTGCTCGATCTCCGACTGGATCGCCTTGACCTGCGGACGATAGGTCTTGTGCACGATCGGGCCGGGCTTGACGTAGCGCGCGGTGGCGACCTGCACGTCCTTGGGGATATCGACGACGACAGGCCCGGGGCGGCCGGACGTGGCAATATGGAACGCCTCGTGGATCGTCGCACCCAGCTTCGCCGGGTCCTTCACCAGATAATTGTGCTTGGAACAGTGGCGCGTGATGCCGACCGTATCGGCTTCCTGAAATGCGTCGGTGCCGATCAGCGCGGTCGGGACCTGCCCGGTGATGACGACCATCGGGATCGAATCCATCAGCGCGTCGGTGATGCCGGTGACCGCATTGGTCGCGCCGGGGCCGGAGGTGACGAGCACGACGCCGGGCTTGCCGGTCGAGCGGGCATAGCCCTCCGCCGCATGCGTCGCCGCCTGTTCGTGGCGGACGAGGATATGCTTCAGACGCCCGGATCGAAACATGGCGTCGTAGATCGGCAAGACCGCCCCACCGGGGTAGCCGAACACGACCTCCACGCCGAGATCGCACAGCGCCTCGACCAGGATGTCTGCTCCGCTCTTTTCGCCCACGGTTCGTCTCCACTCATATGTCACGGGGTTGATGGCAGCGGCGGTTAGACGCGGTAAAGCGGGGGGTCAACCCTGATCGCGCAACAAAGATGCTATATGGTCGATCATTGAGATTGATTCTGTCGCAACGCCCCAGTCATCCGGAGGTTGGTTGCGGAACCATGTGTACTGGCGCTTGGCATATTGCCGGGTGTCGCGCTGCACCTGCGCCAGCGCCTCGTCCCGGCTGATGCCGGCCGTCAGATACGCCGTGAGCGGCGCTACGCCGATCGCCCGACGGATCGGGGCATCATCGGGAACGTCCTGGCGCACAAGCAGGGCCGCCACTTCGTCAATCGCACCGGTGGCGAACATGGTTTCGCAGCGCCTGTCGATCCGCGCGAAGAGCTGGTCGCGATCCGGCAGCAGGACCGCGGCGGAGAGCGTGATCCGGTCGCCGATCCCGCCGACCGACCTCTGCTGCCATTGCGCGAGCGGGCGGCCAGTCGATCGCACCACCTCCAGCGCGCGTGCGACACGGGTCGTGTCCGCCGGTGCGAGTCGGGCGGCGGCGGCGGGGTCTTCGCCCGCCAGCGCCAGATGCGCCGCCGCCACGGGCAGGGCGCGGACGGCGGCGCGTACCTCAGGATCGATGGCGGGTACCGGAGCGATGCCGTTCAGCAAGGTGCGCATATACAGTCCGGTACCGCCGACCAGGATGGGCAGACGTCCGTCGGCGTGAATCGCTGCGATGACCGCGCGGGCCTCTTCGGCCCAGCGTGCCGCGGAATAGCCGGCATCGGCCGCATCGACGTGACCGAACAGGCGGTGCGGCGCCAGCGCCTCTTCCGCGTCGTCGGGACGGGCGGTGAGGATGCGCAGGTCGGCATAGACCTGGCTGGCGTCGGCGTTGACGATCACGCCGTCATGCGTCTGTGCCAAGGCGACCGCGGCGGCGGACTTGCCGCTGGCGGTCGGCCCTGCGATGAGCGCGACCCTTGGTTTCGGGTGGGAGGCATCGATGTTCACGGCGACGCTCATAGGCGATTTACTGGCCGCAGGCGACATGACGGCCGCCATCGACCGGCTGGCCGCCGCCGGCTGTCGGCCGGGTGAGAGCGTCTGGCTGGAGGAGGGCATTGCCGCCGACCTGCCGTTCGCTACCGATCCGGCGGCGGCGCGGCAGGCGCTGGAGCACAGCCTTGCCGGCGTCGACGTCGTCGTGCAGCCGACCGCGACGCGGCGCAAGGCGCTGATCGTCGCCGATATGGATTCGACGATGATTACCGTCGAGTGCATCGACGAGTTGGCGGATTACGCCGGGATCAAGGCGGAGGTTGCGGCGGTGACAGAAGCGGCGATGCGCGGCGAACTGGATTTCGAAGGGGCGCTGGATGCGCGCGTGGCGCTGCTCGCCGGGCTGAGCGCCAGCGTTATCGCGCAATGCCTTGCCGAGCGGGTGCGGATCATGCCGGGGGCAAAGTCGCTGGTGCGCACGATGCGGGCGCATGGCGCGGAAGCGGTACTGGTGTCGGGCGGCTTCACGCGCTTCGCCGAGCCGGTGGCGGCGGACATCGGCTTCGATCGCGCGATCGCCAATGTACTGCTGATCGCGGACGGCCGGCTGACGGGAAAGGTCGCCAAGCCGATCGTCGGATCGGCGACCAAGCAGGAAACGCTGCTGGCGGCGATCGCAACGCGCGGAATCGATCCGGCGCTGTCGCTGGCGGTCGGTGACGGCGCAAACGATCTCGCGATGATCGAGCGGGCGGGACTGGGCGTGGCGTATCACGCCAAGCCGATCGTCGCCGCGGCTGCGGGTGCGCGGGTGGATCATGGCGATCTGTCGGTGTTGCTGTATGCCCAGGGATACCGGCGCGGCGAGTGGGCGGACTGAGCGCAACGATGACCATCGGCTGACCTCACGCTGCCGCATCCTCCCCCCCTCGTCGAACGACGGGGGAGAAGGGTGCGGTCGGCGAAGCGATCGAGCGGCGGCGCGTGAGTTCAGGGCGCCACCACCACGCAGGATACGCCCGAGGCGCTGCACGCCTTTTGCGCCGCCACCTTGCTGGCGAAACCGCCCGCCTGCAAGCGAATGACGTTGCCGGCCTTTGCGTAGACCGGCTGAGCATTCCCGAGTTTGGCACGCACCCGCGACCATTGGGTCTGGGCATTCGCCTGCGTGCTGAAGGCGCCAAGCTGGATCTTCCACGTCCCGCCCGCAACGACGGGGGTCGGGCCGGCCGGGGCGGGGCGGGGCGGTGTCGGCCGCGAGTCATGCGCTGCGATACGATCGTTGACCGGGCGATCGGGCGAGGGCGCCGGTACGCGCTCCGGGCCGCCACGCGGCGGCTTCGTCGCGGACCCGGTGGCCGGGGGCAGCCGGGTCGGTCGCTGTTGCTCGGCAGGGGTGCGCGACGGTGGGACTGCGCCCTCGCTCGTCCCCGCCCGACGCGGACCGCCGGAATCGATCGCCATCATGCCGCCGCGGCTGCCCTGGGCGGGGCTGCTGCGCAGGTCGGTCGCGTAACGCTGCGCCAATGCCGTGCCGCGCTCCCGATCCGCAGGGGTGATGTACTGGTCCATCTGCGCCAGCGTTTCGGACGCCGACTTCAGGCCGGCCTGCGATGCCAGCGTCATCAGCGCATAGGCGCGGGGATAATCGCGCGGCACGCCATCGCCGTTGAACAGCATCGTGCCGAGGACCAACTGGCCGCGCGGTTCGCCGTGCTGCACCGATTTTTCCAGCCAGGGGGCGGCTTCGGCCTTGCGACCGGCCTGGAACAGCGCGAGGCCGTAATTGTCCACGGCCTGTTGATGGCCCTGCAGTGCCGCCTTGCGAAACCAGCTTTCCGCCAGCGCCGGATCGAGCGGCACGCCGCGGCCGAGCTTGTACGCCTGACCCAGGTTGAATTGCGCATCGGCGTCGCCCGCGACCGCCGGACCGCGCCATTGCGCGACCGCTGCATTGAAGTCGCCGCGACCCCAGGCATCGACGCCCGCCTTGACGTTCTGCGCCGCCGCCGGCGCGGCCCCCGCAAGGCTCGCCGCGAGCATCGCGCCCGCGATCCAACCGGTGTTACGCATGCCTGTCACCCTCTTAACCGTTCCGGCCGCATCATGCCCCGGAGCGCGACCGAGGCAAAGCTCCATCGCATGTGCGGCACCATTAACCGCTTCTTAGCGCAGGTCTGGCAGGTCTGCTGCAGGAATAGCGGCAATTTTTTAAGGGGGCCTATGCGCGTTCTCGCGATGGCATCGCAAAAGGGTGGATCGGGCAAGACGACCTTGTCCGGGCATCTGGCCGTGCAGGCACAACTGGCGGGGCATGGGCCGGTGGTGCTGATCGACATCGATCCGCAAGGGTCGCTGTCGGAATGGTGGAACGAGCGCACGGCGGAATATCCCGCCTTCGCCCAGACCACCGTCGCGCGGTTGCAGGCGGACCTGGAGGTGCTGCGCCAGCAGGGCTTCAAGCTGGCGATGATCGATACGCCCCCCGCCATCACCATGGCGATCCAGAGCGTCATCAACGTCTCCGAGCTCGTCGTCGTGCCGACGCGGCCGTCGCCGCACGATCTGCGCGCGGTCGGCGCCACCGTCGACCTGTGCGATCGCGCCGGCAAGCCGCTGATCTTCGTCGTCAACGCGGCGACGCCAAAGGCGCGGATCACCAGCGATGCGGCCGTCGCGCTATCGCAGCATGGCACGGTCGCGCCGATCACCATCCACCAGCGCACCGATTTCGCCGCGTCGATGATCGACGGGCGGACGGTGATGGAGGTCGACCCCAACAGCAAGTCGGCCGGCGAGGTCGCGCAATTGTGGACGTATATCGCCGACCGGCTCGAAAAGAACTTTCGACGCACCGTCTTCAGCGTGCCGACTGTCTCCGGCGGGCCCGGCTTCGGCCAGCGGCCGGCGGCGAGCGGCTTCGGCCGCCGCGTGGTGGGGGGGTGAACATGTTCGGATCGTCCAAGCCGATGGCGTCGCTGTCGTCGGGCCTGCTCGCCCGCAAGGGACAGGCGCGGCCGGCGATGCGCAGCCAGGGATTCGGTGGCTTCGGCCATGGCACGCAAGGCGCCGACGACCTCGGCTGGAACGACATGGGGACGAGCGCGGCACCGGCCGAGCCGGCCGCCGCCGCGCCGGTCGCGCCGGCGGAACCGGTCGTCCACAGCGGTCCGGTGCCGACCGTGCTGGTGCAGCGCGAATTGCTCGCCGCGCAGATCGAATCGCCCGAGGCGACAAAATCCGTGTCGGTCGCCACCGCGACGCGCATTCGTCGCGAGACGCAGCATGCCGGCAAGGCAGCCTTTACCTTGCGGGTCGATGCCGACCGTCACCTGCGGTTGCGCCTGGCATCCGCCATCACCAACCGGTCCGCACAGGACCTCGTCACCGAAGCGCTCGATGCGCTGCTCGGCGCCGTGCCGGAGGTGGAGGCGCTCGTCGCGCAACTGCCGCCCGCCAAGGCCGGCCGGTGACCGACCGAACCTGGGGGACGACCCGATGACACCACGCTTGATCCTGACCTTCGGCATGTCCGCGCTGGTGCTTGGCGGCACCGTTGTGGGCTGCACCGGGACTGCCGACCGCATCGCCTCGGCAAGCGATCGCAGCGCGGCGCAATCCGACAAGGCCGCCGCCCGCGATGCCGACAAGGCGGCGCGGGCGCTCGCCAAGCGCGACCTGCCCACGGCGGTGCGCATGGCGGAGGGCGCCGTGGCGCTGGCGCCGCGCGATGCGGGCTATCGCATGCTGCTGGGGCAGAGCTATCTGCAGGCGGGGCGCTTCACCTCGGCGCGCGACACGTTCGCCGACGTGCTGCAATTGTACCCCGCCAACGGCAAGGCCGCGCTGAACCTGGCGCTGACCCAGATCGCCACCGGCGACTGGTCGGCCGCGCAGACGACGCTGAACGCCAATGCGGCGGCGATCCCGGTCGGCGACCTGGGGCTCGCCACCGCGCTTGCCGGCAATCCCGCCAAGGCGATCGACATGCTCAACGCCGCGGCGCGGGCGCCCGGTGCGACCGCCAAGGTGCGGCAGAACCTGGCGCTGAGCTATGCGCTGGCGGGGCAGTGGAGCATGGCGCGGGTCGCGGCGGCGGCGGACATGTCGGCCGCCGACCTCGACGCGCGGCTGGAGCAATGGGCGGCGTTCGCGCAGCCCAAGGCGGCGTCCGATCAGGTCGCCTCGCTGCTCGGCGTGACGCCGGTCGCCGATGGCGGACGCCCGGTGGCGCTGGCGCTCAACGCCGCGGTGCCGGTGACGCCGGTGCAGGAGGCCCCCGTCCGGACGGCCGCCGCCGAGGCGGTCGCGGCGCCGACCCCGGTCGAGACACCGGAGGCGCAGTTCGCCAAGGTGGAACTGGCCAAGGCGGAACTGTCCAAGGTGACGTTCGGACCGCGCAACGCGGTGGTGCAGCCGCTGCCGGCGGTATTGATCCGTGCCGACGCGACGCCGACCAAGCTCGCCCTCGCCCGGCCTGCGGCAGGGCATGTCGTGCAGGCGGTGCCTGCCGCCAAGCCGTTCGTGCGGACCACCGGCGGCGACTGGTACGTCCAGATCGGCGCGTTCAGCAACGTCGCGGTCGCCAAATCGGGGTGGAACAGCGCGACGCGGCGTTTCGCCGCTTTGTCCGGCCACCAGCCGACGGGCACCATGGTCGCCGTCGCGCAGAAGTCGCTGTATCGCCTGTCGGTCGGGGGCTTCAGCCGCGACCAGGCGGACCAGATGTGCCGGGCCTACCGCGCCAAGGGCGGCGCGTGTTTCGTGCGCCGCGAGGCGGGTGACCGGATGGCGCAATGGCTGCGCACGCCGGTGCAGATGGCGTCGCGCTGAGCGGTTCACACGACTTCGCGCCCCCCCTTCCATAGCCGCAGAACGCGGCCCTGAACGGGCAGGCCGTCGAAGGGGGTGTTACCTTCCGACCCGACGAATGCCGTGCCGTCGATCTGCCATGGCGTATCGGCATCGAACAGCATCAGGTCCGCCGGCCGGCCGGGTTCCAGCGTGCCGGTGTCGAGGCCGAGCACCCGCGCCGGGTTGACGGACAGCATGGCGAGCAGCCGCTCCAGCGGCAGCACGCCGTCGCGGACCAGCATCAGGCCGAGCGGCAGCAGCGTTTCCGCGCCCGCCATACCCGCCGCCGAATCGACGAACGGCAGGCGCTTTTCCTCGGGGCCATGCGGGTCGTGGCCGGAATGCAACACGTCGATCGTGCCGTCCTTCACCGCCGCCAATGCCGCCTGCCGGTCGCCTTCGCCGCGTAGCGGCGGCGAGAGGTGGGCATAGGTGCGAAAATCGCTCATCGCGATATCGGACAGGTGCAGGTGCGCGGGCGTGATGCCGCAGGTGACGCGGACGCCGCGGCGCCTGGCGGCCCGGATCAGGTCGAAGGCGGCGGCGGTGGTTGCCTGGCGGATATGCAGCCGCGCGCCGGTTTCCTCGGCCAGCATCAGGTCGCGCGCCACCGCGAGAGCCTCGGCGACGGCGGGCGCACCGGGAAGGCCGAGGCGGGTCGCCGTCTCGCCATCCGTGGTCACTGCGCCGGCGGTGAGCCCGCCATCCTCGGCATGGGCGATGACGGCGATGTCGAGGTCGCGGGCGTAGGCGAGCACGCGCAGCATGACGCCGCTGTCGGCGATCCAGTGCCGCCCGGTGCCGACCGCCTTTGCCCCGGCGGACGCGCAGATCGCCATTTCGGCCATGTCCTGCCCCGCCAGCCCGCGGGTGGCGGCGGCGATCGGATGGATCCACAGGTCGGGCTTGCCGATCAGCGCGGCGCGCTGGACCATGCCGGGGTCGTCGAGCACGCGCGCGCCATCGGGCATCAGTGCGACGCGGACGATGCCGCCGGCGCGGAAGGCGGCACGATCGATCCTGAACACGCCGAGATCGACGATCGCCGGTGCCAGCGTCCTGCCGGCGCAATCGATCGTCGCGGCGTCGGGCGGGATATCGACGATGCCGGACGCGACGATCACGCCGTCGCGGACGAGCAGATCGCCGGACGTCACGCCGCCGGCCGGGCAGGCGAGGCGGGCGTTGCGGAAGGCGACGACGCTCATGCCCAGCCCTCCACGCCGCGCGCCCGCCGGGTCAGCACGTCCAGGCACGCCATGCGCACCGCCACGCCCATCTCCACCTGTTCGGTGATCGCCGACTGCGGCCCGTCGGCGACGCTCGAATCGATTTCGACCCCGCGGTTCATCGGGCCGGGGTGCATCACCAGCGCATCCGGCAGCTTGGCGAGGCGTTCCGGCGTCAGGCCGTAGCGCATCCGGTATTCGCGGCTGGAGGGGATATAGCCGCCCGCCATCCGTTCGTTCTGCACGCGCAGCATCATTACCACGTCGGCGCCGACCAACGCCTGGTCGAAATCGCTGAACGGGGTCACCCCCATCCGCTCGATCGCGGCGGGCATCAGCGTGCCGGGGGCGCACACCCGCACCTCTGCGGCAAGGGCGGTGAGCGCGAGGATGTTCGACCGGGCGACGCGGCTGTGCAGCACGTCGCCGCAGATCACCACGCGTTGCCCCGCGATCGACCCCTTGCGCCGGCGGATGGTCAGCGCGTCGAGCAGCGCCTGCGTCGGATGTTCGTGGCGACCATCGCCCGCGTTCAGCACCGGGCAGTCGACCTTGTCGGCGATCAGCCGCACCGCGCCGCTGGCCATGTGGCGGATGACGATCACGTCGGCGCGCATCGCGTTCAACGTCTGCGCGGTGTCGATCAGCGTCTCGCCCTTCTTCACGCTGGACGTGGCGGCATGCATGTTGACGACGTCGGCGCCGAGCCGTTTTCCCGCGATCTCGAAGCTCAGCAGCGTGCGCGTGCTGTTTTCGAAGAAGGCGTTGATCTGTGTCAGGCCGGCGAGGCGCTTGTCGGGCGCGGCGTGGCTGCGATTGGCGTCGACCCACGCCTCCGCCTCGTCGAGCAGGAACGCGATCTCGTGCGGCTGGAGCCCGTCGATCCCGGTGAGGTGCCGGTGCGGGAAGACGGCGCCACCCTGGATCAGGGTGGCGGGGCGGTGATCTGAAGGCTGCATCAGGCGCGGGGAGTAGCGCCGCGGGGGAACCGGGGCAAGCTGGCGGCGCCGTGTGGGGCAGGGGGCGAGTCGGGACCCGAGTCGGGGGGGCGGAAGTTGCCGAAGTTGACGGTACGTCCCGTCCGGAATCCCCTTCCGCACCGAACCGTCGCGGGCGGGGAGCGAGCGGGCGGCGTGGATGCGCATGCGGCGGCGATGGCAGATGCTGGGCGTGTAGGACAGCGGATCTTTGCCGGACGAGCCTTAACCCGTGGTCCCGACGGGGCGGCGGTTGGGCCGGCTCGGCTGGTCGCGCCTGTTGCCGGATGCTCGGCTAGACGCCCTGCGGACTCGAGGGCAGCCATTCGCCGAGTGCGATCATCTCGCTGTCTCCAGTTTCGGGGGCATTTCGCGAAGGGGCGATCAGCAACGGCTTTCGGGACACGGATACCCCGAACGCCCGTCGGCAGGATCAGGAGGGTAGTCGAACACTGAAGTGACAAACAATCTATCTGTGCATCCCTCCAATCCATATCTCTGGAATCAGGGGGAATTTAGTAAATCACAAAATTTGCTTCAAATTTGAAAAGCCAGGATCGTTATCCGGCGCAAGGTCTGAATCGATTTCGGTCAGGCGCCGATTTCAAAATCTGGCGGATAATGGTGCGCTCAAAGTTTGTACTAGACCTCAATTGCGCAGAATCGGATACGAATTTGTTGAGCGTGATAAGATAAATAATGAATCCAACAACCTGGAGCAAATCGCGCGCGTATCGAGCCTACAAGAAATAATAAAACCAATATTGACTCAAGTTATAACTTGATATGATAGTGTGAGGCAAATATGGAGATTGAGCGCATGCCAGCCATGATAGCGTTAGCAATTTTGTTTGCTGTCCCGGGAGCGCCTTATCCAGCGGGGAGCAATGCGAAGGATCAGGAAGCGCATTACCAGGAATTATGGGCGGAGAAAATTTCACCGTTTTCCGAGCGGCGAAAAGTGGGACAGTGGCGTATCCCGGTGTTCAGCGAACTTCATCAGGCGATCGGCGCGAGGAAGTCCAAACCGTCGGACCTCGCAAAAGAGCGCTCGATCCGTCGCGCGTTCATGGTGTCGGGACTAGATCGGATTACATTAGATCACCTTCGCATATCATGCCGCATGGAACTTTGCGAATATGTCATGATATTCAGCGCTCGTTTATCCGGTAATCAGCGCAATCAGGCTTTGGATGCGATCAATAAAGGTGTGCAAGCTTCGTGTCCGACAAGTCGCTGTCAAGCTGCAGCAATTGTCGGTGGCAATGGATCGAAAGGAAGATTGTCAACGTTAGGCTATTTAATACCAATGGATTCCGGATTTATCTGAAAAGGATATTCTGTATGAAGGCGGTAATGTATTTCCTGCTGATCATGTCATCGGCTGGCGCTCACGCCCAGATATATGACGACGACTGTAAATATTGCGCGCGACAGCCTACATCTGGATATTATTTTGGGTGTGAGCAGTGGCGGCAGAGCAGATCGTATCAGCGTTCCGGTCCTTACAAATATTGTGAAAATGGGCCCGTGACGCAGGATCGGTATGGCTACATCAGTAGAGACTGTATTGGGTTTATTAGCTGTGGAATGCGCTACAGCAAAAACATGAAATCCAATTATATTTATGTAAATATGTCAAATTCTTGCAAGAATGCACTTCGGATAGCTCAGAGCAAGGCGTATGGCGTATAATGCGGGAGTATCGATCTTGAAAAGTCCTGCTTTCCAAATTGCCGTCATATGTATTTTAGGTGCCATCGCTATTGGAGCGATCCTTCTGGTGCGAGAAACGAACTCCTCGTCGTCCGGGACGGCGATACCGGTCGTTAGCGGGTCTATGGCGAGGAGCGTTGGATCGCAGCAGATGCTGTCGGGGTTGCCCGCCGCAACTCATTCTTCCGAAGCCGGTGCGATGGGCTCGCAACCGAAAAGCGACCGCGATCTGGTCGCTGACGACATCGAGCCGATTCTCAGAAATTCGCCTAATCTGAGAAGTCTGCACGCGAAGTTGATAGGTCAGGGTCGCGACGATGCATGGGCCAAGCCGTCGGAAGACATGATAGGCAAGGTCTATGACGATGTGTCGCTTAATGGAAAGGCCGGTAGAATTGCCTCCGTCAGCTGCGGCACCACGTTGTGCGAAGTTTCAGGCGCCATAGATGGTAAGCGCGGCGAGGGCGACGCGTTTCGTAGCAATCTTTCGAAACCGGAGCTGGCCGCCGATATGTGGGCGAAAGGCTATCGCAACATGGGCGAAGGCTATGCCAAAGGTCGTGACGGGAACGAGGCCTTCGTCACATATTACCAGCGAGAGACCCCTACAAAGGCCGAGGTGGGGCGGTCGCCTTCGAACGAGAAAAACTAGCGCGGATCGACATTCAGCCTTCTACCTCTCCGGCGGAGGGCGGGGCGCAGTTGGGGCGGTCTGGTGATGAGGCGCATCCCGGCGTCACAGCGGCCATCCCAGCTGGGCCCCGGCCTTCGCCGGGGAAGCAAGCTCATTCAAATGCCATCTCGCTGTTGAATGTCGATCCGGCCTCATGGCCTGCTACGATGTCGCGATCAGGGCGCGTCAGTTGCCGGGAGTGTGAGGGTCTGCATCGCATCGGCCCGGTCGAATTCCGATGTTGCCGGCGCGAACGCACGAGGTGCTGGACGCCAAGATCGTGGGGGCGGGTAAACAGTTCGAAGCCAGGCGCTTCGATATACGATGCGCCCTACACCATCACCAGTGCGTCGATCGCGGCCTGCAGGATGTGCGCCGCGGCGAGATTGTCGATCCGTTCCGCGCGTTTGGCGCGGCTCATGTCCTGTTCGATCATCGTGCGTTCGACCGCGACGGTGGACCAGCGTTCGTCCCACAGCAGGATGGGGAGGCCGATGTCCTGACAGTTCCTGGCGAAGGCGCGGGTGGACTGGCTGCGCGGGCTTTCGCTGCCGTCGAGGTTGAGCGGCAGGCCGAGGACCCAGCCGCGGACGTGTTGCGCGGTCGTCAGGGCGACCAGTGCCGCCTTGTCCTGTGTGAACTTGCTGCGGCGGATCAAGGCGGCCGGGCTGGCGAAGCTCCACCCGGCGTCGCACAATGCGGTGCCGATCGTCTTGCTGCCGAGATCGAGGCCGAGCAGGCGGCCGCCGGCGGGCAGGGCGTCGCGGAAGACGGCGCGGTCGAGGGTGATCACCTGGCCGCCCCATAGGCTGCCAGCCGGCGGAGCGCGTCAGCGCGGACGTTGGCCCAGAACAGGCTGTAATCGTAGACGTGGTAATTGTTGCCCGGCAGCACGTAGCTGCCGACGTCGGGCGCTTCGCCGATTAGCAGGAAGCCGCGATCGCCGCAGCGGGCCGGTACCTTGCCCGGTGCGATGGTGGCGGTGGACAGGTCCGCGGACGGATAGAGCGTACCCTGGTTGGCGCTGGCGGGGGCGGCGGCGCCCGGCGTGCCGGTCAGCGGATTGGTGCAGACCATCGGGGTGTCCCGGCGGCTGCGGCCGTCGAACCCCTGCGTCCGGTCGTAGAGGTCGGTGATCATGCTGGTGTCGGCAGGCTCGGCGAAGCTTTCCCACGACAGCAGGCAGCGTGGCTGATCGGGGCGCGCGCATTGCGGCAGGCCGAGTGCGGCAAGGTCGGTGGTCGCCGATACCGGCCAGCCGACGACATAGGCGGCGACGACGCGCCGGGCGATCGGCTTGCCGGCGACCTGTTCGCGCAGCAGGCGGGTGAGATGGAGCGCGCCCTGGCTGTGCCCCGCAAGGATGATCGGACGCCGGGGATCGACCTGTTGCACGAAGGCGGCGAAGGCGGCGGCGACGTCGCCATAGGCCAGATCGAGCGCGCGGTTGGCGTCGGCGACGCTGGTCAGGAACGCACCGAAGGTCGCCTGGCGATAGCGCGGCGCCCAGACGTCGCCCGCGGCGTTGAACGCGCTCGCCTGGCCGCGCAGGAAGATGGCGGCGCGGGCGTTGGTCTCGGCATCGTCCAGCGCCGCGTTCCAGTGATCGCGGCCGATGTACGAGGTCGGGTGGATGAAGAAGACGGCGGCTTTCGGCTTAGCCTCCGGCGCATAGCCGGCGGGGGTCCAGAGCGCGGGGTTGGCGGGAATGTCGGGACGGGCGATCCACATCGCCTTGTCGGCATAGATCCGGGGATCGACGCGGGCCTGTGCCCGGAACGTTTCCGACGGGACCAGCGCCATGCGCAGGATTTCGACGCCGTACAACCGATAGGCGAGGGCGCCGGCGATCACGAGCGCGATCAGGAACGCGAACACGTAGAGGAATTTGCGGGCCAAGGCGTCCAGTTTCCGAAGCGGGCAGGAGAGCGGCCCTGATGGACGAGGGGCGTCGAACTGGCAACACGCGGTTGCACTGGGGGAGCCGCCTCTGCTAGCCGCGGCATCATGTCCGTAGACACCGCCACCGTGAAGAAGGTCGCCGCGCTCGCCCGCATCGCGATCACCGACGAGGACGCCGCGCGCCTCGCCCCCGAACTCAGCAACATCCTCGGCTGGATCGAGCAACTGGGCGAGGTGGACACCGCCGGTGTCGAGCCGATGACCGCGGTCATCCCCAACCAGTTGCGGCTGCGCGACGACGTGGTGAACGCCGATCCGCTGACCGGCGGCGGCATCCGCGACGCGCTGATGGCCAATGCACCCGAGGCCGAACATGGCTTCTTTACCGTTCCCAAGGTGATCGAATAATGGCCGACCTGACCGATCTGGGCATCGCCGGCATCCGCGACGGCGTGCGCGCCGGGTCCTTTTCCGCGGTCGAGGTCGCCGACGCCTTCGTGGTGAAGGTGGCCAAGGCCAAGCCGCTCAACGCCTTTCTGGTGGAGACGCCCGATCATGCGCTGGCCGCGGCGCGCGCCGCCGATGCCGCACGCGCGGCGGGCGAGACGCTGAAGCCGCTCGCCGGCGTGCCGATCGGGATGAAGGACCTGTTCTGCACCAAGGGGGTGGCGACGACCGCCGCGAGCCACATCCTGGAAGGGTTCGTGCCGACGTACGAATCGAGCGTGTCGCAGAACCTGTGGAACGCCGGCGCGGGCATGCTGGGCAAGCTCAACATGGACCAGTTCGCGATGGGATCGTCGAACGAGACGAGCGCGTTCGGCAACGTCGTGTCGCCATGGCGCAAGCCGGGCAGCGACGCGCCGCTGGCCCCCGGTGGATCGTCGGGCGGCAGCTCGTCTGCGGTCGCCGCGGGGCTGTGCCCAGGCGCGACCGGCACCGATACCGGCGGTTCGATCCGCCAGCCGGCCGCCTTTACCGGGATCAGCGGGATCAAGCCGACCTATGGCCGCTGTTCGCGCTGGGGGACGATCGCCTTCGCCTCGTCGCTGGACCAGGCGGGGCCGATGGCGCGCGACGTGCGCGACTGCGCGATCATGCTGGAGGCGATGGCGGGCTTCGATGCGAAGGACGCGACGTCGCTGAAGCTCGACGTGCCGCGCTGGGAGCATGGGCTGTCGCCGAGCCTTGCGGGCAAGCGCGTCGGCATACCCCGGGAATATCGCGTCGACGGCATGCCCGAGGAGATCGAGGCGCTGTGGCAGGCCGGCATCGACTGGATGAAGGATGCGGGCGCCGAGATCGTCGAGGTGTCGCTGCCGCACACGCGATACGCGCTGCCGGCCTATTACATTATCGCGCCGGCGGAAGCGTCGTCCAACCTCGCGCGGTATGACGGCGTGCGCTACGGCCTGCGCGACCTGCCCGCCAAGGAATCCGGGGGGGCGCGGGGTTGCAGGAGATGTATGCCGCGACCCGTGCCGACGGTTTCGGGGCGGAGGTGAAGCGCCGGATCATGATCGGCACCTATGTGCTGTCGGCGGGCTTCTACGACGCTTATTATACGCAGGCGCAGAAAGTCCGGGCGCTGATCGCGCGCGATTTCGAGCTGGCGTTCCGGGCGTGCGACGTGCTGCTGACCCCGACGGCTCCGTCGGCGGCGTTCGCGCTGGGCAGCAAGTCGGCCGATCCGCTGGCGATGTACCTCAACGACGTGTTCACCGTGCCATCGAGCCTCGCGGGCCTGCCGGCGATGAGCGTGCCGGGCGGGCTCGACAAGGACGGGCTGCCGCTGGGGTTGCAGATCATCGGCAAGGCGCTGGACGAACAGGGCGTGCTGAACGCGGGCCTGGCGATCGAAGAACGCGCGGGCTTCGTCGCCCGTCCGCAGGCGTGGTGGTAATATGAGCGACTATCGTATCCAGGGTGCCACCGGCGAGTGGGAGGTCGTGATCGGCCTCGAAGTGCATGCCCAGGTGACGTCGAACGCCAAGCTCTTCTCCGGCGCGGCGACCGCATTCGGGGCGGAGCCGAACACGCAGGTCAGCCTGGTCGATGCGGCGATGCCGGGGATGCTGCCGGTGCCGAACATGGAATGCATCCGCCAGGCGGTGCGCACCGGCATGGCGATCGACGCGCAGATCAACCGCTGGTCGCGGTTCGACCGCAAGAATTATTTCTATGCCGATCTGCCGCAGGGCTATCAGATCAGCCAGCTGTACCATCCGCTGGTCGGTGAAGGGGCGATCGAGATCAGCCCCGACGACAAGAACCCCGACGCGACCAAGACGATCGGGGTCGAGCGCATCCATGTCGAGCAGGATGCGGGCAAGCTGATGCACGACCAGCATCCGACGCGCTCCTATGTCGACCTCAACCGGTCGGGCGTCGCGCTGATGGAGATCGTCAGCCGGCCGGACATGCGCTCGCCCGCGGAGGCAGGGGCCTATCTGCGCAAGCTGCGCGCGATCCTGCGCTATGTCGGGTCGTGCGACGGCAACATGGAAGAGGGATCGATGCGTGCCGACGTCAACGTCAGCGTGCGCAAGCCCGGCGACGAGCTGGGCACCCGGACCGAGACGAAGAACGTCAATTCCGTCCGTTTCGTGATGGCGGCGATCGAATATGAGGCGAAGCGACAGGTCGAGGTGCTGGAGGACGGTGGCCGCATCGTCCAGGAAACGCGGCTGTTCAACGTCGAGAGCGGCACGACGCGATCGATGCGGTCGAAGGAAGACGCGCACGATTACCGCTACTTCCCGGACCCCGACCTGCTGCCGCTGGAGCTGGAGGATGCCTTCCTCGAGGATTGCCGTGCGAGCCTGCCCGAATTGCCGGACGCCAAGCGCAAGCGCTACGAGAGTCTCGGCATTTCCGCCTATCAGGCGGACGTGCTGACCGCGGAGGTCGAGGCGGCGCGCTGGTTCGATACCCTGCTGGAGGCGGGCGCGAAGCCGGTCGCGGCGGCGAACTGGACGACGTCGGAGCTGTTCGGGGCGCTCAACCGCACCGGTCGCGACATCGCCACATCGCCGGTGTCGCCGACGCAGGCGGCGGAATTGCTGGCGCTGGTCGCGGACGGCACGCTGTCGGGCAGCCTCGCCAAGCAGGTGTTCGAGGTGATGCTGGAAACGGGCGATGCGCCGGCGAAGATCGTCGAGGATCGCGGGCTGAAGCAGACCAGCGATACCGGTGCGATCGAGGCGGTGATCGCAGAGGTGCTGGACAAGAACCCCAACCAGCTGGCGCAATATCGCGGCGGCAAGGAAACGCTGTTCGGCTTCTTCGTCGGCCAGACGATGAAGGCGATGGGCGGCAAGGCGAATCCGGCGGTGGTCAACGAACTGCTGAAGAAGGCGCTGGCCGACTGATGCGCGAACGGATCGCCCGGTGCCGGTGCGGGCAATTGTCCGCCACCTGCAAGGGCGATCCGGTGCGCGTATCGGTGTGCCACTGCCGATCGTGCCAGCGGCGTACCGGCGGCCCCTTCTCGGCACAGGCGCGGTTTCCTGCCGGCGATGTCGTCGTAAGCGGCGAGTATCGCGTATGGGAGCGTATCGCCGACAGCGGACGGTGTGCCTGGTATCGCTGGTGTCCAGAGTGCGGCGCGACGGTGGCCTACGCGAACGAGGGCGCGGACGATTTCATCGCTATTCCGATAGGTGCCTTTGCCGACGATGACCTTCCACGTCCTACCGCTTCGATCTTCGAGGGCCGAAAGCAGCCGTGGCTAGCGATTGTAGGCGACGGGATCGGCCATATCGATTGACCCGGGTTCTTGCCGATGCGCACGCCCGATCTCGTCGTCACCCCGGACTTGTTCCGGGGTCCACCGCGGCGCATACCCTGTCGCCGGTGAGTTCGCGGCTCCGTGGACCCCGGAACAAGTCCGGGGTGACGAAGCGCATGGGTTTGGCGTGGAGAGACTCACGATGAAGGCGGCCTGGTTTTTTGCGTTGATGTTGACGGCGGGTCCGGCGGCGGCGCAGGTCGCGCCCACGGCCCCGCTTCCCCGCGTGGCGCTGGACACGACCGCCGGGCGGATCGTGATCGAGGCGGATACGCTGCACGCCCCGATCACCGCGGGCAATTTCCTGAAATATGTCGATGGCAAGCGGCTGGACGGCGTCGTCTTCTATCGCGCGGTGAAGGTCGCGGACCGGTTCGGCTTCGTGCAATTCGGGACCAATGGCGATCCGAAGCGGGCGCTGCCGCCGATCCGGCACGAGCCGACGACGCAGACGGGCCTGCACCATACCGATGGCGTCATTTCGGTGGCGCGGTTTGCGCCGGGAACGGCGACCGGCGATTTTACGATCAGCGTCGGCGATCAGAGCCCGGCGCTTGACGCCGATCCTGCGAAGCCGGGCGACAATGCGGGCTATGCAGCGTTCGGGCGCGTGGTGGAGGGGATGGATGCGATCGTCACCATCCTCGATGCGCCGGTATCGCCGACGGCGACGGTGCGGGGATCGTTCAAGGGCGAGGTGCCGGTGACGGCGGTGAAGGTGCTGACGGCGCGGCGGGTGGTCGTGCAATAGCGCCGCGCGCGCGACGTCTGCGATCGTAGCGGGGAAGCGCATCGCCGTGTCGGGGGCAGATTCCGGCTGGCAATCGTTCCGCAATGACAAGGGCGGCCCCTTGCGGGACCGCCCTCATTACACGAATCATCGCTGCCCTATTGCTGGGTCAGGTCCTGGTTCTTCACCTCGCCGCCGGTGCCGCTGTTGCCGTCGAATTCGCCGGTATCGGTGAAGCGTACCGGTTCGCTGCCGCCTTCGCCGCGGGCGACGGCGTCGGCACGGGCCTCTACGGCCTGCTGGATGTCGGGGCGTTCGTCGTCACGCACCGCGTCGGGAGCGGCGTCCGGCGCGTCGTCCGGGATCGCATCGACGTTGGGATCGGTGTCGGCCATCGTCAGATCTCCGCCGGCTGCGCGGTGCCGGGGTCGCCGGCGGGCATGCCGGGCGAGGGCACGTCGATGTCGGGGGCCGGCGTCGTCACCTCGGGCGGCGGGCTGTCGGGCTGCACCGGCTGGGGCGTGGGGGCGGGTGTTTCGGGCGGGGGTTGCGTGGCCATGATGGACTCTCCTTCATGGCGCTCAACGCCTCGAATCCACCGCGGTTGCCTCTTTGCTTGCTAGACGGCGCCACGCTGGTATAGACGCGCGCCCAACGGCGGGTCCTTCGTGCGGGCGTGGCGGAATTGGTAGACGCAGCAGGTTTAGGTCCTGCCATCGCAAGATGTGGGGGTTCGAGTCCCTTCGCCCGCACCAGTCCCGCCGGTTCCATGGCGGGGCGGCAGCCTTAAAGAATTTACGTCAGATTTCTCAAGATTGAAGGCCGGATATGCAGACTGTCGAGACGTTGAACGAGGGCCTGAAGCGCGCCTACACGCTGACCATCACCGCCAAGGATGTCGATGCCAAGGTCGATGCCGAAGTGAAGCGCGTCGCGCCGCAGGTGAAGATGCCCGGCTTCCGCCCCGGCAAGGTGCCGGCGAACCTGGTGCGCAAGATGCACGGTGAATCGCTTGCCGCCGACGCGCTCAACACCGCGATCCAGCAGGGCGTCCAGCAGCTGCTCGCCGACCATGCCCTGCGTCCCGCGATGCAGCCTTCGGTCGCGCTGAACGATGATTACGCACCGGGCAAGGATGCGGTCGTCACCGTCGAGCTGGAAGTGCTGCCGACCGTGCCAGCCCCGGCGATCGACGCGCTGAAGCTGGAGCGCCTGACGGTGCCGGTCGCCGACGCGCTGGTCGACGAGCAGCTGCAGAAGTTCGCCGACCAGTCGAAGAAGTGGAACGACGCCGACGACAAGGCCGCCGAGATGGGCGACCTCGTCACCGTCGATTTCGTCGGCAAGACCAGCGATGGCGTCGCCTTCGATGGCGGCACCGGGACCGATATGGGCGTCGAGCTCGGCTCGGGCCGGCTGATCCCGGGGTTCGAAGACCAGCTCGTCGGCGTGAAGACCGGCGAGGAGAAGACGCTGAACGTCACCTTCCCCGAGGATTACGGCGCCAAGGACCTCGCCGGGCAGCCCGCGACGTTCGACATCACCGTCAAGAAGATCCAGGTCGCCGGCGAAAGCGCGATCGACGAGGATCTGGCCAAGAACCTGGGCCTCGAAAGCCTGGAGCAGCTGCGCGGCCTCATCAAGGGGCAGATCGAGCAGGAGCATAACGGCCTGACGCGCACCCATATGAAGCGCAAGCTGCTCGACCAGCTGGCCGAGGGGCATGATTTCGAAGTGCCGCCGTCGATGGTGGAGGCGGAATTCGCGCAGATCTGGCAGCAGCTGGAGCATGAGGCGACCCACGAGGAAGATCCCGCCGCGGCGCTGGCCGAGATGGAATCGGAGCGCGACGATTACCGCAAGATCGCCGAGCGCCGCGTGCGCCTGGGCCTCCTGCTGTCCGAGATCGGTCAGGCCAACGGCGTCGAGGTCAGCCAGCAGGAAATGAACCGCCTGATCGCGCAGGCCGCGCAGCAGTATCGCGGCGAGGACCAGCAGCGCTTCATCCAGTACGTCCAGCAGGAGCCGATGGCGGCCGCCCAGCTGCGCGCGCCGCTGTACGAGGACAAGGTCGTCGACTTCCTGTTCGAGAAGGCCGACGTGACCGATCGCGACGCGACCCGCGAGGAGCTGGAAGCCGCGATCGAGAGCGAGGACGGTTTCGCGACCGGCACGCACAGCCACGACCACGACAACCACAAGCCGCGCGCCAAGAAGGCGAAGGCCGAGGGTGCCGCTGGCGAGGCCAAGCCCAAGAAGGCTGCGGCCAAGAAGCCGGTCGCGCAGGACGACAATGCCGGTGCCGAGGTCGAGCCGGCGGAAGCTCCGGCCGACGAGGCGCCCGCCAAGAAGCCGCGCGCCAAGAAGGCCGCTGCGCCGGTCGAGGCAGAGACGCAGGTGACCGAATCGTCGCCGGTCGCGGCCGAGGCGGCCGAGGGCACCGAAGCCGCCGACGCGCCCGCGAAGAAGCCGCGCGCGAAGAAGGCGGCGGCGAAGACCGAAGGCTGAATGTGATCGGGGGAGGGGTTCGATACCCTTCCCCCATAGCCGTCATCCCCGCGCAGGCGGGGATCCAGACGCGCGGGTTTCCCGAAGTATCGGGACGGTAGCGTTTATGGATCCCCGCCTGCGCGGGGATGACGTATCCGGGATAGGGCGGCGTGTCTGTCGCAGCCAAGGGAAGGCGCTAGAGACAGTGACGCAGCCGACCATCGCCGTCCTGCTACCCTGCTACAACGAAGCCGCGGCGATCGCGCAGACCGTGGCGGGCTTTCGCGCCGCGCTGCCGGATGCGACCATCTATGTCTACGACAACAATTCGACCGATGCGACGATCGCCGTCGCGCGCGACGCCGGCGCCGTGGTCCGCAGCGAGCGCATCCAGGGCAAGGGCAATGTCGTGCGCCGGATGTTCGCGGACATCGATGCCGACGTTTATGTGATGGCGGACGGCGATGCGACCTATGATGCCGCATCCGCCCCCGCCCTGGTCGCGCGGCTGCTGGGCGAGCAATGCGACATGATCGTCGGCAGCCGGGTCAGCCAGGTGCAGGAAAGCTATCGCCGCGGCCACCGGTTCGGCAATGCGGTACTGACCGGCATGCTGGCGCGGCTGTTCGGGCGCAGCTTCACCGATATCCTGTCCGGCTATCGCGTCTTTTCCCGCCGCTTCGTCAAGAGCTTCCCGTCGCTGTCGTCGGGGTTCGAGATCGAGACCGAGATCAGCGTCCACGCGCTCGAACTGAAGATGCCCTGCGCCGAGGTGGAAACGCCCTATTATGCGCGGCCGGAGGGGTCCGCATCGAAGCTCAGCACTTATGGCGACGGCTTTCGCATCCTCGGCACGATCCTGACGCTGTATCGGATCGAACGGCCGCTGCTGTTCTTCGGCGCGATCGGCGTGCTGTTCGCCGCGCTGGGGGTCGTGCTCGGCGTGCCGCTGGCGCTCACCTATATGCAGACGCATCTGGTGCCGCGCTTCCCCACCGCCATCCTCATCACCGGCCTGATGATCATCGCCGCGCTGTGCGTCTTTGCCGGGCTGATCCTCGATACCGTGGTGCGGGGGCGGCGCGAAGTGCGGCGGCTGGCCTATCTGGCGCATCCGGCACCGGCCAGCGGGGCTTGAAGTCGCTCACGAGAGCGCCGATGTTGGCGGCTCTGAGGGCATAAGAGAGATTTCCATGCACAATCCGTTCGAGACCGGCGACTTCATGAGCCCGATCGCCCACGCCGGCCTTGGCTTGCAGCAGACGCAAGCGGGTCTGGTGCCGATCGTCATCGAACAGTCGAACCGCGGCGAGCGTTCCTTCGACATCTTCAGCCGCCTGCTGCGCGAGCGCATCATCTTCGTCACCGGCGGGGTGGAGGACGGCATGGCCAGCCTCATCACCGCGCAGCTGCTCTTCCTCGAGTCCGAGAACCCGAAGAAGGACATCTTCATGTACATCAACTCGCCGGGCGGCGTCGTCACGGCGGGCATGGCGATCCACGACACCATGCAGTACATCCGGCCGCGCGTCGGCACGGTGTGCATCGGCCAGGCGGCATCGATGGGCAGCTTTCTGCTGGCATCGGGCGAGCCGGGCATGCGCGTGGCGCTGACCAACGCACGGATCATGATCCACCAGCCGTCGGGCGGCGCGCAGGGCATGGCGTCCGACATCGAGATCCAGGCGAAGGAAATCCTGCGCATCCGGGCGCGGATGAACCAGCTGTATGCGCAGTACACCGGACAGCCGATCGAGGAGATCGAGCGTCGCATGGACCGCGATACGTTCCTGGAAGCCAACGAGGCCAAGGACTTCGGCCTGGTCGACGAGGTGTTCGACAAGCGTCCCGCACCGACCGAGGACGTCGCCAGGGCGGCGTAAGGGCGCGGAGACGCGCCGGATCGTTCCATTAGGGACGTTTGGGCGTTGTGGTTTGCGTAATGGCCGGGCTACCATACCCGGCCTCACCAGCGGGTCCGATCCCGCGACAAGGAAGTGTGAATGACGAAATTGAGCGGTGGCGACTCGAAGAGCACCCTCTACTGCTCGTTCTGCGGCAAGTCGCAGCACGAGGTGCGCAAGCTCATCGCAGGACCGACCGTGTTCATCTGCGACGAGTGCGTCGAGCTGTGCAACGACATCATCCGCGAGGAGACGAAGTCGGCGCTGGTCAGCAAGAAGGACGGCGGCGTGCCGACCCCGCAGGAAATCTGCGACGTGCTCGACGATTACGTCATCGGCCAGAAGCAGGCCAAGCGCGTGCTGTCGGTGGCGGTGCACAACCATTACAAGCGGTTGAACCATGGCGCCAAGGGTGCCGACGTCGAGCTTGCCAAGTCGAACATCCTGCTCGTCGGTCCGACGGGCTGCGGCAAGACGCTGTTGGCGCAGACGCTGGCGCGTATCCTCGACGTGCCGTTCACCATGGCCGATGCGACGACGCTGACTGAAGCGGGCTATGTCGGCGAGGATGTCGAGAACATCATCCTGAAGCTGCTTCAGGCGTCCGATTATAATGTCGAGCGAGCGCAGCGCGGCATCGTCTACATCGACGAGATCGACAAGATCAGCCGCAAGGCCGAAAACCCGTCGATCACCCGCGACGTGTCGGGCGAGGGCGTGCAGCAGGCGCTGCTCAAGCTGATGGAAGGCACCACCGCCAGCGTGCCGCCGCAGGGCGGGCGCAAGCATCCGCAGCAGGAATTCCTGCAGGTCGACACGACGAACATCCTGTTCATCTGCGGCGGTGCGTTCTCGGGTCTCGAAAAGATCATCGGCGACCGCTTGCAGGGCAAGTCGATCGGCTTCGGCGCCTATGTGGCGGCGCCCGAAGAGCGTCGGACCGGCGAGATGCTGCGCCAGACCGAGCCGGAAGATCTGTTGAAGTTCGGCCTGATCCCCGAATTCGTCGGACGTCTGCCGGTGATCGCGACGCTCGAAGACCTCGACATCGATGCGCTGGTGAAGATCTTGAAGGAGCCGAAGAACGCGCTGGTGAAGCAATACCAGAAGCTGTTCGAGATGGAATCGGTCGACCTTGGCTTCACCGACGAGGCGTTGGTCGCGGTCGCCAAGAAGGGCATCGAGCGCAAGACGGGCGCGCGCGGCCTCCGCTCGATTCTGGAGGCGATCCTGCTCGACACCATGTTCGACCTGCCGGGCATGGACGGCGTCGACGAGGTGATGATCGACAAGGATGTGATCGAAGGCCGGAAGGAACCGATCCGCGTCTATGCCGAGAAGAAGAAGGACGGCGCGGGCGCTGCCGCCTGACCGGCCGGGTCGATATGAAACACCAGGGGGCGTCGCGCGAGCGGCGCCCTTTTTGGTGTGCGCTGCTGCCCCTCCGTTCCGTCGCAGCGACGAGGCAAGGGATCGATCGCCGGGACGCGGTCATCCCGCCCCGCGCATGTCCCCGGGTCGCGAGGGTCGCGGAAGATGACGGGATGCGGCGGTATCGAAGCGGCCACCCGTTTGTCTCACCCGACGTTAATACCGGCCGGGCCAGGACCGGCCGACAACCGACAGGACGACGATGGCAGCGACGAGGATCGAACCGGCACCGGTAATTAGTTCGGGATGGCAAGGGGGCAGGGGACCGCTCGCCATCCTGCCGCTCCCGCTGTTCCGCGACACGCGACCCTGGTTGGCGATCCTGCTCGGCTGGGTGTTGACGATCGTCGGGAGCACCATGCTCAGCTATGTCATCGCGTGGCTGGCGCCCGACAACGCCGGTCCCGAGCTGGGCGATACCTCGGCGCCGGTGAAGCTGTTCCTGATCGCAGGCTTCAGCCCGGTGGTCGAGACGCTCATCATGGCCGCCATCCTCGCGATCCTGCTGCGCCTGCTCGCCGGATGGCAGGCGGTGATTGCCAGCGCGGCGATCTGGGGCGTATTGCACAGCCTCGCCTCGCCGTGGTGGGGCGCGGTGATCTGGTGGCCGTTCCTGATCTTCTCGACCCTGTACGTCACCTGGCGGCCGCATGGCTTCTGGAAGGCGGTCGGTATCGTCATCGCCGTCCACGTGCTGCAGAACCTGTTCCCGGCGCTGCTGATCGTCCTGCGCGGCTGAGCCGCACCATGTCACCGCCACATTGCCGCGGCATGGTGCCGTCGTCGTTCGCGCCGGGAGTGTCGTGATGTCCATGCATAGCTGGTGGCTGTTCGTCGCCGCGATCTTCCTGCTGTGCGGCACGCCGGGGCCGAACATGCTCCACGTCCTGTCGCGCAGCGTCGATTTCGGCGTGCGGCGGAGCGTGGCGGCGATGGCGGGATGCCTGTCGGCGCTGGTCCTGGTGCTGACCGCATCCGCCGCGGGGCTGACCACCGTGCTGCTGGCGGTGCCCGGCGCCTTCGACGTCCTGCGCTATGGCGGGGTGGCGTACCTGCTGTACCTCGGGATCAAGGCCTGGCGCCATGGCGGCGCCGCGGTCGATGGCGGCGAGATGCCGGCGCCGAGCCGCTTTGCCGCACTGACGCCGGCGCAATTGTTCCGCAGCGGTTTCCTGATCAGCGTCAGCAACCCCAAGCTGATCCTGTTCGCCGCGGCGTTCCTGCCGCAATTCGTCGATCGCGACATGCCGCAGGCCCCGCAGTTCGCGATCCTGGTCGCGACGTTCGCGGTCGTCGAGAGCATCTGGTATGCGATCTACGCCATCGGCGGCCGGTCGCTGTCCCGATATCTCGTCCGGCCGACGCTGCGGCGTACGTTCGATCGCATCACGGGCGGCATCTTCATCGTGTTCGGTCTGGCGTTGCTGCGGATAAAGCCGGCCTGAGCCGGCCTTTCATCGCGATCGATCGGGCCTTGCGAGCCGTTGCGATCACGCGCCGCTATGTGACGAAAGGTAAACCGCGGGGGCCAGGTCCCGCCCGCCGCGGACCTTTCCGCCGACGCAAGCATTGGCCTTGCGTAACGACATCCGGGGGACCGACATGGCCGCAGCCGCGCACGACGACATGACCGCCGATCGACCGGCAAAGGGCTGGTTCGGCCTGCCGCCGTGGACGATTCTGTTCCCGGCGCTGGGGATCCCTGCGGTGTTGCTGTCGGTCTATGCGATGGGGACGATCGGGACGATCGTCGCCGCGCTGATCCTGATTGGATCGGTCGTCGCCGCCGTCCATCACGCGGAGGTCGTCGCGCACCGTGTCGGCGAACCGTTCGGGACGCTGGTGCTGGCCGTCGCGGTGACGGTGATCGAGGTGTCGCTGATCGTCTCGCTGATGCTGTCCGGATCGGGCGACGTCGCGGCGCTGGCGCGCGACACCGTGTTCGCCGCGATCATGATCATCCTCAACTTTATCATCGGCGTGTGCCTGCTGACCGGCGGGCTGAAGCACGGCGAACAGCGTTTCACGTTGCGCGGGATCAGCGCCGCGCTGGCGACGTTGGCGGCGCTGGTCGTGCTGGCGCTGATCCTGCCCAATTACACGACCAGCGGGGCGGGGTCGACCTATGCGCCATCACAGCTGATCTTCGTCGCGGTCGTCAGCCTCGTCCTCTACGGCACGTTCGTGCTGGTGCAGACGGTGCGTCACCGCGATTACTTCCTGCCGGCGGGCGACGTCGAGCCGGAAGCGCATGCCGCCCCGCCGAGCGACCGGACCGCGTGGACATCGTTCGGCATCCTGCTCGTCGCGCTGGTCGTCGTCGTGATGCTCGCCAAGGGCCTGTCGGTCCGGGTCGAGGAGGCGATCCTCGCCGCCGGCCTGCCGCTGGCGATCGTCGGTGTGGTGATCGCCGCGCTCGTGCTCGCACCCGAAAGCCTCGCGGCCTATAACGCGGCGCGGCGCGACCGATTGCAGACCAGCCTCAACCTCGCGCTCGGATCGGCACTGGCGACGATCGGACTGACCATTCCGGCGGTGGCGATCGTCAGCCTGATGCTCGGCCTGCCGCTGGCGCTGGGGATCGGGGCGAAGGGCATGACCCTGCTCGCGCTGTCGTTGTTCGTCACGACGATCTCGCTCGGCACCGGGCGGACGACGGTGCTGCAAGGTGTCGTCCACCTGGTGATATTCGCCGCATATCTGTTCACCACGGTCATTCCGTGAGCGTGCGGCCGGTTCGTCGGCGCATCCTTCGGGGAAGGACGTCAGCGGTCGGGATCGTGACGACCGGTCAAAACACGCTGGGCAGAAAGCGTTTCACCCGTCCGGCATAATCCTCGTACGCCACGCCGAACGCCGCGTGCAGCAGTCGCTCTTCGATGCGCACGCGCAGCCACGTTCCCAGCCCGTAGAGGGGCAGCGCGATCAGCAGCCGCGGCAGCCGCCCGGTCGCCACGGCGGCGGCGACGACCACCAGCGCCAGTGCGGTGTAGATCGGGTGCCGGATGTGCGCGAACGGTCCGCGCGTCACCAGCTGATGGTCGCTGCGGACCCGTGCGACGAGGCTCCAGTTGTGCCCCATCGCTGCGGTAGACCAGAGGAACAGCGCCAGCGCGACGGCAAACAGCAGGGCGGTGACGATCGCTGCGCCGATCGCCGCGGTGCCGAGCGGATCGAGCGTCACCCGGACCTGTCCCCACATCACCGTGAAGACCGCCGCTCCTTGCAGCGCGATCCCGTTCGTCGACATCGCATCGCGCCTGGCGGCGACCTCACGCGGGCGGCGCCAGCGTGCCGCGACCAGGGCGATGGCGAACAGCAGCAGACCGGTGGCGAGTGCCGCGATGCCCGGCAGGCCGGCGGCCCCGCTCATCGCGCCCGCTGCCGGCTGGCGAGCCACAGTCCGGCGGCGATCTGCGCCACCGCATATAGCCGCCGCCGTCCCGGCCGATCCACGAACGGCGCCACCACCGCCTCGGTGCCGAGCGCATCGCGTTTCCACAGGTCGACGTGCCGGCGTGGCTGGGCGAGGCCGATCAGCCCATCGCCGACCATGAAGATCGCCGCCATCTCGGCGCCGCGGGCGAACCAGGGGGTCATGCGGTCACGCTCCTCCAGAGTGGTGTCGTCATTCCGATGCGTTCGTCACCCCGGACTGGTTCCGGGGTGACGGGGGCGGCTGGGGTGGCGTTGTGGCTATGCCCGCCCGTCATTTCGCCGGCTTCTGTTCGGCCTTCCACGCCTGGAAGGCATCAACCGCGTCGTCCTGCTTCAAGATGCGCGCCATCGGATCGACCACGATATGCGCGCCCTCCGGCACGGTGATCGTGGCGATGCCGCCGGTCATCGCGACCTTCTGCACGACATCGTCCACCGCCACCTCGACCGGCAGCGGAAAGGGCTTTGGCGTCGGCGTCACCCATTTCAGCGTCAGCTGGGTCGCGTTGCGGTTGACCACCAGCCTGGGCAGCGCCGCCTGGTAGAGATAGACGTCGAAGAACCACTGCCAGTCCTGCCCCGTCACCTGCTTCACATAGGCGATGAATTCGGGCGTGGTGCGGAACAGCGGCTGGAAATTACCCGGTGCGGGATCGGTACGGCCGTAGACGGTCAGCCGCAGGATGTCGCGAAAGGCTGCATCGCCGATCGCGTTGCGCAGCGTGTGGAGGACCCAGGCGCCCTTGTAATAGATATCGCCGCCGCGCCCCGGCGACTTCTTGTACACCTCGTCGGCGGTCTGCGGCTTGCCGGTGACCAGCGCCGACTGGGCGACGATCTTGGTCCGCATATCCAGCATCATCGCCGCGTAGCGGGCATCGCCCTCACGCCAGCGGCCGTAGAGCGGCTGCATATATTCGGTGAATCCCTCGTGCAGCCAGAAATCGTCCCAATTGGGCGCGGTCATCTGGTTGGCGAACCATTCGTGGCCGAATTCGTGCTGGAACAGCCAGTCGAACCCCTCCGGCGCCTTGGCGTATTTGTTGCCATAGGCGTTGATCGTCTGGTGCTCCATGCCCAGGTGCGGGGTCTCGACCACGCCGACCTTCTCGCTGGCGAAGGGGTAGGGGCCGACGGTGCTTTCGTAGAAGTCGAGTACCGGGGCGAATTCGGCGAACAGCTTTTCCGCCTTGGGTTTCTCGCCGGGCAGGTACCAATAGAACATCGGTATGTCGTTGCCGTACTTGCTCTTGTAGCTGCCGTTCAGCTCTTCGTACGGCCCGACGTTGAGGGCGATCGAATAAGGGTTGGGATGCGCGACTTCCCAGTTCCACGTCGTCCGGCCGTCGTCGATCTGGTCGACGCCCAGCAGCTTGCCGTTCGACGGCGCCTTCAGCCCCTTCGGCACGGTGATGTGCAGCGTCACCTTCTGCGGTTCGTAGGTCGGATAGTCGATGCACGGCCAGAACAGGTCGCAACCCTCATTCTGTACCGCGGTCGCGATCCAGGGCTGGCCCTCCGGCGTCTTCGCCCAGACGAAGCCGCCGTCCCATGGCGCTCGCACCGCGGTGTGCGGGCGCCCGCCATAGGTGATCTTGACGACGGGCTTGGCGTCCTTCGGCAGCTTTTTCAGCAGTTTGATCGTCATCCGGCCTTCCGGGTTGGCGAAGCTCGCCGGATCGACGCCATCGACCGTCACCGCGGTCACGGTATAGTTCCTGTCGAGATCGACGACGATCCTGTCGGTCTTTTCCAGCACCGTGAAGGCAAGCGTGGCGGTGGCGTTGATGACCTCCCGCTCGGCATCCACCTCGATCTGCAGGTCGGCGGTGTCGAACGTCAGCCGCTTCTGCGCCGGGTCGAGCGGGCCGCCCGATGCCGCGGTCTGCGCGCTGAGCGGCGGCTTGCCCGGTTCGGCGGCGATGGCGCTCGTCGACAGCAGCAGCAAGGCGGCGAACGGCAGGCGAAGCGACATTCTGTACTCCCGGTTGGACGAAGGGGGTTTCGACGCTCGCCCCGCCGATGACAAGACCCGCCGTACCGCAGCCGTGACGATTGATGGATGCCGGCCGATCCCCATATAGTGTACCAAAGCCGCCCCGTTCGAAGCGGCACCGGAGTATCCATGACCATTTTCCCCGTTCTGCCGCTGCGCGATATCGTCGTCTTCCCGCACATGATCGTGCCGCTGTTCGTCGGACGCGACAAATCGGTCGCCGCGCTGGAAGCGGCGATGGGCGCCGACAAGGAGATATTCCTGGTCGCGCAGCTCGACCCTGCCGAGGACGATCCCAGCCGCGAGGACCTTTACGAGGTCGGTGTCACCGCCGCCGTGCTCCAGCTGCTCAAGCTGCCCGACGGCACCGTGCGCGTGCTGGTCGAGGGCAAGGCGCGCGGCCGGCTGGGTGAATTGACCGAGGGCGGCGATTATCTGCAGTCCACCGTCGAGATGATGGAGGAGCGCGAGGCCGAGGGGATCGAGGTCGAGGCGCTGATGCGTTCGACCGTCGAGCAGTTCGAGGCCTATGCCAAGCTCAACAAGAAGCTGCCGGCGGAAACCGCGGTGCAGCTGTCCGAACTGGTCGACGCCGCCAAGCTGTCCGATGCGATCATGGCGAACGTCCAGGTGAAGGTCGCCGACAAGCAGGCGCTGCTGGTCGAGCCCGATCCCGTCAAGCGGCTCGAGATGGCCTATGCGCTGATGGAGGGCGAACTCGGCGTCCTGCACGTCGAGAAGAAGATCAAGAGCCGCGTCAAGCGCCAGATGGAGAAGACGCAGCGCGAATATTACCTCAACGAGCAGCTGAAAGCGATCCAGCGTGAGCTGGGCAACAGCGACGACGAGAGCGATGGCGACGAGATCGCCGAGCTGACGCAGAAGATCGCCACGCTGAAGCTCAGCAAGGAGGCGCGGACCAAGGCGACGTCGGAGCTGAAGAAGCTGAAGACGATGGCGCCGATGAGCGCCGAGGCGACGGTGGTGCGCAACTATCTCGACGTGCTGCTCGGCCTGCCATGGGGCAAGAAGTCCAAAATCAAGAAGGACATCGCCGCAGCGCAGGCGGTGCTGGACGAGGATCATTACGCGCTGGAAAAGGTGAAGGACCGGATCGTCGAATATCTCGGCGTGCAGGCGCGCACCAACAAGCTCAAGGGCCCGATCCTGTGCCTCGTCGGCCCGCCCGGCGTCGGCAAGACCTCGCTGGGCAAGAGCATCGCCAAGGCGACGGGGCGCGAATTCATCCGCCAGTCGCTGGGCGGCGTGCGCGACGAGGCCGAGATCCGCGGCCACCGCCGCACCTATATCGGCTCGCTGCCGGGCAAGATCGTCACCAACCTCAAGAAGGCGGGAACCAGCAACCCGCTGTTCCTGCTCGACGAGATCGACAAGCTCGGCCAGGATTTCCGCGGTGACCCGGCCTCGGCGCTGCTCGAGGTCCTCGACCCCGAACAGAACGGCAAGTTCAACGACCATTACCTCGAGATCGACATCGACCTCAGCGACGTGATGTTCGTCTGCACCGCCAACACGCTGAACCTGCCGCAGCCGCTGCTCGACCGGATGGAGATCATCCGGCTCGAGGGCTATACCGAGGACGAGAAGGTCGAGATCGCCAAGGGCCACCTGATCGAGAAGCAGATCGAGGCGCATGGCCTCAAGGCCGGTGAGTTCACGCTGACCGACGAGGGCCTGCGCGCGCTGATCCAGAAGTACACGCGCGAGGCGGGCGTGCGCACGCTGGAGCGCGAGATCGCCAAGCTGGCCCGCAAGTCGCTGCGCCAGATCCTGGAGGGCAAGGTGACGAGCGTGACGATCACGCCGGACAACCTCCACGAATTCGCAGGCGTGCAGAAGTATCGCCACGGCCTGGGCGAAACCGAGCATCAGATCGGCGCGGTCACCGGCCTTGCCTGGACCGAGGTCGGCGGCGAATTGCTGACGATCGAGAGCGTGACGGTGCCGGGCAAGGGCGCGGTGAAGACCACCGGCAAGCTGGGCGACGTGATGAAGGAATCGGTGCAGGCCGCCTTCAGCTTCGTGCAGGCGCGCTCGCCCAGCTACGGCATCAAGCCGTCGCTGTTCCACCGTAAGGACATCCACATCCATCTGCCCGAGGGCGCGGTGCCGAAGGATGGTCCGTCGGCGGGAATCGGCCTGGTCGTCTCGATCGTGTCGACGCTGACCGGCGTGTCGGTGAAGAAGGACGTTGCGATGACCGGCGAGGTGACGCTGCGCGGCCGCGTGCTGCCGATCGGCGGCCTGAAGGAAAAGCTGCTGGCGGCGCTGCGTGGCGGCATCACCACCGTGCTGATCCCGCAGGAGAACGAGAAGGACCTCGCCGACATCCCGCAGAACATCAAGGACGGGCTGGCGATCATCCCGGTCTCTCATGTCGACGAGGTGCTGAGGCTGGCGCTGACCGAACCGCTGGAGGCGATCGACTGGACCGATGCCGACGAACTCGCCGCCCTGCCGCCCGCGGGCGTCGCCCCGGCCGGTGGCGAGTTGCATCACTGATCGACCGACTTTAGGATCGCACCGTTAACGATTTGGAACCGCCGTGCCTGCGATGGCGCGGCGGTATCCATTGACTCCGCCGGTCAGGACAGCCTTACTCGCCGTTCTGGCTTGGTAACGATTCTTCTAAAGTATACGAAGGGGGCAGTAATTCCATGAACAAGCAAGAGCTTATCGCGACTGTCGCAGACACCTCGGGTCTCGCCAAGGGCGATGCGATCAAGGCGGTGGAGGCGGTGTTCGACGCGATCTCAGCCAGCCTGAAGAAGGGCGACGAGGTCCGCCTGGTCGGGTTCGGCACCTTTTCGGTATCGAAGCGCAAGGCATCGACCGGTCGCAACCCGCGCACCGGCGAGCCGATGACGATCAAGGCATCGTCCCAGCCGAAATTCAAGGCCGGCAAGGGCCTGAAGGATTCGGTGAACTAACACCCGCATCCGGGCTGGACAGGCGAAGCGCGGCCCCGTAAAGGCCCGCTTCCCGACGGTTTCGGCCACGGTTCGGGGGCGCGTAGCTCAGCGGTAGAGCACACCCTTCACACGGGTGGGGTCACAGGTTCAATCCCTGTCGCGCCCACCATGACAGCCCGCCAGGTCGCATGACCGGCGGGCTTTCTGGTTCTTGGACCCTAGCTGTTGCCGCGGCAGGATGGCGTTCCACCCCGTCACCCGCCCGGGACAGTCCGTCGCCGACGATGACGCCGGCGCGGGTGGTCCGTGTTCATGTCCGCATTGGTCGTTTCGCAACGGGAACAATCGGTTGCCAGCGGAATTGAACCTGTCACGAAACGCATGCAGGGAGAGTGACATGGTGGAATATACGACCGATCGGAACGGCGACCGCGTGATCGTCGAACGCCGCGGCGGTGCCGGCCGCATCCTCGGCATCGTGGCGATCATCGCCGTCGTCATCGTCGCGCTGCTGTTCCTCACCGGCTTCTGGAGCGCCGATGTCAAGAAGGGCGCGCTGCCCGACGTGGACATCAGCGCCAAGGGCGGCGAGCTGCCCAAGGTCGATCTCGATTCCAAGAAGGTCGTCGTCGGAACCAAGGACACCACCGTGGAAGTCCCCAAGGTGAAGACCGAAAAGGAAACGGTGTCGGTTCCGGTCGTTGGCGTAAAGGACAACGGCGAAAAGTAATCGCCGCAGGCTTGCTGGCCACAGGTGAGGGCGCTTCCCGTCGGGGAGGCGCCCTTTTTCGTGCCTGGCGCACCCAGCATGCCGCGCATCCGGCGGGCGTGTCACAAAATCGCCTCATGCACGTAACGATACCGTCTCGAAATCCTCACGCAGGAGTCATGCGGCGCTCCTAACGGCGACGTCAGGGATCGGCAGAGGGGGAGCCTTGGCCGGTCGCGGGTAGCGATGCCCGACGTCAACAATGATTATTCGACCGGGAGCTTTCGACATGGCGAGCAACATGCGCATCGGCACAATCCTCATGGCCTCAACGGCTTGCCTCGCGCTGAGCGGTTGCGGCGGCGCCGACAACGTCGCTTCGCCAGGCGCCGGCAGCGTCACCATCGTGCAGCCGATCGCCACCCCGACGCCGACCGCGCCGACGCCGACGCCGAGCGCGATCACCGCCGCGCAGTTCGCCGCCGTCACCAGCGTCAACAACATCTCGATCACCGCCGACGAACAGCTCGCGATTGTCAACGCCGGCACCAACAACAATGTCAGCGGCACCGGCGCGACGCTCAACGGCGTCTATCCGGTCGCAGCCGCGTCGCTGACGACGGCCAGCAATCCGGCGTCGATCAATACCTTTTTCACCCCCACGAACTACGTCGGTGCGCTGAACGGGCCGAACGACAATGCCTTCCAGGGCTGGACGTGCAATTCCACCTCGGCGAACTTCGGCGGCGCCTCGCTCGCCTGCGCCGCGGTGCCCGCGATCGGCAACGGCGGTGCGACCGCGGCCTGCCCGACCGGCACGACCGACGACGGCCTCGTCCAGACCTTCCGCGTGTGCCGCCTGCCGCAGCTCATCACGTCCAGCCTGACGCTGCCGCGGATCCAGGGTGTCGTCTACCGTTTCCGGGGCGAAACCGTGGTCGGCAACGACGTCGGCACGACCGGCGCGGATTCGGGTGTCACCCTGACGATCGCGGCCGGTGTCACGCTTGCCGCCGACAGTTCGGAAGCGACGACCGACCTCATCATCATCAACCGCGGCTCGCGCATCAATGCAGTCGGCAACGTGAACGAGCCGATCATCTTCACCTCGCAGCAGAACCTCACCTCCGGCAATGTCGGTGACGCGACGCAGGGCCAGTGGGGCGGCCTTATCATCCTCGGTCGCGCGCCCACCGCGGTCTGCGCGCCCAACACCGGCCCGAACAACGCCGGCGGCACCAGCACGACCTGCCAGCTCAACATCGAAGGGACCAACAACGCGCGCCCCTATGGCGGCCCCAGCGCCGCCGACAACAGCGGCACCTTGTCCTACGCCCAGATCCGCTACACCGGCGTGGCGCTGGCCGACGGCAACGAACTGCAGGGCCTGACGCTGGGCGGCACCGGGTCGGGAACGACGATTGATCACGTCCAGAGCCACAATTCGGCCGACGACGGCATCGAGATCTTTGGCGGCACCACCAACATCAGGTATTTCGCGGTCACCGGGGCAGACGACGACGGCTTCGACATCGACAACGGCTATCGCGGCTTCATGCAGTTCATCATCGCCGCGCAAAAGGCCGGCGGGGCGACCAACGACTCCTTCTCTACCGAGATCGACTCGAACAACGCCGAGGATCTGCTGCCGCGCACCTTCTCGACCTTCGCCAACTTCACCTTCATCCAGACAGCGAACGCCCCCGCGGCGATCCGCCAGCGCGGCGGTTCCGACATGCGCTTCGTCAACGGGGTGGTGAAGACGCCGGCGGGCGTCGCCTGCATCAACCTCGTCGCCGGCGTCGACGACGGTGGCCGCTCGACCATCCGCCCTGCCGGCGCCGGTCCGACCATCAATGGCGGTCCGCAGGAATTCGGACCGCCGTCGTTCAACTCGGTCTACTTCGCCTGCCAGGGCCGCTGATGACGGGGGGCGGCCAGCCCCCTCTCACAGCATCGGTTCCGGGGCGGCGGCAGCGCCGCCCCGGTCACCTGTATAAAGCCTTCTGATCCGGGAACACGGTCATGCAGCAGCGGCCCGCCTTCGCTACCCTCTTGTTGATATCCTCCATGCTGGTGGCGCCGGGCGTGCTCGCCCAGACCTCCGGCGGCACTGGTTCGCCGGGCGCGGCGACGCCGCCGCCCGCGCAGACCTCCACTCCCGCGACGTCGAGCCCCAGCGGCACCGCCGATCCGCAAGCGAGCGTACCGACCGCGACCGACCAGCAGGCACCCGTCGACGAGCCGGTCGAAGTGTCCGCGCCCGGCGCGACCGACACCGGACAGGATATCGTCGTCGTCGGCCGCAACATCCCCAACACCGTACGTGCCACCGCACAGATCGTCTCGGTGCTGTCGAGCGCCGATATCGCCCGCACCGGCGAGGGCGACATCGCCGGTGCGCTGACCCGCGTCACCGGCCTGTCGGTGGTCGGCGGCGGCTTCGTCTACGTCCGCGGCCTCGGCGATCGCTATTCGTCGTCGCTGCTCAACGGGTCGCCGCTGCCGTCGCCCGAACCGCTGCGCCGTTCGGTGCCGCTCGACATCTTCCCAACCACGATCGTCGGATCGGCGCTGGTCCAGAAGACCTATTCGGTGAACTATCCCGGCGAATTCGGCGGCGGCGTCATCAACCTGACGACCAAGGCGATTCCCGACAAGAATTTCGTCTCGATCGGCGGCAGCATCGCGGCCGACGATGCGACGACCAGCGAATTGGGTTATACCTATCATGGCGGCGATGCCGACTGGCTCGGCTTCGACGACGGCACGCGCAAGGTGCCGGCGTTCATCAAAAACGCGGTGACGGGATCGGGCATCATCCCGGCGGCGCAGGTCGCCCAGCTGTCGAACGCCTCGACCACGCTCATGCAGCGCAACAATCAATTGCCGGCGAACTGGTCGGCCGAGATCAGCGGCGGTTCGGTCTACGACATCGGTTCGTCCCGGCTCGGAGTGATCTCCTCGGTCAGCGTGAGCAACACGTTCCGGACCCGCTTGTCGACGCAACAGGATACGGTGTCGACCGACGGCACGCTGCGCAACGACTTCCGCACGCTGCTGACCGACAATCGCATCGTCGCCAATGCGCTGATCGGCCTCGGGCTGGAGTTCGGCGAGAACACCGTCCGCTGGACCAACGTCTACATCCACGACACGCTGAAGCAGGCCCGCGGGTCCGCGGCGACATTGTACAACAACGCCAGCGGCCTGCGCTTCCAGCAGAACACCAACTGGTTCGAACGTCAGCTGTTCGAGAGCCAGCTGGTCGGCGAGTTCAAAGTGACCGACGCCCTGAAGCTCGACGTGCGCGGAGCCTACGCCAATTCCAAGCGCAACGCCCCGTACGAACGCCAGTTCGACTATCTTTGCGCGACGCAGACCACCAACGGTCTTCCGATCGTCAACGACGGCGGCAACCAGGCTGACGGCTTCCAGTGCAATGGCGCCTATCAGGTGACGCAGCGCTTCTCGCCGTTCGCCTCAATCATCTTCAGCGAGCTCAACGAGGATCTGTGGACCGGACAGGCCGATACCTCGTACAGGATCGATGGCGATCGACCGATCACGCTGTCGGCGGGCTATTTCTACCAGGGCACCGATCGCACGTCGCAGCGTCTGCAGTTCAATTACCAGACGTCGAACGGCGGCGGCACCGCCCCGCAATTTCCCTACAATCTCTATCGCCCGGACTATCTGCTGAGCCCGGATGTCATCAACAACGCCTGCCCGCAAACGGCGAACCTCAACCCCTGTACGTTGCAGCTGCAGTTCAGCACGCAGCTCGGCGCCTATGCCTATGATGCGTCCCTCGACGTTCATGCGGGCTACGTCCAGGCCGAGGCGGAGGCGTTCGACGGCCTGCGCGCGGTCATCGGCGTCCGCTACGAAACCGGCGACGAGCGCGTCACCCCGGCATTGACCGCGACGACCCGCCTCAAGAACGATTATTTCCTGCCGGCGGCGACGCTGACCTGGAATTTCGCGGCGGACATGCAATTGCGCGCCAGCGCCGCCAAGACGATCTCGCGCCCGCAGTTTCGCGAGCTCGCGCCGCAGCTGTTCCGCGATCCCGATTCGGACCGCCTGTTCTACGGCAACCCCAATCTCCGCGATTCCGAACTGTACAATCTCGAGGCGCGGTACGAATGGTTCTTCAAGCGGGACCAGCGCTTTACGCTGGCGGGCTTCTACAAGCGGATCGACCATCCGATCGAACAGGTCGGCTTCTACACCGGGTCGGACGACCGGTTGCAGACCGGTTTCAGCTATTTGCCCAAAGCGACGTTGTACGGCGGCGAAGTCGAATTGCAGAAGTATTTCCCGCTTGCGGACGTGTTCGGCGGCGACTTCTTCGCGACGCGGCGGGCGGTGTTGATCACCAACTATACCTACACCAAATCCTCGATCACCGCGGACGGGTCGTGCGTACCCAACGTCCTCGGCCAGAAGCTCGGCCGATGCGACGCGGGCTTCGGTCCGGCCAGCTTCCAGTTCCGTGACGGCGCGCCGCTGACCGGCCAGTCGGATCATCTGGTCAACGTGCAGGTCGGTCTGGAGGACAGCGCAACACTGTCGCAGATGACCTTCCTGTTCAACTATGCCAGCGATCGCATCACCAATCGCGGGCCTGCCAACCTGTCGGGCGTCGGCTTCCAGCCGGACATCATCGAACATCCCGGCATCCGCGTTGATTTCGTCGCGCGGCAGGGCGTCGAGCTGATGGGGGGCAAGTTCGAGATCAAGGCCGAGGCGCGCAACCTGACGCGCACGAAGTATCGCGAGAGCCAAACCTTCCCGAACGGGAACGAGGTGTTCATCAACAAGTACAACCTCGGCCGGGTCTTCAGCCTGGGCGTCAGCGCGACCTTCTAGGCGTCATGCCCCCCCCGGTGCGGGGCGGGGCTCCGCGTCAGTGGTAACGAAAGGGGGGGGCACGCCTGTATCGCGGGTGGAAACCCCCTTTCACGTTGGGCAGGATCAGCCCCAGGGCAGCTCGCGGTACCATTTCGTGATGACGTACTTCGTGCCGGCGCGCACCTTCATCCCCTGATGCAGCGTCGCCGGGTTCGGCGATCCATCGGCACGCCGGTTGTTCCACGCGACCATCTTGCCCGTTTCGGGCTGGACGATCTTGTCGATCGCCTTGAACCGCGTCGCGCCGCCGGCCTGGGGTTCGTTGAGATAGACCATGACGGTCCACGTCCGGTTACCCGCCACAGAACAATATTTCGCATAGTCCGCCCCCTGCGGTTCGAAATAGTCGGTGTGGCCCTTGAACTCCTGGCCGACCGCGTAACGCTGGCCCTGCAACGGTTCGCCATGCACGGGGTCGAGGCCGGTGAACATCGCCAGGCGGCGCTCCACCGCCTGCACCACCGGGTCGCCCGCGAACAGGTCGCCCGTCTCGCTGGTCCGAAACGCGGCATCGCCATTGGGATCGGCGATCGTCGAGGGGCGTCGCACCGCATCGATCCGCTCGATCAGGGCCGCGCACAGCTCCGGCCCGATGAAGCCGCGCGCCAGGAACAGGTCGAGCTTCGGGCTCGGCACCTTCTGTACGCCGGGTTGCGCCAGCAGATGGGCGACGATCGGTCCGGCCTCCAGGCCGCTGCCGGGGGAAGGGGGTGTATCCATGGCCGCCATCCTACCGCCGCCGTGTCGGGGAAGGGAAGATGTGCGCCATGAGTAAGTTCATCTCTGCACTTTGACGCAAAGGCGTAACATGGCATGCGTAGGCGCGAAGGTGCGGGACGGGACTGATACATGCGCTTGAACATCGACGCGCGCACGCGGCGTATCCTGCGCCGCCTGCCCGTCGTGAACGTCTATTCGCTGGCCGAACTGATCCTGATCGCAGGGTTGGCGACGCAATCGGCGCGCCTGTTGTGGACGCTCGTCACCCCGGTGTCTCCGCTCGGCGACTGGCGCCCGGCGGAGGTCGGCGTGCCGGGCCGGCCCTATGACGTGCTTGCCGGGTTCGATCCGTTCTTCCGCCTCGGCGGCGTGCAACAGGGGCCGGCGACGGTGACCTCGCTGCAACTGACGCTGTTCGGCATCCGCGTCGACGAGGCATCGGGTCGCGGTTCCGCCATCGTCGCAGGCGCGGACAATGTGCAGAAAAGCGTCGCGGTCGGCGAAGAGATCCAGCCCGGCGTCCGGCTGAAGGCGGTCGCCTTCGACCATATCACCATCGACCGCGGCGGCACCGCCGAGGACCTGTTCCTCGTACAATCGGACGCGCCGGCCGCGGGACAGGCGCCGGTACCCGCCCCGGGCGCGCCGCCCGTTGCTGGCCAGCCCGCGCCGGCACCGATCGCCGCCAATCAGATCCGCAATGAAATCGGCTTCATCCCGCGTATCGACGGCGGCCGGGTTTCCGGCCTCGTCGTCCGCCCGCAGGGGTCCGGCAACCTGTTCCGCACCGCCGGCCTGCGCGAAGGCGACGTCGTCACCGCGATCGGTGGCCGTCCCGTCACCGGCCCACAGGACCTCGACCGCGTCACCGCCGATTTCGCCGGCGGCGGCAGCATTCCCATCACCGTAGAGCGCGGCACGCAGACGCTGGCGCTCGCCATCACGATCGCAGCCCAACCATGAAGACGCTTGCCTCCGCCCTGCTGCTCTCGACCGCGGCACTCCTGCTGCCGGCGCAGGCCATCGCGCAGACCACGCTTAACGTCCGCGACGCCGACATCCGCGCCTTCATTGCCGATGCCGCGCGGGTGACGGGCCGCACCTTCATCATCGATTCGCGCGTGCAGGGGAAGGTGACCGTGGTCACCGACCGGCCGCTCAGCCGCAGCGAATATTTCGAGGCGTTCCTGTCGACGATGCGCGCCAACGGCCTGGTCGCGGTGCCCACCGGCAACGGTGCCTTCCGCATCCAGCCGATCGACAATGCCGCCTCGCAGCCGAGCCGCATCGGCGCGGCGGGCGCCAGCCGCAACAGCTTCGTCACCGAAATCGTCCGCCTGCGCGCGATCGACGCGACGCAGGCGATCGAGACGGTGCGCCCGCTGGTCAGCGCGCAAGGGTCGGTCAGCGCCAATCGCGGTTCCAACGCGCTCGTCATCGTCGATTTCGCCGACAACATCCGCCGCATCCGCGAAGTCCTGCGCCGCGTCGACAGCGACAATGCCGCGACCCGCGTCGTCGCGCTGAAGAACGCCAGCGCCAAGGAGATCGCGGCGGCGTTGCAAGGCCTCTCCACCGGCGCGCCGGGCGGGCAGGGCGGCGGCGCCGCGGGCGGCGTCGGCACCACCGTCACGGCGGTGGACAGCAGCAATTCGGTCATCATCCGCGGCGATGCCAGCGGCGTCGCACGCCTCGTCGCGGTCGCGCAGGATCTCGACCAGAAGGCGAAGAACGGCACCGAAATCCGCGTCGTCTTCCTCGAGAACGCCGACGCGGCGCAATTGCTGCCCGTGCTCCAGCAGCTGGTCGGGCAACAGCCGGACGCGGTGCAGGAAACGCAATTGTCGCGTTCGCAGAGCGGTTTCGGTGGCAGCAGCGGCAACAACACCAACAGCGCGGTCCAGCAACGCACCGTGACGCAGGCGCCCGTCGCGAGCGCCGCCGGCAGCAACGGCAGCGGCCAGCCCGCGATCACCACGCAGGGCGGGCGCACCGCCGCGGTCGTCACCCGCTTCCAGGGCGCGAACGCGATCGTCATCGCCGCGCCCGCCGATATCCAGCGGCAATTGTCCGACGTCGTCCGCCAGCTCGACACCCGCCGCGAACAGGTGCTGATCGAGGGGATCGTCGCCGAAGTCTCCGACGCGACCGTCAACCGCCTCGGCGCGCAGTTCATCCTCGCCAATCCGTCGGGCGGCGCCTTTGCGGCGTCGACCTTCTCGAACAGTGCGCCCAACATCCTGCAGATCGCCGGCGCCATCGGTGCGCGCGAACTCGGCCGCAACACCACGACGACGATCGCCAACGGCGTCACCACCACGGTCACCACCAACAATGCCTCCGACCAGCTGACCCAGTCGGCAATCAGCTCGATCATCGGCTCGTCGGGCGGGTTCGGCGGGTTCGGCGGCAAGATCGGCGACGTCATCTTCGGCGCGATCATCAACGCGGTGAAGAGCGACACGACGTCCAACCTGCTCCAGGTCCCGCATCTGGTGACGCTCGACAATCAGGAGGCGCACAGCCTGGTCGGGCAGGAAATCCCGATCACCACCGGACAGGCACTGTCGAACGACTTCAACAACACCTTCCGCACCACCCAGCGCGAGAATGTCGGCATCGAGCTGACCGCACGGCCGCAGGTCAATTCGTCCGGCACCGTGAAGCTCAACCTGCGCCTCGAGGTCAGCTCGATCGCCGGGCCGGTGTCGAGCGACAACAGCGACCTCATCCTCAACAAGCGCGAGATCGAGACGACGTTGACCGTCGATGAAGGCCAGATCGCGGTGATGGGCGGCCTGCTGAGCGACGAGGAACGCCGCACGATCGAGAAGATCCCGCTGCTCGGCGACATTCCGTTGCTCGGCAACCTGTTCAAGTCGAAGGCGAAATCGCGTAACAAGACCAATCTGATGATCTTCATCCGGCCGACGATCCTGCGCAGCGCCGACGACAGCCGCAAGCTGGCGGAGCAGCGCTACGGCTACCTCCGCCTGCAACAGGGGCTGCAATCGCCCAACGAGGAACCGTCGATCGACCAGCTGGTCCGCGACTATATGGGCGCCGCCCCGCCGATCCCGTCCGCACCGATCCCCGGCAACATCGAGGACCCGCGCGTCGGCGTGCCGATCCAGACCAACACGACGAAGGTCATTCGCCCGAGGGACCGGTGATAGCGCGCCTCGCCCCGTCATCCCGGCGCACGCCGGGACCCATGGACTCGGCGATGTCGGCGTCGGCGCGTTTCCCCTGCGTCCCGCAACCATGGGTCCCGGCGTTCGCCGGGATGACGAAGGCGGTGTGCGTCCACGTTTCTCGAACATCGTCATCCCCGCGCAGGCGGGGATCCAGACGAGCGAACGTCCCGGCTGCATCGCAACACCTGCGCGTATGGATTCCCGCCTGCGCGGGAATGACGGAAGGTGAGGGCGCGCATTCGTGGGATCATCGCCGGGCACATCCACGGCGGGCCACGGCAATAACGGGCATTGGAGGGGCAGGACGATGATCATCCGTCAAGGTTCCGACAACGACACCGAAACTCTACTGGTTGACGTGCCGGTCACCCCGGTCGCCCCAGAACCGTTGCCGATGCTCGCCATCCCCTATGCCTTCGCGCGCAAATATGGCGTGGTGGTGCAGCATACCGACACCGACACCCACCTGACGGTCGCGATACGCGCCGGCGCGGACCCCAAGGCGTTGCTGGAGATCCGCCGCTATCTCGCCCGCCCGTTCGACATCACGTTGGTCGAGGCACCGGCATTCGACCGCCTGCTGTCCGACAATTACGCGATGGACGGGCAGGCGAACGCGCTCGCCGCGGTCGGCATGGGTGACGAGCTCGACAGCCTCGCCGAAGGGCTGCCGACGGCCGAGGACCTGCTCGACACCGCCGACGATGCGCCCGCGATCCGCCTCATCAACGGCATCATCGCCGATGCCGCGCGCAACGGCGTGTCCGACATCCATATCGAGCCGTACGAGACCGGCCTGATCGTCCGCATGCGTATCGACGGCGTGCTCCGCGAAACGCTGCGCATGCCGCCGCACGTCGCCCCGGTCGTCGTCAGCCGCATCAAGGTCATGGCGCGGCTCGACATCGCCGAGCGGCGCGTGCCGCAGGATGGTCGCATGGGGCTGACGCTGGGCGGCAAGCTGCTCGACGTGCGCGTCTCGACGCTGCCGAGCCGCGCCGGCGAACGCGTCGTGTTGCGCATCCTCGACAAGGACAATGCCGGCATCGATCTCGATGCGCTGGGCATGGATGCCGGCATGTACGCGCTGCTGCGCGGCGCGCTCGCCGAACCGAACGGCATCCTGCTCGTCACCGGCCCGACCGGATCGGGCAAGACCACCTCGCTCTACGGGGCGCTGCGCCTGCTCAACGACGGCAGCCGCAACATCCTGACCGTCGAGGACCCGGTCGAATATGCCGTGGAGGGGGTGGGGCAGACGCAAGTCAATCCGAAGGTCGGGCTCACCTTCGCCGCCGGCCTGCGCGCGATCCTGCGCCAGGACCCCGACGTCGTCATGGTCGGCGAGATCCGCGATCGCGAGACGGCGGAGATCGCGGTGCAGGCATCGCTGACCGGCCACCTCGTGCTGTCGACGGTCCACACCAACGACGCGATCGGCGCGATCACCCGCATGCGCGACATGAAGGTGGAGCCGTTCCTGCTCGCCTCGACGTTGCGGGCGGTGATCGCGCAGCGGCTGGTGCGGCGGCTCTGCCAGACCTGCCGCCGTGCGGTGCCATCGGAAAGCGGCGTCGCCGGGTTGCTCGGCATCGAACCCGGCGTCGCGGTCTATGAAGCGGTCGGATGCGCCGAATGCAACCACACCGGTTTCAAGGGGCGGATCGGCGTGTTCGAGGCGGTGCGGGTGGACGACACCATCCGCCGCTTCATCAACGACGGCGCCGATGAAACGGCGATCGCCGCGCATGCCTTCGCCCGCAACCCCAACCTCGCCCAGGCGGCGGAAACGCTGGTCCGCAAGGGGCTGACGACGCCCGAGGAAGCGATCCGCGTCAGCCGCCGCGATGCGACCGATCCGGTGGTGGATGATGTCGCGAATGCGTGAAATCCATTCCGTCACCCCGGACGTGTTCCGGGGTCCACCCTTCCGCGAAGGAAAAGCAAGAACCTACAGCCGCTGCATCCAGCCGCGGGGTGGACCCCGGAACACGTCCGGGGTGACGGGGGGCATTAGATTAGCCTTTCCGATGCAAATCGCCGTGGTGGTTCGCCGGAGCCCCCATGGCTGATTTCGACTATCTCGCGATCGACACCCGCGGCCAGGAACAGCGCGGCCACGTCGCCGCCGCGACCATCGATGCCGCGCGTGCGACGCTGGACAAGCGCAAGCTCTACGTCGTCCGCATCGATCCCGGCGCACCGCCCGCGGCGACCAGCCGCCCGCTGTTCGGCATCAAGCTCGGCCGCGCGAAGATGAGCAACAAGCAGCTCACCCTCTTCACCCGCCAGCTGGCGACGCTCAACCGCGTCTCGCCTCTCGAGGAATCGCTCCGCACCATCACCCGCCAGACCGAGCAGGAGGGCGTCCGCACGATCGTCGCGCAGGTGCACGCCGGCGTCGTCGAGGGCCGCCGCCTCGCCGATTCGATGGCGCGCGAACAAAAGAGCTTCCCGCCGCTCTATCGCGCGATGGTGTCGGCCGGCGAAAGCTCGGGCAGCCTGCCGACCATCCTCGACCGCCTCGCCGCGCTGCTCGAACGGCAGGCGGAAATCCGCGGCAAGCTCATCACCGCGCTCGCCTATCCAACGATCCTCGCGGTCGTCGCGCTGGGCGTCGTCACCGCGCTCATGATGTTCGTCGTGCCGCAGGTCGTGCAGCAATTCGATACCGTCGGGCAGGAACTGCCGCTGCTCACCCGTGTCGTCATCGGCCTGTCCGACCTGCTCGTCGGCTATTGGTGGGTGATGGCGCTGGTCGTCGCGGTGGCGGCGACGGCGGGATGGTACGCGTTGCGCGATCCTGCGTTGCGGCTGGCGTTCGACACGGCGGTGCTGCGCCTGCCGCTGCTCGGCCGCCTGCTGCGCGACCTGCACGCCGCGCGGATGTCGCGTACGCTCGGTACGATGGTCGCCAGCCGCCTGCCGCTGCTCGAAGGCCTCGCGCTCACCGCCAGCACGATCCACAACCGCCGCCTGCGTGCCGCGTCCGACGAGATCGTCGATGCGATCCGCGGCGGCGGCAGCCTGTCCGCCGCAATGCGTCGCACCGGCGTGTTCCCGCCGTTGCTCACCTATCTCGCCGCATCGGGCGAGGCGGCCGGGCGGCTCGACGAGATGCTCGAACGCGCCGCCGATTACCTCGAACGCGAATTCGACCGTTTCACCGCGACGGCGCTGTCGCTGCTCGAACCCGCGATCATCGTCGTGATGGGCGGCATCGTCGCCACCATCGTGCTATCGATCCTGCTCCCCATCCTCCAGCTCAACACGCTGGCCGGACAATGAGGCATGTCATGCGTAACCCGGAAACACCACGCCGCCGCGACGAGGAGGGCTTCACGCCCCCACCGCGTTCCGCCGAACACGGCTTCACGCTCCCGCGGCGTTCCGCCGAGCACGGCTTCACGCTCGTCGAACTGATGGTGGTCATCGTCATCATCGGCCTGCTCGCCGCGATCGTCACGTTCAACGTCCTGCCCGCCGGCGACAAGGGCAAGATCACCAAGGCGAAATCGGACATCAGCACCATCGAAGGCGCGCTGGAGATGTACCGCCTCCAGATGAACAGCTATCCGACCACGTCGCAGGGGCTCCAGGCGCTGGTCACCGCGCCCGCCGGGGTCAATGCCGCCGAATATCAGCGTGGCGGTTACATCAAGAAGCTGCCGCCCGATCCCTGGGGCCGGCCGTATCTCTACGCCTCGCCCGGCCAACACGGCGAAGCCGACGTCTGGAGCCTCGGCGCCGACGGCAAGGACGGCGGCGAGGGCGTCAACGCCGATATCACCAGCTGGCAGTGACGGGCCGTCGCACCGAACGCAAATCGTCGCCCGGTCGGCCTTGTGCCGGACGCGGATCGACGCCCGTTCGGCGCTGTGCCGAAGACGGCTTCACGCCCGTTCGGCGTTACGCCGAACACGGCTTCACGCCCGTTCGGCGTTACGCCGAACACGGCTTCACGCTGGTCGAGCTGATGGTGGTCGTGACCATCATCGGCCTCGCGGCGGCGGTGGCGGTGTGGAACATGCCCGATCCGCGCGGGCGGGTGGCGGACGAGGCCGCCCGCTTCGCCCTGCGCGCCCGCGCCGCGCACGATGCCGCGATCGTCGAGGCGCGCCCGGTGAGCATCTGGGTGACCGCCGGTGGCTATGGCTTCGATCGACGCGCGGCGGGCCAATGGACGGCGATGGCGGACAAGCCGCTGCGCGTCGAACGCTGGACCGACGGCACGCAGGCCGCCACCGGCGAGGCGAGCGGTCGCCTGCGCATCGTCTTCGATCCCACCGGCCTCGCCGATCGTCCGGCGCAAGTGACCTTGACCCGCAGCGGCGCCCGCGCGGTAATCGACATGGCCGCCGACGGGACCGTCCGGGTGGCGAGCTGATGACCTTCTCCTCACCCTCGCCCCAGTGGAGGGGACGAACCGGACGCGCCGGCGCAGTGCCTTCGGGTACGACGATCGGGTCTGTGCATACCCGCCTTCGGGCGAGGGACGACCGGCGTCGTCGCGACCATGGCTTCACCCTCATCGAGATCATGGTCGCGCTCGCGGTGTTCAGCCTCGCGGTGCTCGCGCTGCTCCGCCTCGAAACCGCCACCATCCGCGGCGCCGGCACGCTCGATGACAGCCTGATCGCCGGGCTCGTTGCCCGCAACGTCGCCAACGACGCGGTCACCGAAGCCCAGCCCCCCACTGCCGGCCGCACCGCCGGCACCGAGGTCAACGGCGGGCGGACATGGAACTGGGTCCGCAACGTCCGCGGCACCGGCAACGCCAGCATTGTCCGCATCGATGTCGCGGTGACCAACCGCACCGGTCAGGTCGTCGGTCAGACGACCGCGATCCGCCCCGCAGACACCCCGCTGTGATGACGCAGGGGTGCGCCGCCGCACACGGCTTCACGGGTCCCGGGTACGCGCCCGAACGCGGCTTCGCGCACTCAACGCGTTCCGCCGAACACGGCTTCACGCCCTCATCGCGTTCCGCCGGACACGGCTTCACGTCCGCAACGCGTTCCGCCGAACGCGGCTTCACGCACTCAATGCGTTCCGCCGAGCACGGCTTCACGCTCGTCGAAGTCATGATCGCGCTCATGATCTTCGGCATGCTCGCCGCCGCCGGGGTCGCAATCCTCACCTTCAGTGTCCGCGCGCAGACCGCGACGGGCAAGCGGTTCGACGATATCGCCGCGCTCAACCGCACCACGGCGCTGCTGTCCGGCGACCTCGGCCAGGCGATCGACCGCTCCACACGCGACGAGGGCGGCACCAGGCTGCCCGCCTTCGTCGGCGAACCCGATGGCCAGATCCGCTTCGTCCGCACCGGCTGGGCCAATGTGGATGCGGCGCCGCGTGCCAGCGCGCAGAAGGTCGCCTATGCCATCCAGGACGCCGCGCTGGTTCGCATCGCCTATCCGATGATCGACGGCGCCGCGCCGCTGCCGCCGGTGACGCTGCTCGACAAGGTCGCGGGCATCGCCGCCCGCTATCGCTACAAGGGTGCATGGAGCGATCGATGGGACGGCACGCAGGGCGCCGCGCTGCCGCAGGCGGCCGAGATCGTCCTCCGCCGCACCGATGGCAGCACCTATCGCCTGATGCTGCTCGTCGGCTCGGGCTATCGCGCCATGCCGGCGCCGGGCCAGCAGCCCGGTCCGCAACCCACGTCATCGCCGACGCCCAATGGTCCCTGAGCGCGAACGCGGCGCCGCGCTGCTCACCGTCCTGTTGCTGGTCGCGATGATCGCCGTCCTTGCCGGCACCGCGCTCGAACGCCTGCGGCTCACCACGCGGCTCGCCGCCAACGCCCTGGGCGGCGAACAGGCGCGCGGCTATGCCCGCGCGGCCGAGGCGCTGGCGACATCCAAGGTCTCCGACATGCTGGGATCCAGCCGGGATCAGGTCACACTGGCCAGCGGCTGGAGCAATCGGCCGTACGGCCTGCCGCTGCCCGGCGGCGGCCTCGCCGTCGCGCGCGTCACCGATGGCGGCAATTGCTTCAACCTCAACAGCCTGGTCAGCCGCCAGGGCCCCGATGTCTACACGTCGACGCAAAGCTTTACGCAGCGGCTGCAGTTCGTGCGCCTGATGCGCCTGGTCGGCGTCCCGGCGCAGGCCGCGGAGCGTATCGCCCCCGCCACCGCCGACTGGATCGACACCGATCAGGACCAGCAGGGGGGCGGCGCCGAAGACCCGACCTATCTCGCCAAAGCGATCCCCTACCGCACCGCCGGCACGCTGATGGCCGATCCCAGCGAACTGCGCGCGGTCGACGGTGTCACGCCCGATATCTACGCGCGGCTGCGCCCGTGGATCTGCACGCTGCCGGTAGCCGCGACGTCGTCGATCAACATCAATACGGTGATGCCCGAACAGGCGCCGCTGGTCGCCATGCTATTCGCCGATACGCTGTCGGTCGACACCGCGCGCGGGCTGATCCTGCGTCGCCCGCCGCAGGGCTACAAGAGCACCACCACCTTCCTCAACGCCGCCGGCAACGGTGCGACGCCAGAGGGCGGCGCGGGCCTTGCGGTGACCTCGACATGGTTCGCGCTGGAAATCGATGTCACCAGCGGCACCGCCAGATTGCAGGAAAGAGCGCTGATCGACGCAAGCCGGCTTCCCGCGCGGCTCGTGGCGCGGCAATGGGGCGATGAATCATGACGACGCTCCTGTTCCTTCCCTCCGCGACCCAGGGCTATCGATGGCGCCGCATCGGCGATGACGGCGCCGTGACCGAAGGCGAGGGCGTCCCCGCGCTCGCCGACGAGCGCGTCGTCGCCGTCGCCCCGGCCGAATCGGCGACGCTCCACTGGGCGGACCTGCCCGCGCGCTCCCCGGCGCAAGCCGTCGCCGCCGCCCGCCTGCTGGTCGCAGAGGCGAGCGCGACGCCGATCGCCGAACTGCACGTCGCGGTCGGCACGGAGGGGGAGGGCGAACGCCCGATCGCCGTCGTCGGCATGGGCGCGATGGCGGGATGGCTCACCGACCTCGCCGGGCACGGGATCGATCCCGCCGCGATCCTGCCCGCCGCGCTACTGCTGCCCCGCCCGGACGACGGCTATGTCCGCGGTATCGTCGCCGGGCAGGCGCTGGTGCGCAGCCGCACGACCGGTTTCGCCGACGAGGCGCGGCTGACCGATGTCATCGTCGGCGATGCGCCGGTCGAGACGCTGGATCGCGCGACGCTCGACGATGCCATCGCCGATGCCACCGCGACGCCGCCGCTTGACCTGCGGCAGGGACCGTTCGCGCGCCGTCGCCGTATCGGCATCGACTGGGGGCTGGTGCGGCGGCTCGCACTGCTGGGCGCCGCCATCCTCGCGGTGACGCTCGCCATCGATCTCGTCCGGATCGCCAAATACAGCTTCGGCGCGGACGCGCTGGAGGTGCGGGCGGATGCGCTCGGCCGCACCGGCCTTGCCCGGGGGGAAACGGTGACCGACGTCGACCGCCAGCTGGACGAGCGCCTGTCCGGCGTGCGCGGTCCCGGCCTCGGCTTCAGCACCACCGTCGCCGCGGTCTATGCCGCGGTGCGAGCGACGCCGGGTACGGAACTGACATCGCTGGATTTCCAGTCGAACGGGACCTTGCGGATCGGCGTCGGTGCGGCGCGTGAATCGCTGCCGACGGATCTCAAGCGGACGCTGGAGGCGGCGGGCTTCACCGTCACCGCAGGGACGTTCCAATCGGCGAACGGAAGGGTGACGGGCGAGATGACGGTGCAACGGCCATGAGCGGCATCCGCGCCTGGTTCGCCGGCCGCGCCTTGCGCGAACGCCGCCTGATCCTCGTCATGCTCGCGTTGCTGGCCGTGACGATCGTCTGGGGCGGCATCATCCTGCCCGTCCGCGACGGTCTGTCGAGCGCCCGCGAACGCCATGCCGATGCGGTCGTCCGATTGGGCGCGACGCAGAGCGAGGTCGATCTGATCCGCGCCGCCGGCCGCCGCGTGCCGCTGACCGGCAGCCTCGCCGACACGCTGCGCCTGCGCGCAGAGGCCGCCGGCTTCGCCCTCGCCAGCGTCGAGGACAGCGCCGGTGGCCGTGTCCATGCGACCATCGCCGCCGGCCGGCCCGCCGCGCTCGGCCGCTGGTTCGCCGGGCTGGAGGCGAACGGCATCCTCGTCGAATCGGCGGCATGGCGCGACAATGCGGACGGCAGCGTCGCCGCCGACTTCGTCGTCCGGGCGCGCGAATCATGAGGCGCATCCGGCTCGCCACCGGCCCGGCCGCGCTGTTCGGCGGGTTGATGCTGGTCGCCTTGCTCGTCTTCCTGCCGATGCGACTGGTCCTCGGCTGGGCCGGGCTCGGCGATCAGGGCTTCAGCGCCCGCACGGTGTCGGGCAGCATCTGGGACGGCCGCCTGAACGAGGCGCGGTTCGGCGACCTCGCCTTGGGGTCGCTCGATGCCAGCGTCTCGCCGTTCGCGTTGCTGATCGGCCGCGCCCGTATCGCGCTGGATGGCGATCCCGGCGTGGTGCACGGCGCGATCACGCTCAGCCGGCATGGCCAGGGCGTCGACGACATGACCGCCACGCTGCCCACCGGCCGGGCCTTCGCGCCGTTGCCGGTGACCCAATTGGCGCTCGAAAACGTCACCGTGCATTTCGTCGACGATCTATGCGACAAGGCGGAGGGGCGGGTCCGCGCCCGGCTGGTCGGCGAAGCGGCCGGCGTCGCGCTGCCGTCCGAACTGTCCGGCATCGCTCGCTGCGACGGTGCCGCCCTGCTGCTCCCGCTCGCCAGCCAGGCCGGGACCGAGAGCATCGAATTGCGGCTGACCGGCGCGGGCCGCTACACCGCCGCGCTGCGCATCACCCCCACCGATCCCGCCGCCGCGCAACGCCTTGCCGCGACCGGCTTCACCGCCAGCCAGAACGGCTACCGCCTGTCGATCGAGGGGCGATTTTAGAGCGGGCTGACATCAACTGATCCGTCATTGCGAGCGGAGCGAAGTAATCCAGGGCGTCCTGGTCCGTCTCTGGATTGCTTCGCTCTGCTCGCAACGACGAGCATTCGATTCTCGATGCGACGTCGCACCCCTTCCTCACGCGGCGCCGCCTTCGGCACCTGTTCCCTCTCCCATCGGGGGAGGGAGGGGAGCGGCACAGCCGCGGAAGGTGTGAGTGCGGATGAGGGTGGCCATGCCGGTGCATTCTGTCTCATGACTCCCGCGTGCCCCCGCCCTGCAACTCCCCTTCGGCAAAAAGCCCGCCTTCAGTCTTGACGCACCGCACCCACCCCCGCTAGGGGCGCAGCCTTCGCGGCGACCGTAGTTCAATTGGTTAGAGCGTCGGCTTGTGATGCCGGAAGTTGCGGGTTCAAGTCCCGTCGGTCGCCCCATTATCACACCCGCATTTTTTCGCCCGATGCAGCGCGGCGCGCCATCGGGGCTAGCCAAAGCATCCACGAAACAATATTGCCGTCGTTCGCAATATTCAGCCAAGCGGAGCAGGCCATGACCTCGGTGTGGGATCTTCCCGATTTCGACAGCCATGAAGGCGTCCATACCTTCACCGACCGGCAATCGGGCCTGCGCGCGATCATCGCGGTCCATTCCACCCACCTCGGCCCGGCGGCCGGCGGCGCGCGCTTCTGGCATTATGCGTCCGGCGATCAGGCGGTGACCGACGCGCTGCGCCTGTCGCGCGGCATGAGCTTCAAGAACGCGATGGCCGGGCTGGCGCTTGGCGGCGGCAAGGGCGTCATCCTTGCCGACCAGCCCGGCGCGGTGATCGGCGAGGATCGGCTGAAGGCATTCGGCCGTGCCGTCGAATCGCTCGGCGGCCAATACGTCACCGCCGAGGATGTCGGCATGTCCGAAGCGCGGATGAAGGTGATTGCGGGCGAGACGAAATACGTCAGCGGCCTGCCGGTCGAAAGCGGCGCCGCCGGCGGCGATCCCGGCCCGTACACCGCGCACGGCGTCTATCTCGGCGTCAAGGCGGCGGCGAAGCGTGGTCTTGGTACCGACGACATGCAGGGCGTGCACGTCGCCATCCAGGGCGTCGGCTCGGTCGGTGGCGGCCTTGCCCGGCTGTTGGCCAGGGACGGCGCCCGCCTCACCCTCGCCGACGTCGATGCCGACCGCGCCCGGGCGCTGGCCGCGGAGCTTGGCGCCGACACCGTCGCCGCGGGCGCGATCCTCGGCGTCGAGGCGGATATCTTCAGCCCCAACGCCCTGGGCGCGATCCTGACCGAGGCGACGATCCCGACGCTGGTCGCCAGGGTCGTCGCGGGTGGTGCCAACAACCAGCTGGCGACGCGCGAGGATTACGATCGTCTCCACGATCGCGGCATCCTCTATGCGCCCGATTACGTTATCAACGCCGGTGGCATCATCAACGTCGGCCTCGAATATCTCGGTCAGGGCGACGAGGCCGAGGTCATGGCGCGCATCGCCAAGATTCCCGCCCGCCTCGACGAGGTGTGGGACGAGAGCGAGCGTACCGGTCGCCCCGCCGCCGAAGTCGCCGACACGATCGCGCAACGCCTCATCGGCCGCGGCTGACCGAAAGGGGGGCGGGGCAGGGCGGCAGGTCCCATTCTGCGCCGCCCCGTTCCGGCGCCCCGCTTCGTGCCGGAATGCACCGTAAGAGCGGGAGACGCAGCGCATCCGGCGATGCCGCAGGGCAAGCTCGCGATACCTGTTGGACGATAACGCGGGAAACGCTTTGTAACGACAGGTAATTCCGGTCCCCCTGTCCTACATGCCGTTCTCGCGCTAGGCCCGGCGAAGGATCACCCACCGCTCGGTCCCGGCGCGGATCATCGCCGAAACGGAAACGGTCACCCCCGCGAGTTTCCGTACGAGTGCCCATGTTGTTCATGTTGTCCAGCTTCGCCGGGCGCGACCCGCGATACGATGGCCCGCCGGATACTAACGGGTGACGTCGCCTGCAAAGCTTCGTATGGCGGGACCAGCCGTGCCGACCTTTCATGCCCTCGCCAACCCTGCGCGTTTCCTCAAGCTCGCCCGTCCGTTGACGCCGGCGCTGCTGGTCGCCGGGTGGCTGCTGCTGGCGGTCGGCTGCTGGGCCGGACTGACGCAGACGCCGCCCGACTATCTGCAGGGCGAAAGCGTCCGCATCCTCTACATCCACGTCCCCGCCGCCTGGCTGGGCATGGGCGGGTGGAGCGGCCTGGCGATCAGCAGCATCGCCTTCCTCGTCTGGCGGCATCCGCTCAGCCACCTCGCCGCGCGCGCCATCGCGCTGCCCGGCGCGGTATTCGCCGCGGTCTGCCTCGTCACCGGCTCGATCTGGGGCCGGCCGACCTGGGGGACGTGGTGGCAATGGGACGGCCGGCTGACTTCGATGCTGCTGCTGTTCTTCGTCTATTGCGGCTATATGGCGCTCGCGCGGGCCGATGCGGAACGCGGTGGCGACGGTCGTATCCCGGCGCTCTACGGCATCGCCGGTACCGCTTTGCTGCCGATCATCCGCTATTCGGTGATCTGGTGGAACACGCTGCATCAGGGGCCTTCGATCGGCCTGACCCGGTCCAGCATCGCCGGCAGCATCCTGTGGCCGCTGGGCTTCACCATGGCCGGCTTCACCCTGATCTTTGCCGCGATCGTGCTGATGCGCATGCGCACCGCGATCGCCCGTACCAAGGCGGAGGCGCGGATGCGCCGGATGGCGCGCGTATGAACGCCTGGCCGTTCATCGGCGCCGCCTATGCGATCACCATCGGCGCCGCCGCCGCGCTGACCGCGCTCAGCTATGTCGCGATGCGGCGCGCCGAGAAATGACGGCGCCCGGGTGGCAGGCCAAGCACCAGCGGCTGACGCTGGCGCTGCTCGGGGTGGCCGCATTGGTCGCCGCGGCGCTGCTCGCCATGTCGGCGCTGAAGGATCAGGCCTCGTTCTTCTACGCCCCCTCCGACGTGCGGAAACAGGGCCTGCCGCTCGACCGCGCCGTCCGCTTGGGCGGCATGGTGCAGGCCGGCTCGATCCGCCGCGCCCCCGATGGCGTCACCGTCCACTTCGTCGTCGGCGACGGCATCGCCACCACACCGGTCACCTTCGCCGGGATCACCCCCGACCTGTTCCGCGAACGATCGGGCGTGGTCGCGGAAGGGCGATTCAACCGCGACGGCAGCTTCACCGCGACCAACCTGCTCGCGAAGCACGACGAAAAGTACATGCCGCCCGAACTGGCGGGCAAGATGCACGAAACCAAGACGCTGGAACCATGATCGCCGAAGCCGGCCTTGCCGCCTTGTGGTTCGCCGCCGCGCTCGCCGCGCTGCAACTGGCGTTGGCGGCACTCGGCCTTGCCCGCGGCCAGCCGCAACCGATCGCGGCGGTGCGGCCGGTGGCGATCGTCCAGGGCGCGCTGGCGGTCGCGGCGATGGCGGCGCTGATCGCGCTGTTCCTCGCCAGCGACATGTCGGTGAAGCTGGTGGTCGAGAACAGCCATGCGGCCAAGCCGTGGATCTACAAGTTCGCCGGCGCCTGGGGCAATCACGAAGGGTCGATGCTGCTCTGGGTGACGATCCTCGGCCTTGCCGGGGGGGCAGTCGCGATCTGCGAACGCCGGCTGCCCGAACGCACGCTGATCGCCACCCTGGGCGCGCAGGCGGGTATCGCGCTCGGCTTCTACGCCTTCCTCCTCTTCGCATCGAACCCGTTTGCCCGGTTGAACCCGGCACCCGCCAACGGCCTCGGTCTCAACCCGTTGCTGCAGGATCCCGGCCTGGCATTCCATCCGCCCACGCTCTACATCGGCTACGTCGGCATCTCGGTGGCCTTTTCCTTCGCGGTCGGCGCGCTGGTGACGCGCGACGTCGGCCCCGCCTTCGCCCGCGCCATGCGCCCCTGGGTGCTGGGGGCGTGGATATTCCTGACGCTCGGCATCACCGCCGGCAGCTATTGGGCCTATTACGAACTGGGCTGGGGCGGCTGGTGGTTCTGGGACCCGGTCGAGAACGCCTCTCTGATGCCGTGGCTGGCGGCGACCGCGCTGCTGCATTCGGTCACCGTGCTCGCCACGCGGGACGGTCTGCGCGCCTGGACGGTGATGTTGGCGGTCGTCGCCTTCTCGATGTCGATGATCGGCACCTTCCTCGTCCGCTCCGGCATCCTCACCAGCGTGCACGCCTTCGCCGTCGATCCCGAACGCGGCGCCTTCATCCTCGTGTTGCTTGCGTTGTACATCGGCGGCGCGCTCGCGCTGTTCGCCGCCCGCATCGGCACCGTCCGCGCCGGCACGACCTTCTCGTTCGTCAGCCGCGAGGGCGGGCTGGTCATCAACAACCTGCTGCTGTCCGTCATCCTCGGCATCGTCCTGATCGGCACGCTCTACCCGCTCATCGCGGCGAGCTTCGGCGTGCAACTGTCGGTCGGGCCGCCGTTCTTCAACAAGGCGGCGGGGCCGATCGCGCTGGCGCTGGTGGTGGCGATGGCGATCGGGCCGCTGCTGCGCTGGCGCCGCGACGATGCCTCGGCATTGCTCGACCGGCTGATCTGGCCGATCGCCGCGGCCGGGTTCGTTGGCGCGGCGCTGGTCGTGCTGGCACCGCCCGGCATCCTGCCGCTGTTCGGCATCGCCCTCGCCGCCGGGCTGGCGGTGGCAAGCGTGCTGCCGCTGGTCGGCCGCAACCTGCTGCGCACGCCCCTGTTCACCTGGGGCATGGTCGTCGCGCACCTCGGCATCGCGGTCAGCCTCGCCGGCATGGCGTGCGACAGCGCCTACACCGCCGAGACGCTGGTCGCCGCCACCGTCGGCCAGCCCGTCCGCGTCGGCCCCTATGTGGTAAAGCTGGACGGCATCAAGCCGGTCGTCGGCCAGAACTGGTCGGCGCTGGAGGCGCGGCTCAGCGCCACGCGCGACGGCGACACCATCGTGCTGCGCCCGCAGTCGCGCTATTTTTCCGATCCCGTCACCACGACCAGCGAAAGCGCCATCGCCACCCAATGGGATGGCCAGCTCTATACGGTGCTCGGCCAGGCGGACGGGCAGGGGCGCTGGCAGCTGCGACTGTGGTGGAAGCCATTCGTGACGCTGATCTGGCTGGGCGGCGTCCTGATCGCGCTCGGCGGCGCGCTGTCGCTGGTCGGTCGCTGGCGCCGCGAACGCCGCACTGCGGTGCGGGAGGGCTGTGCATGAGGCGCTGGCTGATCTGGACGCCGTTCGTGGCGTTCGCCCTGCTCTTCGCGATCGTCGCTGGCGGCCTGTTCAAGCCCGCCGACCGCGTCGTCCGCTCCGCGCTGGTCGGCAAGCCGCTGCCCGACTTCGCGCTGCCGGCCATCGCCGCGGACAAGCCCGGCCTGTCCGCCGCCGCGTTTCGCAACGGCCAGCCGCGCCTGCTCAACATCTTTGCCAGCTGGTGCATTCCCTGTGCCGCCGAATCGCCGCAGCTGCTCCGGCTGAAGGCGATGGGCGTTCCCATCGACGCCATCGCCATCCGCGACACCGCACCCGCCCTGCGCGACTTCCTCCGCCGCAACGGCGACCCCTACGACCGGATCGGCGATGACCGGCAAAGCGCGGTGCAGCTCGCACTCGGTTCGTCGGGCGTGCCCGAAAGCTTCGTCGTCGACGGCCGCGGACGCATCGTGTTGCAGCACGTCGGCGACATCCGTGCCGACGACGTGGCGACCATTGCCGCCGCGATCCGGGACGCGCGATGAAACGGGCGCTGTTCCTCGCCATGCTCGTCGCCGCCGCCCCTGCGACGGCCGATCCGTCGACGCCGCCGGCCGCGCTCGCCTATACCCAATTGCGCGACCCGGCGCAGGAGGCGCAGGCCCGCGATCTGATGGCAACGCTGCGCTGTGTGGTCTGCCAGGGCCAATCGATCGCCGATAGCGACGCCAGCATGGCCGGCGACATGCGCGCGCTGGTCCGCAGCCGCATCGCCGCGGGCGAAAAGCCCGATGCGATCCGGGCCTGGCTGGTCGAACGCTATGGCGATTACGTCACCTACGATCCGCCGTTCGGCGCTGCGACCTGGCCGCTGTGGCTCGCGCCGATCGCGTTGCTGGTGGTCGGCGCGCTGATCGCCCGGTCCAGCTTCCGGCGCCGGGCGCGCTGATGGGCTGGTTGATCCTGATCCTGATCGCGGTGGAAATCGCCGCCGCTTTGATCCTGCTGCGGGTGAACCGCGTCCTGCGGTCGATGGTCGGTGCGGCGCTGATGCTCGGCGCGGCGGGGTATGCCTGGCAAGGCTCGCCGATGTTGCCGGCAAGTGGCGCGCGGCCCGATGCGATACGCCTGGCGGACGATCCCGCGCTGGTCGATCTGCGCGAACGGATGCTGGGGCGGTTCACGGCCGACGCCGCCTATCTGACTGCCTCGGATGCGATGGCGCGGGCCGGTGACCAGCGTTCGGCCGTCCGCGCGATCCTCGGCGGTCTGAACCGCTATCCGCGCAGCGTCATGTTGTGGACCGCGCTGGGTACCGCGCTCGCCGCGCACGACGGCAATCAGCCATCGCCGCCGGCGGTGTTCGCCTTCGATCAGGCGATCCGGGTCGCGCCGCTGCACCCGGCGCCGCACTTCTTCCTGGGTCTGGCTCGGGTCCGGGCCAACGATTATGCCGCCGCGCGGGCGGAATGGGCCAGGGCGCTGGCGCTGTCGCCCAGGGGAGCATCCTACCGCCGCGATATCGCGGTTCGCCTGATGCTCATCGATCGCCTGCTCGCCGAACAGGGCCGCTGAAGGGCGGTTCGATCTCGTCATCAGGATCGGGAGTGACTGCCCCCTCGTCCTCTTCCGCGGGAAGAGAGGAGGGGGAAGAGAATAATAGGGCTGGCTGGAACGCTACCTCACTGGCCCCTGCCGGTCTTCTCCTGCAGGGCATCGATCCGCTTCGACGCATCGGCCTTGGTCAGGGTATCGTCGAACGGCTCGCCGGCTTCCTCGCTCAGCGTCTTCAGATAGCTCGCCTGCGCACCGGTCATCGCCTCGTCGCCGGTCGTCCAGTCGTCCGGGTTCTTCTCGGCGTTGGACGTCGGGTGGGTCTTCGGGTTTTCGGGTTCGGACATGGTTGAAGCCTTCCTTGGTTCGAAGGCTTCAACCATCGTGTTCCGTATCCGTTCCGGATCAGCCCTGCCACGCCTCATAGGGCAGCGACAGATCGTCGGCGACCGCCTTGAACGCGATCTTGCCCTTGTAGACGTTGAGGCCGTTGGCGAGGTGCGGATCGGCCTGCATCGCCGCTTCCGCGCCCAGGTTGGCGAGCTTCAGGGCGAACGGCAGCGTCGCGTTGTTCAGCGCGAATGCCGACGTGCGCGCGACCGCACCCGGCATGTTGGCGACGCAATAATGGATCACGCCGTCCACCTCGAACACCGGGTCCTCGTGCGTCGTGGCGTGGCTGGTTTCGAAACAGCCCCCCTGGTCGATCGCAATATCGACCAGCACCGCGCCCCGCTTCATCGTCTTGACCATCTCGCGCGTCACCAGCTTCGGCGCCGCCGCTCCCGGCACCAGCACCGCGCCGATGACCAGATGCGCGTTCTTCACCGCCGCGGCGATCGCCGCCTTGCTGGCATAGGCGGTCTTGATCTGGCTGGAAAAGAACATGTCGAGTTCCGCCAGCCGATCGTTCGAGATGTCGTAGATGGTGACGTCGGCGCGCATGCCGACCGCCATCTGCGCCGCGTTGACGCCCGACACGCCGCCGCCGAGGATCGCGACCTTCGCCGGCGCCACGCCCGGTACGCCGCCCAGCAGCACGCCGCGGCCACCCTGTTCCTTCTCCAGGTAATGCGCGCCGACCTGCACCGACATGCGGCCCGCGACCTCGCTCATCGGCTTCAGCAGCGGCAGGCCGCCGCGCGTCGCTGTGACCGTCTCATAGGCGATGCAGGTCGCGCCCGACTTCATCAGTCCCTCCGCCTGCGGCTTGTCCGCGGCGAGGTGGAGATAGGTGAACAGCACGTGGCGCGGTTCCAGCAGGGCGATCTCGCTCGCCTGCGGCTCCTTGACCTTCACGATCATGTCGGCGGCGGCGAACACCGCGGCGGGATCGGGCAGGATCGTCGCACCGGCGTCGATATAGTCCTGGTCCTCGAAATCGATGCCGCTACCGGCCTTGGTCTCGACGACGACCTCATGGCCAGCTGCGACCAGTTCGGCGACCGACGGCGGGGTCAGGCCGACGCGATATTCGTGATTCTTGATTTCCTTGGGAACGCCGATGCGCATCTCATTCTCCTCTTCCAACGCCCGCAATACAGGAGGATGCGCTGGAGAAGGTCGCAATCTGATCCGGTCGCGGTCGCCTTGGCGGGATATTTTTGCACGTTTGTTCGGTATGACGCTGCATGATGCTCGACAGTCTCGACCGCAAGATCCTCGCCCAGCTGCTCGCCAATTCCGACCTCACCAGCGCCGAACTGGGCGAGGCGGTCGGCCTGTCGCCCAGTGCCGCGCATCGCCGCGTCGGTGCGCTCAAGGATCGCGGCCTCATCGCCGGCTTCCGCGCGGTGCTCAGCAAGGCGGCGCGCGGCAACCCCAGCGTCGTGCTGGTCAACGTCACGCTCCGCGACCAGCGCGAGGAGACCATGGCGGCGTTCGAGCGCGACATCGTCGAGATACCCGAGGTACGCGACTGTTTCCTGATGAGCGGCGAGGCGGATTATATGCTGCACGTCGAGGTCCGCCGCGACGACACGTTCGAACGGATCCACCGCGAAACGCTGTCCCGCCTGCCCGGCGTCACCCGCCTCGCATCGCATTTCGTGATTCGCGAGGTCTTCCGCCGTCCCTAGCGGGTACGGATCGACGGCGGGGGCGTTGCTCCCTTCGTTCAGCCCATGCTAAGGCGCGACGTTATGGAACAGGTTGGGAACAGCACCGGTCTTCGCATGATGTCGGATCGGTCGAGCCACTCGTGAGCGCTCCCGTACCGGCCGCGCTTCCCGCCGCACGCAGCGAGGGCGAGGATCACGGCCATCACGCCGATGGCATGATCAAGCTGGCGGTGGGGGCGATCGGCATCGTCTTCGGCGATATCGGCACCAGCCCGCTCTACGCCTTTCGGGAAACCTTCGCCGGCCATCACCAGCTGGCGCTCGATCCGTTGCACATCATGGGTGTGCTCAGCCTGATGTTCTGGTCGATGATGATCGTCGTCACGATCAAATACGTCGCCATCATCATGCGCGCCGACAACAAGGGCGAGGGCGGCAGCCTCGCACTGCTGGCGCTGGTGTCCGGGCGGACGAAGAGCAGGCGGTGGTCGACCGGCATCATTCTGCTCGGCGTGTTCGCGACCTCGCTGTTCTACGGCGATTCGATGATCACCCCCGCTGTCACCGTGCTCAGCGCCGTCGAGGGCCTCGCCGTCGCGGCACCGGCGTTCGGCGGATTGGTCCTGCCGATCGTGATCGCCATCCTGATCGCCCTGTTCTGGGTGCAGAAGAGCGGCACCGCGCGGATCGGGCTGGTATTCGGGCCGATCATGCTGGTCTATTTTGCGGTGATCGCCGTGCTCGGCCTCATCAGCGTCGTCCAGACGCCCGAGGTGCTCTGGGCCTTCTCGCCGCACCATGCCGTCGAATTCTTCCTGCTCGATCCGGTCCGCGCCTTTCTGGCGCTGGGGTCGGTGGTGCTGGCGGTGACCGGGGCCGAGGCGCTGTATGCCGACATGGGGCATTTCGGCCGCAAGCCCATCGGCCTGTCGTGGTTGGTGTTCGTCCTCCCCGCGCTCATGTGCAACTATCTGGGGCAGGGCGCATTGCTGTTCCGCGAGGGGCAGGAGGCGCTGCGCAGCCCGTTCTACATGCTGGCGCCGGACAGCCTGCAGTTGCCGCTGGTGATCCTGGCGACGATGGCCGCGATCATCGCCAGCCAGGCGGTGATCTCCGGCGCGTTTTCGGTGACGCAACAGGCGATCCAGCTCGGGTTCATGCCGCGCCTGCGCATCGAACATACCAGTGCCGCGACCGCCGGCCAGATCTACATCCCGCTCGTCAACTGGATGCTGATGGTGATGGTGATCCTGCTGGTGCTGTTCTTCCGCACCTCGTCGAACCTTACCTCGGCGTACGGCATCGCGGTGACCGGGGCGATGTTCATCGACACCTGCCTGCTCGGCGTCGCGCTCACCCGATTGTGGAACTGGCCGCTCTATGCCGCCGCGCCGCTGCTGGCGGTGTTCTTCCTCGTGGACGGTGCCTATTTCTCCGCGAACCTCACCAAGGTGCCGGACGGCGGCTGGTTCCCGCTGATGGTCGGCTTCATCGTCTTCACCTTCCTGACCACTTGGTCGAAGGGGCGCAAGCTGATGATGGAGCGGCTGCACGAGGCGGCGATGCCGATCAAGGTGTTCATCACCTCCGCCGCCAATTCCGCCAGCCGCGTGCCGGGGACGGCGGTGTTCATGACCTCGTCGGCCGACGGCGTGCCGCACGCGCTGCTCCACAACCTCAAGCACAATAAGGTGCTGCACGAGCGCGTCATCCTGCTGACCGTCAAGATCGTCGCACAGCCCTATTGGCCGGAGGCGGAGCGGGCGATGAACGACGCGATGGGCGAGGGCTTCTACCGCCTCGTCCTGCGCTACGGCTTTATGGAAGAGGTCGACGTGCCGGCGGCGTTGAAGCGGGTCCACGAATGCGGCGCCGACTTCAAGATGATGGACACCAGCTTCTTCCTGTCCCGGCAGACGCTGCTCCCCTCCGAACGGCCGGGCATGATGCTATGGCGCGAAAAGCTGTTCGCCTGGATGCTGCGCAACGCCGAAAGCGCGATGGAATTCTTTCGCCTGCCCACCAACCGCGTCGTCGAACTCGGCAGTCAGGTCGAGATTTGAGCGCCGGTTCGCCTCCCGCGCCGATCATCGTCACCGCGCTGTTCGGCCGCCGCGACCAGGGGTGGTTCGATGCGCAACGTGCCGCGCACTTCCCGCCCGAACGCAACCAGCTGGCGGCACACCTGACGTTGTTCCACCATTTGCCCCCGTCGGCGGAAGCCGAACTAAAGCATCGCCTGTCCGAACAGACCCGTGGCCAGCGGGCGCCGCAGGCACGGGTGGGCGGCCTCATGTCGCTTGGCCGCGGCGTCGCCTATCGCATCGAATCGCCGGAACTGGTCGCGATCCGCCGCGACCTTGCCGAGGCATTCACCGGTCTGCTGACGCCGCAGGATGCCGGCGGCTGGCGCCCGCACGTGACCATCCAGAACAAGGTGCAGCCGAACATCGCCAAGCTGCTGCTCACCGCGCTGACCCGCGAATTCAAACCGCAGGACGTGGAAATCGTGGGTCTCGCGACATGGTGGTATCGCGGCGGACCGTGGGAGGCACTTTCGCGGCACATGTTCGCTTGACGGACGCGCCATCGCCCACTTATAGGCGCGCCCTCACACGGCGGGGCGGAGTAGCTCAGCTGGTTAGAGCACGGGAATCATAATCCTGGGGTCGGGGGTTCAAGTCCCTCCTCCGCTACCAATCCGGTAGTGCCGCCGTCGTGATCGCAACGTCCCGAACGAACGATTTGTAAACCGTTCCCGTGCGACAAGCCGCGCTCGTTTCGCTCGAGGCATGATGGTGCCGTATCACTTCCCCAACGATCGTCGGCGCATAGAGCGGCGCGTTGCGCCGTCGTCGGCGGCCTATGCAGGTCCGGAACGGCGGTTGGCGCAGCGGCGCGCGACCGAGGTGAAGCTGGTCTGCCCACCCGAACCGATGCACCGCGGCGTGCTGTGGACCGCCGTCGTCATGACGGTCATTCTGGCCGACAGCGTGTTTCTGGACGGGGGATACCGGCACATGCTGATCGGCTGGTTCGCCGATCGGGCCGCCGGGATACGGGAATGGTCGGCCCATCTGTGGGACTGGGGCCACTAGAGCGGTTTTCGACCAGATTGAACCACCGTCATCGCCCTGCGGGCGATCGCTGGCGCGGCGGGGCGCTTTCGATCCGGGGCAGCGTTGCTCGTCGGTCGCGATGCTTTGGCATCGCTTCCTCCTCGCGCCTCGCCCCGGACCGAAATCGCCGCCGTGCCGGTGATCCAGCCTGATCGAAAACCGCTTTAGCCGAACAGCTGCCAGGGATCGTTCAGCACCAGCATGGCATCCGCACGCGCCAGCGCGATCAACGTCAGCCCATGATCGCGGGCATGTTCGATCGCCAGGCTGGTCGGCGCCGAAATACCGACCAGCAGCGGCGTTCCCGATACCAGCGCCTTGTCGACCATCTCGAAACTGATCCGCGATGTGACCAGCGTGAACGCGGCCGGCGCGGTCGTCGCCTGATGCCCGATCAGCTTGTCGAGCGCATTGTGCCGGCCGACGTCTTCGAACGCCGCGACGATCCCGCCCGCAGCCGATGCGGCGGCGGCGGCGTGGACGGCCCCGGTCGCCACGTTCAACCGCTGGTGATCGCGCAGGCTGCCGAGCGCTGCGAATATGGCGCCGGCAGTGACCGCGGGGCGGGGCGGGCGACGGGTGACCGGCCGGACCAGCTGCTCCAGGCTGGCGATACCGCACAGGCCGCAGCTCGTGTCGCTGGTGCGATGACGGACGCGATCCTGGATACGGCCGCGACAATGGTCGGCGAGCGTGATGCGCACGATCCACCCCGCCGGTGCCGCAAAGGCGTCGACGTCGACCACGTCGGCCGGCGTGTCCGCCAGCCGTTCGGTCAACATGAAGCCCAGCGCGAACACCTCCAGATCCGCCGGGGTCATCATCATCACCGCATAGCCCAGGCCATCGACCTCGATCGCGACCGGCGCTTCGATGGCGATCGCACGGGTGCCGGCGTCCGCGGTGCCATCGGGGCGGAGGATGAGGGTCGGCTCGCAGCGGGACGCCGTCATAACGCCATCAGATCGTCCGGCGTGTTGACGTTGGCCAGCGGCTCGGGAGCCGCGATGGGCAGCGCGCCGATCTGGCGCGCCCAGCCTTGCACCGATCGCCGGTCGCACGCCGCGATGTGCGCCAGCAACTGCGACGACAGGGACGCCGGCCAATGGCCAAGGACCGGCGCATCGTTGCAATAGCTCGGCGGTCGCCTCAGCAATGCCGCCAGCAGGTCGTCGGGCAGGCGCGGCATGTCGCATCCGACGGTGAGCACGCTGGCGTAACCCGTGCGGGCTGCATGGTCGAGCGCGCCGGCGATGCCGCCCAGCGGGCCGAGGCCGGGTGCGGGCAGGTCGGCTATGCCGCCGGCCCGCCCGACGACGACCACCTCGTCGACATAGGTGCTCACCATGCCCCGCACGTGCGCCAGCAACGCCCTCCCGTTCAGGAGGGCGGCCGCCTTGTCGCTGCCGAAGCGGCTGGAGCGCCCGCCCGCGAGGATCGCACCGAGGATCAGGCTGCCTTCTCCAGCCGCACCGGTACCGATTTGCCCGCCGGCACGTGGCTCTGCTCGGCCTTGTGCGTCACCGGGATGAGCACGTTGCATTCCGGATAATAGCCGCCGATGCAGCCGCGCGGAATGTCATAGGGGACGACCAGCAACCGGGGGACGCGCCGGTCGCCGTTCGACCCCGCATCACCGACCATATCGACATAATCATGCTCGGCGACGCCCATCTCCGCCATGTCGGCGCGGTTCATCAGCACGACGTCGCGCGTGCCTTTGATCCCGCGGAACCGGTCGTGATAGCCATAGACCGTGGTGTTGAACTGATCGTTCGATCGCAGGGTCATCAGCCGGAACCGCCCCGGCGCCTCGTCGAAGCCCGTGGCGTTCAGGGCGGTCGGCACGTTGAATTCGGCACGACCGCTTTCGGTCAGCCATTGGCGATGCGCCGCTGGCACCCCCTTCCAGAAGCCGCCCGGCGTCCACATCCGTTCGTTGAACCGGTCGAACTTGTCGGGATAGGTCGCCTCGATCGCGTCGCGCACCAGCCCGTAGTCACCGACCCAGCCATCCCAGTCGACCTTCGGATTGGGCGCCAGCGTCGCCTTGGCGATACCCGCGACGATCGCGGGTTCCGACAGCAAAGTGTCCGCCGCCGGGGTCGCCCGGCCGCGCGATCCATAGATGCGGCTGAAGCTGTCCTCCATCGTCACCGCCTGCGCGCCGCCCGCCTGTTCGTCCGTCTCGATCCGGCCGAGGCAGGGGAGCAGGTAACAGGTCTTGCCGGGCAGCAGGTGAGTCCGGTTGAGCTTGGTCGCGATGCTGACCGTGAGGTCGAGCTGTTGCCACGCGGGCTCGATCGTCGCGGTATCGGGCACCGCGCGCGCCAGATTGCCGCCGAGGCCCAGGAAAGCCTGCGCGGTGCCGTCGATGATATGTTCGCACGCCGCGACGGTATCCCAGCCCTTTTCCCGCGGCGGTTCGAAGTCGTACAATTCCTTCAGTCGATCGAGCGGCGCCAGTTCGGGCTTTTCCGTGATGCCGACCGTGCGCTGGCCCTGCACGTTGCTATGCCCCCGGACCGGGCCGAAACCGGCACCCGGCTTGCCGACGTTGCCGCGCAGCAGCATCAGGTTCACCAGCGTGTGCAGGTTGTCGATGCCGTGGACGTGCTGCGTCAGGCCCATGCCATAGACGCAGATCACCCGCTCGGACCGTGCATAGACCGCACCGGCGGCTTCCAGATCCTGACGCGTCAGCCCGCTCTCGTGCTCGATCGTCGCCCAGTCGGTGGCGCGGGCCTTTGCCGCGAATGCCTCGAACCCCGTCGTATGTTCGGCGATGAAGGCATGGTCGAGGATCGTGGGCGCATTGATGCGCCGGCACTGGTCGTCGGCCTCGATGACGTATTTGCAGATGCCCATCAGCGCGGCGATGTCACCCCCCGCCTTCACCTGATGGTATTGGCTCGCGATCGGCGTCGATTTGCCGGTCACCATCTCGATCGGGTTCTGCGGATCGGTGAACCGTTCGAGGCCACGTTCCTTCAACGGGTTGAAGACGACGATCTCCACCCCGCGCTTGGCGCAGGCGCGCAAGGGGTGGAGGAAGCGGGGACTGTTCACCCCGGGGTTCTGGCCGAAGTAGAAGATGGCGTCGCAGGTGTCGTAATCGGACAGGTGGATGGTGCCGACCGGCGATCCGATCGCCGATTTCAGCCCGACCGACGTCGTCTCATGGCACATGTTCGACGAATCCGGCAGGTTCTGGCTGCCGTACATGCGCGTCATCAGCGCCCACATGTAACTGGTTTCCAGGCTGGCACGACCCGATGCGTAGAAGATGACCTTGGTCGGATCAAACCCCTTCAGCCGGCTGCCGATGTCCGTGAACGCCTCCGCCCAGCTGACGGCGACGTATCGATCGGTCGCCGTGTCGTATTTCATCGGGTGGGTCAGCCGCCCGGCCTGTTCGAGGTCATAGTCCTTCCAGCCGCGCAGTTCGCTGACGGTGTGCGAGGCAAAGAATTCCGGGGTGGTGCGATAGGTCGTCAGTTCCCACGCGGTCGCCTTGGCACCGTTTTCGCAGAATTCGGCGATATGCGGATGCGCGGGCTTCCCCCATGCGCAGGACACGCACATGAAACCGCCGGGCTTGTTCTGCCGCGTCAACTCGCGCGCGGTTTCCGGGCGGACCTTTTCACGCAGGTTGATCTCGGCGACCGATTTCATCGATCCCCAGCCTCCTGACGGACCGGTATAGGGCTTGGTATCGATCGGCTCTTCGCTCACTGGGTTACCTTCCGCTGCGGTTATGGAAACGCGTGCAGGACGGGTTGGATGCACGCATTTCATGCCGGCGATGTGGCGAACTGTCACCGCCATCGGTGCGGAACGCAACTAAAATACCACCAGTGCAAAATTGGTATTGTTTTGATCGTTTCCTCATGAGACCATTATCGACATTACCATAGTCGACGATCGAATCGGCGGGATAAAAGGTTAGATACGCTGACATGTGACGATGACCTGTCGGTTCATCGGAAGATATGCTGCGTCCATTGTGTTCCGGATAAACGATGGGTGCTTCACCATCGTGCCGGGATGTCTAGACGCATCGAATGATAACGGGGGAAATGACGATGGCTTTCAAGGAATTACTTGCGACGACCTGCTGTCTGGCGGCTTTGCTGGCAGCGCCGGCACAGGCGCGGACCACGACACCGGCGGCCGGGCAGGATCAGGACGAGGCCGCGATCGGCGACCCCGTCGCGTCGGCCAAGCTGGCGGCGGACCGCGCTCGCATCGATGCCCCGGCCGACCGCGACGAGATCATCGTCACTGGAACGCGCATCGTCCGGCCGAACACCCAGTCCGCCGCGCCGATCACCACGGTCACGACCGCCGATATCGCCGCCCAGGGTGCGGTGACGGTCGAGGACGTGATGAACCGGTTGCCGCAGGTGCAGGCCAATTCCGAACAGAATTACGCCGAATCCGACGGGCGCCAGCGCATCAAGCTGCGCAACCTGGGATATGAGCGGACGCTGACGCTGCTCGACGGCCTGCGCCTCGGGCTCCAGAACGGCCTCGACGTCGGTGTCATCCCGACCGCGCTGATCGAGCGGATCGACGTGCTCAACGGCGGCGCATCGTCCGTCTATGGTTCGGACGCGATCTCGGGCGTCGTCAATTTCATCCTCAAGAAGAATTACGACGGGATCAGCCTCACCGGCAATTACAGCTTTTTCAACCACGATAATCGGCAGAATGCGGTGACCGAGGCGGCCGGCCGCGCCTTCTTCCCGGTGCGGACCGGGATGGCGAACGACGGCGGGCGTGTCGACGTATCGTTGACCGCGGGCAAGTCGCTGTTCAACGGCGACGTCAACGTCAGCGGCTTCGTCAACTACCGCCAGTCGGATCAGGTGTCGCTGGACGACCGTACGACATCGGCATGCGAGGTGTCTCAGGTCGTCGCGACCGGCGTACTGAACTGCACCAGAAGCACCTATACGCAGGCGGGTACGATCGTGCCCCAATCGGGCGCCAATGCCGGGCGGACGCTGGTCAACAACCCGGATGGCTCAGGCACCTTCGTCAACTTTAATTCCGGCCCCGGCACGGCCACCGATCCCTTCGACAACCTGCCGTTCCAGCGCTCGTTCAAGCGGATCAACGCCGGCGGCTTCCTCAGCGCACGTCTGTCGGATGATATCGAACTATATTCGACCGCGCTGTTCTATCGCGACAGGTCGTTCAACACGCTGCCGAACCGGGTGTTCTCGTTCACCGCCTATGGATCGACGCCGTTTCAGGTGAATTGCGACAATCCATTCCTTTCCAGCAGCCAGCGTACGACGTTGTGCGGTGCGCAGACGACCGGGACGGTTCCGCTTGATGTGCGGTACCGGTTCGACGGCTTGCCCCCGGTCGAAACCCGCTACGAAAATCAGGGTGTGCGAATTTCCGGCGGCCTGCGGGGACGCGTGCTCGACGACGCGTGGAGCTATGACGTCGCGGGCGTCTTCTCGCGCAACAAGGGCACCACCAATTATCCGGGCTTCCCGGATTTCGCTCGCGTCAACCGCTCGCTTAACGTGGTGAACGTCAACGGCACGCCGGCTTGTGTCGCACGCGCGACCGATCCAGCCTGTGTTCCGTTCAACGCGTTCATCCCCAACAACAACAGTGCCGCGGTCAACAACTATCTGTTCACCGATGTCGACGGGACGGAGGGCAATGTATCCCAGCTCTGGCAGGTGCTGGCGGTGCTGAGCGGCAACCTCGGCAAATACGGCATCACCTCCCCCTTGGCCGATCAGGGCGTGGCGGTGGCGTTCGGTTCCGAATTCCGTGCCGAACGTTTCACCAGCACGGCGGACCAACAATTCCGCCAGACCAACGGCGGCACCGACGCGACGTACCGCCAGAACGTTTTCGAAGTGAACGCCGAAGTGCAGGTGCCGCTGATCGAAAAGCGGCGATTTACCGAACTGCTCCAGGTCAACGGCGGCTACCGCGTCTCGAAGTATAATCGGCTCGATGGAACGTTCAACACGTGGAAGGTCGAGGGGCTGTGGGCGCCGATCGCCGACGTCACCTTCCGCGGTTCCTACAACAAGGCCCAGCGCGCACCGACGGTGATCGAGGCGGTGCAGGCGAGCAATATCAACTATGTGACGAACGGATCGCGCAACGATCCGTGCGCCTCGCGCCCCGATCCCAACTCGGCCAACCCTAACGTGCGGCTGCCGGCGACGGCATCGTTGCAGCAATGTCGTCTGACCGGACTGCCGGACAGCTTCTACAACACTGCCGCGATCAGTTGCCCGGACCAACTCTGCACGATCCGCAACGGTGGCTTCGGCCTGACGCCGGAGACCGCATACACCACGACGTTCGGCGTCGTCCTGCGGCCGCGTTTCCTGAAGGGGCTGACCATCTCGGTCGATCGTTTCCTGATCAACCTCAACGACTCCATCGGCTATTTCAGCGCCAACGACTTCCTGAACGGATGTCTGACGACGGGCCTGGACTATTATTGCCGGGGCGTCGTGCGGAATCCGGGCAGTTTCACGCTATCCAGTCCACCGGCCGGCAATCCGACGACCGGCTATATCGCGCAAGGGACCAGCAACGGCTATCGATCGAAGTCGCACGGTTGGGATTTCCAGGGTCAATATACCCTTGGGCTCGGTGGTGCGGGATCGCTGGATCTGAGCTTCAACGGTTCGCTGATGACGCTGGCGGGCGGTCAGGATTCACCGGACGCCGTGCCGCGCAACTGTGTCGGCTATTACGGGCCCGGTTGCGGGGAGAGCCTGCCGAAATGGAAGCATGGCCTGCGCACCACCTGGACTTCGCCTGACAAGGTGATCAACCTCTCGGTCAACTGGCGGCACATCGCTCCGATGACGATCGCCTACAATGCCGATGCCAGCACCGGCATACCGATCGACGCACCGCAGCGTCGCCGATTCTTCACCGGCGTCGATGCGTATGACTACATCGATCTGTCGACGAGCTTCGATATCGCCAAGAGCTTCACGCTCCGCATTTCGGTCAACAATCTGTTCGATCGCGATCCGCCGGTGATACCGGATTCCCGCAACCTGCTGGGATTGCTGCGGAACAATACGATGTACAACTACGACCTGTTAGGTCGGCAGATCGTGGCGGGTGCATCCGTTCGCTTCTGACGAGGACGGCTCCGGCCGGCTCGAAAGCAGGCCGGAGCATGACGGATGATTGCTGTGGTTCAAATTCGGGCTCCGATCGCCTAGATCAGGGCTCGAATCTTTTTCCGACAGGCACCCGTTTCATGACGACTCATACCACGCGCATGCTGATCCTCGGTTCCGGACCGGCCGGGCTGTCGGCCGCGATCTACGGCGCGCGCGCAGGGATGGCGCCGATCGTCGTGCAGGGCATCCAGCCGGGTGGCCAGCTGACGACGACCACGGACGTCGAGAATTATCCGGGCTTCGCCGACGTCATCCAGGGCCCCTGGCTGATGGAGCAGATGCAGAAGCAGGCCGAACACGTCGGCACGCGGCTGATGTGGGACACGATCGTCGAGGTCGACCTGTCCGGCCGGCCCTTCCGGCTGGTCGGCGATGGCGGCGATGTCTACGAAGGCGACGTGCTGGTCATCGCTACGGGGGCACAGGCCAAGTGGCTCGGCATCGAGAGCGAAGAGGCGATGAAGGGCAAGGGCGTCAGCGCCTGCGCGACGTGCGACGGCTTTTTCTATCGCGGCAAGAAGGTCGCGGTGATCGGTGGCGGCAATACGGCGGTCGAAGAGGCGCTGTACCTCACCAACCATTCCGACGACGTGACGCTGATCCATCGCCGCGACACCCTGCGGGCCGAACGCATCCTGCAGGAGCGGCTCCATGCGCATCCCAACATCACGGTGTTGTGGAACAAGGAAGTCCGCGAATTCGTCGACGGCGGCGGCAATGCCGGGCTGGTCGCGCTGGCGCTGGAGGACACGCAGACCGGCGAAACGTCGCGGCTGGACGTCGAGGGCGGCTTCGTCGCGATCGGCCACCATCCCGCGACCGAACTGTTCCGCGGTCATCTGGCGCTTGACGACGACGGCTATATCGCGGTGGAGACGGGATCGACCCGCACGAGCGTGCCGGGCGTGTTCGCCTGCGGCGACGTCGCCGACAAGGTCTATCGCCAGGCGGTGACGGCGGCCGGCACCGGCTGCATGGCGGCGCTCGACGCCGAACGCTTCCTCGCGGCGGCCGAGTTCGAGGAACTGGCCGAGGCGGCCGAATAGGGGCCTTGGCGCGGTATAAAGCAGAGCGATTCACGCGGAGGCGCGGAGACCCGCTGCCGCAGGCTATCGCCCACTCCCCGACGTCGACGGAAATGGACCGGGCATGCCGCGAGGCGCAACTACTCCTCGCCTCCGCGCCTCCGCGTGAACATCATTCTTCACGCCTTCGCTACGCCCGGTCGACATGCAAGCCTCAAACGGGTTCATGGGCCCGCGCAACCCTCGTCATCCCCGCGCAGGCGGGGATCCATACGCGCCAACGCACGAAATCCAGCTGAATGCGGTGCGTCTGGGGGTTCCCGCCTGCGCGGAAACGACGGAAATAGGGAATGTCGATCCGCCCTCGATCAATCGCTCAGTCCATCGGCGAGTGCGCCCAACACCACGCCCCGCAGCGCGCGCTGATCCTCATCCCGTGCGAAGCTGTGCGACGCGGTGTCCATCCGCAGCGCCGGCAGATGGCGGGCGACGGCGCGATAGGCTTGCGCCGTCGCGTCGCCAGTGGCGAGGATCACCGTCGCCCGGTCACCCCAGCCCTCGATTCCCGCCACCACCCGATCGGCGAGCGCCTGCGGCGGCGTGGTCGATGCCTTCCGCAACCCCCGGATTGCCCTGGGAAGATCGATGCGGCCGGTAAGCAGCCTCGTCCAGGCGCGCGGATCGGTCAGCCGCTGGCGATAGGTCGCGCGAATGGCGGCGGCGGCGGGCAGGTTGTCGGTCTCCTCGACCGTCCACGGGTTGGCGAGCACCAACGAACCGAGTCCCGCCTCGCGGCCGAACAGCGCGAGCGTGCTGGCCGCGTCGCAATTGCCGAAACCGACGATCCGCTCGACCCCGGGCACGGCTGCGCGAAAGGCATCGGCTGCGGCGAGCAGGTCGTCGCGCGCAGACAGGAACCCGCCATTGGTGCCGGTCGAATCGCCGATGCCGCGACGGTCGTAGCGGAACACCGGATGACCCGCCGCCGCCACGTCCGCCGCCAGCAGCGCCATGCCGCGATGCGCGCCGCACCGGATTTCGTTGCCGCCCGACACGATCAGCAGGCCGGTCGTACCGGGCGCTACATCCAGCGTCCCGACCAGCGTCTCGCCCGCGCACGGAAAGGCGATCAGGCTTCGCATGCGGCGATCCAGGCGGCGATGTCGTCGGCGAGCATGGCCACGAGGGCGGGATCGTCGCCGGGCTCGGACCGCCGCCACAATGGCGCGGCATCCACTTTGCGGTCGGCCTCGGCAGGATCGCTGGCGAGGCGGACGACCCTGACCGGCCGATCGGTGGCAGCGCAGGGCGCGGCGGCGGACAGGAACGACAGCAGCCGGCCGGACAGGCGGTTGCCGGCGATCTCCACCGGGTCCTCCGCCGTCATGGCGTCGATACCGCCGCTGTTGCCGGCGGCGCGCCAGGTGCGGTGCAGGTCGCGGAGCAGCGCATCCCCGGTCTGCGGGCTGAGATACCACCGGCCCCGATGCCCGGCGCGGCGGTCGAGCAGCGCCCCGCTGCGGATCCCGATCGCATAGGTTGGGCGCGCCGGCGCCACCGCGGCCAGCGCCACCTGCATGTCGGCGAGCGTCATGCGCTCGATCGGCGCCACGCTCTCGTTCTGGCCCGGCACGTCGGGCAGCAGGCCGGCGATCCCGCGTGCCGCCAGCGCGCGCAGCAGCGCGACGACGAAGGTCCGCGTCCGGTTCGCCTCCTCGAACAGCGGCAAGGCGGCGACGACCGCAGGCCCGGTATCGGGACCGAAGCGCAACAGCGCCTCGCGGCCGCCGGCCCATGTGTAATGATCGATGCGCGGAGCCATGCCGGGCGGCAGGCTAGACGAGCGCCTTGTCGGCGGCAAATGCGGTCAGTGCGCCAAAGGTTTCGAGCATGTCGCCATCCACCTCGTCGTCCTCGATCAGGATGCCGAGCCGGTCCTCGATCTCGGTGAGGACACCCGCGACCGCCATCGAATCGAGCTCGGGCAGTGCGCCGAACAGCGGCGTCGTCGCATCAAAGGCGGCGACGCGCTCCGCGCTCAGTCCCAGCACGTCGGCCAGCACGGCACGGACGGTCGTTTCGACGTTCTGATAGCCTTCGGGGAGCAATGCGGCGGCCCTGATCGGTTGCGTGTCGCGATCCGTTAGAGGCTGGGGCTGCATTCGGCAACGGGGTGGCGCTATGAGGGGGGCATGGTGCCGCTCGACCCAATGCCCCGACCGATCGATCACGTCCTGCGCGGCCGCGCGGACGACCCGGCGCTGATCGAACGCGCGCGCACGTGGAGCTACGTGGAACTGGAGGCCGCGGTGGGAAGCGCGGCCGCATGGCTGGCGGCGCAGGGCCTAGGCGCCGGCGACCGTATCGCGACATGGTTGCCCAAGACCGCACTCGCCTGTGTCATGCCGCTGGCGGCGGCGCGGGCGGGGCTGGTGCACGTACCCGTCAACCCGGCGCTGCGCCGCGCCCAGGTCGCGCATATCCTCGCCGACAGCGGCGCGGCCCTGCTGGTCACGCAGGGCGCCCGCGCCACGACGCTGGAACCTGGCGACCGGCCCGACGGATGCCGGCTGGTCGAGGACGCGGCCGTGCCGCTGACGGGCGGCGGCCCCGGCCCGTCGCAGGGCGATCCGCAGGCGCTGGCGGCGATCCTGTACACCTCCGGATCCACCGGTCGTCCCAAGGGGGTGATGCTGTCCCACGCCAACCTCTGGCTGGGCGCCGTGTCGGTCGCGCATTACCTGCGATTGTCTCGGGAGGATCGCGTGCTCGGCGTGCTGCCGCTGTCGTTCGATTATGGCCAGAACCAGCTGCTGTCGTCCTGGTATGCCGGTGCCGCGGTCGCCCCGCTCGATTATCTGACCGCGCGCGACGTGGTGAAGGCGGTGGAGCGGGTCGATGCGACGACCCTTGCCGGGGTGCCGCCGCTATGGGTGCAATTGCTCGATGCGGAATGGCCGGCGGCGACGGCGGCGCGGCTCCGCCGGCTGACCAATTCGGGCGGCGCGCTGACCGGGCGATTGGTGCACGGCCTGCGCGCGCGCTTTCCGCAGGCGGACGTGGTGGCGATGTACGGACTGACCGAAGCGTTTCGGTCGACCTGGCTCGATCCGGCGCTGATCGATACGCATCCCGACGCGATGGGCCGGGCGATCCCCTTTGCCGAGGTGATGGCGGTCAAGGCCGACGGATCGCGCGCGCTGGGCGAACCGGGCGAACTGGTCCATGCCGGGCCGCTGGTCGCACAGGGCTATTGGCGCGATGCGGAACGGACCGCGGCACGGTTCCGGCCGGCGCCGGCCTGGGCAAGGAGCGGCGGCATCGCGGTCTGGTCGGGCGATACCGTCATCGAAGCGGATGACGGCCTGTTCCGCTTCGTCGGCCGCGACGATGAGATGATCAAGAGCGCGGGCAACCGGATCAGCCCGCTCGAAGTGGAGGAAGCGGTGCTGGCAGGCGAGGAAGCGCGCGAGGCGGTGGCGGTGGGCGTCGCCGACCCGCGGCTGGGACAGGCGATCGTCGTCGTCGTGGCAGGCGACGCGGCCGACGAAGCGGCGCTGCGCACACGCCTGCGGGCGCTGCTGCCCAGCTTCATGCAGCCGACCCGTTACGAATGGCGCGACGCCTTGCTGCGCAACGCCAACGGCAAGCTGGACCGTGCGGCGATCCGCGCGGCGGTGACCGCATGAAACCGATGGGGCCGCTGCCGCCCGAATTCGCCGGTCAGTCGGGGCCGCTGACCATCGCCGGCGTGGCCGCAACCGATTGGGCGGCGGACACGCCGGTCTTCGTCTACGACGCCGCCATCGTCGCTGCGCGCGTCGCCCGGTTCCGTGCCGCCTTCGCCGGCATCGACCTGCATTATGCGATCAAGGCCAATCCGCTGCCGGCGTTGCTGGAACGGGTCGCGCCGCTGGTCGATGGCCTCGATGTCGCATCGGGGGGCGAACTGGAACTGGCGCTGGCGGTGAAGCCGGCGACGGCGATCAGCTTCGCCGGCCCCGGCAAGCGCGATGGCGAACTGATCGGCGCGATCCGGGCGGGGGCGACGCTCAACGTCGAATCGGAAGGGGAGGCGGAGCGGGCGCTGCGGCTGGGCGACGAACTGGGCGTCGCGCCGCGGCTGGCGGTACGCGTCAATCCGGACGTGGAATTGCGCGGATCGGGGATGAAGATGGGCGGCCGGCCGTCCCCCTTCGGTGTCGACGCGGTGCGCGCCGCCGCGCTGGTGCGGCGGATCGTCGCGGGCGGCGCGGACTGGCGCGGCTTCCACATCTACGCCGGCAGCCAGGCGTTGGATGCCGGCGCGATTATTGACACACAGGCAGCGACGCTCGCTCTGGCCGAGCGACTGGCGGACGAGGCGGGGCACCGCCCGCCGCTGGTCAATCTGGGCGGCGGCTTCGGCATCCCCTATTTCGCCGGCGACGTGCCGCTGGACATCGAACGGGTCGGCACCGCGCTGACCGCGGCGGTGGCGGACAGCGCATTGACCGCGGCGGGCACGGGTTATGCGATCGAACTCGGCCGCTGGCTGGTCGGGGAGGCGGGCGTCTACCTGACCCGCATCGTCGATCGGAAGGAGAGCCAGGGCGAAACCTTCCTGGTGACCGATGGCGGCCTCAACCATCAGCTGGCCGCATCGGGCAATTTCGGCACCGTCGTACGCCGCAACTATCCGCTGGCACTCGCCCGCGACGTTGGTGGTACGCCGATTGAGGCGGTGTCGGTGGTCGGGCCGCTGTGCACGCCGCTCGACCGGCTCGGCGATCGGATCGGCCTGCCGCATGCCGACCCGGGCGATCTGATCGCGGTGTTCCTGGCGGGAGCCTATGGCGCCACGGCCAGCCCGGCGGGCTTCCTCGGCCATCCGCCTGCGCGAGAGGTCGTCGCCGGCTAGTCAGTCGATCGTGATCTCGCTGGTCAGCGTCACCGCAGGCAGGTTGGCCGACGTGTCCTGGACCATCACCGACGTGCCGCGTGGCAGCACGCCCAGGTGATAGGTCGTCTCCACCCCCGTCGTCGTCTCGCCGGGCTTGCACGCCCCGGCGGTGACGGCCGGTCCGCACAGCGCGCGGGTGGTGGACGGCGGCATCGCGACGGCGCCGTTCAGCCGGATCAGCCGGGCGCGGCCGATGCCCTTGCCGCGCACGACGACGGTGACCGGCCCGGCATGATGCCGCGCCGTTTCGCGCTGGTCGGGGGCGATCCGCTCCGCCTGGCTGGCCGAGGTCACGGCGACGATCTGCAATTCGGTCAGCGGCGGTGCCGACTGGCCGACGGCAGGAGCTGCAACGACGCCGAGGCCGACGAGGGTGGCGAGGGCGGCAAGGGTGGTGGGCAGGGTGCGGATCATGCCTCTGGTTCTAATCCATTGCGGTGACGGGGGAAGGGGCGGTATGGAGCCCGTGGTGACCAGGCGTTCCTAACGCTATATTCACCTCTCCCACCGCATAGCGTTCTGGAAGCCCGTGCTGCGCTCCGGTGTGGTGGGCCGCCAGGAGAAGACTATGCGTTCCGGTGTTCCCGTCCGTGTCCTGCTTGCCGTCGGTGCCGCCGCATCGGCGCTGTCCGGCTGTTCGAGCGGCAGCGGCCATCCGGAACTGCCGCCGGCGTCCTATGTCGCGAGCAAGGAACAGCCGGGCGAGGAATATGTCATCGGTCCGCTCGATCAGCTCAACGTGTTCGTCTGGCGCAATCCGGAACTGTCGGCGAAGATCCAGGTGCGCCCCGACGGTCGCATCACCACGCCGCTGATCAACGACATGCCCGCGGTCGGCAAGACGCCCTCGATGCTGGCCGCCGACATGAAGCAGGCACTGGGTCAATATGTGAAGGACCCGATCGTCTCCGTCATCGTCGAGAATTTCTCCGGCACCTACAGCCAGCAGGTCCGCATCATCGGCGCGACCGAAAAGCCGGCTTCGATCCCGTATCGCGCCAATATGACGCTGCTCGACGCGATGATCGCGGTCGGCGGGCTGAACCAATATGCCGCGGGCAACAAGGCAAAGCTGGTCCGCCACGATCGCGATACCGGCAAGCAGAGCGAGTATCAGCTGAAGATCTCGGACCTCCTGAAAAAGGGTGATTCGAGCGCCAACGTCAGCCTTCAGCCGGGCGACGTCATCATCATCCCCGAATCCATGTTCTGAGAGCGTAGCGGATGAACGGCATCTACGACGAAGTGCGGCTGGCGCTGCATGCGATCTGGACGCGGCGCTGGCTGGCGCTTGCGGTCGCCTGGGGCGTGTGCGTGGCCGGCTGGTTCGTCGTCAGCCAGATGCCCAGCCGCTACGAATCGCGCGCGCGCGTCTTCGTGCAGATGCAATCGATCCTGCCGGCGTCGATGGATGCCCCGGCGCAGACGCAGCAGAAGGATGTCGACACGATCCGCCAGACGCTGATCAGCGCGGTCAATCTGGAGAAGGTGGTGCGCGGCACCGACCTCGCCCAGACGGTGTCGAGCGATCGCGACGTCGCCGATCGCGTCGCCGGCCTCGCCACCGCGATCAAGGTCGAGAGCCAGCAGGACAATCTGTTCCAGATCACGACGACGGCAAGCAGCCCCAAGCTCGCCCGCGCGATCACGCAGAAGCTGATCGACATCTTCGTGGAGCAGAATCTGGGCCGCGACCGCAGCCAGACCACGCAGAGCCTCGACTTCCTCAACAAGCAACTCGACCAGTTGCAGAAGCAATTGTCGGACGCGGACGCCAAGAGGTCCGATTTCCAGACGCGCTATCTCGGATCGCTGCCGGGTACCGGCAGCGTCAGCGATCGCATCGGCGCCTCGCGCAGCCAGATGGCGCAGGTCGACGGCGACCTTGCCGCGGCACAGTCCAGTCTCGCCGCGGTGCAGGGCCAGATGGCCGGCACGGCGCAGACGATTCCCGGCATGGGCGGGGCTGCCGCCGGGCCGGCACGCGCCGCCCTGAACGCCATCCAGGGCCAGCTCGCCGATGCGCGGGCGCGTGGCTACACGGATCAGCACCCCGACGTCATCGCTCTGAAGCGGCAATTGTCCGCGGCGCAGGCGGCGGCCAGGGGCGAGCCGTTGGGCGGCGGCACCGCGGGCACGCCCAATCCGCTGTACCTGTCGCTGCAATCGATGCTCGCGGACAAGCAGTCCGCGGTTGCGGCGCTGCGCATGCGCAAGGCCCAGTTGCAGGGCGACCTCGATCAGCTCAACGCCAAGCTGTCGGGGGATCCGGAAGTCGCTGCCGAACAGGGCCAGATCGATCGCGACTATCAGGTGCTGAAAGACCAGTATGACCAGCTGCTGACCCAGCGCCAGCAGATCGCGTTGCGCGGCCAGGCGCAGACGCAGACCGACAACGTCAAGTTTTCCGTCATCGATCCGCCGACGATGCCGCGGGCACCGACCGCGCCCAACCGGATGCTGCTGCTGACCGGCGTGCTGATCGCGGGGCTGGCGGCGGGTGTCGGCGCCGCCTTTGCCCTGGGGCAGTTGCGGGCGACGTTCGCGACGGGGCCACGCCTTGAAAAGGCCACCGGCATGCCGGTGATCGGGTCGATCGGCGAAGTGGTGACGCGGGTGCAGGCAGATCAACGTGCCAGGCGGCTGAAGCTGTTCATGGGCGGGGCCGCGGGGCTGGCGGCGGCTTACGTGCTGTTGCTCGGCGTCGAGGTGCTTCAGCGCGGCATGGCGGCGTGACCGCGGGGAAAGACGACATGATGCACGAACCCATCCGCCGTGACTCGCTGCTCGAACGCGCTGCCAGGACCTATGATTTCGGTGCACAGCTGCGCGCCCGGGCGCCGCAGCATGCGCCGGTGCCGGACGTGGCGGACGTGGCGGACGTGCCGGAAGCCCGCCCGGTCATCGCGCCGGTCGTGCCAATCGCCGCGGCGCCACCGGTCGATACGCCCGATGCGCCGGAGATGGACGCCACCTTTTTTGCGATCCCGCCGGAATTGCGCGCACCGGTCGGACACGAGCTTCCGGACTCCTTCTACGATACCCCCGAACTCACCGATATCGCGGGGATCGACCGCGGCATGCTGGCCGAGGCGGGGATGATCGTGCCGGGCGCGCCGGTCGGGCCGCTGGCGGAGGAATTCCGGCTTATCAAGCGGCAGCTGCTCATTACCCGCGAACGCGTGGCGCAGGCCGCGAACGGTTCCGGGCAGGCGGACAAGGCGCGCACGGCATTGGTGTGTTCGGCGCGGCCGGGCGACGGCAAGACGTTCTGCGCCGTCAACCTGGCACTCTCGATGGCGGCCGAACGCGACACCGAAGTCCTGCTGGTCGATGCCGATTTTGCCAAGCCGGATGTGCTGGCGCAACTCGGCATGGCGGAACAGCCCGGATTGCTCGACGCGCTGGCGGACAGCCGCATCGATGTCGAAAGCCTGGTGATCCGTACCGATGTGGGCGGTCTGTCGATCCTGCCTGCGGGGACCAAGACGGCAACCGACACGGAATTGCTCGCATCCGCGCGGACCCGCACCGTGCTGGCTCGCCTGCTCGAAGCCAATCCGCGCCGCATCGTGATCTTCGATTCGCCGCCGGCGCTGGCGGCATCGCCGGCGGCGGTGCTCGCGATGCTGGTGGGGCAGGTGATCCTCGTCGTGCGCGCCGATCGCACGCCGGAAACCGAATTGCGCGAAGCGGTGCAGCGCCTCGATGGCTGCGACGAGATCGCGTTGGTGTTGAACGCCGTATCGTTCGTGCCGGGGGGGCATCGCTACGGCACCTATTACGGGCAGGAGACAGGCAAGTGATCCGGCTTCTATCCGTCGGCGTCGCGCTGGGCGCGCTGATCGCCGGCACGACCGCGCAGGCGCAGAGCCGCAGGGTACAGGTGACGCCCTATATCGAGGTCGGGCAGGTGCTCGACGCCGATCTGAACAACGGCGACGTCCTCACCTATTCGACCATCGCGGCCGGCATCGACGTCGCTGCCAGCACCGCGCGCGTCACCGGGCAGCTGTCGTACCGCTACGAGCGCCGGATATCGTGGGACGACGACATCGGCGACGATGACATCCACACCGGCCTCGCCCGCGTCTCGGCGCACGTCGCGCGGGGGCTGACGCTGGAGGCGGGTGGCATCGCGACGCGGACCCGATCCGACATCCGCGGCGCCGCGCCGGGCGTGCTGGTCGGCAACGTCGACAACATCAGCCAGGTCTATGCGGTCTACGCCGGCCCGAGCTACGCGACGCGTGTCGGGCCGGTGGCCGTCAACGCGAGCTATCAGGCCGGCTATACCAAGGTCGAGAGCCCCAGCTTCACCGCCGTCCCGCCAGGGCAGCCGCGCCTCGACTATTACGACGATTCGTTCGGGCAGGTCGCCGGGATCAGCGCGGGCGTGCAGCCGGGACAGATCCTGCCCGTCGGCCTGACCGCCAGCGGTGGTTGGGAGCGCGAGGATTCGGGCCAGCTCGATGGCCGGTACGAGGGCTGGCGCGCGCGCGGTGACGTCCTTGCGCCGATCTCTCCCTATGTCGCGCTGACCGGCGGCGTTGGCTACGAACGGATCGAGACGAGCAGCCGCTCTGCCCTGACCGACGCCGCCGGAGCACCGGTCGTCGATCGCGACGGCCGCTTCGTCACCAACGATGCCTCGCCGCGCCAGATCGCCTATCGCACCGATGGCGTCTATTACGATGCCGGCGTGGTATGGCGTCCCAACCGGCGCACGTCGGCGGAAGCGCATGTCGGCAAGCGCTACGGATCGCTCAGCTATACCGGCCTGCTGACGTATCAGGCATCCGAGCATGTCGGTTTCGCCGCCGACGTGTACGACAGCGTCACCACCTTCGGCCGTCAGCTGCGCACCGGCCTGTCCAACCTGCCGACCAATTTCATCTCGACGCGCGATGCGTTCACGCAGCAGTTCAACGGCTGCGTCTTCTCGACCAGCGGATCGACGCCCGGCGGCTGCCTGAACGACGTGTTCCAGTCGATCTCCACCGCCAGCTATCGTGCCCGCGGCGCGGATGCGGTGCTGTCGGTGACGCGCGGCCGCTCGATCTACGGCGGCGGCGTCGGCTATGCCAATCGCAAGCTGTTCAACCGCCAGAGCGTCGCCGGCGTGACGCTCTACGGGATCGAGGACGAAAGCTATTACGGCCAGCTGTTCTTCAACCGCACGCTGACACCCGTCTCGACGGTCGATGCCAACCTGTTCGTCAATTACTACGAATCGGGCCTGGCGCAGTCGCTCGGCGTCTGGTCGTATGGCGGCACCGCCAGCTACGGACACAGCTTCGGTCGCCTGACGACGACCGCGAGCGCAGGCGTTTACGCCTTCGATACCGGTGACGTGGATACCACATGGTCGGCGCAGGCTTTGCTTGCCGCGCGCTACTCGTTCTAAGGGTCTCAGGATGTACGACGAGCATTTTGGCCTGACCGGCCGGCCGTTCCAGCTGACGCCGGATGCGCGGTTCTGGTACGAAACCGCGACGCACCGCAAGGCGATGGCGTACCTTGGCTATGGCCTCGCACAGGGCGAGGGCTTCGTCGTCGTCACCGGCGATATCGGCGCGGGCAAGACGACGTTGGTCGGGCATCTGACCGGCATGCTCGACCCCGCGGCGCTCAACGTCATCACCATCGTGTCGACCGCGATCCCCGCCGACGACCTGCTCCGCATCGTCGCGACCGGATTGGGCGTCGACCCGTCCGGCCTCGCCAAGGCGCAGCTGCTGACCGCGATCGAACGCGGCCTGCACGCGGTGGCGCGCACCGGGCGGCGTACGCTGCTGATCGTCGATGAGGCGCAGGCATTGCCGGTCGATGCGCTGGAAGAATTGCGCATGCTGTCCAATTTCCAGGCGGGCGGCCATGCCTTGTTGCAGATCCTGCTGCTCGGCCAGCCCGAATTCCGTGAGCGTCTGCATGGCTCCGACCGGCTGGAACAGCTGCGTCAGCGCGTCATCGCGATCCATCATCTGGAAGCGATGGAGCCGAACGAGGTGTCCGACTATATCGCCCACCGACTGTCGGTCGTTGGCTGGCAGGGGCGTCCGGATTTCGCCGACGATGCCTTCGAGGCGATGTATCACGGGTCGGGCGGGGTACCGCGGCGGCTTAATCAGCTCGCCGGGCGGGTGATGCTGCATGCCGCGATCGAGGGGCTGGAGATGATCGACGGGCGGGTGGTGCGCGGCGTGCTGCGCGATCTCCACGCCGATTTGCCGATGCTGGCCGTCGATGCACCGCCGGCCGCGGAGCCCGAGGCGGCGGAACCCCTGCCGCAACCCGTTGTGGCGCCTGAACCCCTGCCGCAATCCGCAGCAGCGCCTGAACCCCTGCCGCAATCCGTTGCGGCGGCTGAGCCGGAACGGGAAATCAGGCCGATCGTGGAAGAAACGACGGTCCGCCGTTTCGTGCCGCGCACCGTCCAGTGGCTCGAGCCCATCGACGAACCGGAAGCGGCCGAAGAGGGGATCGAGACAGGGGACGCCGACCCGGCGCCTGCCGATCCCGCACCAGAACCGGCGTCGATGTCGGTGACCGAGGAACGTATCGCAGCGCTGGAAGAGCGGATCGCGGAGCAGGAGGCGGCATTGCGCCGCGTGCTGACGCTGCTGGTCGACTGGGTCGAGGCGGATCGCGGCGAAGTTGCCGCGGCGGCCTCCGCGATGGTGGCCGGCGCTGCCGAGATCAACCCGGATCACGTTCCCATCCGCGCTCCGGCGGCGTGGGACCATGCCGCGTAATCCGCTCAACGGCCTGTCGGTCGATGTCGAGGAATGGTTTCAGGTCGGCGCCTTCGAACGCGTGATCGCCAGGGCGGACTGGGATACTCATGCCAGCCGCGTCCAGGCGAATACCGGCGTCGTGCTCGACCTGTTTGCGGAAACCGGTGTGAAGGCGACGTTCTTCACCCTCGGCTGCGTCGCGGAGCGCCACCCGCAACTGGTGCGCCGGATCGCCGACGCCGGGCACGAGGTGGCGAGCCACGGCTATGACCATCAGCGCGTGTTCACGATGGACCCGGCGGCGTTCCGCGCCGACCTGCGCCGCGCGCGGACAGCGCTGGAGGATGCGGGCGGGCAGGCGGTCACCGGCTATCGCGCGCCGAGCTTTTCGATCGACACCCGCAACCTGTGGGCGTTCGAGGTGCTTGCCGAAGAAGGCTATGCCTATTCGTCCAGCGTCGCGCCGGTGCGCCACGATCATTACGGCTGGCGGGATGCGCCGCGCTACGCATTCCGCCCGTTGAAGGATGCCGCGCTGATCGAACTGCCCGTGACGGTGGCGAAGATCGGTGACAGGCATCTGGCGACGGGCGGCGGCTTCTTCCGGCTGCTACCTTCGGCGCTGACCGACTTCGCGATGCGACAGGTGAACAGCGAGGGCCATGGCGGCGTCTTCTATTTCCACCCGTGGGAGGTCGATCCCGACCAGCCTCGCGTCGCCGACGCGCCATTGCGGTCCCGGGTGCGGCATTATTCGCGGCTGGGCGCGATGGCCGGCAAGTTACGCGGGCTCATCGCGCGGCACGACTGGGGCCGGGTCGATGCGGTAGTGGCGCGCGAAGCGGCCCTGCTGTCGTGACGATGCCGCTGCTGGCGATGCCGCTCGGCGTTCGCGAAGCGACGCTGTCGGACGTTGCCGAAAGCGGCGCGGTCGACGCCTTCGTCCGGGCGCAAGACGGTGCGACGCCGTTTCACCTGACGGCGTGGAGTCGCGCCATCCAGCGTAGTTGCGGCCAGCGCGCGCGGTATCTGATCGCCGAGCGCGGCGACGGGCGGATCGTCGGCGTGCTGCCGCTGACCGAGATGCGATCGCCGCTGTTCGGCAAGGCGCTGGTGTCGACCGGTTTCGGGGTCGATGGCGGTGTGCTGGGCGATGGCGTGGACGCACTGGCGTCCGGCGCGTGGGAATTGGCACAGCGGATCGGATGCCCCGGCGTCGAGTTGCGGGGTGGACCGGCACCGTCGGGTTGGGAAACGGACGATACCGCCTATCTGGGCTTCGTACGCGATCTTGCCACGACCGAAGAGGGCGAGCTGCTGGCCATCCCGCGCAAACAGCGCGCGGAGGTGCGGCGATCCCTCGGTTTCGATCTGGAAGTGGTTACCGGGGGCGAGGCGCTGCTCGCCGAACATTATCGCGTCTATGCCGAATCGGTGCGCAACCTCGGCACGCCGGTATTCCCGGCGGCGCTGTTCCGCAGCGTCGCGGGCGCGATGGACGCCGACGTGCTGACCGTCCGCCATCGGGGGCGCGCGGTGGCGAGCGTGCTCAGCCTGTATTTCCAGGGCATTGTCTATCCCTATTGGGGCGGCGGGACCGCGGCCGCGCGGGCGCTGCGGGCCAACGACCGCATGTACTACGCACTGATGAACCATGCGCGCGGCCGCGGCTGCAAGCGGTTCGATTTCGGCCGGTCGAAAACGGGCACCGGCGCGGCGGCGTTCAAGAAGAACTGGGGCTTTACGCCATGTCCGCGCAGCTACGCGACGCGCTCAGCCGGCGCACCGCGGCAGGTCAATCCGCTCAACCCGAAATACGCATTGATGGTGCGGACATGGCAGCGGCTGCCGCTACCGGTCGCAAACCTGCTGGGGCCGTGGATATCGCGCGGGCTGGGGTGATGGACCTCCTGTTCCTCGCCCACCGCGCCCCGTTTCCGCCCGACCGCGGCGACAAGATCCGCAGCTATCACGTGCTGCGTTATCTCAGCGCGCGGGCACGGGTGCATCTGGTCGCGTTCGGCGAACGGGCGGCGGATTTCGACGTGCCGCCCGCCATCGCGGAACGGCTGGCGAGCGTTGCGATCGTTAGGCGCGGCAAGCCTCAGCCTGTGGCGGCACTGGAAGCGCTCGCCCGTGGATCGCCGGTGTCGCTGACCGCCTTCGGATCGCCGGCGATGCGCGCTGCGGTGGCGGCGGTGCGCGCCGATGCGGTCTACTGCTTTTCCGGCCAGATGGCGCAATATCTGACCTTTGACGGACCGACGGTCATGGATTTCGTCGACGTCGATTCCGCCAAGTTCGCCTGCTTTGCGGACCAGGGGTCATGGCCGCTACGCTGGATGATGCGGCGCGAGGCGCGGCTGCTCGGCGCATTCGAGGGCCGCGTATCGGCCAGGGTCGGCGCAAGCGTGTTCGTCAGCGATGCGGAGGCGGCGCTGTTCCGTGCCGGTGGTGGCACCGGCAGGGTGGTGACGGTCGAGAACGGTATAGACGCGTCCGCATTCGACCCCACGTCCGTCGCGCCCGTCACGTCCTTCCCGTCGCAGGCGTCCGACCGCCGGTCCGGGATGGCGGGCGGGAAGGGCGGGTCCCCCCTCATCGTCTTCACCGGACAGATGGATTATCGCCCGAATGTCGAGGCGGTGACCCGGTTTGTCGCCGACGTGTTGCCGCGTCTCCACGCGGTCCGGCCGCACCTGCGCTTTGCGATCGTCGGTCGCGCGCCGACCCCGGCCGTGCAAGCGTTGGCCGGCGACAGCGTGATCGTCACCGGTGAGGTCGACGACGTGCGTCCCTGGCTCGCGGCCGCGGCCGTGTGCGTCGCGCCGCTCCAGCTGGCGCGCGGCATCCAGAACAAGGTGCTGGAGGCGATGGCGATGGCGCGGCCGGTGGTGGCGTCGGGCCCCGCGGCGGAGGGCATCGATCATGGCGGCACCCTGCGGGTCGCGCGCGATGCCGCCGACCACGCCGCGCACATCCTCGCCCTGCTGGACGATCCGATTGCGGCAGCGGCCCTCGGCGCGGCTGCGCGTGCGCGCGTGCTGGCGCGCTACGACTGGGATGCGCGGTTGGCGCCACTGGATGCGCTGCTGGGGCTGGAGGCATGACCCCTGCACAGGCGTGGCGACGGCATGGTATCGCGCTGGCGATCGTCGTCGCCGCGGTCCTGCTGCTGTTCCGCGACGACGTCGTCCGGCTGGTATCGATCTGGTGGACCAGCACGACCTTCGGGCATTGCCTGTTCATCGGCCCGGTGATCGGCTGGCTGGTATGGCAGCGGCGGCGCGAGCTTGCCGCGCTGACCCCGGTCGCATGGTGGCCGGGATTGGCGCTGGTCGGGGCGGGCGGTATCGGCTGGCTGATGGGCGATGCGGGCTCGGTCAGCTTCGCGCGCCAGTTCGGCGTGATCGTCATGCTGCAGGGCGTGGTGGTGACGCTGCTGGGACCACAGGTCGCGCGCGGGCTGATGTTCCCCTTGTGCTACGCCGTGTTCCTGGTGCCGTTCGGGGAGGAACTGGAAGCGCCGCTACAGGCGGTGACGGTGCACATCGTCATGCCGTTGCTGCATCTGGTCGGCGTGCCCGCCGAATCCAACGGCGTGCTGATCCACGCCGGCCGTTATTATTTCGAGGTGGCGGAGGCGTGTTCGGGCGCCAAGTTCGTCATCGCGATGCTGGCGTTCGGCGTGCTGGTGGCCAACGTCTGTTTCGTCTCGTGGCGGCGGCGCGCCTGGTTCATGGTGGCGGCGATCGTGGTGCCGGTGATCGCCAACGGCCTGCGCGCGTTCGGCACGATCTACGCCGCGCACCTGACCAGCGTCGAATCGGCGACCGGCTTCGACCACGTCGTCTACGGCTGGCTGTTCTTCGGACTGGTGATGGCCGCGGTCCTCGGCATCGGCTGGCGTTGGTTCGACCGGGCGCCGGATGCGCCGGTGTTCGATCCGGCGGCGCTGGCACCGCCGCGCCGCGGCCTGCTGGCCTTGCCGCTCGCGGCGGTGCTGGCCGTCGGCGTAGCGGGCCTCTGGCCGGTGTGGAGCATTGCCATCGCCCATCGCGCGACCCCGTTGCCCGCGCATATCGACCTGCCTCAGGTCGCCGGCTGGGATCGCGCGCCGCTCAGCCGTGCCGCCCCGTGGCAGCCCTATCATCCCGGCGCCGACCATGTCCTGTTCGGTCGCTACGTCCGCGGCGGCGCGGCGGTCGACCTCGCTATCGCGGTGTTCGGCAGTCAGGGCGAGGGGCACAAGCTCGGCGCATTCGGCACCGGGGTGATCCGCGAGGAGGATCGCTGGGTCCGCATCGCGGATGCCGCGCCGATCGCCGGCGGATCGGCGCTGCGGATGACCGCACCGGGACCTGCAGGACATCCGGTGGAGCGCATCGTCGCGACATGGTACGTCGTCGGCGATACGGTAACGGCGGACGAACGCGTGGTGAAGATCGAGACGATGAAGGCAAGGCTGCTCGGCGGTCCGCAACGCGCGGTGGCGGTGCATCTGTCGGCGGAGGCGACGCCCGGCCGCGATCCGCGTGCGGACATCGCCGCCTTCGCCGCCGCGCTCGGTCCGATCCCCGCGCTGGGCGACCGCGCCGCCGGGCTGCGCTGATGTGCGGCATCGCGGGTATATTCCATCCCGGAACGCCCAAGCCCGTGGATCCCGCCCGTATCGCCGCGATGATCGCCGCGCAGGCGCATCGCGGCCCCGATGGCGAGGGCATCTGGACCGCGCCGGGCGTCGGGCTGGGCCATCGCCGCCTGTCGATCATCGACCTCGCCGGCTCGCCCCAGCCGATGCAGGCGGGCGCCCTCACGGTCACCTACAATGGCGAAATCTACAACTTCGCCGAACTGCGCGCCGAACTGGAATTGAAGGGCGCGCGCTTCGTCACCGGCGGCGATACCGAGGTGCTGCTGCACGGCTGGCGCGCCTGGGGTCCGGCGATGCTCGACCGGTTGAACGGCATGTTCGCCTTCGGCCTTCACGATGCGGACGCGGGGACGCTGTTCCTGGCGCGCGATCGCATGGGGGTGAAGCCGCTGCACTATGTCGAACTGTCCGACGGCAGCCTGGCGTTCGCCTCCGAACTGAAGGGCCTGCTCGCGCATCCCTTGCTCCGCCGCGTGCCGGACGTGACCGCAATCGAAGACTACCTCACCTACGCCTACATCCCCGACGATACGTGCATAGTCGCAGGCGTGAAGAAGCTGCCGGCGGGGACGTTCCTGCACGTCCAGCGCTGGCAGGGCGTGCCGCGACCCAGGCGCTGGTGGGACGTCAGCTTCGCCGACCGTTCGGCGGGATCGGCGAAGGCGCTGGGCGAGGAACTGCTGTCGCGGATGCGCGATGGGGTACGCAGTCGGATGGTCGCGGACGTGCCGCTAGGCGCGTTCCTGTCGGGCGGCGTCGACAGTTCCGCGGTCGTCGCCCTGATGGCGGAGGCGAGCAAGGCGGCGGTCAAGACCTGCACGATCGGCTTCGATGAGGCGGGACATGACGAACGTGCGCACGCCGCCGTCGTCGCGCAGCGGTTCGCGACCGACCATCACGTGAGGGTGGTGCGGTCGGAAGACTTCGGCCTGATCGACACGCTGGTGCATCATTTTGACGAGCCGTTCGCTGACGGCAGCGCGCTCGCGACCTATCAGGTCGCGGCGCTGGCGCGGCAGAGCGTTACCGTAGCGCTATCGGGTGATGGCGCGGACGAGGCGCTGGCGGGATATCGCCGCTATCGCTTCCAGGCAGCGGAGGAACGGGTGCGTGGTTTGCTGCCCGACCGATGGCGGACCGCGGCGTTCGGGACGCTGGGACGCTATTATCCCAAGGCCGACTGGGCGCCGCGCCCGCTCCGCGCCAAGGCAACGCTGCTGGCACTCGGAACCGACGGCGACGAAGCCTATGCGCGTGCCGTGGGGGTGACTGCGCCCGACCTGCGCGCCCGGCTGCTCAGCCCGGAAGCGCGAGCCGGATTGCAGGGCCACCGCGCCGAGGATCGCTACATCGCCGCGATGCGCGCGGCGCCGGCCCGCGATGCGCTCGACCGGGCGCAATATGCGGACGTCAAGATCTGGCTGCCCGGCGATATTCTGACCAAGGTCGATCGTACCAGCATGGCGGTGGGGCTGGAAGCACGGGAGCCTCTGCTCGATCATCGGCTGGTGGAATATTGCGCCACCCTGCCGGTCGGAATGCGGTTGCACCGGGGAATCGGCAAGTGGCTGATGAAGCGCAGTCTGGAACGGTATCTGCCCCGCGACATCCTGTACCGGCCCAAGATGGGGTTCGTTACCCCGATCAGCGCATGGTTCCGGGGACCGCTCGCCGCCGAGGCCGAGGGGCTCGCACGATCCAGGACGCTGGTCGAGAGCGGGTGGTTCGACATGAAGACGGTGGCTCGGCTGGCGGAGGATCACCGGGCCGGACGCATGGATCATGGCCGCACCCTGTGGCAATTGCTGATGCTGGAGCGCAGCGCGAAGCGGCTGTTCGGCTGAGGCGGCGTGGTGAATATTTCCGTCTGTCATCGCGGTGTCACCAAACCCTAACCTGAGGTTTACCAGCGACCTCTAGCTGCCGAACCATGTTCTTCGATCTCGACCTGCTGCGAGAAGGCTCTGTATCGGTAGCGGCGCGGCCGCGCGGGGTGGCCGATGCCTGCCACGCGACGCAACGCTGGCAGCGGCCATCGATCTCTTTCGTGGCTCGCCCGACCTCAGGTTGCTGGCGATCGTCGACGATGACCAGCGGCCGGTCGGTGTGATCCGTGAGAATGACGTTCGTAGCATCCTGTTCAATCCGTACGGCCATGCGCTGATGCAGAACCCGAGCATCGGCGGATCGCTGGATGCCGTGATCCGCCCCTGCGGCATGGCGGACATCGGCCTGTCGACCGATGCCTTGCTCGCCGCCTATTTGCGGGCGCGTAGCGAAGGCCTGGTGCTGACCCAGGGCGACGCATTCCATTCGGTGATGGATGCGATGGAATTCGAACGGCTGGCGGCCGAACGACAGACGCAGATGGCGGCCGAGCGCGAGGGCCGGGCAGCGCGGATCGATGCCGCGGGGCAGGCCTTCACGGCCGACGTCGCGGTACTGGCAGGCGAACTGGCGGACGCGGCGGAACGGATCGGATCGATGGCGTTGTTGCTGGTCGACCGCGCTGGTGCCTCCCGCGACGATGCCGCGTCGGTCGCCGGGGCGAGCGGCCAGATGGTGACCGCCCTCGACGCGATCGCCGGTCTGGGACGATCGCTGGCGGCGACGCTGGATGCGATCGCCGAGGACACGGCGGAGGCCGACGGCGTACGGCGCAACGCCCGCGGTGCCATGCAGGTGGCGGGCGAGAGGGTGGCACGGCTGGTCGAAAGCGCGACCGCAGCGGACGACATGCTGCGATTGATCCAGGGGATTGCGGCGCAGACCAACCTGCTCGCGCTGAACGCCAGCATCGAGGCGGCGCGGGCGGGCGAGGTCGGGCGCGGATTTGCCGTGGTGGCGAACGAGGTGAAGACGCTGGCGAGCCAAACCGGTACCGCCGCCAAGGACGTGGCGGCGCGGGTCGCCGAGATGCATCATCTGCTGGAAGAGGTGGTGGGCGGCCATCGCGTGCTGGACCGGGCAATGGCGACCATTTCGGACACGGGGCTATCGATCGAGGCCGCGCTGGCGCGCCAGAGCGGTGCAACGCGCCAGATCGCCGTGAACGTCGAACAGTCGGTCGAGGCGGGCGGTGATATCGGTACGCGGACCGAGGCGATCAGCGGGCAGGCCGCCGCGCTGGGCACAGACGCCGCGGCGCTGGCGGAGGTGTCGCGCGGGCTCGCCATCACGACCGCGCGCATGCGCACGCGGGCGCAGGCTTTCGTGACGCTGGCCGGCAGCGCCTGATCGAGGGTCAGCGCAGCTTGGCGATGGACAGGCCGTCGGCCTTCGTCCGGTCCTTGGTCGATTCCTCGCTGCGGGTCAGCGCCTTGGCGATTGCCTTCAGCGCCATGCCCTTCTTCGCCAGCGTGTGGAGCTTTTGAATCTCGTCCTGCGTCCACGCCTGACGATGGCGTTCGAAATTCTCGCCTTTCGCCATTAGAACACCGCCATCGAGGCATGGAGGGTGAGCGCGGCGAGCGCGACGGTGGAAGCCATGAATAACATGAAGCGAGGTCCTACCCGGTTCACCGTAGCTTGCACCAGCGAATGTGCGACGCGCAGGCCGACATATACCCAGGCGATGGCAGCATTGATGCCGTCACCGGTACCCGAGAGCGCGATGACGGTGCAGATGGCGTAGAACAGCGTCGGCTGTTCCATCAGGTGATTGTAATTGTGGGCCTTCCACTGGACCTGGGGCGGCAGGGCGCGGTCGGCGTCGGCGGCCTTGCTGCCGACCAATGTGCCGAGGTTGGCGCCCGCAGCCTTCATCGCCGGCAGCCGGGTGGCCAGCATCCAGACCAGCATCACCAGCGTCCAGGCGATCAGCGCCACCATCGGCCGCAGGATGTCGTTATGCATGATCGTCGACTCCCCGCCTTTTCCAAAAGGCTGCCCGAGTAACGCGCGGCAGGCAAATCATTCTTCCCCCTGGAACGGGGAAGGGGACCGATTGCGTAGCGAAGGGTGGAGGGGCGCCTTCGGGCGTCGGCCAGGCTGGCTGCCCATCCATCATCGCTCCCCCCGCCGGGGAGGTTATATGCTTACTTGTCGAACAGCTTGCCCCAGCGATGGACCGGGCGGTCCTTCCACAGGCCGCGGTGATAGGCGTCCGACGCCAGCAGCGGCATCACCGAGCCGGCCTCGGCGAAGACCATCTGTTCGATGCCGGTGTTGACCTTGCCCCAGCTCGCCGCTTCTTGAAGCGTCGAGGACGAGCAGGCGCCGTCGCGAACGTCGGCGACGGTGATCTGCACCGCATATTTGTGGACCTGCACGTCATCGTGGCCGAGGATCTCGGCGCAGACCACGGTGTCCTGGATGAAGTTCTTCGGCACGCCGCCGCCGATCATCAGCAGGCCGGTGACGCCGGCCTCGATCTTGATCTGCGTGAGTTCGCGGAAGTCGGCGACCGCGTCGATCATCAGGTAGGGGCGGCCTTCCTTGGCGGCATCGACCTGATGCTTGACGAGGCCGAAGCCTGCCGACGAGTCGACGAACGCCGGGCAGAAGATTGGCACGTCATGCTCATAGGCGAGCTTGACGAGGCTGTTGTCCTTCTTGCCGTGCTCGACCAGGTACTTGCCCATCTCGCGGATGAAGGCGCGCGACGAATAGGCGCGCGGCTCGAGCGATTCGGCGATCTCGAAGATCGTGTGGTCGACGTTCTGGAGCGCTTCCTCGTCGATGTACGTGTCGTAGATGCGGTCGATGTAGAGCGAGCGCAGCGTGTCGTCGTCGGGGATCTCCAGCGCCTGATAATGCTTGTGGCCGAGCCCTTCGAAGAAATCCATGTCGACGATGGTCGCGCCGGTCGCGACGATACCGTCGACCATGTTGTTGCGCACCAGCTCGGCATACAGGTCCATGCAGCCGCCGGCCGAGGTCGACCCGGCGATGACGAGGAAGATCGAGCAATCCTTGTCGGCCAGCATCTGGTTGTAGATGTTGGTCGCGCGGCCGAGGTCGCGGCTGGTGAAGCTCATGTCCGCCATCGCATCGACGATCGGGCGCGCGTCGAAGCTCTTGATGTCGATATGCTTGACCTGCTTCGACAGCAGTTCGGCCTTACGGGTGTCGTTGATCGGCGCGTTGGCGCCGGCGGTTTTGGTGAGGGTGTCGGTCATGGTTCGCCTTTGGCTATCCAGAACCCGTCGTCATTCAGTGTTGGGGACGCGGAAACCCAGAAACCGCCCCTCCCGCCGGCAAGCGGGAGGGGAGAAGATGATCGGCTATAGCGCCGGCGTTACAGCTTGACGACGTTCGTCGCGCGGCGATCGACCTGCCGGTCGTCCTCGATATAGACCGAGAGCATCGGCTCGTCGGCTACGACGACATTCTCGCTGGCGCCGAAGCCGTTGAACTGCGTGCGCATTGCCGAGCCATAGGCACCGAGCATGCCGATCTCGAAATAATCGCCGGTGTTCGTGTCCGCGGGCAGCGGGAACGGGCCGGCCATGTAATCGAGGTCGTCGCAGGTCGGACCCCAGAACGCGAAATCCATGTCGCGCGCCTCGCTGTCCGGTTCGCGGAGCAACTGCACCGGATACTTCCAGCCGATGTGCGCGGCATCGAACAGCGTGCCATAGGCGCCGTCGTTGATGTACAGTTCCGTGCCGCGGCGACGTTCGACGCGAACCACGACCGAGGCATATTCGGCGCACAGCGACCGGCCCGGCTCCGCCCACAATTCGGCCGAATAGCTGATCGGCAGGCTTTCGAACGCGCGATGGATCGTTTCGAAGAAACGCTCAAGCGGCGGCGGGGTCATGCCCGGATAGGCCGAAGGGAAGCCGCCGCCGACGTCGATGACGTCGACCGTCACCGCTGCCTCCACGATGGCCGCGCGGGCGCGCTCCATCGCGTTGGTATAGGCGTCGGGCGACATCGTCTGGCTGCCGACGTGGAAGCAGATGCCGAGCGCGTCCGCCACCTGGCGGGTCGCCATCAGCAGTTCCTTCGTCTCGCCGGGGCCGACGCCGAACTTCGAGCCGAGGCTGAGCTTGGCATATTCCGACGAGACGCGCAGCCGGACGCAGAGCGTCAGGTCGGTCGCGCCGCGGGTGGCCGCCACGATCTTGTCCAGCTCTTCCATGCTGTCGAGCGAGAAGGTCTTCACGCCGTGGCGGAAATACGCCTCGGCGATCGCCTCTTCCGACTTGACCGGGTGCATGAAACAGCAGGTCGCCGCCGGCAGCGTCGCCTTGACCAGCCGGACTTCGGCGATCGATGCGGTGTCGTAATGCGTGATGCCATTGTCCCAGAGCACGCGGAGCAGGTCCGGGCTGGGGTTCGCCTTCACCGCATACATCGAGCGGCCCGGGAACTTCTCGACGAAGAACCGAGCCGCACGCGCGGCGGCGTGCGGACGAACGAGCGTGACCGGGTCAACCGGGCGCGTTCTGGCGATGTCGATGCCCCCGCGAACAGATGCGGTACGGGCGGTCGAGAGGGGCGCTAACCCCAGCGCGCTATCGTGCTTGGCCAATTCAAGGGACCTCCAATTGCCTTTCGGCATACGGTGACAAAAGCTGCCTTGCGGTTGGAAGTCCCATGGGGCAGCGGAAGCGCGATCTATGGTCGTCCGACCCCCGTGTAAAGTGGCTTGGACCACGAAAGGACAGATAGTGACGATTTTGCGACAGCCGACACGCGCAGGGGTGCGGGATGCCGCCGAAAAGATCGCCCGCATCCTGCCGCCGACCCCGCTTTATGTTTGCGAAATCAAGGGGATAGATGTCGCTTTCAAGGCAGAATCGCTGCAACCGGTCGGGGCGTTCAAGATTCGCGGGGCGTGGCATCGGCTAACCGCGCTGGACGAGGCGGCGCGCCGCCGCGGGGTCGTCGCCTTTTCATCGGGCAATCACGCACAGGGTGTCGCTTGGGCGGCGAAGCGACTCGGTATGGCCGCGACGATCGTGATGCCGGCCGATGCACCGCGCGCCAAGCTGGACGGCACGCTGGCGCTGGGCGCCGAGGTGGTGCGTTACGACCGGGCGACCGAAAGTCGCGAGGCGATCGCCGGGCGGCTGGCCGAGGCGAGGGGCGCGACGCTGGTGCCGAGCTTCGATGATCCGTGGATCATCGAGGGGCAAGGCACTGCCGGTGTCGAGGCGGAGGCGCAGATGGCGGTGCTGGGGCTGGCGCCGGTCGCACGGGCGGTGGTGCCGTGTGGCGGCGGCGGCCTGTCCGCTGGGATCGCACTGGCGCTGAAGGATGCCGCGATCACCGTGGTCGAGCCCGAGGGCTGGGACGATATGCGCCGGTCGCTGGAGGCGTCGTGGATCGAGCCGGTGGGTGACAATCCGCCGCCGACCGCCTGCGATGCGCTGCAGACGATGCGAGTATCGCCACTGACGTTCGATGTGCTGTCGCGGCGCGATGCCATGGGCGTCGCCGTGAGCGAGGCGGAAACGGCAGCGGCACAGCGGTGGGCCGCAGAGCACCTGCGGCTGGTGGTGGAGCCGGGCGGCGCGGTCGCGCTGGCCGCGGTGCTTGCGGGCAAGGTCGCCGTGGAGCCGGGCTTGCTGGTGGTGTTGTCCGGAGGGAACGTCGACATCCATGCCTATGCAAGGGCGATCGGCTGATTCGCGACAAGCCCCCCAAGGCAGCACCCGAAGGCCGAAAGTCACGAAAGTCTCACTCGTGAAGGGGTCGGAGGCCCCCGTCGGGGTTGAGAAACAGCGTGGCGCCGGATCGGGGCCACACCGGGTGTTTCACACCTTTTCCAAATAGGACAGCGCCGATTTGCGCGCGGGTCGGGTGCTGACGCACCCTCGACTTCCGGCTACGGACGCGGCAGTCTGGCGGCATGAACGGACCGCTGGGAACGATCGCCAATGCCGCACCCGCCATCGCCATGCTGGGGTGTTTCGCCTGCCTGATCGGTGGTGGCGCGCTGATCGCGCGCGGCGGCGACCGCCGCAAGGGCGTGTTGCTGCTGGTGATGGCGGCGGTGCTGCTGGGCAATGTGGTGATCTGGCAGCTGTAGGCATGTGCCGGGGCGAGGACGGTCTCGTATGACGGATGCCCGAGCGGCCGTGTAGGCAGATGGCCTGACACCGATTCGTTATTGCGGGCGCAGCCGCGCAATCCGGGGCGTCTGATCCGCCTCTCGATTGCTTCGCTACGCCTGCAGTGGCGTAGGTGGGGAGTGTGACGCTGGCTTCGGCGAGCGTCGGGCATGGGCGACATCCATGCCGTCAGTCGGCGCTTGTACCGCTGCCGGGCTCGTACCGTGATGCGGATCGGCTGGGCCGATCCGCATGGCCAGCCTAGCGAATGGACGAATTCGGATCGAGGCGCATGTCGAGGTATTTGTCGACTGAGCGCATCAGCTCCGGCGTCTCGTTCTCGAAGAAGTGGTTCGCCTTCGGGATCGTGTCGTGATGGATGGTGATGTGCTTTTGCGTGCGCAGCTTGTCGACCAGCTTCTGCGTCGCGCCCGGCGTCGCGACCTCGTCGGCTTCGCCCTGGATGATGATGCCCGACGACGGGCAGGGGGCGAGGAAGCTGAAGTCGTACATGTTCGCAGGCGGCGCGACCGAGATGAAGCCGCGAATTTCCGGGCGGCGCATCAGCAACTGCATGCCGATCCATGCGCCGAAGCTGACGCCGGCGATCCAGGTGGTCGACGCCTCCGGATGGAAGCTTTGCACCCAGTCGAGCGCGCTCGCCGCGTCGGACAGTTCGCCGACGCCGTTGTCGAACGTCCCCTGGCTCTTGCCGACGCCGCGGAAATTGAAGCGCAGCGTGGCGAAACCGCGGCGCTGGAAGGTCTTGTACAGTTCCTGCACCAGCCGATTGTTCATCGTGCCGCCCGCGGACGGATGCGGATGGAGGATCATCGCGACGGGTGCGCGCGGACGGGGAGCGGGGGCGAAACGCCCTTCGAGGCGGCCTTCAGGGCCGGGGAAGATGACTTCGGGCATGGGTCTCGCCACGTAAAAGGGGCGCGCCGGTGGAGCGCAGAATGTTGCGCGCTATATAGGCGTGAAGCCCTTTTGCGCAATTGGAACGAATCCTGCCCAACCGTGTCTATCTGGATCATGCCGCGACCACGCCGATGACGGCGGCCGCAATCGACGCGGTGGCGCGCGGCCACGGGCTGTGGGCCAATCCGTCATCGCCGCATGCCGAGGGGCGCGCGGCGCGGGCGGCGCTGGAGGGCGCGCGGCGCGCCATCGCCGATGCCTATGGCTGGCGGGGCGAGACGATCCTGACCAGCGGCGCCAGCGAATCGCTCGCCATCGCGCTGGGCCGGACGACGGCGCCGCGGCGGCTGATCACCGCCGTCGAGCATGACGCGGTGATGCGGGCGGCGGGCGATGCGCGGGTGATCCCGGTGACCGCGGACGGTATCGTCGACGTGCAGGCGCTGGCGGCGATGCTGGGCGACGGGCCGGCCATGGTGTGCGTGCAATGGGCGAACAGCGAGACCGGCGTACGCCAGCCGATCGCGACCATCGCCGACGTGGTGCATGGCGCGGGCGGCACGCTGCTGGTCGATGCGGCGCAGATGCCGGCCACGCCGGAGCTGGCCGGGATCGCCGACATGGTCGCGGTGTCGGCGCACAAGCGTGGCGGCCCGCCGGGGATCGGCGCGCTGCTGGTGCGCGACCTGGCGCTGTTGCATCCCAGCGGCGGGCAGGAGCGCGGCTATCGCCCGGGGACGGAGAATCTACTGGGGGCGCTCGGCTATGCGGCGGCGCTGGCGGAGCCGGAGCCGGACCATGCCGCGTTGCGCGCGCGACTGGACGATGCAATCCAGCGGTCGGGAGGCGAGATCGTCGCGGCGGACAGCCCGCGTCATCCGGCCATCGGATCGTACCGGTTGCGCGGGTCTGCGGCTGCGGCGCAATTGATCCTGCTCGACAGCGCCGGTTTCGCGGTATCGGCGGGAAGCGCCTGTTCCAGCGGCAGCATGAAGCCGAGCCACGTACTGGGCGCGATGGGCTGGGACGAGGGCGCCGGACGCGAGGTGATCCGGGTGAGTTTCGGCCGCACCACCGGCGCGGCGGAGGTCGACGCGTTCGTGGCGGCGTGGCGCCAGATGGCGCGGACGACGCGGCGGGCGGCATGATCTACCTCGATTACCAGGCGACGACGCCGCTCGCGCCCGAGGCGCTGGCGGCGATGCTGCCGTGGTTCGAGACCCAGCATGCCAATCCGCATTCCGCACATCGGCCGGGGCGGGCGGCACGGGCGGCGGTGGAGGTGGCGCGCGAGCAGGTCGCCGCACTGTTACCGCCGGGTGGCCGCGTGATCTTCACCAGCGGCGCGACCGAAGCGTTGAACTGGGCGATCAAGGGGGCGGCCGGATCAATCGTCACGCTGGCGACGGAACATGCGGCGGTGCTCGACACGGTGCGACAGGTCTCCACGACCGGGCGCAGCGTCACCATCCTGCCGGTCGATGCGCAAGGCCAGGCCGACGTGCAGCAAGTGACGGCCGCGGCGTGTCCCGGTACCGGACTGGTCGCGGCGATGCTGGTAAACAACGAGATCGGCGTCATCCAGCCGATCGCGGCACTGGCGAAAGCCGCCCATGACGCCGGCGCGCTGTTCCTGTGCGATGCCGTGCAGGGGTTCGGACGGGTCGATATTCCCGGCGGCGTCGATCTGGTCGCGCTGTCCGCGCACAAGATCCATGGGCCGAAGGGGATCGGGGCCTTGTGGATACGCGACGGCGTGACGCTCCAGCCGCTGCTGCATGGCGGCGATCAGGAGGGCGGACGGTCGGGCACGCTGTCGCCGGCCTTGTGCGCCGGCTTCGGCGTGGCCGCGCGGCTGATGGCGGAGCGGCGCGATGCGGATGCCACGCACGTCGCGCGCCTGTGGGCGATGGCGGTGGAGACCCTGGCCGGGTGGGACGTGAATGGCGGCGTGGACGAGCGTTACCGCGGCAATCTCAACGTGCGTCGCGACGGGCTGGATGTCGCGCGGCTGATGTCCGAGTGCCGCGACATCGCCTTTTCGGCCGGGTCGGCATGCGCGAGCGGGTCGGGTCGGTCGAGCCATGTGCTGCGCGGAATCGGACTTGCCGAGGCGCAGGCCCGCGCCAGCATTCGCCTGGGGTACGGGCGCTACACGACGGAGGCTGAATTGCGCGACGGGCTGGCGGCGATCGTCGCGGCGGCGGATCGGCAGCGTCTATGATCCGGGTGCAGTTCGTCGGGACGGACGGCGCCGTGCGCGAGGCGGCGGGGGACGAGGGCGCGCGGCTGCTGGACGTGGCGCAGGCGGACGGCCAGCCGCTGGAGGGGACATGCGACGGTGACATGGCCTGCGCGACCTGCCACGTGGTGATCGCGGCGGAGGATTTCGCCCGCCTGCCGCCGGCGCGGGAGGAAGAGGAGGACCTGCTCGACCTGGTGGCTGCCGCGACGCGCACCAGCCGACTTGCCTGCCAGGTGCGGCTGACCGCGGCGCTGGACGGGCTGACGGTGCGCATTCCCGACTGAGGCAGCAATCCTGACGTTAGCACAACGACGAATTCAGGAACGATGCAGGGCGGTTGCGCGATGGTACGCCATGCCCGCCTGGTCGGGCGTGTGAGAGGAGTATCATCATGAAGCTCGTTGCATTGTTCGGCGCCGTCGCGCTCGCCACGGGAACATTGGTTGCCGCGACCCCCGCCGAGGCGCAGCGCCATGGCTATGACCGGGGCGGCTATGACCGGGGCCATCATCGCGGCTACGATCGTGGCTGGGACCGTGGTTACCATCGCGGCCCGTCGCGCCATTATCGCGGCTACGATCGCGGTCGGCGCTACGGCTATGGCTATGGCCGCGGATATGGCCGCAGCCGCGTGGTCTGCCGTGTCCAGCGCGGCTATTACGGGCCGGTCCGCCGCTGTTTCCGCGTATATCGCTAAGCCAGTCCGAGGGAGACGTTCGATGAAGATGCTGACCATTCTGGCCGCCGGCGCCGTAGCGCTGACCGGCCTGGCGCCGATCGCGCCCGCCGCCGCGCAGCACCATGTCCGCACCGTCGTGCACGAGCGTACCGTCGTGCGCCACGACCGCCCGCGCTATCGCCACCGTGCGCATCATTATCGCCATCGCGCCCACCATTCGCGGCAGGTCTGCACCTGGAAGTATCGCAATCATCACCGCGTGCGCGTGTGCCGCACGGTGTATCGCTGATCTGACTTGATCCCGCCGCCCGACCCCGCCATATGGCGCGCGGGAGTCGGGCGGACGTGGTCGTCGCCAACCCGGTCAGGTCCGGAAGGAAGCAGCCGCAACGATTTCGCCGCGGGTCGTCCCGGCTCCCACCGCGCAGCATCGACGATCGGATGCGGTCACGCCGCGAGGCACCGGCTTATGTCGTCGCGGCGCCATCACGCGATCCGCCGGCGAACGATCATTCCCGGCTGACGAGGTTATCGCTTGAGCCAGGAGCGCTCGCGAAACCATTTGGTGACGATGTACTTCGTCCCTTCGACCACCGCCGTGCCTTCGTGCAGCGTCAGTTCGTTGGGGCTGCCGTCAGGGTTCATGTTGTTCCAGGCGAGCAGCAATCCGCGGCGTGGCGCGACCTTGAAGCCGGCCTGCGGGAACCAGGTCGCGCCGCCGTCAGCGACGTCGTTGAGGTAGATCATCGTCGTCCAGGTGCGCTGCCCGCCCGACGCCTGCATCTGCTGCCAATAGCTTTCGGTATCGTGGAAATAATCGTGATGCGCCCGAAAATGCTGGCCGGGGGCATAGCGCTGGCCCTGCAACGTCTCGCCATAGTCGGGCGCCATGCCGAGCAGGGCGGCGATCGCCTCGTCGATCGGCTGCACTTCGGGCGCGTAGCGGTTCATGTCGCAGCTGTCGCTGGTACGAAAACCGGGATCGTTGCGGTCGGAGAGCAGCGAGGACGGCCGGCGGTTCGCGTCGATCATCGCGATCAGCGTGTCGCATTGCGCCGCATCGAGGAAGTCGAGGCGGTAATAGACCTGTGCCCCGGTCACCTCCGCCCGGACGACGGCGGGATCGGCATCGAGCCGGGCCGCGACGCGTGCGCCGATCTGCTGCCGAAGCGTGGAGGTGGCGGGCGCTTTCCTGCGGGAGAACATGGCGCGAGAGATGCCGCCGCATCGCCCCGAACACAAGGGGGCGCTGGGGATGGGGAGGCCCGGCGGCGATGCCGGGCCTCCCCTTCGCCTCAATAGAAGATGCCGTAGACCGAATCGACCACCTGGCCGCTGCGGATGTCGACCAGCAGCGCATCGTCGTAGTAACGTACCCAGCGATACGGGCCGTACGCCTCGGGCAGGCGATAGCTGTAGGGATCCTCGATCCAATAGTTGCGGTTGAACAGGATCGAGGACAGCGACACGCCGACCGAGTAGCGGCGATAGCCCTGGCCCCAGCCCGACGGCGCGTAATAGCGTGGCAGGCGATAGGCGCCGCGGTTCGCCTGGCGATAGCGGTTCCAGTCGTAGCGCGTGTCGTTGCGCCAGCCGCGGTTCCAGGCCCCGCCGCGATTGTCGTAGCGGCGACCATCGTTCCAGCCGCGCCCGTCGTCGCCGCGCCAGCCGCCACCGCTGCGATCGTCGTTGCGGACGAAGCCGGGACGGCGGCCATCGCGGCCATCGCGCCAATCGCGGCCATCGCGGTTGTCTGGACGGTCGTCGCGTCGGTCGCCGCGGTCGGGCTGACGCCAGCCGTTGCCGGCCTGCGCAGGATCGCGGCGGTTCCAATCACCGCCCGGCTGGCGGTCGTCACGCTGGCGATCGGGCCGGTCGCCGTTCTGGCGGTTTCCGTCCGGGCGGTTCCAGCCGCGCGCGTCGCGATCGCCGCGATCGGGCTGCGGTGCCGGAGCCTGCCGGCGGTCGGCCTGAACGTCGGCCCGGCGTGGGCGTTCGGCACGCACCTGCGCATCGATACCAACCTCGGCCGACCGTTCCGGACGGTCGCCGCGCTGGCCCCATTCGCCGCGGCGCCCCTGGCCAGAACCGCGGCCGTCCTGTTCCTGTGCCTGCGCGGCGATCGGCATCAGCATCGATGCCGCCAGCAAAGCCTTGATTACGCGTTTCATGACGATCCCGTCCTCAATCCGCCGGCGCACGATCCGGCTCCGATGATGACAGGGATGTAGCCGTGTCGCGGTGTGCCGAAGCTGAATTGGTTCGTCAGCGTTCCGAAAGCTAATCGGCTGGCGACGAGCCGGAATCGTGCATGGGTGCGACCAGCGCCGGCACGACGCGCGCAGCGTCGGCGGGGTCGATGCCGGGGCGGGCGCCGGCGGGGATCGTCTCCTCGCCCCGCGCCGCGCGGGCGGCGCGCTGGATCGCCTCGATCAGTCGCGGGTAGACACCGCAGCGGCAGATGTTGCGGATCGCGCCGCGGATCGCCGCCTCGCCCGGATCGGCGTCGTGCTTCAGCAGTACCGATGCCGTCATGATGATGCCGGGGATGCAAAAGCCGCATTGCGGCACCTCCGCGGCGATGAAGGCCAGTTGCAGCGGGTGATTGCGTTCGCGCGACAGCCCCTCGATCGTGGTGACGTACGTCCCCTCGATACCGCCGATCGGTACCTGGCAGGATCGCACCGCCCGGCCGTCGACATCGACGGTGCAGGCACCGCAATGGCCGGTGCCGCAACCATATTTGGTGCCGGTGAGGTTGGATGCGTCGCGCAGCGCCCACAGCAACGGCGTCGCAGGGTCGAGACGATATTCGACCGGCTGGTTGTTGACGGTGAGACGCGACATGACCCGTCTTAGGGACTGTTGGCGCGTTGACGGAAGAGGCAATCGCGATGCGGTGCGGGCCGAACCATGCGCTGGCGTGAAACGCGGCGTTTCGATCCGGACGATTGCGGCGGCGGGGCATCGCGCCGACCTTTGCCCGCATGACCCTTCCCACGATGTTCGTGCCGCATGGCGGCGGCCCCTGCTTCTTCATGGACCCGATGGGCGGCCCGCCCGACCCGATGTGGCGACCGATGCAGGCCTATCTGGCCGGACTGATCGCATCGCTGCCCGAACGGCCTCGCGCCATCCTGATGGTGTCGGGCCATTGGGAGGCGCCGGCGGTGACGGTGCATGTCGGCGCGCGGCCGCGGCTGCTGTTCGATTATTACGGCTTTCCCGAGCACACCTATCGCTTGCGCTGGGATGCGCCGGGGGCGCCGGTGATTGCGCGGCGGGCCGCGGCATTGCTACAGGCGGCGGGGCATGTGGTGGCCGAGGAGGATGCGCGCGGCTGGGACCACGGCGTCTTCATCCCGATGATGGTCGCCGACCCCGATGCCGCTATCCCGCTGGTGCAGATGTCACTGCGCGCCGACCTGGACCCGGCGGCGCATATCGCGATCGGCCGGGCGCTGGCGCCGTTGCGCGACGAGCGGGTGTTGATCGTCGGTTCGGGCATGAGCTTTCACAATCTGCGCGCGCGCGGTGCACAGGTGACGCCGGTCGCGGCCGAATGGGATGAGGCGCTGGCGGCGGCGGTGACCGACGCCGACCCGGCGCGGCGCGCGGCGCGGGTGGCGGATTGGGAATTGCTGCCCCATGCGCGCTTCGCACATCCCGAGGCGGAGCATCTGCTGCCGCTGATGGTCGCGCTGGGCGCGGGCGGCGACGGGGCAGCGACCCGCGATTACCGCGACGTGGTGATGGGGTGGGCGGTGTCCGCTTTCCGTTTCGGCTGAACGTCTTGCCAGCCGCGGGCGGTGCCGCCTATGCCGGGCCGAACGATCCCGAGAGGCTGCCCCTTCCATGGCCATGCATATCGACACCAATTCCACCGGCGCGTCGGGGGACGCGAGCCACGGCTATGATGCCCCCGACCTGCGCGTCTTCGTCATCGCGCTGTTCTTCATCTTCGGCGGCATCACGAGCCTGAACGACATCATCATCCCGAAGCTGAAGGAGCTGTTCACGCTCAGTCATGCCGCCTCGATGCTGGTCCAGTCCGCCTTCTTCCTCGCCTATGCGCTGTTCTCGCTGCCGGCGGCGGCGATCGTGCGGCGGGCGGGCTACATGCGCACCGCCTCGATCGGCCTCGTCACGATGATGGTCGGCTGCCTGCTGTTCATCCCGGCGGCGCAGAGCGCGACGTTCGGCATGTTCCTGCTCGCGCTGTTCGTGCTGGGCGCAGGGATCACGATCGTCCAGGTGGTGGCGAACCCGCTGATCTCGCTGCTCGGCAAGCCCGAAACGGCATCGAGCCGGCTGACCTTCGCGCAGGCGTTCAACTCGCTCGGCACGACGATCTTCCCGCGGGTCGGGTCGTCGCTGATCCTCGGCGGGCTCGCCAGCGTCAGCGCGGCGTCGTTGAGCGGTGCGGCATTGATCAGCTATCGCCAGGAGGCGTCGCAGGCGATCGTCCACACCTATCTGGGCCTTGCGGTCGCCCTTGCGGTGATCGCCGCGGTCGTGTGGACCCGCCGCAACCGCCTGAACGAGGAGCAGGACCAGACCGGCAGCATCTTCCACGCCTTCAGCCTGCTGAAGCGGCCCCGCTTCGCGATGGGCGCCGCCTGCATCTTCCTGTACGTCGGTGCGGAGGTGGCGATCGGATCGGTCATCGTCCTCTACCTGATGCAATCGTCGGTATTCGGGATCAGCGACCAGGCGGCGGGCAATTACGTCGCCTATTACTGGGGCGGTGCGCTGGTCGGCCGCTTCATCGGATCGTACGTGCTGACCCGCATCGCGCCGGGCAAGGTGCTGGCGACGGTGGCAACCGGCGCGATCACGCTCATCCTGATTTCCGCCAACACTACCGGTACGCTGTCGGGCTATGCGCTGCTGGCGATCGGCCTGATGAATTCGATCATGTTCCCGACAATCTTCACGCTGGCGAGCGAAGGACTGGGCAAGCGTGCGGCGGAGGGATCGGGGGTCATTGCGACGGCGATCGTCGGCGGTGCGATCGTGCCGCCGTTGACCGGCGTGGTGGCCGACATCACCGGATCGATGCAGTTCTCGCTGCTGCTGCCGGCGGTCTGCTATGCGATCATTCTGGCCTATGGCCTGTACGCGCGAAAGCCGGTGGTCGAGGTCGAGCGCGCGGCCTGACGGCGTCAATGGCCGAGGGCAGCGATGTCCCCGGCCGAAAAGCCCAGTTCCGCCAACAGCGTCGCATCGGTTCGCGTCGTCGCCATGGCCGGCGGTACGGTCGTGCTAGCGGAATAACGCGGCGCGGGCGCCGGTTGCAGGACGCCCGCCGTGCCGGCCAGCGTCGCACGGTCGACGTTGTGCGGGTGCGCGGCAGCCTCGTCATAGTCCAGCACGGGGGTGACGCACGCCTCCGTCCCGTCGAACGCCGCGACCCAGGCGTCCCGCGGTCGGGTGAGGAAGCAGGCGGTCAATGCCGCGCGCATGGCGGGCCAGGCGCTGGCATCGAACTGGCGATCCCAGAGCGGCCCGTCGAGGCCCAGCACGCGGCGAAGCGCGGCGTAGAAGGCGGGTTCGATCGCGCCGACCGCGATCCAGCGGCCGTCGCCGGTCGCATAGGTATCGTAGAAGGGCGCGCCGCCGTCGAGCAGGTTGGTGCCGCGCGCATCGCTCCACCGGCCCATCGCGCGAAAGCCCCAGATCATGCTCATCAACAGCGCCGACCCATCGGTCATCGCGGCATCCACCACCTGCCCCTTGCCGGTGCGTTGCGCGTGGAGCAGGGCGGCGAGCATGCCGAAGGCGAGCAGCATGCCGCCACCGCCGAAATCGCCGACCATGTTGATGGGTGGCATCGGCTTGCCGCCGGCCTGGCCGAGCGCGTGGAGGGTGCCGGACAGCGCGATATAATTGATGTCGTGGCCCGGCTGCTGCGCCATCGGCCCGTCCTGCCCCCAGCCCGTCATCCGGCCGTAGACGAGGCGCGGATTGTCGGCGAGCAGCACGTCGGGACCAAGGCCGAGCCGCTCCATCACGCCGGGTCGGAAGCCCTCGATCAGGCCATCGGCGCTCGCCGCGATGCGGCGGACGGCGGCTATGCCCTGCGGCGTCTTGAGGTCGAGCGACACCGAGCGGCGGGAGCGGAGCAGCGGGTCCTTCGCGGGATCGCTGAAGCCGGGCTGTACGCCGCGGTCGATACGGATCACCTCTGCGCCATGGTCGGCGAGCATCATGCCGCAGAACGGGCCGGGGCCGATGCCGGCAAGTTCGACGATCCGCAGGCCGGCGAGGGGCGGCGGGGCCATATCTCTCTCCCTGTTTCGGAAAGGTTAGGTCGGACCGTGTGCCAGCACAACAAATGTTATGGCGGGAAGTGGGGCAACATGAACAAGTGGGGCACTCGTGGGGAAACACGTGCGATCGATCATTTCCAAAATTGCGATGATCTGGGAGCGAAGGAGATTGCCGGCACCGTAGCGCACGCTGGCCATGTAGGACAGCGTGTCGTGATTACGCTGATATCTCAGGGGGATGCGCCGGCCGGCGTCCTATCGGTCGGCGGCGGACGTCCGGGGATGCCGGATGGGCCTATCGATCGGCGGAGCCCAAGCGTGGCGCCGGCCTGCCCGTCGCGAGATCCGCATCGGAGAACCGGATGGGCGTACGCAGCCCTTTGATCGGAGCGGTATCGAGCACCATGCCGCGGGCGACGATCTGGGGATCGGTCAGCGCCTGTTCGACGGTGTTGATCGGGCCGGCGGGAACGCCGGCGGTTTCGAGCCGGGCAAGCAGGTCGTCGCGGTCGAAGCGCTTCGTCGCCACGGTGATGGCGTCGAACAGCGGTGCGCGATGTTCGAGCCGGAGCGCGTTGGTGGCGTAGCGGGGGTCCTCGGCGTCCATGCCGACGATCGCGCAGAACCGGCGAAATTGGCTATCGTTGCCTACCGCCAGGATGAACCAGCCGTCGGCGGTCTCGAACACCGCATAGGGGCAGACGTTGAGGTGGGCGTTGCCGACCCGTGGCGGGGTTATGCCGCTGGCGAAATAATTGGCGGCCTGGTTCGCGAGCACGCCGGTCATCGTGTCGAGCAGCGCCATGTCGATATGCTGGCCGCGGCCGGTACGGGCCCGCATCGCCAGCGCGGCCTGGATGGCGATGACCGCGTACAGGCCGGTGGTCATGTCGGCCATCGCGACGCCGATCTTCTGCGGCGCGCCGTTGGGCTCGCCGGTGAGGTCCATCATCCCGCTCATGCCTTGGACGATGAAATCGTAGCCGGCGCGGGCCGCATAGGGACCATCCTGACCGAAACCGGTGATCGAGCAATAGACGAGGGCAGGGTTGAGCGCGGACAAGGTGCCGTAGTCGAGGCCATATTTGGCGAGGCCGCCGACCTTGAAGTTTTCGATCAGGACGTCGGATTCGGCGGCAAGGGCGCGGACCGTCGCCTGGCCTTCGGCGGTGGTGAAGTCGATGACGTGGCTGGTCTTGCCGCGGTTGCAGGCGTGGAAATAGGCCGCGTCCTGCGTGCCGTCGTCGTAGGTGACGAAGGGAGGGCCCCAGGTGCGGGTGTCGTCGCCGGCGGGGGATTCGATCTTCGTCACGGTCGCGCCGAGATCGGCGAGGACCTGTCCCGCCCAGGGGCCGGCGAGGATACGGGCGAGTTCGAGGACCCTGAGGCCGGCGAGGGGGTGGTTCAAGCGCTATGCCCGCGACAGCCGTCATTCCCGCACAGGCGGCAATCCATAAACGCCGACGTTGCGCCTCTTGCGGTGCGTTGCGCGTCTGGATTCCCGCCCGCGCGGGGATGACGGATGGTTGGACCGCCCCTGCTCAAAACGCGGCGATGCCGGTGATGGCGCGACCGAGGATCAGCGCGTGGACGTCGTGCGCGCCTTCATAGGTGTTGACGGTTTCGAGGTTCATGGCGTGGCGCATGACCTGATATTCGCCGGAGATGCCGTTGCCGCCGTGCATGTCGCGCGCCATCCGGGCGATGTCGAGCGCCTTGCCGACGTTGTTGCGCTTGACGATCGAGACCATTTCCGGCGCGAACCGGCCATCGTCCATCAACCGCCCGACGCGCAGGGAGGCTTGCAGGCCGAGCGCGATCTCCGTCTCCATGTCGGCGAGCTTCTTCTGGTAGAGCTGGCGGCCGGCGAGCGGGGTGCCGAACTGCTTGCGATCGAGGCCGTATTGGCGGGCGGCGTGGAAGCAGAATTCGGCGGCGCCAAGCGCGCCCCAGCTGATGCCGTAGCGGGCGCGGTTGAGGCAGCCGAACGGCCCCTTCAGCCCCTCGACATCGGGCAGCAGCGCATCGTCGCCGACCTCGACATCCTCCATGACGATGCCGCCGGTGATCGACGCGCGCAGCGAGAGCTTGCCCTCGATCTTGGGGGCGGAGAGGCCCTTCATGCCCTTGGTGAGGATGAAGCCACGGATCGCACCGCCGTGCGCATCGGACTTGGCCCAGACGACGAAAACGTCGGCGATCGGGCTGTTCGAAATCCAGGTCTTGGCGCCGGAGATGACGTAGCCGCCATCGACCCGCCTCGCGCGGGTGGTCATGCCGCCGGGGTCGGAGCCGGCATCAGGTTCGGTAAGGCCGAAGCAGCCGATATATTCCCCCGACGCGAGCCGGGGCAGGAAGGTGCGCTTCTGCTCTTCGGATCCGTAGGCGTGGATCGGATACATGACGAGGCTGGACTGGACGCTCATCATCGAGCGGTAGCCGCTGTCGATCCGTTCGACTTCCCGCGCCACCAGCCCGTACGCGACATAACCCGCGCCGACGCCGCCATATTCCTCCGGCACCGTCGGGCCGAGCAGGCCGAGTTCCCCCATTTCGCGGAAGATGTCGGGGTCGGTATGTTCGTGCTGGAACGCATGGACGATGCGCGGCGCGAGCTTGTCCTGCGCATAGCTTTGCGCGGTGTCGCGGATCATCCGCTCGTCCTCGGTCAACTGATCGTCGAGCAGGAAGGGATCGGCCCAGTCGAACTTGCCCATGCCGGCCATCGTCATCTCCTTTTGAAGATGCGGTACGGGAGGAATGGGCAGTGGGCAAGTGGCCTGGCCATCATGCCGTCATCCCGGAGGTGGTCCGGGCTGATGGCATGCGGTGGGCGAAACGTCAGAGGCCGAAGCGCAGCGTCACGCGGATGTCGCGGCCGGCGAGGGGGGCGAAGTCCTTGAGGAAGCTGGAGTGGCGGCGGGCGACGACGTCGAACAGGTTGTTCGCCGACAGCAGCAGGCTGGTCTTGCTGTCCTTGCCGAACGGGCTGAACGAGGCGCTGGCGTTGACCATCGTATAATCGTCGGTGCGGGTTTCGAACGCGGCGAGGCGGTTCTGCGGAAAGACGTGCTCCACCTCGACACGGCCGCCGATGCTATCACCCTGCGCCTCGATGCCGCCGAGGACGCGCGCGGGCGGGATGCGCGGCACCGGGCTGACGTCGACGATGTTGGCACGGACGTAGTCGCCGAGCAGGTCGGCGTTGATCGTGTAGCCGCCGATGCGCGCGAGGCGGACGGAGGCGTCCGCTTCGAAGCCGTAGTAGCGGGCGTCGCCCTGCTGGTACTGGAAGCACGGGAGGTCGACCTCGTCCGAGCGCGCCTCGCACACCGCCTGGTCGACGCGGTTTTCGGAGATGTAGTTGGAGAACCAGTTGTAATAGGCCGAGGCATCGAAGCTGTAGCCGTCGCCATGCGCGTGCAGCGTCGCCTCTAGGCCCCAGGATTTCTCGACGCCGAAGTCGGGGTTGCCGAGTTCATAGGCCTGGGTGCCGGCGTGCGGGCCGTTCGCCAGTAGCTCCTCCGCGGATGGCGCCCGTTCGGTGCGCGACCCGTTGAGGCCGATGCGGATACCATCGCCCAGCGCGTAGGAGGCGCCGATCGAGCCCGACAGGGCGTCGAAACGCCGCGTCCCGCCGAAAAAGCGATCGTTGCCGTCGGGGACGCGCCCCGACACGTCGGTCAGTTCGTAGCGCAGGCCGCCCTCGGCCCGGAACGGCCCGGCGCTATATTGCTGGAGGGTGAAGAAGCCGGTCTGGTTGGTTTCGTTCTTCGGCAGGAAGGCCTCGTCGCCGACGACGTTGAAGATGCGGTTGAAATACTGGACGCCGGACGCGCCCTGCCAGCCGCCGCGGTTCGCCTGCACGACCTCAAGCCGCCCTTCGAGACCGTTGTTGTAGAAGGCAGTGCCGACGCTGCCGTCCTCTTCCAGTTCGAAGTGGCGATAGGTCGCCTGGCCGGCGCGGATACGGATCTTGTCGAGGAAGCCGCCGCCAGTGTTGACCTCGCCGCGCAGGTCGACGCGGTTCTGGACGACGGACAGGCGGGGCGCTTCCTGTTCCTGTCCCACCGCGGTCGCGTAGCGGATGGGGACGCCGTAGAGGCTGTCGTAATGGCTGTAGGACACGCCGAGGTTGCCGGTGTCGGTGATGATCGACGCGCCGGCGCCGGCCGTCCACGTCTTCGCAGCGGAATTGGGCAGCCGGTCGCGCAGCGCGGCGGAGGCGGCGAAGTCGATCGGTTCGTCGGTGCCGAGCTGGGGCTGGCCGACCTGGCTGAGCGCGGCGGCACGCGCGGCGGGGGAGAGCAGATAGCCCTTGCCGGTGCGCAGGTCGTCCGCCTTCAGATACGATCCGTCGGCATGGAGGACGAGGTGTTCGCCGACGGCGACATCACCCGCCGCACCGGCCGAGCGTTCGCTGGCGGCGGACCCGTAGTTGGCGATGCCGTTGAGGCGATAGCCGTTTTCAGGAACGGTGCGCGGGATGCGGGTGTCGATGACGTTGACGACGCCGCCGACCGCGGACGATCCGAACAACAGTGCCGACGGGCCGCGCAGCACCTCGATCCGTTCGGCGAGCAGCGGGTCGATGATGACCGCATGGTCGACGCTGGTGTTGCTGACGTCGATCGAGCCGATGCCATCGGTCAGCACGCGAATGCGGTCGCCCTGAAAGCCGCGCAGGATCGGGCGCGAGGCGCTGGGGCCGAACGAGGTGGCGGAGACGCCGGGCTGGCGCGCGAGGGTTTCGCCGATCGTCGGGCGCAGATTGCGGGTGAGTTCCTCACCGGAGATGACCGAGGTGCCTTGCAGGACATCGCGTTCGCTCTGCGGGAGGGCGGCGGTGACGATGATGTCCTTGCCCTGCGGAGCGGCGGCGGCGGCTGGCGCGGGGACTGGTGCGGTTGCGGGCTGATCGACGGTTTGCGCGACAGCGGGGCTGGCGAACAGGGCGGCGCCGGCGAGCAGGGTGGATTTGAGCATCGGTACTCCGGGAACAGGCAATGGTGCGAACGCGCTGCCCTTACCGGCGATGTTACGTTATATCAAAATGAATTTTGCGTCATGTGAGCCGGCCGCCGGATCATGACCGGCACCGCGGTTTCCATCGGGGCGGCCCGTCGGAGCGGCGGCGTCGCATGCGTTGACAAGCCACCGCGGGTTCTCCACGAACGGCAGGACGGACACCGTTCCAGACCCGGCATGCGCACCGCCGCCCCTGCTCGACAAGGACCAGACGATCGTGTCGTCATCCCTATCCGAAGTCGCTTTCGGCCGCACCGCGCCGGGCATATGCGTACGCGACATGCACGTCGCACACGAATTCTACACCCGTATCCTGGGCTTCGAGACGGTGTTCGAGAACGGCGACCCGGTCGGGTTCATGGTGTTGAGGAAGGATCGGGCGGAGATCCATCTGAGCCGGAAGCCGGACCACAAGGCCTCGAGCGTCAACGTGATGCACATGTTCGTGAGCGACGCCGCCGCTCTCTATGCGATCTGCCAAACCCAAGGCGTCCGGATCATCAAACGGCTGACGGACAAGGACTATGGCCAGCGCGCCTTCGTCTTTGCCGACCCCGACGGCAACCGGATCGATATCGGCGAACGACTTGCCGACACACGCCAGCCCTGACCGCCGCGTGTAGCGCCAGCGATGGCGGACCGGGTCGGTAGCGGGGCGCGCGCCGGCGGTCACGGGATGGACGTGGCGATCGCGCGATCGGCGACCGGCGTTGGCGGATCTCGCACGGTATCGCGATCATGACGAACACCATCGCTTTGACGAATAGCCGAGACTCGTCCGTCCCGCCCTGCGAACAGGCGATGCAGCGGGGATCGCGCTCCAACAACGCGACCGGTTTGGCGCGTACCGTGTTCTTCCCGCCATGGGAACGCTGGCCATGGCTGGTCGATGGCGATTATCAGGGGCCGTTACACCTCTCCTCGACGCTGCGGAGCGGGGGGGGGGGGGGCTTCTCAGGGATTATGATCGTTGATCGTGCGCCAAGCGACCATCGCCGACCTGGACACGCTGGTGCCGTTGTTCGACGCCTACCGTCAGTTCTACGAGCAGCCGGCTGACCCGATCGGGGCGCGACGCTTCCTGGGGGATCGGTTCGAGCATCAGCAATCGGTCATCCTGCTCGCGTGTGACGACATCCAGCCGGTCGGTTTCGTGCAGCTCTTTCCGACCTTTTCCTCCGCGCGGCTTGCCCGGACGTTCATCCTCAACGACCTGTTCGTCGCGCCCGCCGCTCGCGGCACGGGTGCCGGCCGGGCCTTGCTGGACGCGGCATGCGATTATGGCCGCGCCGTGGGAGCCGCCCGGCTATCACTCTCCACCGCCGTCACCAACACGAACGCCCAATCCCTGTACGAGCGTGCCGGCTGGACGCGGGACACCATATTCTGCGTCTATGGCATCCCCCTGACCCAGGCGGCGATCGATCGTTGAACCGCAAGATCGGTCGAGCGCGTCATATCCGCTAGCGCCTAGCTGGCGTCGCCACGAAGGATAGGACGAGATGAAGGCGGCGCTCCACAACTACCATGCCCGGATGCAGCGGGTGCTGGATCACATCGACCGGCATCTGGACGACGATCTGGACCTGGATGCGGTGAGCGGCGTCGCCGCCTTCTCGAAATACCATTTCCACCGGCAGTTCACGGCGACCTTCGGGCTGTCCGTGCATCGCTACGTCCAGCTCGCCCGCATGAAGCGGGCATCCTACCGGCTGGCCTATCGGGACGCGCACCGCGTCACCGACATAGCGATGGATGCCGGTTACGACGCCCCGGATGCCTTCGCTCGCGCCTTTCGGCAACGGTTCGGGCAATCGCCGTCGTCGTTCCGGAAGGCGCCTGATTGGGAGCCGTGGCTCGCGGCCTTCGGGCCTCTCGACAATGCGAGGAGCAAGCTGATGCAGACCATCTACACCCCCGACGACGTGACGATCCGAGACGTAACCCCGACGCCCGTGGCGATCATGGAGCATCGCGGCGACCCGGCGACGATCGGCGCGACGATCCAGCGGTTCATCGCCTGGCGCAAGGCAATCGGGCTGTCGCCGAGCGCCAGCCCGACCTTCAACATCTTCCACACCGATCCGCGCACTACGCCTTCGGCGGCATACCGCATGGACCTGTGCTTCGGCACCGATCGCCCGGTCGAAGCCCGGGACGAGCGGATCGAGGCCGGCACCATCCCCGGCGGGCGGTGTGCGGTGCTGCGCGTCGTCGGCAACACCGACAATCTGGAGGCCGCTGCGCTGTACCTGTACCGCGATTGGCTGCCCGGCAGTGGCGAGGATACGCGCGATTTCCCCCTCTATTGCCAGCGCATCGCCTTCTTCCCCGAAGTGCCGGAGCATGAGGCGGTCGCAGACCTGTTCCTGCCGCTAGCATAATCTGCCCGAGGGCGGCTCGAGGATCCCCTAGTCCTGGAACCGAAGGGCCGCCCCACCCGAGCACTTTTGTCCGTCATGCTCGGCGATCCCCGCGCTTTGACGACGATCGGGATTGACGATGCGACGGGACGGAAGGCCGAAGGCCTGCAAAACATGGAGTTGAATCAGCGAGCGGTGCAAAAGGTCGACGGCCGACTTGGCGGAGGTTGTCATCCGCGGATGGCGCGGTGATCAGGTGGACCGGATGCAGGCGGTCACAGGCTGGTGCGGACGTCGAGCAGTTCGGGGAAGAAACGCTGTTCGACGACCTTGGCGAGATACGGCACGCCGGCGGTGCCGCCGGTGCCGGTCTTGAAGCCGATGGCGCGTTCGACCGTCTTGAGATGCCCGAAACGCCAGAGCTGGACGTGATATTCGAGGTCGACCAGTTTCTCGGCGAGTTCGTACAGGTCCCAATAAGCGGAGGGATTGCCGTAGACGGTGGCCCAGCACGCCTCGACGGCGGGAGAGGGCGGCGCGATGGTGGCGAAGTCGCGATCGAGGCGGTCGGCGGGGACGGGCAGGCCGCGGCGGGCGAGCAGGCGCAACGCCTGGTCGTACAGGCTGGGCGTCGCGAGTTCGCCGGACAGGCGGGCGCGTACATCCGGTTCGTCGAAGACGTCGATCATCGCGGGGTTGCGATTGCCCATGACGAATTCGAGCTGGCGATACTGGTCGGACTGGAACCCCGAGCTTTTGCCGAGACTGCCGCGCATCGCGGCATAGTCGGCGGGGGTCATCGTCGCCAGCACCTCCCACGACTGGATCAGTTGCGCCTGGATGCGGCTGACCCGCGCCATCATCTTCAGCGCGGGAGGCAGATCGTCGGCGGCGATCCGGCGACGCGCCTCGCCCAGTTCGTGGAGGCACAGCTTCATCCACAGCTCCGACGCCTGATGGATCGTCACGAACAGCAGTTCGTCGTGGACATCGCTGAGCGGCGTCTGGACGGCGAGCAGTTCGGGCAGGCGCAGGTAGCTGCGATAGGTGATCGTCATGCCGCATCCTTAACCATCGAGCAGCAGGACCTCCAGCGTCGCGCGATCGGCGGACGCGGCGACGACGACGAGATCGGCGACCAGGTGCCCGGGAACGGGCAGGTCCTCTTCGGGCAGCGCGGCGAGCCATCCGGCGGGATCGCCGCCGTCGAGGTCGAGCGCGAGGGTCAGGCGGGCGCCGGTGAAGGTGGCGCTGGACCATGGGCGTTCCGCGACGTGGCGCAGGGCGATCGCCACGCCATGGCGTGCGGCGCTGGCGGCGAGGGCGCGTGCGATCATGCCGGCCGCCCGGCCATGAAGTGTTCGATCCGGGCGGCATTCTCCGGCCCGATCACCCGGCCGCGCATCATGTCGGTGACGAGGCGCGGATCGTTGATCGCGAGCCGCCCGAACTGGCTGCGCGACATGCCGGTGCGGCGGAGATAGCGGTCGATCTTGATCAGCAGGCACATCGATTCCCTCACGAGTCCATTGGCTATGTTCTCGATCTGTTCCGATCGATCCAACTTGTCTAGGAAAATTTCCTACGCTATCGCATCCAAGGTGGAGACGGTTGATCCCAGAAGCCGGCTGACGGCATTGGCGGCGGCGCGTGGCGACAGCCTGGCGGCATTGTCGGCGATGATCGGGCGCAACCCGGCCTATCTGCAGCAGTTCGTAACGCGCGGGTCGCCGCGGCGGTTGGCGGACGACGACCGCCGGCGGCTGGCCGATTATTTCGGGGTCGACGAGGTCGAACTGGGCGCGGAGCCGGGGCGCCGGCCATTCGTGCTGCCGCGACTCGATATCGCGGCGTCGGCGGGACCGGGCGCGTTCGTCGACGGGGAAATCGTGCTGGGCGCGGCGGCGATCGACCCGGCGCTGGCAAGCCGGCTGGGGTTGCGCGACGGACAGGCGGCGATCGTGCGGGTGCGCGGCGATTCGATGGAGCCGGGACTGGTCGATGGCGACCTGATCGTGGTCGACCGCGCCCGCCGGACTCCCGATGCGCGCGGTGCGGTGTTCGTGGTGCGGATCGACGATGCGGTGATGGTCAAGCGCGTCCGCCGCGGGCGGGGCAAACCGATGGTGACGAGTGACAATCCTGCAGCGGCGGCGGTGCCGGAGGGGGCGGTGGAGGTGATCGGCCGCGTGGTATGGCTGATGCGCGAGCCGCGCTGACCGCGCGTCGAAATGCCGGCAGTCAGATCGTCATCGGGCGGCCCGGCGCCCGTCACGCTGGCCTAGCGGCGGCGGTCCCGCAGCCAGATCGCCACCGCGCCCAGGCTGCCGATGACCAGTCCCGCCACAAAGCCGATCGTTACCTGACCCTGGGTCAGGCCCACGATAGTGCCGCCGATGGTGCAGATCGCGATCAGGATGCCGCCGGCGGCGGAAGGGGGAGTGTCGGCCATGGCATGCCCCTGCCACGTCCCGCTGCGGGACGCCAGCGTACCGGAGCGGGACAGGTGGCACAGGCGCGCGGGGCGGTGTTTACCATCGCCAGCCGCCGGACCGGGGCGATGCCATAGGACTGGCACGGCGATTGTAGGTGGGCGGCCAACCGTATCGTCCAGGAGTATCGCATGGCCGCCCTTTATCTCGCCGACGCACAGCAGGTGATCGAGGCGGCGGACCTCATCGCGACCTTCGGCGACGAGGCGCCGGTCGAGGCGGCGATCCGCGCGGGACGGATGCGCGACATCGGGAATTACGTGCACTTCTGCCGCTGGCGCCAGACCGAGCGGTTGATCGCGGTGATGTCTTCGGACGAGGCGGTCGGCACGGTGCATTGATCCGGCGTCGACCGGCGGCATGCGCGCGGGGCCGAACGGTCGGGCGATGCCTGCCGGCGCGGCGCTCAGGCGGGGCTGCATCCATGCCGTCCGACCGTCACCGCGCCCGGTTGGTCGGAAAAGGGCCTGACATGGGACTGTCGCGGCGGGTCGGCGCACGCTAGGACCGCCGGATGGTGGCGCATGTGGGGTGGTTCGGGCTTGGCGCGACTGCCATGCTTCTTCTCTCCGGACCGGCCGCGGCGCAGACCATGCCCGCGGCGACGATGCCGCTCGACCCCGATCGTTCGCTCGATCCCAAAGTCCCGCTCGATCCAAGCGCCCCGCTCGACCCCAATGCGCCGCTGGCTTCCCTGCCGGATATTGGCGTCGCCTGGCCCGACCTGGGCGCGGACGCGGGGGCGACCACGGCGACGCAGGCGACCGACGGTGCCGCAGAGACACGCTACGGATGGCGGATCGACGGGCTGGACAGCGCCGCGACGCCGCTGCTGCGCCAGCGGTTCGACGATCTGTCGACGCTGAACGCCAACGACGGCAGAGACGCGAATGCCGCACAGCTGGACCGGCGGGCACGCGAGGACGCCGACCTGCTCCAGACGCTGCTGCGCGGCGAGGGCTATTACGATGCACGCGTGACGACGCGGGTCGAACCGGGGCCGAAGCCACTGGTCGTCCTGCAGGCGGAGGCGGGGACGCTGTACCGCTTCAACGGCGTGACGTTGGGCGGGATCGCCGCGACGGAGGGCAAGGCGACGACGTTGCGCGATGCCTTTGGCGTGAAGACGCAGGATGCGGTCAACGCCGACGCGATCGTTGCGGGCGAGGCGCGGCTGAAGACGCGGATCGGGCAGGAGGGCTTTCCGTTCGCCGACGTCGGCGAACCGCAGATCGTCGTCGACCACGCCACGAAGACGGCGACGCTGGACCTGGCGGTGGCGCCGGGGGCGGAGCGGCGGTTCGGACAGGTGGTGGCGCTGCCCGGCAACCGCGTGTTCGATGCGCATCACGTCCAGGAAATCGCGCGCTTCACCCCGGGCGAGACCTATGATGCCTCGTCGCTCGACGATCTGCGCCGGGCCTTGATCCAGACCAGCCTCGTCTCGGCGGTCACGCTGAAGCCCGTCGAGGGGACAACGCCCGGCACCGTCGATATCGGCGTGAAGCTGGAACCGGCGCCGCCCCGCACCATCGCCGGCGAAGTCGGGTACGGCACCGGCGAGGGCGCGCGGGCCGAGCTGAGCTGGACGCACCGCAACCTGTTCCCGCCCGAAGGAGCAGTGACCGTTCGCGGCGTCGCCGGCACGCGCGAGCAGCTGGGTAGCCTGGTATTCCGGCGCAACAACTTCGAGGGGCGCGACCGGGTGCTGACCGCGCAGGTCGCCGCGGCACACGTGCAGCGCGATGCATATGAGGCGAAGACCTTTTCGCTGTCGGCGACGCTGGAACGGCAAACGACGATCTTCTTTCAGAAAGCCTGGACCTGGTCGCTGGGCGGCGAGCTGGTGACGTCGGACGAGCGCGACGTGATCGCCGCGACCGGCGCACCGCGGCGACGGACCTTCTATATCGCGGCGGCGCCGACCAGCCTCAATTATGACGGCACCGACGACCTGCTGGATCCGACCCGCGGTTTCCGGCTGGGCGGGCGGATCAGCCCCGAATTTTCGTTGCAGGGTGCGGCGTTCGGCTATGTGCGGACGCAGGTAGACGGCAGCGCCTATCAACCGCTGAAGCGCGGGCTGGTGCTGGCGGAACGGGTGCGGCTGGGGTCGATCCTCGGCGCGTCGCGCGACAGCATCGCGCCGTCACGGCGGTTCTATGCCGGCGGCGGTGCGTCGGTGCGCGGTTACGGCTATCAGGCGATCGGACCGCGGGACGTCAACAACGACCCGATTGGCGGCCGCAGTCTGGCCGAATTCTCAATCGAGGCGCGGGTGAAGACGTTCGGCAATTTCGGCATCGTGCCGTTCCTGGATGGCGGCACGATCTATACCAGCGCGCTGCCGCGACTGAGCGATTTCCAATATGGTGCGGGCGTCGGCGTGCGCTATTATTCGAACTTTGGCCCGATCCGCCTCGACGTTGGCACGCCCTTGAACCCGCAGCCGGGCGACAGCCGCGTCGCCGTATACGTGTCGCTGGGGCAGGCGTTTTGAACTGCTGGCTGCGGCGCATCGCGCTGGCGGTCGCCGCGCTGGTGGCGGTGTTCGCCGCCGCGCTGGCCATCGTCGACACGGATGTGGGCCATCGCTGGGTCGCCGAGCGGATCGGCGCGATCCGCACCGCCAACGGGCTGCGTTTCACCGTCGGGCGGATCGACGGGTCGCTGTACGGACAGGCACGGTTGAAGGACGTTCGGGTCCAGGACCTCGACGGGTTGCTGGTACAGGCGCCGGTGGTGACGCTCGACTGGAAACCGTGGCTGTGGTTTCGCAACCGGCTGGACATCGCGGCGCTGGCAATTCCGCAGGCGACGCTGTTCCATGCCCCGCATACCCGCAAATCGGCCAAACGCGGCCCGATCCTGCCGGATTTCGACATTCGTATCGGACGGCTGGCGATCGATCGACTGGTGCTGGCGAAGCCCGTGCTGGGGACGGAGCGGATCGGGCGGGTCGTCGGGCGGGCCGACATCCGCCGGGGACGTGCGCTGGTGCGGCTGGATGCGGACGTGGCGGGATCGGACCGGCTGGCGCTGCGGATCGATGCCGAACCGGATCGCGACCGGTTCGACGTGGACGTGCGCGCATCGGGCGCGGCGGGCGGCGTGCTGGCGCGCGGTATCGGTATCCGCCGCGCGCTGACGCTCGACATCGGCGGTGACGGCAGCTGGTCGCGCTGGCGCGGCCGCGCGGTCGGTCGGGCGGGGACGGTTCGGGCCGTCGATCTGGCGCTGGCGGCGGATGCGGGACGCTACACGCTGTCGGGCAATGTCGCGCCCGGCGGGATGTTCGGCGCACTGGCAGAGCGGCTGGCGCGGCCGCGCATGCTGGTCAACGGCAGCGCCACATTCGCCGAACGTCGGCTGGATGGCGCGCTGTCGTTGCGCAGCCCGGCGATCGCGACCGAGGTGACCGGGCTGATCGACCTGGGCGCGAGTGCCTTCCGCAACGTGCGCGTCAGGACGCGGCTGCTTCGCCCGGCGGCGGTGATCGCGACGATGAGCGGCAGGGGGGTCGAATTGCGTGCGGTACTGGACGGCGGGTTCGACGCCGCGCGGTTCGATTTTCGGCTGCGTGCCGATCGACTGGGTGTCGACCGGACGGGGATGCGCGCGGTACGGCTGGCTGGCAGCGGACGGCTGGGACAGCGGGCGACGACGATGCCGGTGCGCTTCGCCGCCGCCGAGGTGACCGGCGTCGGCAATGTCGCGGGCGGTATCCTGCGCAACCTGAGCCTGGACGGGCCGCTGGTGCTGAAGGGATCGCTGCTGACCGGGGACGCGCTGCGCCTGCGGTCGGACAAGCTGGCGGGACGGATCATGCTGGCGGTGGATTTCGCCACCGGCCGCTACGAAATGGGGCTGAACGGCACGCTCAATCGCCTGTATATCAAGGGGTTGGGGGTCGTCGACCTGCGCAGCGACCTGCGGGTGGTGCCGGGGGCGGGCGGACGCGGCACGCGGATCGTCGGACGCGGCGCGGTGCAGGTGATACGGCTGGACAACGGCTTCCTGCGCGGATTGACCGGCGGATTGCCGCGGATCGTCACCGGGCTGGAGCGGACGCCGGACGGCGTGCTGCATTTCACCGACATGGTGCTGACGTCGCCGCTGCTCACCCTGCGCGGCAACGGGCTGCGGCGGCGCGACGAGACGTTCCATATCGAGGCGGTCGGGCGGCACGGCCAATATGGCCCGGTGACGATGAGGCTGGACGGCAAGATCGACCGGCCGACGCTGGACCTGATATTTGCGCGGCCGAACGACACCCTGGGCCTGTCGCAGGTGCGTGCGCACCTGGATCCGACGGCGCAGGGGTTCGACTGGCGCGCCGAGGGGGGATCGCGACTGGGGCCGTTCGCGGCGACGGGGTCGATCCTGCTGCTGCCACCGGGGGTGGACGACATCATCCAGGTCGACCGGCTGGCGGTGAGCGGCACGGTCGCCTCCGGGCGGCTGGCGATTGTCAGCGGCGGGTTCACCGGCACGCTGAACGTGGCGGGCGGCGGGCTGTCGGGGGAATTGTTGCTCCGCCCGGTGGGGACCGTGCAGCGGATCGAGATGCATCTGGCGGCGGCGAATGCGCGGCTATCGACCGCGCTGCTGCGGCGCGGACGGCTGGATGCAACGATGCTGCTCGATCCGGCAGGCACGTCGATCGATGCCACCGCGACCGGGCTAGGTCTGCGACAGGGGCGGCTGAGCCTCGCCCGCTTTGCCGGCAACGCCCGGCTGCGCGGCGGCGTGGGTGAGGTTCGGGCGTCGATCGCCGGATCGCGCGGGCGCGCGTTCGATATCCAGACGGTGACGCAGGTGTCGCCCGACCGGTACGTCGTGGCGGCTGAGGGTACGCTGGATCGCCGGTCGCTGAAGCTGCTGACCCCGGCGGAGATCGTGCGCGATGGCGATGGATGGCGGCTGTCGTCCACCAGGCTCGCCTTTGCCGGAGGCGAAGGCGCGGTGAGCGGGCGGTTCGGGGCAGGAGGCCTTGCGGTGGATGCATCGCTGACGCGGATGCCGCTGGCGATCCTCGACATCGGTTTTCCGCGGTTGGGGCTGAGCGGCACCGCCTCTGGCACGTTCAGCTACGATGCCGTCGACGGACAGGCGCCGACCGGCAAGGCCAACGTCACCGTCCGGGGCCTGAGCCGTGCCGGGCTGGTGCTGTCGTCTCGGCCGATCGACGTCGGGCTGGCGGCGGCGCTGTCGGTCGACCGGCTGGGGGTGCGCGCGGTGATGGCGTCGGGCGGCAAGACGATCGGCCGCGGACAGGCGCTGCTGCGGCCGCTGGGCACGGGTGACCTCGCCAGCCGGATCGCCGCCGCGCCACTGTTCGCGCAATTGCGGTACCAGGGGCCGGCCGATACGCTGTGGCGGTTGACCGGCGTCGAACTGTTCGACCTGTCGGGGCCGGTGGCGATCGGTGCGGATGTCAGTGGGCGGATCGATGCGCCGGTGATCCGCGGCGTGTTGCAGGCGTCGGGCGCGCGGATCGAGAGTGCGAACACCGGCACCGTGCTGACCAACGTCGCCGCGACCGGCCGGTTCGGCGGATCGCGGTTGCAGATCGACCGCTTCGCCGCGGATGCAGGCAAGGGCGGGCGGGTGACCGGCAGCGGCGGGTTCGACTTTGCCGCGAACGGTGGCATCGGCATCGATATCCGGCTGGCGGCGGATCATGCGGTGATGATCAATCGCGACGATATCGGAGCCACGGTGACGGGGCCGCTGACCTTCACGTCCGATGGCACGGGCGGCCGGATCGCAGGCGATGTGGTGCTGAACCGGAGTCGCTATCGGCTGGGACAGGCGACGGCGGCCACTGCGGTGCCGCGCCTCAACATCCGCGAGATCAACCTGCCCGACGGCGGCGAGGAAGACGAGGCCCCGATCGCGCCATGGACGCTGGCGATCAAGGCGAAGGCGGCAGACAAGGTGATCGTCAGCGGGCTGGGCCTGTCGAGCGAATGGTCGGCGGACCTCGCCATAGCGGGCGAACCGGCCAATCCGGCGATCACCGGTGCCGCAACGCTGGTGCGCGGCGACTATGAATTCGCCGGCCGCAAGTTCGAGCTCAACCGCGGGATCATCCGCTTCGCCGGCGAGGTGCCGGCGAATCCGGCGCTGGATATCGAGGCGAATGCGGACAGCACCGGCCTGAGTGCGGCGATCCGGGTGACCGGAACCGCGTTGAAGCCGGAGATCGGCTTTTCCAGCGTACCGGCGCTGCCGCAGGACGAATTGCTGTCGCGCCTGTTGTTCGGCACGTCCATCACCAGCCTGTCGGCGCCCGAGGCGCTACAACTGGCATCGGCGGTGGCGGCGTTGCAGAATGGCGGGAATGGGCTCAATCCGATCAACGCAGTCCGGCGGGCGGCGGGGCTTGACCGGTTGCGCATCCTGCCTGCCGATCCGCAGACCGGGCAGGGGACGTCGATCGCGGCGGGCAAATATGTGACGCGTCGCCTGTACGCCGAGATCGTGACCGACGGTCAGGGCTATTCCGCGACGCAGGTCGAGTTCCAAGTGACGCGCTGGCTGTCGCTGCTGTCGAGCATCTCGACGTTGGGGCGGCAGAGCGCAAACGTGCGGGTGTCGAAAGATTATTGAACGGCGACGGGATGTGCTGCCACCAGCCCCGTCACGCCGGCGCGAGCCGGGTGACGGGTCATTGCATGGGTGCGGTACCGATCAGCGCTTGCCAACGCGCTGCTTGCGAGCGGCATAGCGCGCGTCGCGCGCGGCCTTCATCTCGGCCTCGGTCGGGATCTTCGGCTTGGCCTTGGCGGCAGCTTCGGCAGCGGCGAGGGCTGCGGCTTCGGCAGCGGCCTTCTTTTCGGCGATCTCACGCTCGCGCGCGGCCTGTTTCTCGGCACGCTTTTCGGCCAGCGCGGCTTCCTTGGCCTCCGCCGCGGCCTTGCGCTCGGCGACGATCGCCGGGTCGAGCGGCGGCTTGGCGCGCAGTTTATCGAGCGCGGCCTGCTTGGCCTGGGCGGAAAGGGCGGCGCGCTCCTGGAACGTCTGGGGCTTGTAGGCTGGCATGTGGGTAGTGAAGATCCTGTCGGTTCGTGCGGCGGTCATGCGGCGTGCGTGACCGTTCCGGGCCGTCCGTTAAAGCAAAACGCGCCATTCTCCAAAAACGTGCCATCGCGTTGGCGGATGAGGCGCTGTACGCGATCGCGGATAGCATGATGGAGTGACACGGGCATGACGCCGCGCGAATTGTTGGGAACGGCCGAGGTGCCGGGTGGCGAGCCGCTAAGGCTGTTTCGGCGTGGCGACGATTTCATGATCGTGCTCGAACGCAACGAGCTGATGAACAGTCGGATGAGCGGTTCGGAAGAGGCGTTGGCCGTCATGACGATCGATCGGCTGCGGACGCCCGCGCCGCACGTGCTGGTGGGCGGATACGGCATGGGGTTCACGTTGCGGGCGGCGCTCGCTGCGCTGGGCGGGCAGGCGCGGGTGACGGTGGCGGAACTGGTGCCGGACATCATCGAGTGGGCGCGCGGGCCGATGGCGGCGCTGACCGCCGGTTGCCTGGACGATCCCCGGGTCGCGGTGACGTTCGCCGACGTTGCCGAAGTGATCGCGGGCGGGCGCGGCAGCTACGATGCGATCCTGCTCGATGTCGACAACGGACCGGACGGGCTGGTGCGGGCGGCGAACGACCGGCTGTATTCGGCCCGTGGGCTGGCGATGGCGCGCGCGGCGTTGCGGCCGGGCGGCGTGCTGGCGATATGGTCGGCGGCCAAGGATGCGGCATTCGCGCGGCGGCTGCGCGAGGGCGGGTTCGAGGTGGACGAAGTGGCGGTACGGGCGCGGAGCAACGGCAAGGGCGCGATGCACACGATCTGGTTCGCCAGGGGGCGGTGAGGGAGGCGGCGCGCCTCTCGTCGACGAGTATGCCCGCCGATCGGCGTGCGTGAGGCCTCCGTCCAGCCCCCTTCCGCCGAAGGAGGGGGGCTGGTTCGGGTTCAGGCCGGTTCGCCCACGATGGTTTTCAGTTCCATGAAGTCGGCGATGCCGTATTTGCCGCCTTCGCGGCCATTGCCGGATTGCTTGTAGCCCCCGAACGGGGTGCCGATGGTACCGCTCCAGGCGTTGATCGTGACGAGGCCGGCGCGCAACCGGGGCGCGACCCTGGCCGCGGCGGCAGGATCGCCGGAGATGGCGGCGGACAGGCCGTATTCGGTGTCGTTGGCGAGCCGGATCGCCTCATCCTGCGTCGCATAGCGGGTGATCGTGGCGACCGGGCCGAAGGTTTCCTCGCGCGCGATACGCATATCGGGCGTTACGTCGGCGAAGACGGTGGGGCGGACGTAATAGCCCGCATTGCGGCCGTCCGGACGGCCGGTGCCACCGGTGACGAGCGTCGCGCCTTCGTCGATTGCCGACTGGATCAGGTCCTGGATCTTGTCGAACTGCGCCTTGTTGACCACCGGGCCGATATGGGCGCCCATGTCGGCGGGGTCGCCGACCGGGGTGGCTTCGAAGATCGCCCTGGCGACCTGTGCCGCCTCGTCTAGCTGGCTTTCGTGAACGAGCAGGCGGGTCGGCGCGATGCAGCTCTGCCCCGAATTGGCGAGCACGCCCTGCAACGTCGGCGGCAGCACCGATGCCAGATCGGCGCCCTCGAGGACGAGGTTGGGGGCCTTGCCGCCCAGTTCCTGGTGAACGCGCTTGACCGTGGCGGCGGCGGCCTGCGCCACCGCGATGCCGGCGCGGGTCGATCCGGTGAAGCTGACCATGTCGACGTCGCGGTGCGTGGACAGCGCCGCGCCGACGGTGGGACCATCGCCGTTGACGAGATTGAAGACGCCGGCCGGCACGCCCGCGTCGTGCAGGATTTCGGCGAGGATCATCGCGCAACTCGGCGCCTCCTCGGACGGCTTGAGCACGATGGTGTTGCCACCGGCGAGTGCGGGGGCGACCTTGGCGCAGATCTGGTTGAGCGGCCAGTTCCATGGCGTGATCATCGCGACGACGCCGACGGGTTCGTGGACGACGCGCGCCTTGCCGACCTGTTCCGAAAAGGTGAATTCGCGCAGCGCCTTCACCGTACCCATGATGTAGCCGAGGCCGGCGGGGGCCTGTGCCGCCTGTGCGAAGCCGATGGGCGCGCCCATTTCCTGGCTGACCGCCTTGGCAAGGTCGGGGATGCGCGCCTTATACGCCTCGACGATCCGGTCGAGCAGGTCGGCGCGTTCTTCGGGGCTGGTCTGCGCGAAGCTGTCGAACGCCCGCCGTGCGGCGGCGACCGCGGCGTCCACGTCAGCCTGCGTGCCGAGCGTGATCGTGGTGACCGGCTGTTCGGTGGAAGGATCGATGACCGGGTGGCTGCGGCCGCCCGTGCTGGGAACCCAGGCGCCATCGATGTAGAAATGCTGGCTGTTCATCGCATGCCTCTCCTGATCTCTTCACAGCGGGTGTGCGACGTTGACGGAACGGTTGCAACCCGAAACGCGTATGCCGGATGCAGTGACGAGGGAAGGACAGCGGATGAGCGAGCGGGTGGCACGGATCACGCAGACGGGCGGGCCGGAGGTGATCGAATGGATCGACGTCGATCTGCCCGCGCCGGGCCCGGGCGAGGTGCGGATGCGGCACCGTGCGGTGGGGCTGAACTATATCGACACCTATCACCGCGCAGGCGTGTATCCGATCGACCTGCCGTCCGGGCTGGGCAGCGAGGCGGCGGGCGTGGTCGAGGCGGTCGGTGATGGCGTGTCGGACTTTGCCGTCGGTGACCGGGTCGGTACCTTCGGCCCGGCGCGCGGGGCCTATGCGACGGCGCGTAACGTCGCGGCGGCGCAATTGCTGCATCTGCCGGACGACGTGGACGACGAGACGGCGGCGGCGCTGCTGCTGAAAGGCTGTACGACCGAGGCGCTGGTCGAACGCTGCGCGCGGGTCGAGGCGGGGCAGACGGTGCTGGTCTGGGCGGCGGCGGGCGGCGTCGGGCAGTTGCTGGTCGGTTGGCTGAAGGCGATCGGCGCGAGCGTGATCGGCACCGCGGGAACGGCGGACAAGGCGGACCATGCGCGCGATGCGGGCGCCGACCATGTCATCCTGCACCGCGACGAGGACGTGACGGCGCGGGTGCGGGAGATCACCGGCGGCCACGGGGTAACGACGGTGTTCGATGGCGTCGGCAATGCGACATGGCAGACGACACTGGCGGTGACGGCGCGGCGCGGACTGATCGTCAGCTATGGCAATGCGGGTGGCCCGGTGAACGGCGTGAACCTGGGTGTGCTGGCGGCGAAGGGATCGCTGTTCGTCACCCGGCCGACGCTGTTCGACTATTACGTTACCCCCGAGGAGCGGCGCGCCGGCGTACAACGCGTGTTCGCGATGCTGCGAGACGGGGCGATCCGGCCCGCGATCGGCCAGCGGTTTGCGCTGGAGGACGCAGCGGCGGCGCATCGGGCGCTGGAGGCAGGCGAGACGCACGGCAGCAGCGTATTCACCGTCGATTGATCCGTGTGGAAGGTCATTGCGGGATCGCGCGACGGCTGGGATAAGCTGGGCCTAGCGTCCGGCGTACCAGAAGCCGGCGCCCTGCGATGGGAGTGGCGGGAGATGGGGGATTTGGGACCGATGCGGGCGGCGGGAATCGTTGGCGCGATGCTGGCGACGGCGGCGGTCCATGGGCAAACCGTGCCAACGACCAATCCCGTCACCGCTGCTGATCCGATCGTCGTCGAGGGGCGTGCGCTGCCCGACGAGGTGAAGATCCGGGCGCTGGCCCGCGCGATTTCGCCACGCGTCGGCTTCGACCAGCCATTGGCCCGCTTCACCGATCCGGTGTGCTTCGCCACTGCGGGGCTGCCGTCGCCGATGTTGCGAACCATCGGCGCGCGGCTGGCCGAGAATGCCGATGCGGCGGGGATAGCGCTGGCTGGCGACGGCTGCACGCCCAACATCATCGTCGTGTTCGTCGAGGACAGCCGGGCGGAGGCGGAGCGGCTGATGAGGCGCAAGCCCTGGATGTTTCGCAATTACCAGCCGAGCGAGATGCTTGATATCCTGAAGGAGCCCGGGCCGGTCCACGTCTGGAGCGTCAGCGAGGTGCGCAGCCGCGATGGCGATCGAATATCGCAGGGCGTCGACGGTCCGCCGACGCTGCGGGTGCCGATCGCAACGCGGATCGGGCTGGCGATCCGCCGCGATATGCTGTCGACGGTCATGCTGGTCGATCGCAAGGCGGTGCTCGGCCGAAGCCTGCGGCAGGTCGCGGATTATGCAGCCATGCGGACGCTCGCGATGATCCGTCCCAAGGGCGCGGCCGGCGGCGATACGATATTGACTTTGTTCGATCCCGCCGCCGCCGCGCCGCCGACGGAGATGACCGCCTTCGACCGCGGCTATCTAAAGGCACTGTATGCCGGATCGGGCACGCAGCGCGGCGCGACCAAAGTAGCGATGATCGCTCGCAGCATCATCAGGACCGCAGCAGACGACAACGCGGATGCACGCCGTGCCGGGTTTGCCGGGTCTGCCGGGTCTGCCGGGTCCAACAATGGCGGCGAGCAATAAGTGTTCGCACACCCGTGCCAAATGACGGCTTTGTCATACCGATGACGTGATCGCGCCATCGATGGCGGTGCATGGCGAAGGACGGAGTGTCGCCTAATGTCTCAAATGCCCGTGTTCTTCGATGCCAGCGGTCGGCGCAAGCGGCGGTTCACGCTGGGCGTCGTCGCCTTCGTACTGCTGCTGGTGCTGTCGATCGCCGCCTTTGCCGTGTCGATCGGCGCGGTGCCGGCGGCGCCGTTGCTGCCGGTCGAGGTGGAGCACCATCTGCTGCATCGATTGGCACCGCCGCATGGCGTGATCCGCCGGGCGAAGCGGGGGCTGGATTATTATGCCGGGCGCCTGTTCGGGACCGGGCGCGGCAAGACGGCGGCCTCCGGCAATCCGGCGCTCGCCATCGCGTTTCACACGCCCTGGGATCCATCGAGCGCGGCAAGTCTCGAGCGGCATGTCGAGCAACTCGACTGGGTGATCCCCGGCTGGGCGTCGGTGACCGGTGCGGATCATCGCATCACGGTGTTTCGCGATACCGCGGGCCGCACGATCCTGAACCGCGCCGTCCACCGGCCGGTGATCGTGCCGATGATCCAGAATGCGATCGGGGGCAAATGGGACGGCGCCGGCACCGCCGCGCTGATCGCCGACCCGCGGGCACGCGCGGCGCTGCTCGACCGGCTGGTGCCCTGGCTGGCGGCGAACCGCGCGGGCGGCGCGTTCTTCGACTTCGAGGATCTGCCGGCAAGTGCGCAGGGCAATTATCGGACGTTCCTGGCCGAGGCGCAGCGCCGTTTCGCGTCGCGCGGCTGGGTGGTGGCGATCGCGGCACCGGTCGGCAATCCCGATTGGGACCTGCCCGCCTATGCCAAGGTCACCGACAAGATTTTCCTGATGGCCTATGACGAGCACGAGACGGCGGGGCCAGCGGGACCGATCGCGTCGCAGCGCTGGTTCGCCGAACAGGTGGCGACGGCGGCCCGCGGTATCCCGGCGGCCAAGCTGGTCGTGGCGGTCGGCTCCTATGCCTATGATTGGCACAATGGCAGCGGCGATGCGCTGAGCGTGGACGAAGCATGGCAGGCGGCACGCGATTCGGGCACGATGCCGACGTTCGACCGCGGCAGCGGCAACAGCAGCTTTGCGTATTCGGATGGCGATTCGAAACACGTCATCTGGCTGCTCGACGCGGCGTCGGTCTATAACCAGATCGCCTTCCTGCACCGTGCCGGCGTCAACAGCGTCGCCTTGTGGCGGCTGGGATCGGAGGATCCCGGCATGTGGGCGCTGTTCGGGCGCGATCATCGCACGCTGCCGCCGCCATCTGCGATCGATGCGATCCCCGCCGGCACCAACGTCGATATCGAGGGTGCGGGGGAAATCCTGAAGATCGGTGGCACGCCGGTCGCTGGCCAGCGCCATGCTGTCGCCGGCGCCGACGGGACGATCGCCGATGTCCGCTTCCGCCAATTGCCTTCGCAATATGAGGTCGATCGCACCGGCTATAGCCCGCGGCAGCTGGCGCTGACCTTCGACGACGGGCCCAATTCAACCTGGACGCCGCAGGTGCTCGACGTGCTGAAACGCGAGGGGGTGAAGGCGACGTTCTTCATCGTCGGCGAAAACGCGCTGACCCAGCGATCACTGCTGCAACGCATGGTGGCGGAAGGCCACGAAATCGGCAGCCACACCTATACGCATCCCAATCTGGCGAACGTGTCGCCCGAACAGGTACGGTTCGAACTGAACGCCAACCAGCGGTTGTTCCAGGCGTTTACCGGTCGATCGCTGCGCCTGTTCCGGGCGCCCTATTTCGGTGACGCCGAACCCACTACGGCGGACGAAATCGTGCCGGCGCTGCAGGCGCAGGAGCGTGGTTATGTCTCGGTGGGGCTGCACGTCGATCCCGGCGACTGGAAGCGACCCGGCGTGCAGGCCATCATCGATGCGACGATCGCGCGGGTGACGAGCGCACCGTCGCATTGCGACGGCGATTCGGATGCCGATTGCAGCCGCAACATCATCCTGCTGCACGATGCCGGCGGCAACCGCGCGCAGACGGTCGCCGCGCTGCCGGTCATCATCGATCGACTGCGCGCGATGGGATACGGTTTCGTCCCCGTATCGACGCTTGCCGGCATATCGCGCGAGGCGGCGATGCCGGTGATCTCGTCGAGCGACCAGCTGGCGGCGGGCGCCGACCTGGCTTTGTTCACCACGCTGGGCGGCCTGGTGGTGGCGTTGCACTGGCTGTTCGCCATCGCGATCACCGTCGGTATCCTGCGCGCGCTCGCGCTGTCGGGTCTGGCGCTGATCCAGGCACGGCGCGAATCGCGAACGGTGTTTCCGGCGATCGACCCGCAGCGGTTCGTGACGGTGATGATCCCCGCGTATAACGAGGAGCGCGTGATCGAACGCGCCGTGCGCGGCGTGCTCGCCAGTACCGACGTGGCGATCGAGGTGATCGTGATCGACGACGGATCGAAGGATGCGACCTCAGCGGTGGTTGCCGCCGCCTTTGCCGACGATCCGCGCGTCCGGCTGCTGACCCTGGAGAATGGCGGCAAGGCGCGCGCACTGAACACCGGACTGGAGCAAGCGCATGGCGAGATCGTCATCGCACTGGACGCCGACACGCAGTTCGAGCCGACGACGATCACCCGGCTGGCGCGCTGGTTCGACGATCCGACGCTGGGCGCGGTCGCCGGTAATGCGAAGGTCGGCAACCGGGTGAACCTGATCACCAAGTGGCAAGCCCTGGAATATATCACCGCGCAGAATCTTGAGCGGCGGGCCTTCGCCCGGCTGAACGCGATCACGGTGGTGCCGGGGGCCGTCGGTGCCTGGCGTCTGGCGGCGATCCGGCAGGTCGGCGGCTACCCGCACGACACGCTCGCCGAGGATCAGGACCTGACGATCGCGATCCAGCGGGCGGGCTGGCATGTGCAGTACGACCAATATGCCGTCGCCTGGACCGAAGCGCCGGAAACGATGCGCGCGCTCGCGAAACAGCGGTTCCGCTGGGCGTTCGGCACGCTGCAATGCCTGTGGAAGCATCGCTCGGCGATCGGCCGGAGCAGCCCGCGGGGCCTTGGCTGGGTCGGACTGCCGCAGGCGATCGTGTTCCAGATCCTGCTCGCGGCGATCAGCCCGATCATCGATCTGGCGCTGCTGGTCAGCTTTTTTGTCACCTACCTGGATGTGCAGGCGCACGGATGGGCGCAGACCAGCCACGACGTCTATACCATGCTGGCGTTCTGGGTGGTCTTCACCACGATCGATCTGCTGGCCGCCACCATCGCCTTTGCATTGGAGCGGCGCGAGAAATGGCGCCTGCTATGGCTGCTGATTCCGCAGCGCATCGGCTATCGCCAGGTCATGTATTATGTCGTGCTCAAGGCGATCACCCAGGCGCTGCGCGGCCCGATGGTCGGCTGGGGCAAGCTGCAGCGGACCGGGCGGGTGACGTCGGGATGAGCTGAAAGCGCTGGCCGGGCGGCCCGGCGCCGCCTACACCCGCCGCGGGGATATATCGGGGAAGGTTCGTCCATGTCGCGGAAGGTCATGTTGCTGCTGGTGGGTGTGTGCGCGGCGTCGATGGGGCACGCGCAGCAGGCTCAGGTCGCCAATGGCGTCTGTGCCCGACTTGCACCGCAGACGGGCCTGAAGCAGCAGAGCGACGGATCGTGGCGCGCCAACATGCTGGGCGGCATCGGCGCTGCGCTGTTCGGCGGCACCGCCGGCGCTTCGTTCGTGGTCGGGCCGATCGAGGGATCGACGGCGGATCAGCATTTCGAAAAGGCGTGCGAGCAAAAGGGCGCCGAGGTTGGTTGCGACCTCGTCGGTCCGGCGAAGATCACGATCGGTACCAAAAGTGGCGAGGCTTCCGCCGATGTCGCGGCGGGGGAAAAGGCCCGTGTCGGTATGAAGGGCCGCTATCTCACCTGCCGTGAGGGCTGACGGCCGTAGCTAAGCGTGCGGCAAATCCGCGGTCGCGTTGCCGGAGCGGCGTTGTATACGACGGGATATAGCCGTTTGCCGAGGTGCCGCCATGATCCGTCCGTTGCTGTCCGCCCCGTTGCTGTCGCTGTCGTTGCTCGTCGCTGGACCGGCCGTGGCGCAGCAGCGAGCGCCTCTGGTACTTGCAGCGGCAAGCCTGCAGGAATCGATGACGGCAGCCGCCGATGCATGGGCGAGGAAGGGGCATCCGAAACCGGTGATCTCGTTTGCGGCGTCGTCGGTGCTGGCACGCCAGGTCGAAGCCGGCGGCGCCGCCGACCTGTTCGCATCGGCCGATCAGGATTGGATGGATGCGCTGGCTGCCAAGCGGCTGATCGTCGCGAGCACGCGGGTGACGTTCCTGGGCAACCGACTGGTCGTGGTCGCCGCAAGGAACAATCCCGTCCGCATCCCGGTCCGGCCGCCCGCCGCGCTGGCGCGGGTGCTCGCGGCCGGACCGCTGGCGATCGCGGACGCGCCGGTGCCCGCAGGGCGCTATGCCGAGGCGGCGTTGCGCAGGCTGGGCGTTTGGACCACGGTCGCGCCCAAGCTGGTGCGCGGCGACAGTGTCCGCGCGGCGCTGACGCTGGTCGAACGCGGGGCGGCACCCCTCGGCATCGTCTATGCAACAGACGCGAAAGCCTCGAAGACGGTCCGGATCGCAGGCGTGTTTCCAGCCTTCAGCCACCCCGCCATCACCTATCCCATCGCACGCATCGCCGGATCGACGAATGCCGAGGGCGAGGCCTTTCGACGGTTCCTCGTCAGCCGTGAGGGCAAGGCGATCTTCGTGCGCTACGGATTTACGCCACTTTGATGCTGTCTGCGGACGAATGGACGATCTTGGCGCTCTCGTTGAAGGTCGGCGCGCTGGCGATGGGGGCGGTGCTGCCGCTCGCCTTCGCGCTCGCCTGGGTGCTGGCGCGAACCCGCTTCCCGGGCAAGCTGCTGCTCGATGCGGTCGTCCACCTGCCGCTGGTGGTGCCGCCGGTGGTGACGGGCTGGGTCCTGCTGCTGGCGTTCGGTCCGGCCGGGCCACTCGGTAGCGTGCTGGACCGCTGGTTCGGCGTGACGGTGCTGTTCCGCTGGACGGGGGCGGCGATCGCGGCGGGGATCATGGCGCTGCCGTTGATGGTGCGCGCGATGCGGCTGTCGATCGAGGCGGTCGACCGGCGGCTGGAGAGCGCCGCGCGGACGCTCGGGGCGGGGCCGGGCCGCGTGTTCTGGACGCTGACGCTGCCGCTCAGCCTGCCGGGCGTCCTCGCGGGGGCGGTGCTGGGCTTTGCGCGATCGATTGGCGAATTCGGCGCGACGATCACCTTCGTCTCCAACGTGCCGGGGCAGACGCAGACACTGCCGCTGGCGATCTATTCCGCCTTGCAACAACCGGGAGCCGAGGCGACCGTGTGGCGGCTTTCGGCGATATCGGTCGCGCTCAGCCTGGTCGCGCTGCTCGCGTCGGAATTACTTACGCGACGCGTACGGCGGGGCCTGCATGTCCTTTGAGATCCGCGTCGAGAAGCGATTGGGCGACGTGGCGGTGGGGATCGATGTGGATGTCGGCGCCGGGCTGACGGTGCTGTTCGGGCCGTCCGGGATCGGCAAGACCAGCGTGCTTAACATGGTCGCCGGTCTGATCCGGCCGGATTCTGGCCGAATCGTCGTCGCGGGGCGGGTCCTGTTCGATGACGACGCCGGCATCGATATCGTGCCGGAGCGGCGGCGGGCCGGCTACGTCTTCCAGGAACCGCGACTGTTCCCGCATCGCCGGGTTCGCGCCAATTTGCTCTATGGCGCGCGCGATGACGGCGGGCTGGCGGCGGCGGCGGCGATGTTGGGGATCGGTCATCTGCTCGACCGCTGGCCGCGCACGCTGTCGGGCGGCGAGGCGCGGCGGGTCGCGATCGGACGGGCGCTGTTGAGCGACCCCGCGTTCCTGCTGCTGGACGAGCCCCTGTCGTCGCTGGATCGTGCGCGGCGTGCCGAGATCATGGACGCGATCGTGCGCGTGCGCGACGAGGCCGGGTTACCGATCCTGATGGTGACGCACGATCCGGACGAGGCGGAGCGGCTGGCGACACGCATCGTGCGGGTGGCGTGAGGCTGGGTTCGCCTTCCCCCGTTCTGTAGCTGGTCAGGCCTTCACATTGCCTGCGTTCGCCATTGATCGGATCGGCGGCGACAGGATGGTGAACGCGCCAAGTTCTACCGTTTCAGCTGCGCGATGGCGCACCTATCGGCGCGGGCCAGCCGCGTTGGGGTCCGCCGCCATCCGCTCATGCCCCCCGGCGAGGCCGAGCTGTTGCCGCATTCGTTCCAGCGGGACGCCCTTGGTTTCCGGGAAATAGAGCAACACCACGACGAATTGCAGCGCCATCATCGCGGCGAAGAACAGGAAGGGCGCTCCGGCGGAGTAAGCGGCGACGGCGGGGAAGGCGGCAGCGATGACCGCGTTGAGGCCCCAGTGCGTGCTCGCCCCCACCGCGCTGCCGCGACTGCGCACCGACGTCGGGAATACTTCGGAGATATACACCCAGATCACCGCGCCGGTGCTCGGCGCGAAGAAGGCGATGAAGCCGATGAGCGCGGGCAGCAGCAGCCACGACGGGATCGTGCCGAGCAGCGACAGGCCGCCGACGAACAGCGACGCCGCCATGCCGAGGCTGCCGGCCATCAGCAGCGTCTTGCGGCCGAGCCGGTCGATCAGGAGCATGCCGACGAAGGTGAAGATGCCGTTGACGACGCCGATGATGATCGCCTGCACGTCAGCCGAGAGCGCCGTCGAGGAGCGCGCGAAGATGTCGTTGAGGTAATAGAGGAAGGCGTTGATGCCGGACAGCTGGTTGAACCCGGCGACGAGGACCGCGAGCAGGATCGGCTTGCGATGCAGGCGCCACGAGAGCCGTTCGTTGGCAGGCTGGTCGGCGAGGTCGGCGTGGACGCCGGCGATCTCCCGGTCGGCCAACGCGTCGGTCATGCCGATGCGGGCGAGCGAGCGCCGTGCCTCGTCGTCGCGGCCATGCATGACCAGCCAGCGCGGACTGTTGGGAATGCGGAACAGCAGGGCCATGAACACGAGCGCGGGCGCCGCCGAGACGCCGAGTTTCCACCGCCACGCGATGTCGTCCGGCTCGACCGCGGCGATGATCGCGTTGGAGACATAGGCGAGGAGGATGCCGGCGATCACCATGAATTGGAATGCGGCGACGAGCTGGCCGCGTCTGGATGGCGGTGCGATTTCGGCGATGTAGACCGGCGCCAGTACGGACGATCCGCCGACCGCCAGACCGGCGAGAACCCGGAACAGCACCAGCGATCCCCAGTCCCAGGCGATGGCGCAGCCGATCGCCGATACGACATAGAACAGGGCGAGGATGCGCAGCGTGTCGCGGCTGCCGTAGCGATCGCCGGGTATTCCCGCAAACAGGGCGCCGGCGAGCGTGCCCCACAAAGCCGCCGATACGGTGATGCCCAGCCAGCCGGGCGTGAGGGCATATTCCCGGGTGAGGGCGTCGGTGACGCCCGAGATGACGGCGGTGTCGAAGCCGAACAGCAGGCCGGCGAGCGCGGCGGTGGCGATGCAGGCGAGAAGCCCGGGATTGAGGATCGAGGGTTCGCGGCCGGCTGTCTGCGTCGCCAAAGCAGGTTCCTTACGTCGTTGTGCCGGACACAAGGCTCCGGATCGACGGCCGGGTCAACGGTGTTTGTGGCGGCGGACCGAACGGATCGGCATCGGGTGGAGGGGTGCCACGAAAAAGGGGCAGTCCGTTGCCGGACCGCCCCCCTTGCACGCGTATCGCGAGGCCATGGCGCCGGCCGGGCACGGCTACGCCGGTCCTGCCATCCGCCGTGGCCAGCCTCCGGAATGCCGCGGCAATCCGGAGCGATGCGGCATTAGCGCTTCGAGAACTGGAAGCTCTTGCGCGCCTTCGCACGGCCGTACTTCTTGCGCTCGACGGTGCGGCTGTCGCGGGTGAGGAACCCGGCGGCCTTCACCGGCGCACGCAGGACCGGCTCGAACTTGGTCAGCGCCTGGCTGATGCCATGCTTGACCGCGCCGGCCTGGCCCGAGAGGCCGCCGCCCTTGACGGTGCACATCACGTCATACTGACCTTCGCGCTCGGTGATGCCGAACACCTGGTTGATGACGAGGCGCAGCGTCGGACGGGCGAAATACACTTCCTGGTCGCGACCGTTGATGATGATCTTGCCCGAACCCGGCTTGATCCACACGCGGGCGACGGCGTCCTTGCGACGGCCGGTCGCATAGGCGCGGCCGAACTTGTCGAGGATCTGCTCACGCAGCGGCATCGTCGGCAGGACCTGCGTCGGGGCGGCGGGTGCCTCGCCGTCGGTGGTGATCGCCGGAGCGGCGTTCGCAGCCGGCGCGGGCTGCTGCGTCAGCGACGCGAGGTCGGAAAGGGACTGGCGATTGTCGGTCATTACGCGCCCACCTTGTTCTTGCGGTTCATGCCCGCGATATCGAGAACTTCCGGGTTCTGAGCTTCATGCGGATGCTCGGTACCCTTGAAGATGCGCAGGTTGCGCATCTGTTCGCGACCCAGCGGGCCGCGCGGGATCATACGCTCGACGGCCTTTTCGAGAACGCGCTCCGGGAAGCGGCCTTCGAGGACCTTGGCGGCGGTGATGCCCTTGATGCCGCCGGCATAACCGGTGTGCTTGTAATAGACCTTCTTCTCGGCCTTGTTGGACGTGAAGCGGATCTTGTCGGCGTTGATGACGATGACGTTGTCACCGCAATCGACGTGCGGGGTGAACGACGTCTTGTGCTTGCCGCGCAGGACGTTGGCGATGATCGATGCGGTGCGGCCGACCACCAGGTCGGTGGCGTCGATGATGTGCCACTTCTTTTCCACCTCGTGCGGCTTGGCCGACTTGGTGGTCTTCATGAGCGCCTTCATGGCGTGGACCTTTCGGTTTGAAACGATGCACGCCGCCCGTTTCCAGGCGGCGTGGTTGAGGGGGCCAATGATCGAGGCGCCGCGATAAGTCAAGCAAACGGCGGGTTTGCTGACGGGTAAAATAATACCATGCATTCCCGCCGGGGGTGGCCAGCCAGCGCGTTCCGGTCAGGCGGCGCGGCGCCCGCAGGCGTGCGCGGCGAAGACGGTGGCGATCAGCAGCAGGGCAGCATTCGCCTGATGCGCGACGGCGAGGTCGATCTGCACGCCGCTCATCAGCGTGGCGATGCCGAGCATGATCTGCAGCGTCACCAGTGCGATGACCCAGACGCCCGCCTTCGACCCGCTCTGCGTCGCCCGGACGGCGAGCCATGTCAGGCCCGCGGCGGCGGCGAACGCCCACCAGCGATGGATGAACTGGACGACGACGGGGTTGTCGACGGCATTGCGCCACGACGGATCGACCATCGGCACGCCGGCGGGGAACAGCGCATCGCCCATCAACGGCCAGCTGGCAAAGGCATAGCCGGCATCGAGCCCGGCAGTGAACGCACCATAGACGAGCTGGACGAACAGCAGGGCGAGCGCGACGATGGCCGGACCGGCGAGGCGGGCAGGGGCCGAGCGGGGATTGCGGTGCAGCGCCAACAGGTCGAGCGCAGTCCACACGATGCCGGCCAGGATGGTCAGCGCGGTGAGCAGGTGCACGGCCAGCCGCACGTGGCTGACGTCGGTGCGGACCGACAGGCCGGAGGCGACCATCCACCAGCCGATCGCGCCCTGGAAGCCGCCGAGCGCGAGCAGCGCGACGAGACGCCAGCCATAGCCGGCCGGGATCTGCCGCCGGACCGCAAACCACAGCAGCGGCAGCGCGAAGGCGAGGCCGATCACGCGGCCCCACACGCGGTGGAGATATTCCCAGAAGAAGATGCCCTTGAACCCGGCGAGCGTCATGCCCTGGTTGAAGGCGGCATATTCGGGGATCTTGCGATAATTGGCGAATTCCGCCTGCCATTGGGCATCGTTCAGCGGCGGGATGATGCCGCTGATCGGTTTCCACTGGGTGATCGACAGGCCGGATTCGGTCAGGCGGGTGATCCCGCCGATGACCACCATCGCGACGATCAGGCCGGCGACGACGAACAGCCATCGCGCGACGCTGCGCGGCCGGGCGCGCGAGAGGAAGGCGGCACTGGGCTGAAGCATGGCCGGCGTCATACGCCTGTTGCCCATCGGGGGCCAGCGGGGAGTCGGGCGGACGACACATGCCGCCTACACCGATCCGTCGCGGAAGTTGCCGAAGTTGACACTACGTGCCGTTCGAAATGCCCCCGGCACGTGAGCCTGGGTCGCCTTGCCGACGGTGCATGGGGACGGCTCGCGACGGGTCCGCCGGCACGGGGCGCGAGGGTGCTATGGCGAGGCGAATCGGTCATGCCGCGCCTTCTTCACCCCCTTTTCCAAATAGGACAGGGGTGATTTGCGTTTCGGCGGTCACCGGCGGGTCGCCGATGATCTGGCTGCGCGCTATCGGGCCTGTAAAAGATTGATGTGATATTGTAACCTTGCGCCGATCGGCCTAGATAGCGGCGACGGATGACGCATGCGACCCACTCTGTACGCCGCTTCGGCTGGGCCTGGCTCGATCGTGCCGCGATCGCGCTGTCGGGACTGTGCGTCGTCCATTGCCTGGCGAGCGCGGTGCTGCTGGCGATGCTGTCCGCGGCGGGTGGCCTGTTGCTCAACCCGATCTTTCACGAGGTGGGCCTGACGATCGCGATCGTACTGGGGGCGATCGCGCTGGGCCGGGGCGTGATGGAACATGGCTATGTCATGCCCGCATCGATGGGCGCATTCGGGCTCGGCATCATGGCGGGTGCGATGACGCTGCCGCACGAGGGTGGCGGCGGGGCCGAGACGCTGTGGACGGTGATCGGCGTCGGCCTGCTGGCGTTCGGACACGACCTGAACCGTCGCGCCGTCATCTGACGCGGCTTGCCGTCGAGCCTGTGGCGACCTAAATTTAGACCATGGCCCATGCGCATCACGATCATCACGAGCCGCAGGGCGACGACCTGACCAAGGCCGCCCAGGCGACGCTGGAAAAGTCCGGCGAGCAATGGACGCAGATGCGCGCCAACGTGTTCGAGGCGCTGGCCGGGTTCGCCAAGCCCGCCAGTGCCTATGACATCGCCGAGGCGCTGTCGAAGAGCGAGGGGCGGCGGGTGGCTGCGAACAGCATCTATCGCATCCTCGACGTCTTCGTCGCCACGAACCTTGCCCGGAAGGTCGAGAGTTCGAACGCCTATGTCGCCAACGCCCATCCCGACTGCCTGCACGACTGCATCTTTCTGGTGTGCGATTCCTGTGGACAGACGGTGCACCTGGACAATGACGTGGTGACCCGCGGTGTCAGGGATGCGGCGCAAGCTGCTGGTTTCTCACCGGTTCGGCCCGTGATCGAAGTGCGCGGCGTCTGTGCGGATTGCGCTTGAGGCATCGTTCGCCGACAATCGACACGTTCCGACTTAGCGCGTAGACGGGCGCGATGTCCGAATTGCCCGACACGCCGTTGCTCGATACCGTCAAGACGCCGGAAGAGCTTCGAAAACTGAAGCCCGAACAGCTTCGCCAGCTCGCCGACGAGCTGCGGCAGGAAACGATTTCCGCGGTCGGATCGACCGGCGGCCATCTTGGTTCGGGGCTGGGCGTCGTCGAATTGACGACCGCCATCCACTACGTCTTCGACACGCCGCGCGACCGGCTGGTGTGGGATGTCGGCCATCAATGCTATCCGCACAAGATCCTGACCGGGCGGCGGGATCGCATCCGCACGCTGCGCCAGGGCGGCGGCCTCAGCGGTTTCACCAAGCGGAGCGAGAGCGAATACGATCCGTTCGGCGCGGCGCACAGCTCGACCTCGATCTCCGCGGCATTGGGCTTTGCGGTGGCGAACAAGCTGGCGGGGACGCCGGGGCGCGGCATTGCCGTGATCGGCGACGGATCGATGTCCGCGGGCATGGCCTATGAAGCGATGAACAACGCCGAACAGGCGGGCAACCGGCTGGTCGTGATCCTCAACGACAACGACATGTCGATCGCGCCGCCGGTCGGCGGCCTGTCGGCCTATCTGTCGCGCATGGTGTCGAGCCGCGAGTTCCTGGGGGTGCGCGACATCCTGAAGAAATTCGCCCGCCGCCTGCCGCGCCCGTTCCACCAGGCGGCGCGCAAGACCGACGAATTCGCCCGCGGCATGACGATGGGCGGCACGCTGTTCGAGGAACTGGGCTTCTATTACGTCGGTCCGATCGACGGCCACAACCTCGACCACCTGATCCCGGTGCTGGAAAACGTCCGCGATGCCGAGGAAGGGCCGATCCTGGTCCATGTCGTCACCAAGAAGGGCAAGGGCTATGGCCCCGCCGAGGCGGCGGCGGACAAGTATCACGGCGTCCAGAAGTTCGACGTCATCACCGGGGCGCAGGCCAAGGCGCCGCCGGGGCCGCCGCAATATCAGAACGTCTTCGGCGATGCGCTGATCGAGGAAGGCAAGCGCGATCCCACGATCGTCGCGATCACCGCGGCGATGCCGTCGGGCACCGGCGTCGACCGGTTCGCCAAGGCATTTCCCGACCGCGCGTTCGACGTCGGCATCGCCGAACAGCATGCCGTCACCTTTGCCGCGGGGCTTGCCGCGCAGGGGATGCGACCGTTCTGCGCGATCTATTCGACCTTCTTGCAGCGGGCCTACGACCAGGTGGTGCACGACGTGGCCATCCAGAACCTGCCGGTCCGCTTCGCGATCGACCGGGCGGGACTCGTCGGCGCGGACGGCGCGACGCATGCCGGCTCGTTCGACGTCACCTATCTGGCGACGCTGCCCAATTTCGTCGTGATGGCGGCGGCGGACGAGGCGGAGCTGGTGCATATGACACACACCGCCGCCTGCCACGACAGCGGCCCGATCGCGGTGCGCTATCCCCGCGGCGCGGGGACGGGCGTGGCGCTGCCCGAGGTGCCGCAGCGGCTGGAGATCGGCAAGGGCCGCATCGTGCGCGAGGGCAAGACGGTCGCGATCCTGTCGCTCGGCACGCGGCTGGAAGAGGCGCTGAAGGCGGCCGAGGTGCTGGAGGCGAAGGGGCTGTCGACCACCGTCGCCGACCTGCGCTTCGCCAAGCCGTTGGACGAGGCGCTGATCCGTCGCCTGTTGACCACGCACGAGGTCGCGGTGACGATCGAGGAGGGCGCGGTCGGCGGCTTCGGCGCGCACGTGCTGACGCTGGCGAGCGACGAGGGGCTGATCGATGGCGGGCTGAAGCTGCGCACGATGCGCCTGCCCGATACGTTCCAGGACCAGGACAAGCCCGAGAAGCAATATGCCGAAGCCGGGCTGGACGCCGACCACATCGTGCAGACCGTGCTCCGGACGCTGCGCCACAACAGTACCGAGGTGACCGAAGGCGCCCGCGCGTGAGCGGCGGCGCGAAGGCGGCGATCATCATCGCGCTCGCCGTCGTGGTGCTGGTGGCGGTGAACATCCGGATGTATCGCGCGATGAAGGCGGCGACGGCGAAGGGGCGGGAAGAGGGCGAGGGCTGAAGGTTCACCGCTCTCGCCTCGATCGCTCCGACGTGGTATGACGATGGCATGAAGTTGACCAAGACACCCGATGGCTATGTGGTGCAGGTCCCCGACGATGTCGTCGCGGCACTGGGACTGCGGGATGGAGACTCGGTGCGGGTGTCGCGGCCGAGCGTTGTCGAGCTGACGGTTTCACCGGAAGATCGCGACAGTGCGATCGAAGAGATGAAGCGGCTTGCTCGGCCACTGCCCGCCGATTACAAGTTCAATCGTGAGGAAGCCAATTCCCGGTGAGTCGGGTATTCTTCGATTCCAACGTTCTTGTTTACGCCTTCTCGGCCGATGCCCGGAGCCCCGTCGCCTACGCTTTGCTCGACCGGGGCGGGGTGGTGAGCGTGCAGTCGCTCAACGAACTTACCAACGTCCTTTTGCGCAAACAGAAGATGACCTGGATCGAGGTCAGGAGGGCGATCGATCTGGTGCTGACCCGATGCCCATCGATCGTCGTGCTCGATCTGGATACTCATCGGCTGGGTGTCGCCATGGCGGAACGCCACACGCTGTCCGTCTACGACGGCATGATCGTCGCCGCCGCGCTGACCGCGGATTGCGACATCCTCTATTCCGAGGATATGCACGCCGGCCTCGTCATCGACGGACGCCTCACGATCGTCAATCCGTTCGCACCCGTCGCCTGAGGCCTCACCGCCCCAGATAATGGTCCTGCGCGGCATCGGTGGCGTTGATCGCCAGGATCGATCGCGCGTCGCCGGGGGAGCGGGCGTGGCCGTGGCCGTCGGTGCCGGCGGCGATGACCCGGCCGAGCAATTCCTGCCCCTCGTGCCACCAGCCGACGCCGCTGGCGGCGTTCAGATGACCCTGCGGCCCCGCATCGACGAAATGGCTGCCCCATTGCGCGGCGAGGCTGTGCGCGCGCTCGATGCCGATCCAGGGATCGTCGCTGGACGCGACCACGATCGACGGGAAGGGCAGGGGCGTCTTCGGCGTAGGGGCGAAGGTCCGTAGTTCGGCCGGTGCCTCGGGCCGGTCGACATCGGCGGGGGCGACGAGCAGGGCGCCGGCCACCGGCCAGCCGTATGGCTGCGGGCTGAGGTCCGCCCACCATGCCACCGCCAGGCAGCCGAGGCTGTGCGCGGCGAGGATCACCGGCGCTTCGGCCCGTGCGATCGCCTGGTCGAGCTTCGTCACCCAGGCGTTGCGATGGGGCGTGTTCCACATGCCGAGTTCGACACGCACCGTGTCGGGGCGGGCATCCTCCCACAAGGTCTGCCAGTGCGATGGGCCGGAGCCGCCGAGGCCCGGCACGGTCAGGATGGTCGGTTGCGCGGCGTCGAAACTGGAAAATCCGGTCATGGCTGCATCTCCCTCCAGCGAAGGGCGTGTCCGGTGCGTCGCGTCAGGACCCACCGTCGGCACGCCCCCCTGAGCCTCGAAGATAATCCCATCGTTTCAGTGGGCAATGGCGATGCGCCAGTCCGACGACCGGCAGCGGCGGACCGAACGGGGTGACGGCGGCCCATGGTTCGGGATAGGGAGCGGCGATGGCCAAGATCCGTGCAGACCAGATGCTCGTCGACCGCGGGCTCGCCGAATCGAAGACGCGGGCGCAGGCGCTCATCATGGCCGGACTGGTGTTCGCGGGCACGAGGAAAGTCGACAAGCCGGGGCAGGCGCTGGCGGACGACGTCGCGCTCGACGTGCGCGGCCGCGACCATCCCTGGGTATCGCGCGGCGGCATCAAGCTGGCGCATGGCCTTGACCATTTCGGCTGGGACGTCGCCGGGGCGGTGGCGATCGACGTCGGGTCGTCGACCGGCGGTTTCACCGACGTGTTGCTGACCCGCGGCGCGGCACGGGTCTATGCGGTCGACAGCGGCACCAACCAGCTGGCGTGGAAGCTGCGGCAGGATGCGCGCGTGGTCGTCCACGAACAGACGAGTGCTCGCATTTTGACCGCGGCGCACGTTCCCGAGGCCATCGACCTCATCGTCTGCGATGCGAGCTTCATCGGCCTTGCCAAGGTGCTGGAGCGGCCGATGACCTTCGCGCGCGGGGGCGCACGGCTGATGGCGCTCATCAAACCGCAATTCGAGGCGGGGCGGGACGAGGTGGGGAAGGGCGGCGTCGTCCGCGATCCCGCGATCCGCACGCGCGTGTGCGAGGCGGTCGTCGCCTGGCTGACCGACGCCGGCTGGAGCGTCGCCGGCGTGGTCGAAAGCCCGATCACCGGGCCGGAGGGCAATGTGGAATATCTGGTCGCGGCGTCCCGAAACGAACCGCCAACGGAACGATAACCCTATCGGACGCTTTACGAAGGCTGCGCGGCGCGGCAAGGGCGACGCATCATGTTCGAGGAACGGCGAGTGGGCGGCATCGCATCCAGGGGTCAGTTGCGGATGTCGTTCCTGCGCTGGGCGGTGTTCACCGTCCCCCTGATCCTGCTGCTCGGCTTCGCTTCTGGTCGCGCGGTGCCGTCGGGCAGCGACAACGCATGGTATATGGCGTTGCAAAAGCCGGCGGCGACCCCGCCGGGCATCGTCTTCCCGATCGCCTGGACGTCGCTGTACATCCTGCTCGGCCTTGCGGTCGCGGTGATCCTGCATGCGCGCGGCGCGCGGGGGCGGGGGCCGGCACTGGGCCTGTTCGCGGTGCAATTCCTGCTGAACCTGGCGTGGACCCCGCTGTTCTTCGGCATGCACCAGGTCGGCGCTGCGCTGCTGGTGATCGTCGCCATGCTGGTGCTGGCGATCCTGACGACCGTCCTGTTCGGCCGCATCCGCCCGCTCGCTGCCTGGCTGATGGTGCCGTATCTGGTCTGGATCAGCTTTGCCGGCGTGCTGACATGGCGGATCGGGCAGCTGAACCCCGATGCGGCAACCCTTGTGCCAGCGGCCCATACCTCCCAGATGCTGTGACGCAACCAGACGCCGGGAAGAGAAATATGCAGTCCGACAACCGCCTGTTCGATGATTTCGTGAAGCTGATGAACGGCGCCGCCGGCACGCTGGCAGGCGTGGGGCGCGAGGCGGAATCCGGTGCGCGTGCGCGTGCGCGGGAATGGATCGGCGGGCTCGATTTCGTCAGCCGCGACGAGTTCGAGGCGGTGAAGGCGATGGCCGTCGCCGCGCGCGATGAGAATGACGCCCTGAAGGCGCGGCTCGACGCGCTGGAGGCCAAGGGCGATGCCGCCCTGATCGCCAGCGAGGCCGCCGCCCCGGTAACCGGCGATCCGGTGCCGACCGCCTGACCGACTTTTCCACAGCTTTATCGACACTTTTGTCCACGACGGGGTTGCCGGGGCGTTTTTGCCTCGGCAGCCTTGCCGTGCGATAAGAGGCGTAACGATGCTCGACCACGCTGAACACGACCAGGATCCCGCCGCGCCGATCGACATGCTGGAGGCATATTATGCCGCGCATGGCTGGGAGCACGAGCGCCACGAGGACGAGATCGTCGCGACGGTCAAGGGCAGCTGGACGACCTACGAATTGCGCGCCCTGTGGCGCGAGGACGACAGCGTTCTCCAGTTCCTGGCCTTCCCCGATATCAAGGTGACCGACGATCGCCGCGGCGCGGTGTACGAGGCGATCGGCCTGGTCAACGAACAGCTGTGGATCGGCCATTTCGAATTGTGGTCGTCGTCGGGCGTGCTGCTGTATCGCCATGCCGCGATGATCGACGGCGAGGACGAGGGCACCATGTCCCTCGGCGCGACCGAATTGCTGGTCGAATCCGCGATCGAGGAATGCGAACGCTTCTACCCGGTGTTCCAGTTCGTCCTGTGGGGCGGCAAATCCCCCAAGGAGGCGCTTGCCGCCGCCCTGATCGAGACGCAGGGCGAGGCCTGATGCGGCTGCTGATGATCGGTGCCGGCAACATGGGCGGCGCGATGCTGCGCCGCTGGCTGGAGGCCGGCATGGCGCCCGCCGACGTGACCGTGGTGAGCCCCAGCGGGCGCGCCATGCCGGACGGCGTCCATGCGGTGCGCGCGATCCCCGATCCCGCCGATGCGACCTATGACGCGATCATGCTCGGCCTGAAACCGCAACAGCTGGGGACGTTGCGCGACGGCCCGCTGCGCGGCCATGCGCCGCGCTGGCTGATCTCGATCCTCGCCGGTGTCGAGGCGGCGACGCTGCGATCGGTCAGCGACGCCCGCATGGTGGTGCGTGCCATGCCCAACCTGCCGGTGGGAATCGGCCAGGGCGTGGTGGCGCTCCATTCCCCGGATGCCAATGCCGACGATCGCGCCGCGCTGACGACGCTGATGCAGCCGCTGGGCCTTGTCGAATGGATCGCCGAAGAGGCGCGGTTCGACGATGTCACCGCCCTGGCCGGCTGTGGCCCCGGTTTCGTGTTCCGGTTCGCCGATGCATTGGCGCAGGCGGGCGCGGCGCTGGGCCTGCCCGCCGACCAGGCGGCGCGGCTGGCCCTTGCGACGCTGCACGGTTCGGCGACGATGGCCGCCGAGGCGGACGTCACCCCGGCGATCCTCGCCGATCGCGTGGCCAGTCCCGGCGGATCAACCCGCCAGGGGCTGAACGTGCTGGATCACGACGATGCGCTGGTCGCGCTGCTCACCGCGACGCTGGCCGCATCGGCGCGGCGCAACCGCGAAATGGCGGCCGCGGCGCGCTGACCCGCCAGCGCGCGTCAGCGCGTCGGGTTCAGGACCGCAGCCCTTCGACCTGAGCCCGATCCGGGTCGGGGATCATCCCTTCCAGGACCGCCCAATAGCCCGACACCGCATCCTGCCCCGCGGCCTGATAGGCGTGCGACATCTTGATCCGGACCGATTCGAACAGATCGCTTTCCATCCGCGCGCCCTCCTCGGTCAGGCGCAACAGGCGTTGGCGGCGATCGCGTTCGCCCGGGCGGGTAGTCACCAGCTTGCGGTCGGTCAGTTCGTTGAGTACGCGCCCTAGCGACTGTTTGGTGATCGCCAGCAGGCCGAGCAATTCGCTGACCGTCAGGTCCGGCTTGCGCGCGATGAAGTACAGGGCACGATGGTGCGCGCGGCCTAATCCCTGTGCCGCGAGGCCCTCGTCGACGGAGCGGGTGAGATGGCTGTGGCCAAAATACAAAAGCTCCATGCCGCGACGAAGTTCGGGTTCGCGGAGGAACTGGGCGGAAGCGGAAGGAGCTGTGGCAGCCATGTTGACCGTTTTAGACACCGCCCGTACGCGTCTGCAACCCCTGATGCCTGAGAGAAATCGATGACCGCTCCTTTCACGTCCGGTTCCGCCGCTTTTCGCTTCGATCCCAACGCCGCGCCCGTCGACGCCAATGAGCGTACCGCGCGGCTGGTCGATCCCGGCTTCGGGCGGGTCTTCACCGACCATATGGCGGTCGTGCGCTATACCGAGGAGCGTGGCTGGCATGACGCGGCGATTACCGCGCGCGCGCCGATCACCGTCGATCCGTCGACCGCGGTGCTGCATTACGCGCAGGAGATCTTCGAGGGGCTGAAGGCCTATCGCCTGGACGACGGGGCGATGGCGCTGTTCCGGCCCGATGCCAACGCCCGCCGCTTCAACAACAGCGCGCGGCGGCTGGCGATGCCGGAACTGCCCGAGGAATTGTTCCTCGAATCCTGCCGCCAGCTCGTCACCACCGAGCGCGACTGGTTTCCCGAGGTCGACGGCGGTGCGCTGTACCTGCGCCCCTTCATGTTCGCATCCGAAGCGTTCCTGGGCGTGAAGCCGTCGTCCGAATATCTCTATATGGTGATCGCCTCGTCGGTCGGCGCCTATTGGAAGGGCGGGGCGCGTGCGGTGTCGATCTGGGTCAGCCAGGATTACACGCGCGCCGCACCCGGTGGCACCGGCGAGGCCAAATGCGGCGGCAATTATGCCGCCAGCCTGCTCGCCCAGTCCGAGGCGATCCGCCAGGGGTGCGACCAGGTCGTGTTTCTCGATGCAGTGGAGCGGCGCTGGGTCGAGGAACTGGGCGGCATGAACGTCTTCTTCGTGTTCGACGACGGATCAATGGTGACGCCGCCGCTGACCGGCACGATCCTGCCCGGCATCACCCGCGATTCAATCATCCGCATCGCCCGCGACCAGGGGATCGAGGTGCGCGAGCAGCTGTACGGCATCGACCAGTGGCGCGAGGACGCGGCGAGCGGCCGCCTGACGGAGGCGTTCGCCTGCGGCACCGCGGCGGTCGTCACCCCGATCGGCGAGGTCGCGAGCCCCGAGGGACGCTTCACGATCGGCAGCGGCGGCACCGGCCAGCTGACCCAGCGCATGCTCGACGCCCTGTCGGCGATCCAGCGCGGCCGTGCGCCCGATCCGCACGGCTGGCTGCAGCGGCTGGACTGAGGTTTGCAGGCGCGGTGCGAAAAGTCCTGTCGCCGGGGCTTTTCACGCCCGCCGACCCGGCTATAAGGCCGCCTCTCGTTGGGGCGTCGCCAAGTGGTAAGGCAGCGGCTTTTGGTGCCGCCATCCGCAGGTTCGAATCCTGCCGCCCCAGCCAGTTTTCCGGTCTGTACCAGCAGACGCACCCTTACCCGCCTCGACGGCTCATCGGCCGGATCGGTATCTTGCAGGTATGGGAAAGTCGAACCGGACAGCCGCGCTTGAGCGCAAGATCGAACTGCTGCTTGGCGAGCGCGAGCAGAAGATGGAAGAGATTGAGGCGGCTGAACGCCTGATCGCGCAACTACCGGAGTTGCGAGGCCGCCTCGGAGAGATCGATAAGCTGGTCACAGCCTGTGAGGACGTGATCCGTAGCGACCAGCCGGCTTGGACACGGGACCACATCAAACCGTCTCGGCCCTTCGTTCACAAAATCCCTGTGCGCATCGGAAATTGCAGCAGGACAGCGCTCGACGTGCTTCGCCTCGCAGGCGAACCCATGAGAGTTCGAGACATCGCTATCGCTGTCTTGGCGCGTGAGGGAATCACCGATCCGGACAAGGGGAACATCATCAAGGTGTCCAACACCGTGGGGAATGCACTCAAGAAGAAGCTGAAAGACGGCTACGTCGCGACCGATGGGGCATGGCCCGGCTCGTGGTGGGCAGTGCCTGCTTCCGAATGAGTCATGCTGAACTTGTTACGCAGATGTTAGCTAGACTAATCATAGATGATCATTGATGTTAGCTAGACTTGACTCGCTTTCTGTGGGTTGATCACAGTTGACCAGAATTGCAAATCTGGTAACAACCTCTCTGCGAGCATCCTGCACGCAAAGAAGCCCAGCGGGGTAGTGACCCGCCGGGCTTCTATCGACCAACTCCCTAGCCGGGAGAGAGGAGGTGAACCGTGCAGATCAACTGCGCGATAACGCCGCTTTAGCGCGAGTCGCAGAGGGAGTCGAGTCCTAATTGGGCTCGGCTACCCTCAGCACCGTTACCTTCATAGCTAACAAGCATTGTAGGAAGAAGTCTGCGGTAAAGCTGCCACGACTCATCTTATTTCTGATGCTGTTGTTGGTCTCTTCTACGCCAATGTCGGCAAGGGCTGTGACAAGCCCATCGTAGGTTAGCTCGCGTCGCGCCATCTCAGCTTTTAAAATACGCCGCGCTTCGCCATCTCGAATGTGAGACATAGATCGCCTTTATGAGACTTTTGTCCGTAGATTCGACACGCAGCCTGTTGCACATGTGGGACATACGTGTCACATCCGAGACGTTCGTAACGACTCGGAGGAAGAAGCGCCACACAAACTCGCCTCGTCAGCGGCTGCTACGCTTGGCGTTCTCGACATTGCTGAGATGTCGGAAGCTGAGTGCGAGTCACGCTTTGAGGCGCTTCGGTTCGCCTCGTCTGGCGGCGAGCCTTTTTGTGTGTGGTGCCAGTGCCCGGTGGTTTATCGCATCACTCGCAAGGTGAAGAACCGAAAGACCGGTACGATCACGCAGCGTCGGCTCTTCAAATGCGCCAAATGCGCCAAGCAGTTCTCCGTCACCTCGGGCACCGAGTTTCACAGCCGCAAGCTGAGCTTCAAGAAGATTATGCTGGCGACGCTGCTCTGGGCGAACGGCTCGGCAGGGCAGGCAGCGCTCCAGCTACGTCGCGATCTACGCTGTAATCACAAGACGGCTTGGCTGCTGGAGCATCGCGTCCGAGACGCGATGACGAGCTACATGGCTGGGCGGCAGTTGAGTGGCCCTATCGAAACGGACTCGACCTCGATCGGTGGGAAGGTCCGGAAGGCGAATCGGGCCGCCGATCGCAAAGGCCAGCCCCGCAGACACATGGAGAAGGTGACCAATCTGTCTGTACTGCGGGAACGTGGACGGCGGGGACGGGTCGTGCCGTTTCTCGGCGACGAGGCGAAGTTAGTCCGGGCGATCCACACGTTGGTGGATGCAAAAGCGGAGTTTTTCGTCGACGAGCATCCGGCGTGGAACGCGCTCTTCGCTCAGTTCCCTGTCCGCCAGATCAAGCACAAGGTGCAGTATTCCGATTTGCGAGGCACTTCGACAAACCTCGCCGAGTCCTACTTTTCGCGCTTCAAGCGCATGTACAATGGCATCTACCGCCACTTCTCCCCACAATACGCGCAGGCATACAACGGGGAGTGCGCTTTCCGGGAGGAGCATCGCGGCCTCTCCAACGGGGAGCAGTTTATCCTCATGCTAACCGGGGCGCTCAACCACCCGCCATCCACCCGGTGGCGGGGCTATTACCAGCGTACACGACGGAAAGCAGCGTAGTGGGTACCTTCCGCTTTCACCTCATGGGCGCTCGTCAGCCGATCGACCTTGAAGTCGCCGCCTCCACGATCGGCGACCTAGACGAAATGTTGTCGTGCCGCCGGTTCGTGGAGGGGAGGCTGGTGGAACCTGACAGTGATGGCGTTCTGAGGGGTATGCTTATCGCTACGTCTCGGATCGAGTGCGTGGTGGATGCCGATTAACCATTCATGCACGGCACCATGATCTCGCCCTTGTGCCTCACTTCCGCTTCATCGCCTTTGCCGTTGCTGCCGCCGTAGAACTCCACCTTTCCCTCGCCACTCATGCTGACCGCGCCGTGGAGGATTGTGGGCTCGTAAGCGAACTTGGCGAAGCCGACATAGCCGCCCATGCGGTTCTTCGAGTTCACCTCGCCACAGACAATCGTTACGGGCTGGCCGGCGACCGTCTGGCGGACCAACCTGATATTTCGATATTGAACGCTCGCCGGATCGATCATCTCGGCGGAAATCGTGCGCTTGGCTTGAGCGATAAGCGGTGAGACGGGTTTCGCCGCCAAAGCGCCTACCGGCAGGACTGCGATGAGCGCCACGACGCTCTCAATCTTCTTCATTCGACATGACCCCGCGTTCACCCGGCTGGTGCCGGGACGGTTAGTCACGCGCGAACACGGGGTAGCACGCCCCGCATATTTGCCTTGCGGCTATGGTATTCTGCGGGCCGCCCGACATGGCGGACCCGTGTTCTGCGCGCGAGCGCTTCTGCTCAGGTGACTAAGCCTTCACAGAGTTGCGGATTATGCAGAAACTGGAGACATGTGCAAGAACGTAGTCGCGACCTCAATCATATCGCGAGGATCAGACGTCCTGCACTGTCGCTACCGTGTTACTCGACAAGGCACATTTTTTTACAATTTTTCGGCAGTGCTTATGCGCAGTGCTAGCTGAGACCAGCCGGCACCCATTAGCCTCAGCCAACGCCACCGCCTCGAAGTGCTCAAACATCGGTATCGATCCAAGCAAAGAACTGCCATAGCTTTCAGCATACTGAGTAGCAGCGGCGATCACTGACATAGTGCTTTTAGCGTACTTGCGAGGCTTAATAGCGCTGAAAGTCCCCCATAAGTGAGGGTACAATGCTTTGAGTTGCGCGCTGACCGATTTTATAATGAGCATTTCACCGCTCTGAATGGCGCTAATAACAGACGCTCTCACGCTGTTCACCCGACTGGTCAATGCCTCCACCATACCATGGAGATCAATGAGCCAAAGCGGCTGCACGGTGGCAGGAGGCGAGGTGGCCATCGACGCGCGCTAGCCTATCAACTCGGTCTGATAGACAGGCTTTAAGCCGGTAACCCGAAAAATGTCGATTTCATCCAAATCCCCCAGCGCCTTGGCCCTCTTTAGAAGGCCAAGTAGTGCGGAGCCATAAGTCGTTTTCTTTGTTTGTATCGGATCACCCTTGCCACCTTGTCCATCCGATTGATCCCCGAGGGGAATTACTCCCACAATTTTCTTCTTCCAAGCAGCATAATCGGCAGCGGCGAGATAATCGGTTTCCACCAAGCGTAGATATGTTGCTTCTTGGCTCAGTCCAATCTTCTTCGCAAACAATCGGATAAAATTATCATCAGCGACAGGCGTATAATTAAACGCCTCCAGCGCCGATACTATAAGATGCCTCGGTGCGAGAAGGCACGCAGCGAATCTATTGCAAAATCGCTCGATCTTATTTTTTAGGACAGATGGATTAGACGCACCCTTAGCGCCAATAAGAACATGGCAAAATTCGTGGGCAAGCGTAAATAACTTACGGGCTTTGCTGCTATATGTCGTGTTAATGACAATAGCGTGCGGACCATCCGCGACGTTCATGTACAAACCTGCCGCTTCATCACTCCGAAATTGCCGATGAAGTACGAGTATTCCCATGTTTTCAATAAAACTGCGCAAGCTACCGTATAGCTTGTTGGCATCTTGCCACTCTATTTGCTGCTCGTCCGTTATGCCCCAGCGCGATCGCCAATCTTTGGCCAGCTTGATTGCATCCCTCATGCTGTAGTCGGTTTCAACTACCCGAAGGGTGTTGTCGAGATTGAAGTCATATCCAAGCGCGGAGAACGTGCTGGAGAGCTTCTCAACAAAGGAGATCGCTTTTAGAGTACCTTTTGAGAACTCTCCGATTGAGGGAGTAGCTGTGCGAAAATCCACCGGAGGGAACAGGGGCAATGTTTGGTGCGCGAAGAGGGCTTGAACAGGAACCGCCAACTCGTCGGCCAACGCAGTGATGTCGTCATCTGCCAAGCTTTTACCAGCAAGCGCCCCTTCAATGGCTGCAACAGACACACCAGAGCGTTCCGCAATCGCTGCCACGGAAAGCCCGCGTGCGTTGAGAACATGAGACAGAGTGTCGGAGGGCAACTTCAATGATAGGTAACCTAATCGCTTGGTTAAACGGTTGCGTCGGCCTTCAATTCTCCCAGCTTGCCAACGTGCAAACGGTAGGGTTGGGAATGTATCTCGCTTTGACAGCAGTTCAAGCGATTTCAGGGGGCGGAATCGCGGGGCTTCGACGACGACACGGCGCTCTGAGGAGGGCCGTAAACAAGGCGAAAATGACAAACGAATATACCGAGATCGCCCGTATTGATGGCTCAATATCCATCGTGGAGATCGGTGTTCAAGCGTTCAGTCGCTCGCTTTTAGTTATGACCACGACTCTTTTCATCATAGCCATGGCTTATTTCATATTTTGTACGATTTATCAAACTGCGGACGCCCACAGAGACGGGCTTATATTCATTATCGGTTTCTACGCTGTTCTGCCGGTTGCCATCTTTCTGGTGTCAACTGCGTTGATCGCCAAGCGCTGGAAGCAGGTGAGCGGACCGCTTGCCAATGCGGAAAGACGTTTCCGCTCCAGCTTTCGCCCGTAGGTAATGACACGCAGTGGCGTCTTTTGGTGCGTCTGCTGGTACAGACCGCAGTTTTCTAAAAAACCAGCTCCAACTGGTACTTGCGGTCAATTTTTTCGGTTTGCGGGGCAGTTTTGTGCGGTAGCTTTAGTTGACCGTCTCGCGCTTCGCTCGGGGTTCCTCGTCCGCCTTTGTTCAGTCTCGCCCGCAAGCTCGCACTCCCGTGCTCGACATTAGCGGATCGTCAGCTTTCTGGCGAAGTAGCTGATCCCCCAGCTTTCCCGAACCAGCGGTCGGCACGCTTTGCCGCAGCCTTGTCTTTCGGAAGTCGACCGATCCATCGGGTAAGATCGCGGCGCAGCGCCTTCAGATCAGTCGGCTTTGCGGGCGCACCCTGCACCTTTACGGCAATGTGATAGGCCGGGCTGGGTAGGTCCGCGGCGTCGTCGAACACAATTGTTAGGCTGCATTGCGTAGCGGCCGCGTCCGTCGGCTCGCCATAGGCCTTCATGCATTCCACGAAGTCACCCGACCGCGTCACTGACGGCGAATAGCCGTGCTTTGCCTTTCTGTTCGCAATGTCCATGCGGGTCGCGAGCGATCGGCCGGCGACAAGATTTTTCCTGAGCTTGATGTTGGGCGGCACGCGCGCCGGTTAGGTTGTCAGCGATCGATACGGAGCCTGATCAGATCGCGCCTTTCAGATCAATGGGTCCCGATCTATAGCTATTTCTCAGCATAAGACAGTGGGTTGCACGATAGGGGGCGCATTGCTTGCCATGAGACGATCTATTTTTTATCTGACGTCGCTTGGACTCAAAGAATCTTTTCGCCTGGTGTTATCGAGGTAAACATAGTCATGCATACTGACCTTCATGTCTGACATTGCCAAGTTGAAATCTTGGTTTTGCAATGAGATACTACCGCTCGAGTCGTCGTTGACGCATTATATCTCACGCAATTGGCGGTCGCAGGATGATGTCGTTGATATCAGGCAGGATGTCTATGAGGCGGTACTTGCGGGCGCCAGGAACGGATTGCCGGTAAATTGTGCGGGCTATGTTTTTACAATCGCTCGAAATATCTTGATAAACAGAGCGAAGAGAGGGCGAGTCGTACGATTTGAGCAGTTGCACGACATCGATGTGGTGGACAGGAATGTCGATCTGCTGGCGTCCGATCGCCACATCGACGCCCGGGACGCGTTACGGCGCGCGCATGACGGGCTCTCTGCCCTGCCACCGCGCTGCCGGGAGGTCGTACGACTTCGCAAGGTCGAAGGCTTGTCGACGCGTGAAACAGCGGACCGTATGGGAATTGGCCTCGATACCGTCGAGCGTCAGCTCGTTCTCGGCCTTCGGGCGATGACGGACGCTATGCTGGGAGGCAATGGCCGGATCAGACGTGGCCCATCGACGAAAGCAAGAAAAGAGAAGGCAAGATGACCGCCGAACGTCGCTCCGCGGTCGACCTCGAAGACGACGCGGCACTATGGCTGATCCGGCGGGAAGAGGCCGAATGGAACAAGGAAGACGACGCCAGGCTGGAAGCGTGGCTCGATCAATCCGTTTCCCATCAAGCGGCCTTCTGGCGACTTGAGCATGGCTGGCGGGCGGCCGACAGGATCGGAGCACTTGGCAAAGCCGGTACAGGGGTTCGCCAGCGTCGCCGGCCGTCGCCGCATTGGCGTAAAACGCTCTTCCGCGTGCCTCGTGCCGCGATCTCCGCCGGTATCGTCGCCTCGCTTTCACTGGCGGTCGGGACGGTTTGGTGGCGCGAGCCGGGGACATCATCGGGAAAGGCGGATACGGGCGACTATCGAACCCCACAGGGTGGACGCCGGTCCCTGACACTGGCGGATGGCAGCCATGTGGACCTCAACACAGCGACCAGGTTGCGCCATCCGGCGGGCGGGCCGCTTCGCGAGGTATGGCTGGATGAAGGCGAGGCCTTCTTCGATATCGTGCATGATCCCAGACGCCCGTTCGTCGTCCATGCCGGCCCGCGGACGATCACAGTCCTGGGTACCCGCTTTTCCGTCCGGCACGACGGGGCAAGGGTAACCGTGGTCGTACTGTCAGGACGAGTAAGTGTCCGCGATACGAAGCCTCTTAAGCCAAACGCTGGCGGGATCGTCATGACCGCCGGGGATGTCGCGGTCACGCAACCTGGCCGGGCTATCGTGTCGGTGGACAGGGGTGCGCAGACAGAAGCCCTCACCGCGTGGCGGGACGGCAGGGTCGTATTCGACGACACAACGCTCGGCGATGCCGTCGCCGAATTCAACCGCTACAGCAGTCTGCCGATGAGGATCGAGGATCCCGCAATCGCTCGCCTGAAGATCGGTGGTTCCTTCCGCACGGACGAGGGTCCTGCCTTCGTCGCATTGCTGCATCGCGCATATGGCGTTCGGGTCAGCCGTACCGGCGACGCCGTGATACTGGGGCGCTGAGCCGCGAGGTAACCATCAGACGACGACGACCGGACAGATCCGAACCGCGAATTTCAGCGCGTACGTTACGGGTTTGCCGGTGTCGATTGTCATTCCTCGTGAGCGCTCGGTTTCGAATGGTGGTTGATCCACCTGGGATCGATGCTCCGGACGGACATGGGTGTTACAGCCGGCAAGGCTCCAGCGCTCCCGACCGATTGGTACACACCGCTCCGGAGACGTCTCGCCATGCGTTTACGCCACGTTCTGCTGACCTGCGCTGCACTGCCTCTTGTCATAGCGTGTCCGTTGGCGGCGCAGCCGGTCGATAAGCCGGATGCGAAAGCGACAAATGCCGAGATCGTCACGGCCAGAGCCGACGTTCGCCGCCTGATCGATCAGGTCGACATACCATATCAAAGCTTCACCCTGCCCAACGGACTGCGGGTGCTGGTTCACCATGACAGCAGCGCTCCGACGGTCCTCGTCAGTGTATCCTATGATGTCGGGTCAAAGCATGAGCCGGCAGGTCGCAGCGGCTTCGCCCATCTGTTCGAACACCTGATGTTCAACGGCTCTGAGAATGTGCCGGGAGACTATCTCAAGCCGCTCATGGATGTCGGTGCCACGGTGAATGGTTCGACGAGCGCGGATCGCACGAATTATTATGAGCTTGTTCCTACGGCAGCCTTGGACCGAGCCTTGTTCATGGAAAGCGACAGGATGGGGCACCTGCTGGCGGCCCTGGACCAGAAGACGCTGAACGAGCAGCGTGGCGTCGTCCAGAACGAGAAGCGCAACGGTGATGCAGTGCCCACGAGCGTCATCGACGACAAGACGCGGGCCGCACTTTATCCCGCCACGCATCCTTATGGGCATTCGACCATCGGATCGATGAAGGACCTCGATGCCGCCGACCTGGCCGACGTGCGAAGCTGGTTCAAGGCACATTATGCCCCGAACAACGCGCTGGTGGTCCTTGCCGGGGATGTCGATCTGGCGACGGCCCGTCGGTTGATGACCAAATATTTCAGCGGCATTCCGGCTGGCCCGCGCAACGTCCGACCGGACGCCGGGCCGGTGTCGCTGACGCACAGCATCAAGGAAATCGTCACAGCGCCCGTTACCAGCCCGATCATCGTGCGAGACTGGCCTGTACCGGGAGCGCAGGACCATGATGGCTTGGTTCTGGACGCGGTGATGGAGGCACTGGGCGGCGGCGAGGACGACGTGCTGACCCGTCATCTCGTCCGCGAACAGAAGCTGTTCGAGTATGTTCGGGTCAACAACTCGTCCAGCGCTCAGGCCGGCGAATTCGCGATCACGGGCGCGGTGCGAGCCGGAGTGGATCCCTCTCTTGCCGCAGCGGCCCTGGATCGTGAAATCGCGGCGTTCCTGCAAGCCAAGCCGACCGCAGAGACGATTGCGCGCTTCGTGGCGCGATATGCCTATGGTTTCGCGCGGTCGCTCGAGAACGTGGCCAAGCGCGGGTCGACGCTGGCCGAAAGTGCGATGGTGCAGGGGGACCCGGATGCGTACAAGAAAAGTATGCGCGTCTACGCCGCCCAAACGCCGGACACGGTGATGGCGGCCGCTCGCAAGTGGCTCGATCGACCACGCTACGAATTGACCGTGATGCCTGGAGCGCGCGTGATCGCCAGAGGGGATGACGGGATCGACGGATCGGCACCTGCGCCTGCCGTCAAGACGGAGAGCGAGCCGGTCATAAGTCCATCCTCCGCCGCGGGGCGGCGCATGGTGCCACTTCCTGCGGTCGCGCCCCCTGGTGACGCGCGCTTTCCGAAGATTGAACACGCCCGCCTGAGCAACGGCATACCAGTCCTTTATGCCCGTGGTCCTTCAAATCCTTTCACATCGGTGTCGTTGAATCTGAGAGGCGGTGGCATCGACGAGCCGATCGAGCGGATCGGCGCGATGGATTTCATGTATTCGTTGTTGGGCAAGGGCTTTGGCGGTCACGACGAAGACTGGATCAACAAGCGCAAGGAGTTGACAGGCTTATCGCTTTATTCTGCGTTAGGATTGGAATCCGGCTTCGTCGGGGTGACCGCACCGGACGTCAGCCTGGATGATGGTCTCGTCATGGTGCGCGACATGGTGACGGCACCAAGCTTCTCTGCCGAGACGCTCGAACGCATGAAGCGCGAGACGATCGACAGGATGGCGCGCATAAGGCTCGATCCGGTAACGCTGATAACCGAGGTTATGAACCCGCTGGCCGATGCGGCTTCACCCTACAACCCCCTCGTGATGTACGGCAGCGCGGCGCGGATCCGCAGCATCGATAAAGCCGGCGTGACCGCATCGTTCAAGCGCTGGATCAGGCCGGAACACGCCAGCGTCATCGTCGTATCCGACAAGAGCCTGGCGGAGCTGATGCCGCTCCTGGAGCGGACGATCGGCAGCTGGAGGGTTTCAGCCAAGCCGGACACCGGATCGCCGATCATTCATCACCCGGCCCCCGGCGCGCCGGGAATCGTACTCATAGATCTGCCGGGCGCGGTCCAGGCGAACATCCAGGGGCGCCAGCTCGTCCCGATCGGCGATGCGAAGCCTGCACCGGCGCTGGATCTTGCCAGCTCGGTCTTCGGCAGCAGCTTCACGTCGCGGATCAACATGAACCTGCGCGAAGACAAGCATTGGACCTATGGTTCCTATGCCGGTTTCCTGCGGCGGCGCTACGGATCGCAATATTCCGTCGATGCCAGCGTACAACAGGACAAGGCTGGCGCCGCCATCGCAGAGGTGATGAAAGAGATAAGAGGGATCACGGGCGATCGACCGATAACGCCGGAGGAATTCGCCGGCGCAAAAGCAGCCGCTCTCGGGGAAGCCGCTTCGCGCTTTTCCAGCCGTGACGCGATCGTCGGGGCACTCGACGATGTCCGCAAGTACGGCCGTCCCGATGACTATCCGGCTCAGACCAGCTCGCGCTATCGCGCCGTTACGCTCGATGAGAGCAATGCAGCCATCCGTGCGCAATTGTCGCCGGATCGATGGGTTTGGGCGATTGTCGGCAATGCGGCCATCATTCGCCCGCAGCTCGACGCCCTGGGGCTGCCCGTCACCGTCGTGAAGGCTGCCGACGTTCTGCCGCCGCTCTGATACTTGCCGCCGGGGCGCGGCCATCCGTCAGTCCGGCTGCTACGGACATCGGATGGCCGGGGATCGATTCCGGAACCTGGCGACCTCTGATTAAATCGCCACAAAACGATAATAGATGTTACGGATTCGTGATGCTCGATTGTCCCTGAATGGAGAGGCGGCTTTGGGGAAAGCCGCGGGGGGAGAAACAGGCATGTCCTTAGGTCAACTGAAAAGCGGTATCGTCCTGGCAGGTATCTCGCTGCTCGCACTGTCCGTGCCGGCATATGCAAAAAGCCCTTCCCAGTCGGGCGATGCCACCAAGCGGTATTTCGAGATACCTGCCGGTCCGTTGGATGCCGCGTTGAAGACATGGTCCCGACTGACGAAGCGGTCGGTCCTTTTCCAATCGGCAGAGATCGCCGACAAGCGCACCTCAGGTGCGAAGGGCGCGATGACTCCCGACGAGGCGCTCGATGCGATACTCGCACGGACCGGCTTTGGCAGGATCAACGAGGCGGCCGGCGCTGTTGCGATCGTCGCGCAGCAGGTGGAGGCTGATGGTGGCAACGCCACGCCCGACATTCTCGTTACCGGCAAAGCGGCTTGGTCGCTGAACACCGGCATCGCCCGCACGCAAGACGACAGCCAACCATTCATCGTGCTCACCCGCGAGGAAATCCAGCGCAGCGGAGCCCCCAATCTCGAAACGTTCCTGCGCGATCGTCTGAACGTCAACACCTCTCCCGTCGTCAGCCAGCAAGCGCGCGGCGGCACCAGCGGTACCGCCGCGACACGAGGGCTCAGCGCGATCAACCTGCGCGGTCTCGGCACGCGCGATACGCTGATCCTCGTCGATGGCCGCCGTCAACCAGGGGTCAACATCGGCGACGGCAACCTCACCCAGCCATCGATCACCGGTATACCCCTCGCTTCGATCGAGCGCATCGAGGTACTCGCCTCGTCGGCGTCGGGCATTTACGGCAGCGGCGCGTCGGGGGGAGCGATCAATATCGTCCTGAAGCGCGATTTCACCGGCGGCGAGATTTCGACGTCGTACAGCGATACGACCGATTTCGCCCAGGGCGAGACTCAGACCGACATAACCTACGGCTTTCCATTGGAAGGAGGCAGGACAAAGGTGTCGCTGACCGGCAGCTGGCAGAAAGCTCGCCCCTTATACTATGGGGATCGCGCAAATCTGGCCACACGGACGATCGCCAAGATCCGCGAAAATGACGCCAGCTACTTCGAAGGCGCGTACGTCAGCATACCCTCCGGTGGGCAAGTCAATTACAAGACGTTTTTGGATACCCTGACGCTGAAGCCCGAATATGGCGGGGGTACGATGCCCTCGACCTACGGTACGGTGCCGGCAGGATATCGCGGGCTCTTAGCCGATGGTGTCGCCCCCCTCGCTGCGGCGAACGGACGGTACAATTACGACCTCAACGGGGGATACAGCAACCTGGGGCGGCGAAGCCCACTTCTATATGGGTCCGAACGATACAATGCGTCAGTCAGTGTCCGGCGAGAATTCAACGACCGCCTGACCGGATATCTGGGGGTGACCTGGGCGCGAACGCTATCGTCCAACAGGGTATCGCGCGGGCCTGAATTCATCGAGCTGTCATCGGAAGCGCCCCAAAATCCATTCCAGCAAAGTATCCAGTTAATTCTGCCGGGCGTCGCGTTGGGAAGCGAGGTTCACAATCGGCAGACCAGTTCGACCTTGGTTGGTGGCGTCATCGCGAAACTCCCGTGGGACTGGCAGGCTGCACTCGATGTCTCCTATGCGAGAAGCCGCTTCGTGGGTGACGTGCAACCCTCGCAGATCAGTCAGGCGACGGAAGACCAGCTTGTTTCGGGGACGCAGAACGTCTTGCGTGATCTGACCCTGCAACCGCTCAGCCTGAGTTACGACGACCTCCCATTCTTCACGGCCGCGACGCCGGGCACCTCCTCGACATTCGCCCCTTCGCTAAGAATTGCGGGTCCGCTTCCGCTAAGGCTGCCGGGCGGGAAGACGCAAATGACGCTCAACGTCGAATATAGCGACCAGCGCAACGGCGGCGTAATCACAGCGTCCAACCGGATGACGCGATCCATCCTGAGCTATGCGGCTCCCGCCAGTCAGCGGACCTGGTCGGCTTACGGTGAGATCGCGTTGCCGATCATCAGCGATGCCCATAAGATCGCGCTATTCCGCCAGTTGGAGTTGCGCCTTTCCGCCAGGGCGGAATGGTATCGCGGCAACGGAGCGGATCCTTACAATTGCGCCATCACGTTCGGCCCCTTGCCGGCCGACAATCCGCTCGGCAACTGTCCGCCCGCCGGCGCCGTTGTCAGCCGCAGCATCACGCGCAACTCGCATATCGATCCCAGCATCAGCTTTCGCTGGACGCCGTTCAAGCCGCTGGTGATACGCGGGTCCTATACGACCGGCTACCTGCCCCCGACGTTGACGCAGTTGGTGAAAGTCCGGCCGGAGTTCATCAGGATCAATTTTGCCGACCGCGCACGCGGAGGCGAAAAGATCGGTTCCCCGGGAACTTTCGGCAACCAGATCCCCGGTTTCATCGGCGGCAATCCCGATGTCCGCCCCGAATCCTCCCGCACGTTTTCTGCGGGAGCGATCTTTACCCCTGGTCTGGTGCCGGGATTGCGAGTGTCCGCCGACTGGACACGTATCAAAAAGCGTGATGTATATTTCAATCCGCTGCAACTTCTGGCTTTCTCGGCGAATAGCCAGCAAGCGATCGAGGACCTGCTTGCATCGAACCCGAACCGTGTGAAACGCGGGCCGGCATCGGGTGGTTTTTCGGTCGGACCGATAACCGAACTCGACCTGTCGCTTGTCAATCTTTTGGGCATCTCGACAGACGCGATCGATTTCGTGGTCGATTACGATGCCCCCCTTTCGGGCGGCAATCTCACCGTCACGTCGCGCGCGACGTTCGTGAAATCGCTTGAGGTCATGACCTTCCCGGGCGTTCCCGCAACGGACTACGCCGGCGTGGTACCCACCAATTTCGCGATCGCCACGGGATCGAACGGATCCCTGCGTTGGCGGGGGAGTGCCGCCATCAACTGGAGCAAGGACGCACTGAACCTTGGATGGCAAATCCGTTACATCGACCGTTACGCTATCGATGAAACGAAAACTGTCGTGCCGGCACTCGGGTCCGCGTATGTGAGGAGCCAGATCTACCACGATGTCAGTGCAAGCTACCAGCTTCTCGACGGGCTTACAGCGCGAATCGGGGTCAACAACATCTTCAACAAGCGCCCGCCTCTCGACGTTACCGCGGACCCCTTGTTCTACAGCGCCTACGGCGACCCGCGCCTGCGATCGTTCTATTTGCGTCTGCAGAAAACGTTCTGAGCAGGGTTTGGGGTCAATCCGTTTCAAGCAGATCGGATTAAGCTCAGGACCCATCTGAAGGCAGGCAGGGGTGAGGTGGGGATCTTTTGTCTCGCGGCGGAGCAGGCGTAGATGATCCACCCCGCTTCAGCTCTCGGATGGGTAAATGTGCCGGATCAAGTCATATGTTCCACGTCGCATGTCATCGGGGTGGAGATGTATCGCGTCGCCATGACCTCTCTCGCTTCTCGCCCGGGCCGGGTCGACGAGGCGATCGAAGTGGCCAATCCCGACCGTGACTGCCGGGCCCGGCTCGTGTCTCTTTATGGTCGGAAGTTGATCCTCGGCGACGGAGCGATCGAAGCGTTCGTAAACCGTTCGGAGGGTGGAAGCGCAGCCTTCGTCAAGGAAATGGTGCGGCGCTTGACCCAGGCCGCGCTCACCGCCGGGCGCGGCAATCGCGTCGAGGATGGCGACGTCGACACCATCATGGATCAGGCCATGTCGACCGCGCCGCTCGGGCGCCGGATCGTAGGCCTTCCCGATTGCCCGAGAGCGGGCAGGCAGGCACCACCTTTCGACGCATGCGGCTAGGACCTCTGATAGTCGAGCTAGGGCGGCGACGGCACCAGTCGGCCACGACCGTGACGGGATGAGGTGGACGGCACCGGCGCCAGCGCCACGGCGCGATGATGTGGTCATCGAGCCACGTCCGCCGGTATCGCTTCTCGACATACCGAGCGGCGCGGCGGACGTATCTCGCTACCGCTCGGCTACGCGGTGTCGCCGACCGGCATATCCGCCGCGCCAAAGAAGGCTGCCTGAAGGGGGAGGGCCGCGGCACCGACTGCGGCGGCGTCGGATGCGAGGGTGCTCGCGACGATCCTGGCGGCGGGGCGCCGAAAGCCGCGCCGTTCGGGATTGGTGAGCGCGATGCGCCGGACTATGCGTTCGGACAGCGCGACTGGCAGCCGGCCTCCCAACACGATCAGGGCCGGGTCGATCGTCGCGGAGATCGCGGACGCGACGAGGTCGAGCGACGGCATGATCGCATCCAGCCAGGCATCGACCGCAGGATGCGCCGGATCGAAGTCGGTCAGCATGACGTGGATGTTCGGATAGTCGACGCCGCTGGCGGCAAAGCCGGCCCGCAAGCCCTCCAGATTGGGCTGGGGCCAGCCGGTGGGGAGGATGGCGGCGAATTCTCCGGCGTTGCCGTGGCGCCCGCGCAACGGATGTCCGTTCGATATGACGCCGCCGCCGAATCCGGCCGAAAAGTAGAGATAGGCGAAATCGCGCGCCTGCCGGCCATGCCCCAGCATCGCCTCGCCCACCGCGGCGACGTTGCCGTCATTGTCGATCCAGACCTTGTGACCGAAGGCATCCGCCAACAGGGTATCGAGCGGCAACAGGGCCCAGGCATCGAGCAGGCGGGGCGGATTGAGCCGCGCGCCATCGCCGATGAAATAGCCGGTGACGCCGACCCCGATCCCCACCAGCGCGGCGCGATCCCATCCCGTCGCGGTGATCGCCGCATCGATCATCCGCCGCATCTGCGCAGAGGCTGGCAGGATGGCGGGATCGGCCAGCGGCTCGCTATGGGCCGCGGCGATCGTGCCTGCGAAATCCAGCAGCACCATCGACACCGCATCGGTCATCACCGACATGCCGACCGAGAAGGCGGCACTGCCGACCAGGGACAGCCTGGTACTGGGCTTGCCGGGGCCGGACACGACCGGCGCGCTTTCGCGCAGCAAACCGCGCGCGAGCAGCGGTTCGATCAGGCGGGTGATCGAATGCGGAGCGAGGCCGGTCAGCCGGGCTAGGTCCGCCCGGCTGGCGGCGCCGTTGCGTGAAAGGAGGTCGAGCAGCACGCGTTCGTTCGCGGTCGCCGTACGCCGTCCGTCCTCGCGCAGGAAACGCGGCGGGTAGGTGCCTGCGGTGATACCGGTCATGGCGGTGACAAGCCGGGAGCACCGCGCAAAGTCAACCTCGCTCGCGCGATCGGCGCGGCGAGGATGGATGCCCCCGCGATCACCGGCGCGAACCTGCCGAAGGCCGCGGACGGGACCGACGAGACACCGGGAACGCCGCCTTTACGTGCAAGGCCGGATATGCCCGGTGGGAACGTCGGGGCCATGGCGAACATCCCATAGCCGGCAGCCCGTATGCCCGCCATGCCCGCCGCCGGTTCAGCGGACCCAGCGAACCTTGTAGAGGTGCATCGCATCCACCGGCACGCGGACCGGATCGCTGCCGTCGGCCCGGGCGATAGTAAAGCCCTTCGCCCACCAGCTTTCCTCCGCCTGCACCCAGGCGAGATGCCTGCCCATATCCACCGACTTGACCCGCAGCTTCGGATTGAGCGCGGTGAAGGGTATGAAGCTGCCGTTGCGGGGATCGAAGGTCCAGACCCCGTCGTCGGTCGTCACCAAATAACGGCCATCGGGGCGTATCGACAGGTCGTGGCCGTCGCGGCGACCGGGAAGCGTCCAGCGTGCGGCCTCGATCGGCGAGGGCGCTCCACGCGTGCCACGAATGCGATACGCCTGGATGAGGTCGTGGGACAGCACGAACAACTGCCGGCGGGCATCGTCCCACACCGCACCATGGCCGGACGGCAACGGGCGGGTGGCCAGCGGCGTCTCGCTGCTGATCCGGTCGTAGAGTTCGAGGCGGTTGCCGTCGGCGTGGAGCGACAGTGCCACGGCGATACGACCGTTCGGAAGGACGCTCGCCGAATGCGCCATCGGTGCGGTCGCGCGGAACCTGACCTTGCCGGTCGCCCGTTCGATGAGCACGACACCGCCCGTCGATGCGGTGACGAGGATCGCCCTGCCGCCGTCGACCGGCTTGCAATCGTCGATGTGGGCGAGCAGCCGCCGCCGATAGTCCTCCGGAAGGTCGGGTGCGGCGGCGGCATTCCACCGCCAGGTCTCCACGGCCCGTGCACCGTCCGTCACCGGCGCCTCGATCCGGTATTCGCGCACCTGGTCGTCACCGCACGCGTACAGTCGCTCCGCAGCATCGTCGGACGTCGCCGTCGTCGTGAAGAGCAGCGCCATCGCCAGTCCCAGCATCGTCGTTTCCCATCGTTCTGCCCGTTCCGGACTTTTCCTACTCGACCGTCACTAGTTTGTCACCTATAGTTATTAAAGAGGGTGCGGTTCGACGATGGTCGACCAAAAGGGGGCTTGCCATGAAGACCGTTACGATCCTGCGCGGCGTGTTGCTGCTGTCCACGGCATGGCCCGGCGCCGTGCAGGCGCAGCAGGCCGCTCCGGCGGGTTCGACCGGGCCAGCGGACGGGACGGAGGATATCGTCGTCACCGGTGCGCGGTTGCAGGCGGTGCGCGAGATCGAGGCGAAACGGCAGATTGCGGTCATCTCCGACAGCATCAGCGCGGACGAGATCGGCACGCTGCCCGACTTCGGCCTGGGTGAGGCATTGCAGCGGGTGCCCGGCGTTTCGACCGTCCAGAACAACGGTCGCGGCGAGGCGCAATTCCTGTCGATCCGTGGCCTCAACGCCGACTATAACCTCGTCTAGATCGACGGTGTGACGCTGCCCGCCAACGAGATCGGACGCCGCAACGTCTCGCTCGACGTCATCCCCTCGTCGCTCGCGTCCCGTGTCGAGGTGTACAAGTCGGTCACCGCCGCGATGAACGGCAATGCGATCGGCGGTATCGCCAACCTGCGGACGCGCAGCGCCTTCGACGGTGGAGGCAAACCGTTCGTCGGGGGGCGCTTCGACATCGGCCAGTGGCAGTTCGGGCGGACCCGCGGCAATCGCGCCCCCTCGGGGCAGGCGGAACTGGTCGCCTCGACCACCTTCGGGCCCGACCGCAAGTTCGGCGCCGTCGTGTCGGGCAGCTATTTTCGCCGCGATTCCGCATCGCTGAACTCGGCAATCGACAATTACCTGTATTTTGAACCCACTGCGGCCACGCGATTGCTGTCTCCCGCCAGCGACGTGTCCAACGCCTTCGCAGCGCCCGATCGGCGGCGCTGGCTGCACTATGACAACGTCCGCCAGCGCGATGGTGTCTTCGGGAAGCTGGAATTCGACGATCACGCGATGTTCAAGGCGGCGATCACCCTTGCCGATTTCCGCCATCTCAACGATGAGGAGCGTCAGTCGAACATCGTCATCGCCAACACCGCAGTCACGACGGCGACCAACCGATACACCAATTTCAATGGCGTCACGGCAACCGGCGGCAACGTCGCCAATGCGAATGCGCAGGTCGATCTGGTCAATTACCAGCAGACCCGCCGGATGCGGTACGCCGATTTCCACGGTGAGCTGACACCCGGCGATACCGTTCGGGCCGACATCGGCCTCAATTACGCCGTGGCGACCTATCGCCAGGATGCACGACTGGCGACCTATCGCATCGCCAACACGCCCAACCTCGCCTATCGGTACGGCTATGCGCCGGGCGGGTTCGCCTATTTCGACTTCACCAATGCCGCATATGTCGCCAACCCCGCCAATTATCGCCAGTTCGAATATGGCACCAACAGCGACGACAATCGCGAAGAGGCGTTGACCGCACGTGCCAATCTGGCGGTGAACATGGAGCCGGACAATCGCGGCTTCGGCGTGGCGACCGGCGCCTATGCGCGTTTCCTCGACCGGCGGTACGACTTTCAGGTCGACAATTATCGCAATACCAATGCATCGACGCTGCTGCTGGCCCCGGTCATCGCGCGCGAACGGTACGCGCCGTACAACGGCCGCGGCCAGGCACTGCTGCTCGTCGACCCGGCCGCCGCCCGTGATGCGTTCGCCGCCAATCCCACGAGTTTCGCGGCGAACACCGGCAATGCCGCGAGCAGTCTACAATCCGATTACAGCCTGAGCGAGGATGTCGTCGCCGCCTATGCCATGGCGCGCTACGCCAGCGATCGCGTGCGACTTTCGGCGGGCGTCCGGTTCGAGGACACGGCGCTTGCCACCGGCTCCAACCGGCTGCGCAGCGGGACGTATATCTTCGGCCAACAGCGGCAGCATTATCGCGACTTGCTGCCCTCGGCACAGGCCGACTGGGATATCGGCGAACGGCTAAGGCTGCGCGCCGCCTTCAGCCGCACGCTCGGCCGCCCCAATTACGACGACCTCGCCGCGCGCGAGACCGTCAACATCGGCGTCACCGCCAACAATCCCGATGGCGGCGTCTCGATCGTCAGCGGCAATCCCGATCTGCGCCCGCGTCGCTCGGACAATTACGACCTCAGCCTTGAATATTACGTCGATCGCGACATCCTGTTCTCGGCCGGTGCGTTCCGCAAGGACATCACCGACGAGATCATCACCACGCGTAATCAGGCGACCGAGGTGTTCGAAGGTGCATCGCAGCTCGTCACGCGAATCCGGCCGGTCAACGCCAGCGGGTCGCGCGTGCTTGGGATCGAGCTGAATGCGGTCGTCGCCCGGATGCGCTTCCTGCCCGGCCCGCTCGCAGGCTTCGGGCTATCGGCCAATCTGACGTTGCTCGATCCGACGCCGCCGCAGGTGACGCTGTCGGACGGCATCACCCGCCGTCGCATGTCCGGCCTGTTCGAGAGCGCGAACACCGTGGCCAACGTCAAGCTGTTCTACACCATCGGACCGGTGACCGCGCAGGGGGCATGGAACCACCTGTCGCCGATCCTGTATTCGGTGTCGACGAGCGATCCGCTGCAGGACCGGCGCTACGTCGCCAGCGACCTGTTCGACGCGCAGTTGCGGCTGAAGCTCGATCGCCACTGGACCATCGTCGCGCAAGCCAAGAACCTGACCAACTTCCGCCCGCAACGCGTGTTTGGTCCGGGCTTCGGGTTGCTTCGCGAAGAGATCGACAATGGTCGATCCTTCTATGTCGGTGCGCTCGTTCGCTACTGAGCGACGATATGACCGCGATCGTCGGGGCCGCCCCGGCGATGCGGTCCCGAACGCTCCAGCATCTTGGCCTGGCGCCGGCGCTCGGGCACGATCCGCGTCGTTGCGGACGGGCGGGCTAGGCCCAGGCGCGCATGTTGACCTGGACCCGTTGCGCATCGGCGTCGGCTTCGGCGCGCTGGATCAGTTCCAGCCGGGTCGCCTCGAGGAGGTCGTCGACCACCCGGCTGAGGTGCGCGCGCATCGCCGCGCGCGCTGCCTTGCTGTCGTGGGCCGCCAGAGCCGCAACGATGGCGCGATGTTCGTCTACTCGCGGCGCGACGCCGTTGCGGCGGGCGGCCGCGAACATATGGACACATAAGGGCGAGCTTTCGCGCAGGTCCCACAAGGTTTCGACCATCGACCGGATCACGCTGTTCCCGGTCGCGCCGGCGATCAGCAGATGGAACGTGCGATCGACGTCGACCTTCTCGCGCTGCTCCGTCTCATGCGCCATCGTGGCCAGCAACCCGGTCAGTTGCGCGAGCGTGTCCGTGTCGATCGCGGTCGCGGCCAGCGCGGCCGCTTCCCCCTCGATGGCCAGGCGCGCCTCGACCAGTTCGAAGGCACCGACATCGAGATCGCCGAACTGCCGGTTCGCCGCCGGAGCCTGCATCACGTAGATCCCCGACTTATGCCGGGCCTCCACGATTCCGCGCATCTCGAGCGCGATCATCGCTTCCCGGATGGTCGGCCGGCTGACCTTGAACTGCTCGGCGAGGTCGCGCTCGCCCGGTAGCCGGTCACCGATGGCGTGCGATCCGTTCGCGATCCGTGCCGCCAGCGCCTCGGCGACCTGCTGATAGAGTTTGCGGTGCGTCCCGGCCATGCGGCGCTTGTCATGCAGGTGGCAACGGGAGGCAAGCCTCAGTTTGGACCAGGCCTTACCACGTGATGCTTTTGTCTTGCACTGGCCTGACAAGAGGCACATTGTGATCCAATAAAATGATATGTGGGATCGGGGATGGCGGTGAGGCTAGCGTGGGGGTGGAGGGCGACTGACGATCGCCATTACGGCCACCGCATTCAGGGCAACGCACAAGCCGTAGCAGTGCTTGATGCGCTATCGCTCGGACAGACATGGTCGTCGCAAACATGCTGACCGAAATCGTATCCCGCTATCCGGTCTGGTCAGGCCAGTCGACCGCAAGGTTCGCGCTCCTTCCCGGCGCCCGTCGCGTCGATCTGCCGGAAGCAGCAATCTCTTCGGAATGCCCGACCTATACCGGCCCCGACACCACGGGCCGCGCCGACCCGGCGCAACATCAAAGGATGACCATGCGCTTTCCCTTGCTGATCGCCACCGCGGCCACCGCCCTTGCGCTCGCCGGTCCGGCCTCGGCCCACGATGCGTCCAGCGTCGTGGCATCCGGCCGCGCGACCTTCAATCTCAACCCGGCATGGCGGATGACGACGGGGGACATAGCGGGCGCTGAGCAGGTCGGGTTCGACGACCATCGCTGGAGCGAGGTCACCTTGCCCAACGCCTTCAACGAGAAACAGGCCTTCGCCCGCGACATCAAGGACCTGTCGACCGGGATCACATGGTATCGCAAGCGCATCACGCTGCCGGAGGGGGCAGCGGCGGGCAAGGCGTTCCTGGAATTCGAGGGTGTGCGGCAGGCGGCCGAAGTGTGGGTCAACGGCCGGTCCGTCGTATTGTCGGAGCGCGGGGCGATGGCGTTCGGCGCCGATATCTCGGCTGCGGTCAAGCCCGGCGAGAACCTGATCGCGGTGCGCGTCGACAACGACTGGCGATACAAGGAGCGCGCGACGGGCAGCGGCTTTCAGTGGAATGACCGGAACTTCAACGTCAATTACGGCGGCATCACGCGCAACGTGAAGCTGCACCTCGCACCCCGGACGTATCAGACGCTGCCGTTGTTCTCAAACCTCGGCACCACCGGCCAATATGTCTGGGCGGACGGTTTCGACCTCACCGCCCGGTCCGCGACGGTGCATGTGGAAACGCAGGTGCGCAACGAAGAGGCGCGGGCGCGCAGCCTGTCCTACCGGGTGGAGGTTCGCGATCGCGGCGGGCTGGTCGTCGGCCGGCTGGACGGTGGCACCGTCACGCTGGCACCCGGCGAGACACGCACGCTGGCCGCGGCGGGCAGGATCGGCGACCTCCATTTCTGGAGCTGGGGCTACGGCTATCTCTATCGGGTGACCACCAGCCTCATCGAACGGGGCAGGGCGATCGATGCGGTGGATTCGCTGACCGGATTTCGCGCGACGCAGTTCGGCGACGGCATGATCCGGCTCAACGGACGCGTGATGCAGGTGCATGGCTATGCGCAGCGCACATCGAACGAATGGCCGGCGGTGGGCGTGTCGATCCCGCCGTGGGTCAGCGATTTCTCCAACGCGCTGATGGTCGAGAGCGGCGGCAACATGGTGCGCTGGATGCACATCACCCCGTCGAAGCAGGACATCGAATCCGCCGACCGCGTCGGCCTGCCGCAGGCGATGCCAGCGGGCGACGCCGAGCATGACGTAGAGGGGCGCCGCTGGGACCAGCGCAAGGAACAGATGCGCGACGCGATCATCTACAACCGCAACAATCCCTCGATCCTGTTCTACGAAAGCGGCAACGAGAGCATCAGCGAAGCGCACATGGCCGAGATGAAGGCGATCCGCGACCGCTACGATCCCCATGGCGGGCGGGCGATCGGATCGCGCGAGATGCTGGACAGCAAGACGGCCGAATATGGCGGCGAGATGCTATACATCAACAAGAGCGCGCATATCCCGATGTGGGCAATGGAATATAGCCGCGACGAAGCGGCACGGCTCTATCAGGATGAATTGACCCCGCCGTTCCACCAGGACGCGCCTGACTATAACCGCAATCAGGACAGCCAGGCGCGCGAGGATGTGCGTCGCTGGTGGGACTATTATCGCATTCGTCCCGGCACGGGGCGGCGGGTGAGTTCGGGCGGCGTCAACATCATCTGGTCGGACAGCAACACGCACTATCGCGGCGACAACAATTACCGCCGATCCGGTGAGGTCGATGCGATGCGGCTGCCCAAGGAAAGCTTCTTCGCGCATCAGGTGATGTGGACGGGGTGGGTCGATGCCGAGAGACCGGCGACGCATATCATCGGCCACTGGAACTACGCCCCCGGCACGGCCAAGGATGTCAGCGTCGTCTCGAACGGCGAACGGGTCGAGCTGTTCCTCAACGGTCGTTCGTTGGGGACGGGGCAGCGCTCCAGCGGCTTTCTGTTTACCTGGCCAGGGGTTCGCTGGCAGGCCGGATCGCTGCGCGCCGTCGCCATCGGCGCGGACGGCCGCCGGTCGGAGCACTGCGTGGAGACGGTCGGCGCGCCGGCCGCGCTGCGACTGGTGCCGCATACCGGGCCGCGGGGATTCGTCATGGACGGGGCCGATCTGGCGCTGGTTGATGTTGAGGTCGTCGACGCCAGGGGGCGCCGCGTGCCGACCGTCAACGCCATGGTCACCTTTACGCTGGACGGACCGGCGGATTGGCGCGGCGGCATCGCCCAGGGCGACAGTTCCGGCAAGCCGCGTCCGGCGATCGCCGTGCAAGCCGAAGCGATCCCCGGTACGACGCCGACCGCCGGAACGGCGCGGGACGAGGACAATTACGTCCTGTCGAAGGCGCTGCCGGTCGAAGGCGGGATCAACCGCGTGCTGCTGCGCGCGGGCAAGGCGCCGGGGGCGGTGCGCCTCACCGCGTCGACGCCCGGTCTGGCACCGGTGACGCTGGCGATCCCGGCCGTTGCCGCACCGGAGGTGAAAGGGGGCCTGTCGCGCGTCTTCGCCGATACTGCGCAGCCGGGCCTGCTCACCCGCGGGCCGACGCCGCAGCGGCCGTCCTATCGCGTCACCCGGGCGACATACCTGCCGGCAACCATCGTCGCGGGCACCGGCCAGAACGATGCCGCGAAAACGATCGACGACAACGAACTGTCGCGCTGGTCCAGTGATGGTCGGCCGGACACGGCGTGGATCGAATATCGCTTCGCAAAGCCGGTGACGCTGAACGAGGTCGAGCTGAAGCTGGTCGGCTGGCGTTCGCGCGGATATCCATTGCGCATGACGCTGGACGGCCGCGAGGTGTGGAAAGGCGAAACGGAGCGCCAGCTCGGTTATGCCGCGGTCCGCTTCCCCGCCGCGAGCGGCAGCATCCTGCGGATCACGCAGATCGCGCCCACCCGGGATCGCGACGCGTTCGGCAAGATCGTGGAGGTGAGCAACGCCAGGCAGGCGGGCGATACGGGGGCCGACGCGGTGCCGGCCGGCTGGCGTCTGGCGATCGTCGAAGCGGATTTCCACGGCCCGGTGCCGGTCGGCAAGCGGTGAAGACCGCGGCCATCGGTTTGATCGCCTGTGGGGTCGCATGTGGAGCCGCATGGGGCGCCGCCTGCGGGGCAGGGACATCGGCCCCGGCCTCGCAGCATGATACGCGGCCGATGGACGTCTATGTGCTGGCGGGACAATCCAACATGTCCGGCCGCGGCAGGCTGGCGGACCTTGCCCCGGCGGAACGGATCGCCGATCCCCGCATCCGCCTGTACGGGAATGACGGGCGCTGGCGCGACGCGCTCGATCCGCTGGACGACGCCGCGAACCAGGTCGATCCCGTCTCGGCGGACCCGCAGGCCGCCGTCGGCCCCGGTCTGCCGTTCGCGCGGTCGCTCTTGCGGATGCGCGGGCACCGCGTGGGGCTGGTACCCTGTGCGAAGGGTGGAAGCGCCATTGCGGCATGGGTGCCTGGCGCGGATCGCAGCACGTTGTACGGATCGTGCGCTGCGCGCGTGCGTGACGCGAAAGGACGCCTCGCCGGACTGCTCTGGTATCAGGGGGAAAGCGACACGCGCGGTGCGACATCGCATACGTGGCGATCCGGCTTTGCCGCGATCGTCGCGGCGTTCCGCAACGACTGGAACGCGCCGCGGCTGCCGATCGTGTTCGTCCAGATCGCCGACCGCCCCCGGATCGGCGCCGACCGCTATCCGGACTGGACCGTCGTGCAGGCGGAGCAGGCGCGCGTGTCGCTGCCATGCGTCGCCATGGTCTCGACCAGAACCCTCCGCCGCAATCCCGACGATCTGCACCTGACGACGGATGCTCAGCGCATATTGGGTCTGCGCCTGGCGAAGGCGATGGCGACGTTGCAACGGCAGGGGTGCGGCTGATCGGGACGACCGGGCGATCATGCCAGCCCGTGCATCGATCCAGCGCAGCTTTGGTTTGGACCCCCCGGCGCCGACTGCGTACCACGCCCTCGTACCCGTCATGACAGGACCGTGCGGGACGACAGGAGAGCGTAGTGACCGAGATGAGCCCGACCACCATGGCGCGCCACCTAGGCGGTGGCTTGCTGTCCTTCCCCGTCACGCATTTCGACGATGACGGCGCGTTTCTCGAGGGGCCGTACCGGGAACATTGCGCATGGATGCTGGGTCACGAATTGACCGGCCTGTTCGCCGCGGGCGGCACCGGCGAGTTCTTTTCGCTGACCCCGGCAGAGGTCGCAACGGTGGTCGCCGCGGCAGTGGCGGAGGCGGGCGGCAAGTTGCCGGTAATCTCGGGCTGCGGCTATGGCACGGCGATCGCCACCGGGATCGCGCGCGATGCCGAAAAGGCGGGCGCCGACGGCCTGCTGCTGCTGCCGCCGTATCTGGTCGGCGCCAAGCAGGAGGGCCTGGAACGGCATATCGAGGCGGTGTGTCGTGCCACCGGGCTGGGCGTGATCGTCTACAATCGCGACAATGCGGTGGTGGATGACGAGACGCTCGCCCGCCTGTGCGATCGCAATCCGAACCTCGTGGGCTTCAAGGACGGTGTCGGCGACATCGAACTGATGACCCGCATCTATGCCCGGATGGGCGACCGGTTGACCTATATCGGCGGCCTGCCAACCGCGGAGACGTTCGCGACGCCGTATCTGACGATGGGGGTCACCACCTATTCCTCGGCGATCTTCAACTTCATGCCGGAATGGGCGCTCGCCTTTTACAAGGCGGTGCGTGCGGGCGATCATGCCGAAACGATGCAGCAGCTGCGCGACTTCGTGCTGCCCTACATTACGCTGCGCAACCAGGGGCGCGGCTATGCGGTGTCGATCGTCAAGGCGGGCATGCGGATCGTCGGTCGCGACGCCGGCCCGGTGCGCTCGCCGCTCACCGACCTGACCGACGCCGAACATGAACGGCTGCGGGTGCTGATCGAGCGGGTCAGCCCCAAGGCGCTCGCCGCCGCGGCCTGACCCGGTTAGGCTGAGCCATGTTCGAACTCAGCCAGCTCCGCTGCTTCGTCGCCGCCGCCGAGGAACTCCACTTCGGGCGTGCGGCGCAACGGCTCAACATGACGCAATCGCCGCTCAGCCGGCAGATCCAGTTGCTCGAGCGCATTCTGGACGTGACGCTGCTGGAACGCACCAGCCGCAACGTCGCGCTGACCCCGGCGGGGCGTGTGTTCCTGATCGAGGCGCGGCGGATCGTACGGCTGGCGGAAAGCGCGCAGCTGTCCGCGCGGCGGGTGGCGAAGGGCGATGCGGGCAAGGTCGCGATCGGCTTCACCGCGGTATCGGGCTATAATCTGGTGCCCCAGATCGTCGCGCAGGCGCGCGCCGCGCTGCCCAACATCGACCTCGAACTGCGGGAAATGGTGACGACCGATCAGGTCGATGCGCTGCTGACCGGGCTGATCGACATCGGGTTCGTGCGCCCCCCGCTCGCCCGGCAGGAATTCGACACCGCGCTGGTGCTGCACGAACCGCTGGTGGTGGCACTGCCCGCCGGCGATCCGCGTCAGGCGAAATCGGTGCTGGAACCCGCGGACTTCGACGGCCAGCCGCTCATCATGTATGCGCGGCAGGGCGCGGGATATTTCCACGACATGCTGATCCGCCTATTCGACGAGGCGGGGGTGAGCCCGCAATACGTCCAGCACGTGACGCAGATCCATTCGATGCTGGGCCTCGTCCACGCCGGCCTCGCCGCGGCGATCGTCCCCGAATCGGCATCGGGACTGCACCTGATGGACGTGCAATACCGCCGCTTCGCGACCGAGCCGGAGCGGCCCGTCGAACTGTTCATGGCGTGGCGGCGCGACAACCATAACCCGGCGCTCGCCCCGATGCGCCGACTATGCGCGGACACCGCGGGATGAGCGACGCATGATCGACCGGCGCGGCGTCCTTGCCGGCATGGCGGCCTTGCCCGCGACCGTCGGTGCGGGCGGCGCCGATCCCGTCGCCACCACGCGCTACGGGCGGGTGCGCGGCTTGCGCGAGGACGGCGTGCTGGTGTTCCGCGGCATCCGCTACGGCGCCGATACCGCGCGCCGCCGCTTCCGCCGCGCGCTGCCGCCGCAACCCTGGGCGGGAATCGCGGACGCCACCCGCTACGGTGCCGCATCGCCGCAGACCAGGGCGGACGAGCCGACCGCCGAGGATTGCCTGTTCCTCAACGTCTGGACGCCCGCGCTCGATGCCGGGCGTCGGCCGGTGATGGTCTATCTGCACGGCGGCGCGCATGCGCACGGGTCCGGTTCCGATCCGCTGTACGATGGCAAGCGCCTGGTACGGCGCGGCGATGTGGTGGTCGTGACGCTCAACCACCGGCTGGCCGCACTGGGCTATGCCTATCTCGCCCAGGCCGGCGGGCCGGCGGAGAGCGGCAATGTCGGCAATCTCGACATCGTCCTCGCGCTGCAATGGGTGCGCGACAATATCGCCCGCTTCGGCGGGGATCCCGGCCGCGTGATGATCTTCGGCCAGTCCGGCGGAGGCGCGAAGGTGGTGACGCTGATGGCGATGGCCGAGGCGCGCCCGCTGTTCCACGCCGCCGCGACGATGAGCGGCCAGCATGTCACCGCCGCCGGCCCGAACCACGCCACAGCGCGAGCGAAGGCGTGGATGGCGCAGGCCGGCGCGCGCGACGCCGCCGAACTGGCGACGCTGCCCGTCGAACGGCTGGTCGCGGCGATGGCGATGACCGATCCGCTGGAAGGGAAGGGCGAGATCAGCTTCACCTCGACGCTGGACCATATTACGTTGCTGCGCCACCCCTTCTACCCCGATGCCCCGCGCGAGGCGGCGCATATCCCGCTGATCGTCGGCAATACCCATGACGAGACCGCGCTGTGGATCGAGGCGATGCTGAAGCGCGGCGATACCACCTGGGCGAACCTCCCCGAACGGCTGCTGTCGCAGATGACGCGCGACGTCGGCGTCGACCACGTCATCGCCCGCTACCGCCAGCTCTACCCGCAGTGCACGCCGGGGCAGATCCTGCTCGCGGCATCGACCGCGGGGCGATCGTGGCCGGGCCACCTGATCCAGGCGGAGGAGCGCGCGAAAATCCATGCGCCGACATGGATGTACCAGCTCGACTTCCCCGCGCCGGAGGCGGGCGGGGTGCTGGGCGCCTTCCATTCGCTCGATATCGGGCTGGTGTTCGACAACACCGCGGTGGCGAACGCGCGGACCGGCAACGGGCCGGATGCGCAGCGGCTCGCCGGACGGATGGCGGATGCGTTCATCCGGCTGGCGCGCACCGGCGATCCCAACGGCGCGGGCCTGCCGTCATGGCCGCAATACGACCTTGCGCGGCGGGCGACGATGATCTTCGACCGGCAGGTACGGGTGGAGGACGATCCGCGCCGCGAGGAACGGCTGCTGTTCGCGGTCGCGCCCTATATCAAGCCGGGCGGGTGACACGTCCGTCATTGCGAGCGTAGCGACACAATGACGCGGGAAGGCCGCCTACCGATCCCACGGAAAGGCCAGCGTCGGCCGGTTGGCGTAGCGCGTCATCGCCAGCGTCAGCCGCGCGCCGCAGCCCGGCTCCAGCCGCACCGTAAAATTCCGGCCGCCCACGTCCCGCGCCATGCCGTCGACCGTCACCGCATCGATGCGATGTTCGGCATAGCTCCCGCCCTGCACCACGACCGTCCGCGCGACGCGGCCGGTGTTGACCAGCGTCACCTCGGTCGACCGGTCGCCGAGCGCGTGGACCAGCGCGGCGACGTCCTCCGGCACCCCCGCGCGTCGCCGCTCCGCGTCGAAATAGCGCAGCCGGCAATGCAGCGGCACGCCCCCCTGCGGCGGGCTGGTCGGTGACCACGAAGGCCGTGCGATATGCAGGCCGCCGGTCATCGTCTGGATCAGCGCATTGGCGCTCGCCGGGTTGATGTCGATCGGCCAGTCGGCCAGCCGCTCCATCCGCGTCGTGCGATCCGCCTGCCGTGTCGCGACCCGCTCGGCGACCCGCGCCAGATCGGCGGCGAGCGCCTGTTCGGGATAGCCGGCGTTGCGGCCATGCAGGAATTCGATCCACGGATGCGATCCCGCTGCCGCCAGATCGGCCGGGTCCTGCGTCGCATACCAGATCTCGAACCCGCCGGTGCGATAGGGCCCCGGCTTCCACCCGTACCAGCCGTCCGCGCCATACATCGTGGGGGCGGACATCTCGCCCTTCACCCGTGTCGATGCGGCGTTGATCCGCGCCGACTGCCGCCGCCACAGGTGGAGATATTCGCGGTCGCCGGTCAGCAGCAGCCCATTGAAGAAGGCGGTGATCGATCGCGGCACGCGGTTGCGATTCTCGCGCACGCCGGTCTGCGGGACTTTGGGCGAGAAGCCCCAGCCATACACGCCGCCCCACCAATCCGGCGCGATCCTGCCATCCAGCCCGACCTTGCTCGGCACGATGTCACCGTTGGCCCGCGCACGATCCATCCATGCATCAAGATAGTCGAGCGCCCAGCCGCGAAACCGCTCGCCGGCGCCCAGCGCATAGGCGTTGAGGCCCAGCGTCGTCGCCTGCAGGTTGAGCGGATTGTCGCCGACGACGTCGCCATATTCATCGTAATGGCTCAGCGTCTGGGCGTAATTGCCCTCGCCATGCTCCATGTGAAAGGCGCTGGTGTCGAACGGGTCGCCCGCCCAGTCCAGCGGTGTCGCCCGCCGCAGCATCGGGCCGCGGCTACCGTTCAGCACGCTGCGGATCACCCGCGCGCGCGGATCGTAATTGGCCACCGCGGGATCGCGACCGGTGTAGAAATCGGCGTAGCGGCGCGTGCGTTCGATCAGCCTGGCGTCGCGCGGCGCACTGAGGCCCATCACGTTGAAGCTCGTCAGCCCTTCGCTGTTGTGCTGCCAGTCCATCTGCACCGGGAATTCGCGGTGATACATCCCCGCGCGCGCGATCGGGACCTCGACGGTCCGCGCCGCGGTATATTGGCGCAGATGGCCTTCCCAAAACCGCTGCGCCAGCGTCAGCAGCCGGTCGGGCGCGCCCAAGGCATGCAACGTCACCCAGTCGTTGGTCGCCTCTGCCGCATCGTCCGGGCCGTCGTTCGCGCCCCAGCGTTCGAACACCTGCAGGGCATCGCCCGGCCCGACGTATTTGGCGAAGAACGCCTCGCACGCCGCGGCATTGGCGGCGAGCAACCGGCGTTGCAGGAGCGCCCAGCGTGGCACCGCCATCGGCATGGCGATCCGCAGCGGCTGTGGTCGCGCACGCGCGGCGGCGGGCAGCAGCGTCAGCGCCGCACCGGCGGTGAGGAGCGAGCGGCGATCGATCGTCATGCCGGCAACTCCAGCCGGCGGATCGGGCCGACGATGACGAGGAAGGCGAAGATCGTCAGCAGGCAATGCGCCCCCACGAACACCAACGCCCAGTCGAACGATCCGGTGGCCGCGACGATGAAGCCGACGACGATCGGCGTGACGATACCGGCGATGTTGCCGAACATGTTGAACACGCCGCCCGACAGGCCGGCGAGCTGTTTCGGCGCGACGTCGGCCATCACCGCCCAGCCGAGCGAGGCTACGCCCTTGCCGAAGAAGGCGACCGCCATCAGCACGATCACCAGCCATTCCGCGTCGACCCACACGCAGGCGATGATCGCGGTGGCCAGCAGCATGCCGGCGACCAGCGGGCCCTTGCGGGCGAGGTCGAGGTTGCCGGTCCGCTTCAGGATCGCATCGGACGCGAAGCCGCCGACCAGCCCGCCGACGAAGCCGCACATCGCGGGCGCGGCGGCGGCGAAGCCCGCCTCCATGATATTCAGCCCGCGCTCCTTGACGAGGTAGATTGGAAACCAGGTGACGAAGAAATAGGTCAGCACGTTGATGCAATATTGGCCGAGGTAGATGCCCAGCATCATCCGGTTGGCGAGCAGGCGCCGAAGGTTGGGCCAGGTGAAGGTGCGGGTAGTCGCCTTCGCCTCTTCCATCCGGATCAGGCCGCCGCCGGCCTCGATATGGTCGAGTTCCGCCTGGTTGATCGACGGGTGGCGGACGGGTGAGTGGATGTAGCGGAGGAAGGCGAGCGCGGCGAGGATCCCGAGCAGCCCCATCGCCCAGAACACCGATCGCCAGCCGAAGCTGTGCGCCAGCCAGCCCATCAGCGGTGCGAAGGCGACGAGCGAGAAATATTGCGCGCTGTTGAAGATCGCCGATGCGGTGCCGCGTTCCGGCCCGGGAAACCAGGCCGCGACCAGTCGCGCGTTGCCGGGGAAGGACGGCGCCTCGGCAAGGCCGACGAGGAAGCGGAGCACGAACAGGGTGGCGACGGCGGACACGACCGGAAACCAGCCGACGAACCCCTGCATCGCGGTCATCACCGACCAGAGCGCGATCGCGCCCGCATAGATGCGCTTGGTGCCGAACCGGTCAAGCAATGCACCGCCCGGAATCTGCGCCAGCACATAGGCCCAGGCGAAGGCGGACAGGATGAAGCCGGTCTGCACCGGCGACAGTCCGAGTTCGCCCGACGCCTGCGTCCCCGCGATCGAGAACGTCGCGCGGTCGGCATAGTTGATCGAGGTAATGAGGAAGATCAGCGCGATGATGCGATGACGGACGCGCGTCGGGCGCTGTGCGGCGGTCGTCATCGGGCGCTCTCCTTGGCTGGCCATGCCCGTCGGACGCGGGCTCGGCTGGCTTGCGACGCTAGCGGGCGGGGGCGGGGCGGTCCAAGTCGAAAAGCGGGACGATCCAGTCCCTTCGTGGCTGGATCGGGCCGTGCCTTGCTTCCTCCGTCACCCCGGACCCGTTCCGGGGTCCACCATGCCGCAAGGGCAGGACGGGAGCTTCCAGGTACGCGCCTCGCCGCGGAATGGACCCCGGAACGGGTCCGGGGTGACGGAACGTCTTTGCGCAGCGTCCGACCGCACCGGCATGCAGGCCAGGCCAGCCCATGCACGACGCGCAACGATCCATGCCGTTTTCAGGTTGGCTTTGCCCGTCCCCGCGGCGCTACCCCGGCATGACAGAACCGACCCCGGTCACGGCAAGGTCGGACACTATGACGAGGGGATCGATGATGGGCATGTCCGGCATCCGTGGACTGAAGATCGCGCTGGGGCTCACCACGGCGGCGATCGGCCTTGCCGCGGCGCCCGCCTTTGCGCAGGCGTCACCCGAAACCAACGCCGAAAAGGCCGCCCGCGCTCCGGGCAACCAGCAGGACACCGACGCACCGCCGGCATCGCCCGCCGTCGCCCCCGAACCGCAGGTCGCCGACGCGCCGCCGCTCGACACCAATCAGGACGGCAGCGCGCAGGACATCGTCGTCACCGGCTTCCGCGAGAGCCTGTCGAGCGCGATCAACATCAAGCGCAACCAGACCGCGACGGTCGACGTCATCAAGGCGGAGGATATCGCCGAATTCCCCGACCTCAATTTGGCGGAATCGCTGCAGCGCATCCCCGGCGTCGCGATCAGCCGGGTGAACGGCGAAGGTCGCAACATCTCGGTCCGCGGTCTCGGGCCGGAATATACCCGCGTCCGCATCAACGGCATGGAGGCGATCGGCACCACCGGCGGCACCGACAATTCGGGCGGCGTCAACCGCGGTCGCGGCTTCGATTTCAACATCTTCTCGTCGGACCTGTTCAACAGCCTCGCCGTCCGCAAGACCGCGACCGCGGACGTCGAGGAAGGATCGCTGGGCGCGACCGTCGACCTCCAGACCTCGCGGCCGTTCGATTACAAGAAGCCGACCGCGGTGATCTCGGCGCAGGCGAGCTACAACGACCTGCGGCGCAAGGCGACGCCGCGCTTCTCGGGCCTCGTCACCACCTCGACCGACGATGGCCGGTTCGGCGTGCTGCTGTCGGTCGCCTATGAAGAGCGCAAGCTGCGCGAAGAGGGCGCCAACATCACGCGCTGGACCTATGGCGGCTTCAACGGCGGCTTCAACGCCGCCTCGACGCTGGCGGGCTATACGCTGGGCCAGATCAATTACGGATCGTCGGCCACCCAGACCGATTATGCCGGGCAGGCGCTGTTCCACCCGCGCATTCCGGGTCTCGTCACCTATGAAATCGACCAGAAGCGGCTCGGCGCGGCGGGATCGGTGCAGTTCCAGCCGACCGATGCGACGCTGATCTCGCTCGACGGCCTCTATTCGCGTCTCGACGGCAGCCGTGCGGAATCGCAGATCCAGGCGATCAGCTTCAGCCGGTCGGGCACCGGCAAACCGCAGACGATCATCCGTTCGGGCGTGGTGGACGCAAACCGCAACATCATCAGCGGCACGTTCGACAATGTCGATGTCCGTTCGCAAAGCCGCTACGACATCCTGCGCACCGATTTCTACCAGGGTACCGCCAACCTCGAACAGAAGTTCGGCGATGCGGTGAAATTCGTCGGAACGATGGGCTACGCCAAGTCGGAATTTACCAACCCGACGCAGACGACTGTCACCATCGACGCGGTCAACTCGAACAATTTCTATTACGACTTCTCGACGCGGTTCCCGACGATCCGGCCCGGCTTTGATGTCACCAATCCGGCAAGCTACACCTTCACCAACGGCAACAGCGAGGTCCGGGTCCGCCCGCAGACCGTCGACAACAGCTTCAAGACCGCCAAGGGCTATCTGGAATGGACGGCCAGCGGCCTCATCAAGCTGAAGGCCGGGCTCGACTGGCGCGAATTCCGATATTCCTCCACCGAGGGACGCCGGAACGCCGGTGAAACCGTGGTGCAGACGCTGACGCCGGCCCAGCTGGCGGCGGCGACCACGCTCCATACGGATTTCGGGCGCGGCATCGATCTGCCCAACGGCACGCCGACATCCTGGCTGGTGCCGGACATCGACAAATTCGCCGCGCTCTACAACATCTATACCGATCCGCTCTATGCGGTCGGCCGGCTCGACAATGCGACCGCGCGCGGCTCGTACATCACCGTGCGCGAGCGCGACACCGGCGCCTGGGGCATGACCGAATTCAATCTGGCCGATGCCGGCATCCGGCTGCGCGGCGATGCCGGCCTGCGCTACGTCCACACCAATCAGGTGTCGACCGGCTACACCGGGGTCGGGACGTCGGTGAGCCTGCTGACGGCGGAGCGGAGCTACAACCGGTGGCTGCCGTCCGCCAACCTGGTCTATGACGTCACCGACACGCTCCTGGTGCGCGTGGGCGCCGCCAAGACGCTGTCGCGCGCCGGCATCGCGGCGCTGACGCCGGGCGGCAACCTCAACATCTCGGGCGGTAACCGCGGCTTCAGTTCGGGCAATCCGGATCTCAAGCCGACCGAATCGACCAATATCGACGCCAGCCTCGAATGGTATCCGACCAAGGGCGCGGTCTATGCGATCTCGGGCTTCCAGAAGGATATCGGCACCTTCGTCCAGACGTTGAGCGTCAACGTGCCGTTCGCCGACCTGGGCCTGCCCGTCTCGTTGCTGGCCGGCAGCGCGGCGTCGCCGAACGATATCTTCACGGTGACGCAGCCGGTCAATTCGAGCGGCGGCAAGCTGCGCGGGTTCGAGGTCAACGTGCAGCAACCTCTGACATTCCTGCCCGGTTTCCTGCGCGACTTCGGCGTGCTGGCGAACTACACCTACGTGAAATCCGACATCAAATACCTGCTGTCGGCGACCAGCACGGCGACGGTGACGCAGCCGCTGGTCGGCCTGTCGCGGCATGCTGCCAATGCGACGCTCTATTACGAAACCAAGCGCTTCTCGATCCGCGGCTCGATCGCCTATCGCGACAAATATCTGACGGCGGTGCCGGGGACAGAGGGCAATAGCTACAACGGCACCAATTCGACCACCAATGTCGATGCGCAGATCAGCTACAACATCACCGACGCGCTGAAGCTCAGCCTCGAGATGATCAACCTCACGGATCAGTTCAACGACCAATATGTCGATGCGACCAACCGGCTGAACGTGCTGACCCACAGCGGGCGACAGTTCATCCTCGGCGCGCGCTTCGCCTTCTGACCCGTCGCCGGTCGCGCGCATGTCGGCGACCGGCGCCGCGATCGGCTCCAGCCGCTCCAATCGGCTGCGCAGCTCCGCGATGTCGATGTGCGTCGTGAGGGACCGGTCCGGCGATGCTCGACGTCAGATCGGGTATGGGACGGGCGGTCCGCGCCGCCCGTTATTCCCGTTGGCCATTTTGCGGACCATCCGTATGACGGTGTTGACGGGAAGAGGTTTCGTCCGCGCCGGCGCGTTCCAGCCGATCCCCACGCATGCGGAGCAATCGCCATACCACGCAAACCCAATTACGAATTCGAGCGCCGTGAGCGCGAGAAGTCCAAGGCGGCGGACGCCGTGAAAAAAGCCCAGGCGAAGTCCGACAAACGCGCTGCGGAACAAACGGCGGCAGGTGTCGGAGATGCCGGGCACGCAGCAGTAGAATAGGGGACACCGCAGGGATCGCGCGATGCCGATCGATCCGGGGCGGGGCGATGCGGCAAGGTGGCCGGATGACCGTATGTAGCCATCCGGCAGTCGTTCACTTCTTGCGTGCGCGCTTTGGCGTGGCGGCCGCTTCGGCGTCTTCTTCCTCGTCGGGCTGATCTTCGCCGGCTTCGGTGAGCGCCTCGCCCAATGCCTTCAGCTTGTCCTGCGACTTGTCAGCCTTGTCGGCGATCCTGGTCGTCGCCGTGCCCAGACGGTGGAGCAGGGCGTGGACGCGGTCGGAATCCGGTGTCTCCTTTTCCAGCTGCTTCCTCAGCGACGCGAGGTCGCGCAGGATACCCTTGGCACCGGCGACGTCGACATCGGCCAATGCGGCCTCCCAATCCTCCACCATGTCGGCGCCCTTGGTCGCCTTGGTCTCGTCGAGCCCGCGATTGATCGCATTCATCGTTCCGGCAAATTTGACGGCCATCTGCGTACATCCTCTCACTAGGGAGCAATCCCGCGCTGCGAACGAGGCATGGCGCGTTTGGCTCCGGCACCGCCAAGGCGATCGTATTGATGTACCGCAAGATCGCGGAGCGAACGCATCGCTGCTTCCGGCTGGGAGCGGCGTTGCGTCAGCGTTGCTTTTTGGCGATCGCCACGGTGAAGTCGGGGTCCTTATTCGCGACCCAATCGACGAACTTGCGAACATTGGGATGGGCAAGCAGCGCCTCGACATCCATCCCGTGCCGCTGCAATTCGGAATTGGTGAAGTTGGCGGTCAGCGTCTGCTGGCAGACCCCGTGCATGGGCACGACATCGCGGCCACCACGGCTCTTGGGAACCGGATGGTGCCAGACGATCGTCTTGCCGGTCGGTCGACCGCACAGCCAGCAGGCGGGGATCGCGGCGGGGGCATCGTCCTCGTGCAGCGGCTCTGCATGGGGGCCATGTTTCGAATGCTTGCGGGCCATGCGTTCTACCTGATCTGCCTGACTTGCGTGGCGTTGGGGGGACCGTTGCGGGTCAGCCCTGATAGCGCAGTGTGTTCGCGAACCCATCATTGGCCTTGGTCATCTTTGCAAGCTTTCTCAAATGCGCACGCACGTTCCGGTCGAACCGGCGATCGTCGTGGACGCCGGCGACCGGATAGTCCTCTGCCGCGAGCAGCGCCTTGATCCGGCCGGCGAACGCGGCCTGCGTGTCGTTATGGTCGCCGGTCTGCAGCGACCGGCAAACCCATTCCTCGGCAGCGGCATTGTCGTAATCGTCCTGCGCCGCATATCCGCGCCGGTCCGCCGCCGCCTGTTCCAGCCGCGCGGCGTTCAGGCGGCTGGCCAGCCAGTGGCGCACGCGGCCGCCATCCCATGCCGTCGATCCATCGCTCATCATCGTCTCCTCGATCCCGATCGCCCGGCCGTGGCCGAAATCGGCGCTGCGGACCGGGTGCCGAATAGCGCGCCGAACGTTGTATGGGCGATAGGAGAATGCCGCCATGTCCCGCACCGTCCTGATCACCGGCGCCAGCATCGCCGGCAATACTGCGGCCTGGTGGCTCGGCCGCGCCGGCTTTGCCGTCACCGTCGTCGAACGCGCGCCCGCATTTCGCGACGGCGGCCAGAATATCGACGTGCGGGGATCGGGCCGCGAGGTGCTGCGCCGCATGGGCCTGGAGCGGGAGGCGCTGGATCGCGGCACGGGCGAAGAGGGAACCGCCTGGGTGAACGAAGACGGCTCGATCGCGGCGCAATTCCTCGCAGACGATTCGGGGCAGGATGGCCCCACCGCCGAAATGGAGATGCTGCGCGGCGACCTCGCCCGGTTGCTCTACGAGCCCGCCGCCGAACACGCGACCTATCGCTTCGGCGACAGCGTGACGGCGATCGAACAGGACGACGCGGCGGCCTGGGTGACCTTCGCCAGCGGCGTGAAGGAACGATACGACGCCGTCATCGTGGCAGAGGGTGTCGGATCGGCGACACGCGACCTGGTGTTTCCGAAGGAAAACACGCCGCGCTGGATGAACCTGACCATCGCCTATTTCACCATTGCCCGTACACCGGGGGACGACCGGCTGTGGCGCTGGTACAATGCCAGCCACGGTCGCAGCATATCGCTGCGGCCCGATCGCCATGGCACGACGCGGGCGATGCTGTCGATCCAGCAGCCGCCGGGGGGCGAACAGGACTGGAGCGTCGCTCGCCAGAAGGCATGGCTGCGCGACCGTTTCGCCGGTGCCGGCTGGCAATCCGAACGGGTGATCGCCGGCATGGAGGATACCGACGATTTCTATTTCGACGTCTTGCGGCAGGTGCGGATGCCGCGCTGGTCGGACGGCCGGGTGGCGTTGACCGGCGATGCGGCATGGTGCGCGACGCCGATCGCCGGGATCGGCACGACGCTGGCGATAACCGGCGCCTATGTGCTGGCCGCGGAGATAGAGCGGCACGAGGATGTCGCCGCCGCATACGCAGCCTATGAACAGGTCATGCGGCCGATGGTGGAGGATGCGCAGGGCGTGCCCAAGATCGCGCCGCGGCTGATGAACCCGCACAGCCGGATCGGCATCGCCCTGCTGCATCGCGCCCTCGCCGCGGCGAGCGTGCCGGCGGTGCGCGGCGTGATGGGCAAAGTGTTCGGTGGCGGATCGAAACAGCCCGACCTCAATCGCTATCGGTCGACATCGGCCCTGGCGCCTGCGGAGACGCCGCCCGCGGTCGCGCCGCCGTCGGCCGGACTGTCGCCGCTGCTCGCGCTTGGCGCGGTGGGCGTCGTATTGGAGGCGAGCGCGCTGATCGGACGGCGCAACGCCCCCGACCCGTCGCATCCGGGCATCCGGCGGTGGTATCGCCGGCTCGACAAGCCGGGCTTCACCCCGCCCGATGCCGCCTTCGGTGCGGTTTGGCCGGTGTTGGAAACCGGGCTGGCGGTCGGCGGCTATCGATTGTTGCGCCAGCCCGCCGGTGCCCGGCGCAACGCCGCGGTCGGACTGTGGCTGCTAAACACCGCGATGGTCGGCGGCTGGACGCAATTGTTCTTCCGCGAAAGGCGATTGGGGGCGAGCGCGGCGGCATCGGGGGCGATGATTGCGTCCGGGTCCGCTTATGTCGCGACCGCCGCGAAGGTTGATAAGCTGGCCGCCGCCGTCGCGGTGCCGTTCGTCGCGTGGCTGGGCTTTGCGACATTGCTCGCCGAACGGATCTGGCGGGACAATCCGGACGCCGGCGCGTGAGCCGCGTCACCGTCTGGCATGACGGCGACTGTCCGCTGTGCCGGCGGGAAGTCGCGCTGATGCGGCGGCTCGACCGGCGTGGGCGGATCACCTTCGTCGATGCGACGACCGCTAACACCTGCCCGGTCGACCGCGCCGATCTGCTCGCGCGCTTCCACGCGATGGAGGACGGGCGCTTGCTGTCGGGCGCTGCCGCGTTCGCCGCGATGTGGCGGGCAATCCCGCTGTTGCGGCCGGTCGGACTGCTGGCCCGCCACCCGCGCGTGCTCGCGCTGCTCGAGCGAGGCTATCTGAGGTTCCTGGCCGTCCGCCCGCGCCTGCAACGCTGGTGCGGCACGCGGTCGTAGCGGACATTTCGCAAGCCCCGCACCCGATGCCGCACGTCGGGCCGGCGAGCGATCTGGACATCACGCGGTCCGCCCCGCACAGGGCGGGGGTGCACGCTATCCCACCTGGCCAGGACCGTCTGCCCGTCGTCCGTGTGCTGCTGTACGGGCTGGCGTCGGCGGGCGGCGTCATCGGCTATCTGCCGTTGCTCACGCTGCTGTTGCCGATGAAGCTCGCCAGCTTTCCCGAAGACATGCGCTACGGCGTGCTCGCCGTGTGCGGCGTGGTGGGCGCGATCGTGGCGGGCGGGGCGAACATCGCCTTTGGCTGGCTCGGCGACCGGTCGGTCGCGCGCGGCGGGGGACGGCGCCATTGGATGGTGTCGGGGACGATCGCGACGGTGCTGGCGTTCGCGGCGATCGTTGTCGCGCGCGCGCCCGCCGCCATCGTCGCGGCCATCGTGCTGTTCCAGATCGCGATCAACGCGGTGCTGGCACAGGTCGCGTCGCTGATCGCCGAGGAGGTACCCGCCGCGCAAAAGGGGACCGCCGCGGCGCTGTCGACGCTGGGCAATCCGTTCGCGGCCGGTGCATCCGCCATCGTCGTCGCCGCCGCGGCGACGCAAGGGTGGCGGTTGGCGATCGTCGCCGTGCTGATGACCGGCTGCCTCCTGCCACTGATGCTCGCCGGAACGCAGCGCATCGTATCGAGCGATCCAGCCGCGCCCGCACGCACCGCGATGCGCCGCGATCTCATCGTCGCTTGGGCGGCGCGCTTGCTCATGCAGATCGCGAACTGCGGGGTCGGGCTGTACCTGTTCTTCTATTTCGAACGCTTCGGCCGCGTCGGCGACGACATGGCGATACCCGTCGCCCGCCTGCTGTTCGTCGCGACGATCGTTCCCGTGCCGCTCGCCCTCGCGCTGGGGCGCTGGTCCGACCGCATCGCCCGCCGCCGGCCGTTCCTGGCCGCCACGGCGGTGCTGGCGACATTGGGGCTGGCGGGGATGGCCGTCGCCGCGTCGTGGACCATCGCCGCCGTCGCCTATGTCGCCTTCGCCAGCGGAGTGGCCGCGTTCATCGCGTTGAACACCGGCCATGCCATGCTGCTGCTGTCCGACGGCACCCGGCGCGGTCGCGATCTCGGGCTGCTGAACCTCGCCAATACCTTGCCGCAGGTGGTCGCGCCATTGCTGGCCTGGGGGTCCGGCCCGGCGCACGGGTTCGGGACGGCGTTGTCGATCATGGCGGCGATGACGCTGCTGGCGGGTATCCTGCCGCTGGTCGCTGGCGGCGATACCGGCCGGGGGTGATCCGGGTCAGGCGAGCGAGCGCGGCATGCAGGTCGATCGGATGACGAGTTCGTAGGGCAATTCGCGACACGTCTCGCTCTTGCCGTCCGCACCGGCATTGCGCCGTTCGATGAGCAGGTCGATCGCCGCCGCGCCCATCTCGAAATTGGGCTGGCGGATGGTGGTGAGCTGGGGCCACGCCATGCGGGCGATCGCGACATCGTCGAAGCCGACGATCGAGACGGAACGCGGCACCGCGATCTGGTTGCGCATCGCGGCGACCAGCACGCCCAGCGCCATCTCGTCGTTGCTGGCGAAGACGGCGGTCGGATGCGGGCTGGTGCCGAACAGCGCGTCGGCCGCCTCCAGCCCCGAGCGGAAGCGGAAGTCGCCCTGGAACACGCGCCGCGGATCGGGCGTGATGCCGGCGGCGGTCATGGCGTCCTGAAACCCCAGCCAGCGCCGCTCGGACGCGCTGTGCTTGGGATTGCCCAATACGAAGGCGATGTCGCGATGGCCGAGCGACAGCAGATGCTCCGTCATCGTCCGCGCCGCGGCGCGATCGTCCATCCGCACCTGCGGCGTCCGATCGAAATCCGAACCCGGCGCGATCCTGACCACCGGCACGTCGTGTTCCTCGAACACCGCGATCAGGTCGGCGCGATCGCAGATCGGCGAGGTGAGGATCGCGCCGTCCAGCCGCAGGCCCTGCAACGTATCCTCCAGCAGCCGCCGCCAGTCGGACCGATCGAAGCTGATCGGTTCGATGACGAGATGGCGGCCGAGCGCGCGGGCGCGTTCCAGCGCCCCGCGCTGGATGCTCGCGGCATAGCCCGATGCGGGATCGTCGAAGAACAGGCCGATCAGGAACGACCGCGAACTGGACAGGCCACGGGCGAAGGCGTTGGGCCGGTAGTTCATGTCCGCCACGACGCGCGCCACCATGTCGCGAACTTCGGGGCGGACGTGCGCCTCGCCGTTGATGACGCGCGACACCGTCTTGGGGGACACCCCAGCACGACGCGCGACGTCCGTGATCGTGATCGCCTTCAACGCTCGAACCCTAACGCATCCATGCGATTCCTGTCGACGGATATTGGCGCTGCGTCCACCCTTTCATGCAGCCGGTCGCCGCTCAACGGCAGTCGACCAGTCCCTCCCCGGCGCTGCCGAAGCGGACGGCGGAGATCGTCAGGTCCAGCATGCCCGCGGTGGTCAGCGTCAACGGCCGGGTGACGCCCTTCGTATCCGCAAGGCAGCGCAACGGCACCGCGATCCTGCCCCAGCGCCCCGTCAGCTGGCGCAGCCGATCGGTGACGACGACCCCGTTCAACGTCGCCGGCGCGCTGGGGGCGGTATCGACCCGCAGGTCGACGACCAGCGCGACATCGCCGTTCGCCTCGCGCGACAGGTCGACCGGCTGGCCGACCAGCGCGGCGCTGGCGCCGCCGCGGCCGGTCCAGGCGATACGCACGCTGTCTTCCTGGGCGATGCGGTCGGCCGCGCGGCTGGCGATCAGGTCCGGCCCCGGATTGGCTGCGAGCGGCTGGTCGGCCGCGCCCAGCAGCAGCTTGCGCCCGCCGGTCGCCTTGCCCCGCGCGAACAGGACGTTGCGGTCGCCGCCATCGCCGCTTCGCGCTTCCGGCAGCGGCGCCAGCCGGCCATCGTCGCTGGTCTTCAGCCCGAAGCCATAGGGGAACAGCGGGTCATAACCGGCATCGCCGACATTGAGCGGCGACTGGTCCGACCGTTTAGGCCAACTGTAGGGCAGGCGACCGCGGAACTGCTGTTTGCCGAACAGCACGTCGGCGACACCACCGCCCTCCGATCCCGGCAGCCATGCGGCGACGAACGCGTCCGCGGCATTCAGATAGGGGTTCACCCACAACGGCCGTCCCGACAGGAATACCGCGACGACCGGGATACCGGCTGCCTTCAACCGCTTCATCGTCGCCAGCGTGTCGGCGGGATCGTCGAACGCCACGTCGGCCTTGTCGCCCTGGAATTCCGCATAGGGCGTCTCGCCGAACACGACGATCGCGACGTCCGGTCTGGCCTGGAAGCGACCATCGGGGCTGAGGCTCGCTCGCCCGCCCGCCGCCTTTGCCGCCTGCTCCAGCCCGCGCCAGATCGTCGTGGCGTTGGGAAAGTCCGTCGGCCTGGTATCCGTGCCCTGCCACGACAAGGTCCAGCCGCCCGCCTGCCGCGCGACGTCGTTGGCGCCATCGCCGGCGACGAGGATGCTGGCGCCGGGCTTCAGCGGCAGGACGCCGCTGTTCTTGAGCAGTACAAGCGATTCGGCGACCGCCGCGCGCGCGATCGCCTTGTGCTCGGGCGAGGAGAGCAGGTCGTAGCGCCCTGCGAACGGGCGCGCGGACGGCTTGACCGCCTCTAAGATGCCGGCCCGGATCTTGACCCGCAACACCCGGCGCACGGCATCGTCCAGGCGGCTCATCGGGATCGTACCCGCCTTCACCCCGCCAGCGTGGTGGTCCAGATGCCCTTCCAGCTGTCCGGCGCCATATAGACGTCGAGGCCCGCCTTCAGCGCCGCGGGACAATCGGTGTTGGTGCAGCCATCCACCTGGCCATGGGCATTCCAATCGCCGACGATGAAGCCGTCAAAGCCCATGCGGTCCTTCAGCACGCCGGTCAGCAGGCTTTGGTTGCCGGTCATCTTGGCGCCGTTCCAGCTCGAAAAGCTCGCCATCACCGATTGCACGCCCGCCTTCAACGCGGCGTAATAGGGTGGCGAGAACAGGTCGCGCAGTTGTGCCTCGCTGAGCTGCGCGTCGCCCTGGTCCTTGCCGTTCTTCGTGCCGCCATCGCCCAGGAAGTGTTTGGCGGTGGCGATGACGTGCGGGCCGCGCAGCCAGTCCTTGTCGCCGATCCGGCCCTGCAGCCCCTCGACCAGCGGCCCGGCATAGCTCGCCGCGATCTCCGGCGTCTCGCCGAACCCTTCATAGGTGCGGCCCCAGCGGTCGTCGCGGACCACCGCGATCGTCGGTGCGAATGTCCAGTCGATGCCGGTCACCCGCATTTCGACCGCGGTCGCCGCGCCGATGCGCCGCATCAACGCGGGATCGCGCATGGCGCCAAGGCCGATATTGTGCGGGAACAGCGTCGCCCCGACGATATTGGAATGGCCGTGCACCGCGTCGATGCCCCAGATCGCCGGGATACGCGGCAGCTTGGGATTATCGCTGGTCGATGCGTCCCAGAACGCATCGGCCAGCGCCAGCCAGTCGCGCGCCGGTGCGTTATACTTGCCGCCCGGGTCCGAATTGCCGCCGTTGAACACCGAGCCGAGGTGATAGCGGCGCACGTCTTCGGGCGTCAGCGAGGCGATGTCGCCCTGCACCACCTGTCCGACCTTCTGTTCCAGCGACATCCGCGCGATCAGCGCATCGATCCGCCGCTCCATCGCGGCATCGCGCGGGATGGGCGCGGTGGCGGCGGGCCATTGCGCCGGATGCGCGACCTGCGCGGCGACCGGCGCGGCGACCGGACCGGCCAGCATCGCCGTCGCCAGCGTCAGCATCACTCCACGGCTACGACCCGGCATGCACATTCCTCCCCAGACTGTTGTTGACATCGATGTCGGATATTCGGATCATCCCGTCAAGCAAGGTGACGGGGGAGGGGAGGATGCAGGACCGATGCGTCCCGGCGATATGCCGGTCGCGCGACTGCGGCTCGGCCGCCGCGCCACCCGTTTCCAGCGCGCGTCGCGCCATCAGGTCCGCAGGAGTTCCGATCATGTCGTTCAAGCTCGTCCTCGCCGCCGCGTTGCTCGGCGGCGTGGCGCCCGCCGCGCTCTCTGCGCAATCCGCCTCCCGTGCCGCCGCGCGGCCGATGGCCGCGGCCCCGTGGCGCAACACGGCCTTGCCCGCCGCGGATCGGGCGCGGGCGCTGGTCAGGGCGATGACCCGCGCCGAAAAGCTTCGCTACGTCCATGGCCTCTTTCCGCCGATGACCAGGGAACGGCATGCCGATATGATCCCGTCCGCCGGCTATGTGCCGGGCGTACCGCGGCTCGGCATTCCGACGTTGCGCGAAAGCGACGCGAGCCTGGGCGTCGCCAACCAGGTCGAACAGCGCAAGGGTGACACCGCCACCGCGCTGCCCGCCAGCCTCGCCACGGCGGCGAGCTTCGATCCCGCCATCGCCTTTGCCGGCGGCGCGATGATCGGGGCGGAGGCGCGCGCCAAGACGTTCAACGTGCTGCTCGCCGGCGGCGTCAACCTGACGCGCGACGCGTGGAACGGCCGCAACTTCGAATATCTGGGCGAGGACCCGCTGCTGTCGGGGATGATGGCGGCGGAATCGATCCGCGGCGTCCAGACCAACGGCATCGTCTCGACGGTCAAGCATTTCGCGCTGAACGCGCAGGAGACCGGGCGCACCATCCTCGATGCGCGCATCGATGAAAAGGCGTTGCGGGAGAGCGACCTGCTCGCCTTCCGGATCGCGATCGACGGGGGCAGGCCGGGCTCGGTGATGTGCGCCTATAACAAGGTCGGCGGCGACTGGGCGTGCGAGAACCGCTTCCTGCTGACCGACGTGCTGCGTGGCGAATGGGGCTATCCGGGCTTCGTGATGAGTGATTGGGGCGGAGTCCATTCGACCGAAAAGGCGGCACGCGCCGGGCTGGACCAGGAATCGGGGCAGGAACTCGACAAGACGATCTATTTCGACGCACCGCTCGCCGATGCCATCGCCGCCGGCCGCGTCCCTGCGGCACGGCTCGACGAGATGGTCACCCGCATCCTGACCGGCGTCATCGCCAGCGGCCTGTACGACCGTCCGACCCCGGCGACGGCGCAGCCTATCGACTATACCGCCCATGCCGACGTCGCCCAGCGCGCGGCAGAGGCGGGGATCGTCCTGCTCAAGAACGATGCCGACGTGCTGCCCTTCGCGCGGACCGCGAAGCGCATCGTGCTGATCGGCGGCCACGCCGACGTCGGCGTCCTGTCGGGCGGCGGCTCCAGCCAGGTGCGCTCGGTTGGCGGTGCGCCGATCGAGATCCCGCTGACCGAGGGCGCGGCGGCATCGTTCGCGCGGGTCACCTATCACGCTTCCTCGCCGCTGCGCGCGATCCGCGCCATCGCCCCGAACGCGGACGTCCGCTACGTCGACGGGCGCGATCCCGTGGCGGCGGCGGCGGCGGCGCGCGATGCGGATATCGCCATCGTCTTCGCGACGCAGTGGCAGACCGAGGCGCAGGACGCGCCGTCGCTGTCGCTGCCCGATGGACAGGATGCGCTGATCGCCGCGGTCGCCAAGGCCAATCGCAAGAGCGTGGTGGTGCTGGAAACGGGCGGCCCCGTGCTGATGCCCTGGGTCGATGACATCGCCGGCATCGTCCAGGCGTGGTATCCGGGGCAGCGCGGGGGCGAGGCGATCGCCCGCGTGCTGTTCGGTGCGGTCGACGCGTCGGGCCGGCTGCCGCTCAGCTTCCCGCGCGCCGTCGCGCAACTGCCGCGCCCCCAACCGGTGCTGCCGGCGGGCATGACGTCGCTGTCCGATGCCGCCAGCAATACCGGCAGCGGCGACGCCGCGCCGCCCGCCTATCCCGTCGATTATCGCGAAGGCGCGAACGTCGGCTATCGCTGGTACGCGCAACGCGGCGAGCGTGCGCTGTTCCCGTTCGGCTATGGCCTCAGCTACACCCGGTTCCGCTTCGCCGACATCCGCTTCACCGGCGGCGCCCGGCCGGGGGCCAGCGTCGCGGTGACCAACACCGGATCGCGCGCCGGCGTCGCCGTGCCGCAGCTCTATGCGACCGGACCGGACGGCACGCCGCTGCGCCTCGCCGGGTTCCGCCGCATTGCACTGGCGCCGGGGCAGACGATGCGGGTCGAACTCGCCGCCGATCCGCGCATCCTGGCGCGCTGGACCGCGGGGCAGGGGTGGGCGGTGACGCCCGGCCGGTATCGCCTCGCGCTCGCCACCGACGCGACGCGAGAGGTCGCGGCCAGCGACGTCGACGTCGCCGGTGTGGTCGTCGCACCACACTGACGGCGATAACGGCGCGGGCGCCGAAAACCCGTTGACATCGATGTCGGTCACGGTACGAGACGGCATTGGTAAAGTACTATGCCACACCCGGGCAGTCGCCGCGAAGAACGGCTGCCGGGTAAACAGGGGACGGATGATGAAGGGGATGAAGCTGTCGGCCGCGCTCGTGCGATCGACGTCGATGCTCGGCTTGGCCGCCGGGCTCGCGATGGCAACGGGCGTCGCTGCCCAGACGGTGCCGGCCGATGCGCAGGCGTCGACGACCGCACCGGCCGATCCGCAGCAGGGCACGCCGCAGGCCGACACGACCAGCCAGTCCGCCACGCCCGGTCAGGCCAGCCCGACCAACGCTGTGCCTGACACCGGGCCTGAGGAAATCGTCGTCACCGGCGTGCGCGCCTCGCTGGAACGCTCGATCGCGATCAAGCGGGAATCGTTCGGCGTCGTCGATGCGATCAGCGCCGAGGATATCGGCAAGTTCGCCAACACCAACCTCGCCGAATCGCTGCAGCGCATCACCGGCGTCTCGATCGACCGCCGCAACGGCGAAGGCTCGACGGTCACCGTCCGCGGCTTCGGCGCGCAATACAACCTCGTCACGCTCAACGGCCGCCAGCTGGCGACGTCGAACATCGTCGCCGTCGGCGGCGACCAGGGCGGCGATGGCGCCGGCGGCTTCGGCCGGTCGTTCGACTTCTCCAACCTCGCCTCCGAAGGGGTGAAGACGCTCGAAACCTACAAGACCGGGCGCGCCGCGATCCCGTCGGGCGGTATCGGCGCGACCATCAACGTCGTCAGCCGCCGCCCCCTCGATGCGCGCGAAAGCGGCCTGCTCGGCTCGATCGGCGTCAAGGGCAGCTACGACAACAGCTCGTCCGACTGTTACGATTGCGGCGCCCGCGTCACCCCCGAAGTGTCGGGCACCGCGAGCTGGAGCGATCCCAACCAGCGCTTCGGCGTGTCGCTGTTCGGCAGCTACCAGAAGCGCAACTTCAGCTTCGCCAGCGTCGCGCCGGACAATTGGAACATCCGGTCGCTGACCGATTTCCTCAATCCCGCCAACGGCTTCGTCAATGCAGCGACGAAGATCAACAACCGGCCGACCAACAACGTGCTCGTCTCGGTCCCCAACGATTCGCGCTATCACTTCTCCGAAGCGAGCCGCGAGCGCATCAACGGGCAGGGCATCCTGCAATTCCGCCCGACCGACACGCTCACCTTCACCGCCGATGGCCTGTATGCGCAGCTGCGCCAGTCCGAGCGGCGCTCGACCCAGTCGAACTGGTTCAACCGCCCCTTCGGCGAAGTGACGTTCGACGACGCCAGCAACGGCATCGCCACCACCAGCTTCCTCGCCGAAACGATCAACGGCGTGAAGGACGAGGCGTTCGAACAGGCGTATCGCGCGCAGAAGAACAAGCTGTACGACTTCGGCGGCAACATCGAATGGAAGCCTAGCGACCGCTTCACCTTTGCCGTCGACGGCCACATCGGCCGTGCCGACAGCGCGCCCGACAATCCCAACGGACAGACCTCGACCACCGTCGCGTTCAACGCGCCGGTCGTCGCCGCCCACTCGCTGACCCTCGGCAAGGACGGCTTCCCGCAGCAGACGCTGACGATCAACGATCGCACGACCAGCACGACGCCCAGCGGCCAGCTCTTCACCAAGGGTAACGGCAACGGCGTGATCGACCTCGGCGATCTGTCCAGCGCGGTGCAGCGCCAGTTCGCGTCGAACCAGACGCAGCGGATCAAGGAACTGCGCGCCGATGCCGGGTGGGAGCTGACCGACCAGCTGCGCTTCGATGCAGGCGGCAACTATCGCACGACCAAGACCCGCCAGACCCAGTATAACACGCGCCAGGTGCTGGGCGATTGGGGCAACTCGCTGCCGCCCGACGTCGCACGTCTCGCGCCGGGCCAGGTCTTCCAGTTCTGCGCAGTCTGCAAGTTCGAGCACAACGATCCGAAGGCGGACGCCAACACGCTCGTCGCGTTCCGGACCGAGGATGCGACCAAGCTCTACAACTCGCTCTACAATTACTACATCGGCGTCACCAACGACGGCGTGAACCACGCCAACAACATCGACGCCAACGACGACAACCGGGTCAAGGAAGACATCTGGTCCGGCTATCTGCAGGGGTCGTGGAGCGGCAAGCTGTTCGATCGCGAAGCGCAGCTGGTCGCCGGTGTCCGTTATGAAAATACCAAGGTGCGCGCGGTGTCGCTGCAGCCGGTCCCGACGGCGATCGTCTGGACCGCCGACAACGACTTCTTCGTCGCCAACACCGCCGATCGCCAGACGCTGACGTCGAACGGCAAATACAGCAACTGGCTGCCGTCGATCGATGCCAAGATCGAGGTGTTCGACAACTTCTTCGCCCGCGCCTCGTTCAGCAAGACGATCTCGCGCGCCGGTTATGGTGACCTGTTCGCCTCGACCAACGTCGGCGCGCCCGGCCGTCCGACCGCGATCGGCGGCATCGCGACCGGCACGGCGCACAACACCGACCTCGATCCGCTGTCGTCGCGCAACATCGACGTCTCGGTCGAATGGTATCCGCGCAAGGACGTGTTCCTGTCGGCGGGCTTCTTCGACAAGAAGGTGAGCAACTTCATCGGCAACACGGTGGTCAACCGCCAGCTGTTCGGCCTGCGCGATCCGACCTCGGGTGCGGCCGGCACGCGCTCGGGCACCGCACGCCAGCAGCTGACCAGCACGTTCGGCGCGGACATCACCGATGTGAACCTGTTCACCTATACCGCGCTGCTCCAGCAGAACGGCGGCAACGTCGCGGCGACGAACGCGCAGTTCGGGGCCAATTACAACGTCCAAAACCGCGCGCTGAACCAGGGCTTCGTCGACCAGATCCTGGGCCAGTACGACATCACCGCCAATGCGCAGGACCCGCTGTTCAACTTCGCGGTCAACACGCCGATCAACAACCGCGATGCCCATATCTATGGCGTCGAACTCGCCGGCCAGTATTTCCTCGGCAATACCGGTTTCGGCCTGGCGGCGAGCTACACGCTCGTCCGGGGCAACATCGGCATCGACATCGCGGCTGATCCGACGGTGAACACGTTCGCGCTGGTCGGCCTGTCCGACACCGCCAACGCCACGCTGATCTACGACAAGAGCGGTATCTCCGCCCGCCTGTCGTACAATTGGCGCGACAAGTTCCTCAGCGGGATCAACCGTGGCGGCGATCGCAATCCGGTCTTCACCGCACCCTACGGCCAGCTCGACCTGTCGGTGAGCTTCGACCTGACGCCACGCTTCTCGCTCGGTTTCGAGGCGATCAACCTGACCGAAGAGGGCGTGCGGTCCTACGGCCGCGACGAAAGCAACATCTGGTATCTGGCGGAAGGCTCCGCCCGCTACCTGGTCGGCGCCCGCTACCGGTTCTGACCGTTGGCCCGAAGAAGGTCGCTCACACGGGCGGCCTTCTTCGGCTAAGAGGGGTCCATGGCTTCCGTCCTGCTCAACAACGTCGACCATCGCGACCTGCGCGTCGCGGTCGGTCACCATGCGCGCTACGGCGATGCGATCAACCAGACCCGCGTATTCCCGGCCGAATTCGAGGAATTGCAGCGCGAATACGCCATCTTGCTGCGCCGCGACGATGCCGGCGCCTTGTATGCGACGGTGCTGCTCGGCCTCGACCCCGACGAGAACCTGTTCCTCGATGGCGAACGCTGGGACGCGCGCTACGTCCCGGCGACGCGCGCACGCGGTCCCTTTTCGATCGGCGTCGATGCGGACGGCGAACCGATGGTCTATGTGGATATCGACGATCCGCGCATCGTGGCGGACGGTGAACCCGTCTTCCGCGAACTCGGCGGCAACGCGCCGCTGCTCGATCACGTGTCGGCGATGCTCCAGCGCATCTATGTCGGGCTAGAGACCGAACAGGCGATGTTCGCGGCCTTCGACGCCGCCGGCCTGCTGGAACCGGCGACGCTGCAACTCGATCTGGGCGAGGGGCGGCGCTACAATATTCCCGATCATTGGACGATCGATGCCGGACGGCTCGCGGCGCTCGACGGCGACGCGCTCGAACGGTTGCATCGCGCCGACCTGTTGCGGTCGGCGATGTGGATCGCCTCGTCGCTCGGCAATCTGCGCCACCTGATCGATCGCAAGCTGCGCAGCGAAGCCGGTGGCTGAGCGCCTGCGCGTGTCGCGGCCGGTGCGCGAAACCGATGCCGCGCTCGATCTCGATGCGCTGATCGCTGCGGACGAACCGGTGATCCTGCGCGGCCGTGCCGCCGACTGGCCGCTGGTCCGTGCCGGCCGCGGTTCGCCGCAAGAGGCAGCCGCCTATCTGCGCAGCTTCGACGTTGGCCGCCCGGTCACCAGCTATGTCGGCGATCCCGCGATCCGCGGCCGCTTCCACTATGATGCCACCGCCACCGCGATGAACTTCGCGGCCGAACGGTCCGGACTCGGCGCGTTCCTCGACCGCCTGCTCGGCCAGATCGGCGCGGCCGATGCGCCTTCGCTCTATCTCGGCTCGACCGACCTCGATGATTATCTGCCCGGTTTCCGCGCCGACAACGCGCTCATACCCGTGGGCGACCTGTTCGATCGGCATCCGCCGCTCGCGAGCATCTGGATCGGCAACCGCACGATCGCCTCGGCGCATCACGACATGTCGAACAATGTGGCGGTCTGCGCGGTTGGCCGGCGCCGCTTCACGCTGTTTCCACCGGAACAGGTCGCCAACCTCTATCCCGGCCCTCTCGCCCCGACCCCCGGCGGGCAGGTCGTCAGCATGGTCGATTTCGCCGCGCCCGACCTCGATCGCTATCCCCGGTTCGCGGATGCGGTCGCGGCCGGATCGGTGGCGGACCTGGCGGCGGGGGACGTGCTCGTCTACCCGGCGCTGTGGTGGCACCATGTCGAGGCGCTGGACGATTTCAATGTGCTGGTGAACTATTGGTGGAACGCCGCGCCGGCGTTCATGGATACGCCGATGGACACGATCCTTCATGGCCTGCTCAGCCTGCGCGACCGGCCGGCACATGAAAGGCAGGCGTGGCGCGCGATGTTCGACCATTACCTCTTCGGCGATGCAGCGGCGGTCGCCGCGCATCTGCCGGAGGCCGCGCGCGGTCCGCTGGCACCGCTCGACGAGGCCGGCGCCCGCCAGTTGCGCGCCTACCTCCTGCACCGGCTGAACCGATGACCGATCCCGATCGCCCCGAGCCCACCCGCGTCGTCGTCGCCGGCGGCGGCACCGCTGGCTGGATCGCCGCCGCCGCCCTCATCCGCCAACTCGGGCCGCTCGTCACGGTGACGCTGGTCGAATCGGACGAGATCGGCACCGTCGGGGTCGGTGAATCCACGATCCCGACCGCACGCGGCTTCCACGCTTTTCTGGGCATCGACGAGGCGGCGTTCATGCGGGCGACGCAGGCGACGTTCAAGCTCGGCATTGCGTTCGAGAACTGGCGGCAGGTCGGCGACCGCTATTTCCATCCGTTCGGCAGCGTCGGGCGATCTGTCATGATTGCGGATTTCCAGCATTTCTGGCTGGAGGCGCGCAGGCGCGGCTTCGGCGGGGCCTATGGCGACTATTCGTTGGAACAGCAGGCGGCTGCGGCGGGATTGTTCGGCCAGGACGAACAGAATGCCCTGGCCTATGCCTATCACCTCGACGCCACCGCCTATGTACGGTTCCTGCGCGGGCTGGCCGAGCCATGGGGCGTACGCCGGGTCGAAGGGCGGATCGAACGGGTCGAGCGTGACGGCGAAGGCGGCGACATCGCCGCGCTCGTCCTTGCCTCTGGCGAACGGATCGCGGGCGACCTCTTCATCGATTGCACCGGTTTTCGCGCGCTGCTTACCGGAGGGGCGCTGGCCACCGGCTACGACGACTGGTCGGAATGGCTCGCCACCGACCGCGCGCTCGCGGTGCAGACGGAGTCGGTGGCGCCGCCGGTACCGTACACGCGCGCGATCGCCCATGATGCCGGCTGGCGTTGGCAGATACCATTGCAGACCCGCGTGGGCAACGGCCTCGTCTATGCCAGCCGCTACATGAGCGATGATCAGGCGCATGCGACGTTGCTCGCGGGTCTGGAAAGCCGGCCCCTGTTCGAACCGCGGCCGCTCCGCTTCGCCGCGGGCATGCGAAGGCAAAGCTGGAACCGCAATTGCGTTGCGCTCGGGCTGGCGGCGGGGTTCATCGAACCGCTCGAATCGACCAGCATCCACCTCATCATGAATGCGGTGACGCGGCTGATCCAGTTGTTCCCGTTCCGCGGCGACGACAATACGGCGCTCGCCACCCGCTTCAACGCGCAGTCGCGCTACGAATGGGAGCATATCCGCGACTTTATCATCCTGCATTATCACGTCACCCAGCGACGGGATTCGCCCTTCTGGACGGATTGTGCGCGGATGCGGGTGCCGGACAGCCTGATGGAACGGATCGATCTGTTCCGGGCCAGCGCGGGTGCGTGGCAGGGTCAGGACGATCTGTTCCGCATCGATTCCTGGGTGTCGGTGCTGCTGGGGCAGGGCGTGCAGCCACGCGGTCATCACCGCATCGCCAGCGTCATCCCGCCCGCGGACCTAAAGGCGTCGTTCGACAGTCTCACCGGCGGAATCGCGCAGACCCTGCGCGCCCTGCCGCGCCACGGCGACTTCGTCGCGCGCCACTGCGGCGCCTCCGCTGCAATGGCGCAGGCCTAACGGCGGATCAGCCGGCCGCCGTCGCGCACCTTGGGTTCGGCGCGGAAGATGTCGCTGATCGACGTGTCGAAATGCGCCGCCATCAAATCTTCCGCCGCGCCGGCATCGCGGTCGGCGATGGCACCGGCAAGATTGCGGTGGACGTTGAACACCGCCTCGCGCTGGTCCAGCGTCTCGCGGGTGCGCCAGGCGGTCGGGACCGCGATGCGCATCAGCTGTTCGAACGATCGGACGATCTGGTGGAACAGGGCATTGCCGCCCGCCTGCGCGATCGCCTGGTGAAAGGCGATGTCATGGCCGATCAGCTGGTCCAGGTCGTCACCGATCAGCGCCATCTGCCGCGCATGGTCGGCGATCGTCCGGGCATCGGCATCGCTGCGGTTCTCGGCGGCGAGCGCGGCGGTGCGCAACTCCAGCGTGCGGCGTACGTCCCACACCTCGCCCGTCGTGATCTGCGCGGTGGCGACGGCATGGTCGATCGACGACGCCATCACCGATCCGTCCATCGCGCCGACCCGCGCCTTGCGCCCGTTGCCCACATCGATCACGCGCAGTGCCGCGAGCGCGCCGAACGCCTCGCGCATCACCGCGCGGCTGACGCCCAGATCGGCTGCGAACTGCCCTTCGCCGGGCAGGGTGTCGCCGACCTTCAGATCGCAGTCGCGGATATGGTCGCGAATGCGGCGGACCGCCTGGTCGACCAGCGATCCCGCCAGCGGCGCGCTCATGCTGCCAGCTGCCGGTTGCGGAATTGCGTCGGCGCCTGGCCGAAGCGGCGCGAGAAGGCGCGGGTGAAGCTTGCGTTGTTGAGGTAGCCGCAGCGATAGCCGATCGACGATACCGGCAGGTCCGTCGCCAGCAACAGATCGCGCGCACCGCCCAATCGACGGTCGGTGATCGCATCCGCCACGCTCATCGCGAACATCGATCGAAAGCCGCGGGTCAGCTTGGCCCGGTTCAGCCCGCACGCGCGTGAGATCGTATCGAGCGTCAGCTTCTCGTTCCAGCGTTCGTCGATCAGCCGACGCGCATCGGCGATCCGCTGCGCCTCCGCCGCGGACAGGGCGCCGGCGCCGTCGGCGGCCACCAGCGTGGCCTCGCCCAGCTTCTCGAACGTCACGCACAGCAGCTCGATGCACTTGGCGACCCGCAGCGTCGTCGCCGCATTGCTCGGCAGACGGCATTGCTGGATGGCGAGCGCGATGACGCGCATGTCGCTGGGCAGGTGCCACAGGCCGGGCAGGGCGGGCGCGCCGTCGAACACCCGGTCGCACGCCTCTGCCGCCACGACGAACGCGATATCGGCATCGCCAAGGTCGGCGGCGGTGGGGCAGGGGTGGAAGAAGAAGGTCGCCGGGGCGACGCGATAGCCGAAGCCGACCGCATCCGCCGGCCAGTCCGCCGCCGGGACGGGACCATCACCGACGAAGGCGACCATTTCCGGAGACACCTCGATCCGCGCTTTCATCCTGCCCCCTTTCGCATCGTTGGCAGAATGGTGCACCTATCCGATAGCTTTGGCAACAGCTTTCATATAGGTTGTTCGACAGCAGATACCGGTGCGCTGCGCATCGCGACGATGAAGGCGATCAGCGACAGCACGCTGGTCAGTGCACCCACCGCCGCCAGCCCCTGATCCAGATGCGATTCGCCACCGAACAGCCCGCTCGCCGCCGCGACCAGCGTCGGTGCCAGGCCGAAGCCGATCAGGCCGGCGACGGCGATGAACGCGCCGATGCACAGGCCGCGCAGTTCGTTGGGGATCAGCACGGTCAGCGCCACGGAGGTGATGACCCCGGTGACCGATCCGCACAGGATCAACGTGCCGAGCGCGGCCCCGAACAGCGGCACGGACGGCACGACGGGGAACAGCGCGGCGGGAATGCCGACCGCGGCGGCGGCGACCGCGCCGATCAGCAGGCCGCCGTGGCGTCCGCTCTTCTGCCCCCAGTCCGCCGACAATCCGCCGACGATCGCGCCGAGCAGCCCGGCGACGAAGATCACCGGGCCCATCCATCCGGCGAACTGGTCGGGCTGCAGGCCGAAGCTGCGCGACAGCACCGGCGCCGCCCAGATCGCGGCGGCGGCATCGGCCATCACCACGCTCACCTGACCCATGAACAGCGGCAGCAGGAACCCGCGCCGCGCCCATAATTCGCCGGCGACGATGCGAAACGGCGCGTGGCTGCTGGCCGCGACCTCGTGCCGCGCCGGTTCGCGCAACAGGAACAGCGGGATGGTCGCGATCGCGCCGATGACCGCCAGCGCCAGATGCGCGCTGCGCCACGGCGTCGCCCGCCAGAACCAGTCCGGCGCGCCGCCATGCGCGAACAGGCCGAACAGCACGCCGGTCAAGGCAAAGGCCAGCGCCTGTCCCAGCGACTTGCCCAAATTGACGATCAGCAGCGCCCGCCCGCGCTGCGTCGGCGCGCACAGATCGGCGCACAGCGACAGCGCCGCGGTCAGCGCGCCGGTGGTACCGATCCCGGTCAGCATGCGCGCGACGAACAGCAGCCACACGCTGTGGGCAAATGCGGTCAGCAGCGTGCCGAGGACGAAGGTCGCGACCAGCACGATCATGATCCGCACCCGGTTGTGCCGGTCGACCCAGATGCCGATCGGGATCGAGAACAGGGCCAGCGGCAGCGCGGCGCTCAGTCCCTGGATCAGGCTCAGCGTATAGTCGCTAAGGTGCAATTCGGCCTTCGCCCCCTCCTGCACCGTGCCGAACGAGGCCATCATCGTGAACCCGATCGCCATCGCCAGCGCGAGCGCGAGAAGGGGCAGCAGCGAGCGGGAAAAGGACGGGGTGGACATGGGGGTTCCTTGAGATGTCGAGCTGGCAAGCGTCGGGGTCGAACCGGCAACCTCACCCTCACCCATTGCCGGCGAGGCGCCCGACATCGTTCGTCACCCCGGAACACGTCCGGGGTGACGGGAGAATGAGGACGGGTGACGCGCGTGCTTCACAGGCTGAAGATCTTGCCTGGGTTGAACAGGTCTTTGGGGTCCATCGCGCGCTTCAGCACCCGCATCACCTCCACCGCGTCGCCGAGTTCCTCGACCAGCCATTCCTGCTTGCCGATGCCGATGCCGTGTTCGCCGGTGCAGGTGCCGTCCATCGCCAGCGCGCGGGCGACCAGCCGGGCGTTGATCGCCTGCACCTCGGCCAGTTCCGGTGCCGATGTGGGGTCCATCGCGAAGATGACATGGAAATTGCCGTCGCCGACATGGCCCAGGATCGTCGCCGGGACGCTCGCCGTGGCCAGGTCCGCCTTGGTCGCGGTGATGCATTCGGGCAGGCGGCTGATCGGGACGCACACGTCCGTCGCCCAGCCCACCGCGCCGGGACGCAGCGCCACCGCGGCATAATAGGCCTCGTGCCGCGCCTTCCACAGCTTCGCGCGTTCCTCGGGCAGGTTCGACCAATCGAAGCTGCCGCCACCGTTTTCCGCGGCGAGCATGCTTACCATCTCGACCTGCTCGGCGACGCCGCCGGGCGATCCGTGGAATTCGAAGAACAGCGTCGTCACCTCGGGCAGCGACAGCTTCGACCAGGCGTTGACCGCGCGGATCTGCATGTCGTCGAGGATCTCGACCCGCGCCAGCGGCACGCCGGACTGGATCGACTGGACGACGGTATTCACCGCCCCCTCCAGGGTGGCAAAGCCGCACACCGCCGCCGAAATCGTTTCGGGAATCGGATGCAGCCGCAACGTCACCTCGGTGATGATGCCCAGCGTGCCCTCGCTGCCGACGTACAATCGGGTGAGGTCGTATCCCGCCGCCGACTTGCGCGCGCGTCGTGCGGTGGTGATGACGTTGCCGTCGGGGGTGACGACCTTCAGGCTCAGCACCGCCTCTCGCATCGTGCCGTACCGGACGGCGTTGGTGCCGCTGGCGCGTGTCGACGCCATGCCGCCGATCGTCGCATTGGCCCCGGGATCGATCGGGAAGAACAGCCCGGTATCGCGCAGGTGCTCGTTCAATTGCTCGCGCCGGACCCCTGCCTCGACCACGCAGTCGAAATCCTCGGGGTTGACCGCGACGATACGGTTCATCTCGCCCAGGTTGACGCTGACGCCGCCGCGCACCGGCACCGCATTCCCCTCGATCGATGTGCCCGCGCCGAACGGCACGATCGGCACGCCGGCGTCGACGCACAGCTTCACCAGGTCGACGACATCCTCGGTCGACCGGGCGAAGACGACCGCGTCGGGCAGCACGACGTCGAAATGCGCCTCGTTCGACCCATGTTGCTCCAGCATCGATGCGGACATGCTGAGGCTGGCGCCGAACCGTTCGCGCAAGGCACCGATGAAGGCGGGGTCGAGCTCCGCCCGGACGAAGCTGGTGTCGATCAGCATCGGATCAGAACCTGAAGCCGAGGCGGGCGCCGATGCGCCGGCGGTCGCCGATGATGCCAAGGTCCGACGCCGGAAGCCCGGCAAGCTGCAATGTCGTCTTCTCGATATAGGCGTCGAAATAGTCCTTCTGGAGCAAGTTGTTGGCAAATACCGCCAGCTCCAGCGGGCCGCTGCGATAGGTGATCGCGGCATTGACCAGCGCATAGGGGCGCAGGATCGTCGGCGTCGTCTGATTCAGCGTCGCGGCCAGGCGGCTGCCCTTGGCGACGACGCCGCCGGTCAGCGTCATGCTGTCGCTGCCGCCCAGCGGAATGGTGTAGTCGGTGTAGAGATTGCCGGTCCAGTCGGGCTGGAAGGTCAGCCGGTCCGACGACAGCGTGCGCCCCGTCACCAGCGTATAGGGCGAGGAATCGGTCAGGCGGGCGTGGATGTAGGTGACGCTGCCGTTGATCGACCAGTTGCTGACCGGCCGCAGCGTCGCTTCCAGTTCCGCGCCGTAGCTTTCGACGTCGCCCGAATTGAGGTCGACGGTGACCAGGCCACCGCCCGCCGCCGGGGCGATCGAATTAAGACCGATGTAATTGCTATAGTCGTTGTAGAAGACGTCGCCCGCCAGGCTGAGCTTGCGATCGGCCGAGACGTATTTGGTGCCGACCTCGTACGTCCACGCGCTATCGCCCTTGTACTGGCGGATCGGCGCGGTCGGCGCATTGAAGCCGCCGCCGCGATAACCGCGCGCGACCGAGGCGTAGGTCATCAGTTCGCCCGACCAATGGCGCGTCACCGACAGGCGCGGCTCGACCTGGTTGGATTTCAACTGTGCGGTCGTGACGGTGGTCGGCAGCGTCGCCGCGCCGACGCTGATCGACACGTTGCCGTCGGCCTGGCGCTTTTCGTGGTCGTAGCGCAGGCCCAGCGCCACCTCCCAAGCCGTCGTCGGCTTCCAGAACAGGGTGCCGAACGCGGCATAGGTGTCGGCCTTGGTGGCGCTGTTGGTCAGGCGCGTCAGATTGGCGGGAATGATCCGCGTGCGATCAAAGGCATTGGCCTCCTCGCGGCTGTAGAACAGGCCGAACAACGAACTCAGCGTGCTGCCGATCTCGGTATCCAGCCGCGTCTCGACCGTCTTGGTGCGCAGCCGGTCGGTGCCGTTGGCGCGCGCGATGTCCAGCGGGCCGAAATCGGCATCGGCGTTCGGCGACAGTCCGTTGCGGGCGTCATACGATCCGACGAGGGTGAGCTTGGAATGGAGCGCCTCGATCGGCGTTTCCAGCCGGGCGTTGACGCCGCGATAGCGATATTCGATCCGGCTCGGCACGTTGAACTGGACGAGCCGCGAATAATCGGTCGGGCCGGTGACGCGGGCATAGGGCGTGTTGGCCCCCTTCACCCAGTCGTAATAGCCGTTGATCGTCAGCACCACATCGCCTGTTGGGACGAAGCGGATCGTGCCGTTGAGCGAATCGGTTTTGAACGGGCTGGCGTCGATGCCGAGCAGCGGGTTGCGCAGGAAACCGTCCTGCTGCCGATGACCGGCGGCAAGTCGCACCTGCAGCACGTCCTTGATGATCGGCCCGCTGACCGAGGCGCTGGCGAGGAAGCTGTCGTCCGGCCCGGCGAAGCTGAAATTGCCGCGGGCCTCCGTTTCGTTGGACGGCTGGCGGGTGATGACGTTGATCGCGCCGCCCAGCGTGTTCTTGCCGTACAGCGTGCCCTGCGGACCGCGCAGCACCTCGATCCGGTCGATGTCGAGCAGCGGATTGTTCAGATACGATGTATTGGGCTGGTAGATGCCGTTGATGAACAGCCCGACGCCGGGCTGTACCGATTGCACCAGCGTCACGCCGACGCCGCGGATCGAGACGAAGGCGCGGCCCGATCCGTCGCTGGTGATATTCAGGCCGGGGGTCAGCGTCGCCGCCTCGCGCACCGAATTGATGCCGCGTTCGGTCAGCGTGTTGCCGCTGATCGCAGTGGCGGCGATCGGCACATCCAGCAACGTCTCCGCCCGCTTGCGGGCGGTGACGACGATGTCCTGGTCGCCCGTCTGCGGGCCTGCGCCGACCGCCTTGCCCGCAGGGGCGGTGTCGGTCGCATCGGGTGCTTCGGCGACCTGCGCGTGCGCGACGGCGGGCAGGGCCAGCGCCATCGCGGTGGAGGCGGCGAACAGGGTGTGAAGACGCATCGGTGATCCTCTCTACGGCCGGTGAGTCTTCGCCCACCTGTCAGAAAGATTGTGCGCCTTTCGCCACCTATCGGAAAGGTTCTACGGCTGTGCCGATCGGCACTTCGGCTTGGCCGCGCGTCGACCCGCCGTCGGTCACCAGCAGGTATAGCCGCCATCGGCGACGACGATGCTGCCGGTCATCAGGCTGGCGGCGTCACTGCTGAGGAAGTGGACGATCGAGGCGACCTCCTCGGGTTCGCCGAGCCGGCCTAGCGGCGTGCCGTCGATCCACCGTCGATACATCTCGCCGCTCCGATCGGCAAAGGCGTTCAGCGGCGTCGCGATATAGGTCGGCGCGACCGCATTCACCCGCACGCCGCGCGGTGCCCATTCGGCCGCCAGGCTTCTGGTCAGCTGGTGCACCGCGGCCTTGCTGGCATTGTAATAGCTTTGCGGCTGCGGCCGGTTGACGATGAACCCCGACATCGAACCGACGTTGACGATGCTGCCCTTGCCCGCGGCGATCATGTGCCGGCCAAAGGCGCGGGCGCACCAGAAGGTGCCGTTGAGGTTCACGTCGAGGACGTTCAGCCAATGTTCGTCCGCCACGTCCTCGGCCGCGGTGTCGCTGCGCGCGATGCCGGCATTGTTGACCAGCACGTCGACCGCCCCGGCGGCATCGGCCACCGCGGTCACGCGCGCGCTGTCGGTCACGTCGAGGATGACGCCATCGACCGTATGGCCCTTCGCCTTCAACGATTCCATCGCCTTGCCGATCGCCTCGGCATCGCGGTCGGCGATGGTGACGCGCGCGCCGGCCTCGGCCAGCGCATCGGCGCAGGCATGGCCGATCCCTTGCGCGCCGCCGGTGACGAAGGCGGTGCGTCCGTCCAGGCGCAGGCGGTCGAGATACATGGTCGGGCTCCGATCAGGGGAGGAAGGCGGCGGCGGGCATCACCGGTTCCGATACCGCCTCGTCCGCGGCCAGCTTATACACCGTGCGGCGCTCGCGATCGAACGGCGCCCAGGGCAGCGATCCGTCGCGCGCGAACTGCACCCAGATCGCGTGGACGCGGGTGGCCAGGTCCTGCGGCGGTGCGATGCCGCACAGCCCGTCGGCGCCGGTGCAGGTGGCAAGGCTGTCGAAGACGAACGGCAGCTCCATGCCATGCGATGCGCCCAGTTCGCCGTCGTAGCGCGGCGATCGCCATCCGAACTCGTACATATGCGTGGCGCCGCGATGCTCCTCGGCAAAGCGGCGCGCCGGCCAGCGAAAGACGAGGTCGGTCAGCGCATCGGTCAGCGCCTGGCCCACGGGCTTGCCGCGGCCCATGCCATAGGCCTTGAGGACGCGCCACGCCTGCGGCTGCGACTTGCGCAGCACGAACCACGCCAGCAGCCTGCCCAATCCGGTGTTCAGCTTGTCGCGCACGCCGCTGGGGACGAGGTACAGGTTCATCTCTTCGGCGTTGCTGCCGATCAGCAGCTGCACATCGGCACCCGCACCCTGTTTCAGCGCATCGAGCGGCGCCAGCGGCAGCACGTCGTCGCCGTGGACGGGGACGAAACGGCTGATCCCGAATACCGGCTCGCGCCCGTCCGGATTGCGCAAGTCGATGCGGGCGGCCGGCAGCGATACGGCCTCGACCGCATCCAGCAACGGTTCGCCCGGCGCGACGCTGGCGAAGCCGGCACGATCGGCCGTGATGTCCAGTCGCCTGGCAACCGCCCGCACCAGGCGCTGCGCGACCCCGATATCGCGCGTCATGCCGCCATGCCCACTCTGCACGATCGCCCGCGCGAACAATCCCTTGGCCAATGGCGAGGCGATCAGATCGGCGATTGCCATCGCGCCTGCGCTTTCGCCGAAGACGGTGACGTTGGCGGGATCGCCGCCGAACTGCACGATATTGTCCCGCACCCACGCAAGCGCGGCGATCATGTCGCGCAGCCCCAGGTTGGTCGGCACATCGGGTATCGGCAGGAACCCGTCGACCCCCATGCGATAGTTGATCGCGACATACAGGATGCCATCGCGCGCGAAGGTCGCGCCGTCCTGCACCGCCGCATCCTTGCCGCCGACGACGAAGCCGCCGCCATGGATGAACACCATCACCGGCATGGCGGTCCGCCCGCCGGCCGGCTGCCAGATATCGAGCGACAGATAGTTGTCGCCCCGTCGCCAGCCCTCGCCGATCAGCGGCCGGGCATCCAGCCCCGGCACCGCACGCGTCCGTTGCGGCGCATTGGGACCGGCATCGGTCGCATCGCGTATCCCGGCCCAGGGCTCGACCGGCTGCGGCAGCGCGAACCGATGCTGCCCGACTGGCGCGGCAGCATAGGGAATGCCGCGGAAGACGGTCAGCGCGCCATCGCGGCGGCCACGGACGAGGCCGGCGGCGGTATGGATCGGTTCGGGCGGTTGCAGGGACATGGCATCATCATGCCCCGGATCGCGCGTGCCGTGCAGCCGGCGGGATTATGCCCGCCGGATCATTAGCGATGCCGCGGGCGTCAGTCGGGGCGGACGCCGCGCCCGGCGACCTTCTCATACGCCGACAATTCGTCGCCGACCGCGACCTTCGCCGCCAGGTCGTCGGCGCGCGACTGATCCTTGGCCGAACCCTTGGCATCGTCGGGATTGCCGTCGGGGTCGGCGGCACCGACGTTGGGGCTGTCGGGTACGTAGCGAACGCGTTCGTTGCCGGTGTCATCGGCCATGTCGGTCTCCTTTTCGCAGGTCATCAACGCCTCGCCTCCCGACCCGGTGCCATCGCCGGCGGCCGGTCGTCGGATTCGCGGCTCGGCCCGGCGCCCCCGGCATCGTCATCGCGATGCCCGGCGCCATCGCCCACGTCGTCGCCCCCGTCATCGCCATTGCGTCCGCCGTCGTCGCCATCGTCATCGCCATCGCCGCCACCGATGGCGCGCAACGCCGCGCCGAACGCCCGATACGCCGCACTGTCGTGCAGCCGCGCCACGCCCGCATCCGGCGTACGGAACCCGATGCGGCGCACCGCGTCGAACCCGACCAGCGCCGGCATCGCCATCGCCGCGGTGGCAAGGCTGCGCGGCATCACGGTGATGCCCAGCCCGGCCGCGACATAGGCGGCGGCGCGATCGTCGCTGATCGTCCGCGCTGCCATGAACGGCCGCACCCCGCGTTCGGTGAAGAAGCGACTGACCTGCGGCAGCGCCTCGCAATGGCGCCGGACGATCATCGTGTCGCCGGCGATCTCGTCCGCCGCCACCGCATCGCGTCCCGCCAGCGGATGGTCGAGCGCCATCGCCACGCCATAGCGTTCCTCGACCAGCACCGCCGCATCGTCGTCGACGATGCCCAGCACCGCATCCAGCCGTCCGCGATCCAGCTTCGCCTGCAACTCGTTCGACCGGCCCTCGACGATTTCGACCTGCTCGCCGCATCCCCCGGCGCGCACCGCCGCCAGCGCCGCCCCGATCCAGGCGGTCGCGATCGTCGGCGCCACGCCGATGCGGATCAGCCGGCGCGGCCGTGCCGCCTGCACCGCGCGCTCGGCGGCGGTGAACTCCGCCTCGATCCGCCGCGCGTAATGCGCGAACTGCGCGCCCGCCTCGGTCAGCCGCACCCGCTTGCTGCTGCGATCGAACAGCCGCTGCGCCAGCGCGCCCTCCAGCTTCGCGATGCCCGCCGACAGCGTCGGTTGCGTCACCCGGCAATGCAGCGCCGCGGCAGAAAAGCTGCCATGATCGACGATGCCCAGGAAATAGCGGATCAGAAAGCGGTCGATCATAGATGCCATCTATAGATCGCCGGCGGTCCTGTCGATTTTCCGTCGCCCGATGCCTGTGCTAACAGGCGGCCAACGACAAGGAGCGGATGGTGATCACCAACTTCGATTTCGCATTGGGCGAGGCGGCGGACATGATCCGCGAGAGCACGCAGCGCTTCGCCGCCGATCGCATCGCGCCGCTGGCCGCGAAGATCGACGCCGACGACTGGTTCCCGCGCGACGAATTGTGGACCGCGATGGGCGAACTTGGCCTGCACGGCATCACCGTCGACGAAGCGGACGGCGGCCTCGGCCTCGGCTATCTCGAACACGTCATCGCGGTCGAGGAGGTCAGCCGCGCCTCCGCGTCGATCGGCCTCAGCTACGGCGCGCACAGCAACCTGTGCGTCAACCAGATCCGCCGCTGGGGAAATCCCGAACAGAAGGCGAAATACCTGCCCGGGCTCATCAGCGGCGAACATGTCGGCAGCCTCGCCATGTCCGAAGCGGGCGCGGGCAGCGACGTCGTGTCGATGAAGCTGCGGGCGACGAAGACCGACGACGGCTATGTGCTGAACGGCACGAAATTCTGGATCACCAACGCCGCTTACGCCGACACCCTCGTCGTCTATGCGAAGACCGGCGATGGGAGCCGCGGCATCACCGCCTTCCTGATCGAACGGGATATGCCCGGTTTCAGCATCGGTCAGAAGATCGACAAGATGGGCATGCGCGGCTCGCCTACCGCCGAACTGGTGTTCGACGACTGCCACGTCCCGGCCGAAAATATCATGGGGCCGGAGAATGGCGGCGTCGGCGTGCTGATGAGCGGCCTCGACTATGAACGCGCGGTGCTGGCCGGCATCCAGCTCGGCATCATGCAGGCCTGCCTCGACGTGGTCGTGCCGTACGTGCAGGAACGCAAGCAGTTCGGCCAGCCGATCGGCCAGTTCCAGCTGATGCAGGCCAAGATCGCCGACATGTACGTCGCGCTCAATTCCTCGCGCGCCTACGTCTATGCCGTCGCGAAGAGCTGCGATGCCGGCAAGACCACGCGCTTTGACGCGGCGGGCGCCATCCTGCTCGCCTCGGAAAATGCGGTGAAGGTGTCGCTGGAGGCGATCCAGGCGCTGGGCGGGGCGGGCTATACCAAGGACTGGCCCGTCGAACGCTTCATGCGCGACGCCAAGCTGCTCGACATCGGCGCGGGCACGAACGAGATCCGCCGCATGCTGATCGGCCGCGAACTGATCGGCGCCGCGCCGAAGGTGGTGCAGTGATGCGCGCGCTCGCGATCCCCTTCGTAATAGGGAGGATGTAAATGGGTCCCGTCCTCGCCACCGCCATCGCCCGCGACGGCGACGCCTTCGCCCGCAACGCCGCCCATAACCGCGCGCTCGCCGATCGCCTGCGCGCCGATGTCGCCCGCGCCGCCCTTGGCGGGTCGGCGAAATCCCGCGACCGTCACACCGCCCGCGGCAAGCTCCTTCCCCGCGACCGCGTCGAACGGCTGCTCGACCCCGGCACCGCCTTCCTCGAAATCGGCCAGCTCGCCGCCAACGGACTGTACGACGACCCGAACACGGGGGAGGGGGTCCCCGGCGCCGGGATGATCGCCGGCATCGGCCGCGTCGCCGGCCGCCAGGTGATGATCGTCTGCAACGATGCGACGGTGAAGGGCGGCACCTACTTTCCCCTGACCGTGAAGAAGCACCTGCGAGCGCAGGAAATCGCCCAGGACAATCGCCTGCCGTGCATCTATCTGGTCGACAGTGGCGGCGCCAACCTGCCGCATCAGGCAGAGGTGTTTCCCGACCGCGATCACTTCGGCCGCATCTTTTTCAACCAGGCGAATATGTCGGCGCTCGGCCTGCCCCAGATCGCCTGCGTCATGGGCAGCTGCACCGCCGGCGGCGCCTATGTGCCGGCGATGTCCGACGAGACGATCATCGTCCGCGGCCAGGGGACGATCTTCCTCGCCGGCCCGCCGCTGGTGAAGGCGGCGACGGGAGAGGTCATCAGCGCCGAGGAACTGGGCGGTGCCGATACCCACGGGCGCCGATCGGGCGTCGTCGACCATGTCGCCGAGAATGACGAACACGCGCTCACCATCGTCCGCGACATCGTCGCGACGCTGCCGCCGCAGACCGGGCCGCAGATCGCCCCCGTCCGCGCGCCGCTCTACCCGGCCGACGACCTCTACGGCATTGTCCCGGACGACGTCCGCGCGCCCTATGACGTGCACGAGGTGATCGCCCGCCTGGTCGACGGATCGGAATTCCACGAATTCAAGGCGCTCTACGGTGCGTCGCTGGTCTGCGGTTTCGCGACGATCCACGGCCTGCCGGTCGCGATCCTCGCCAACAACGGCGTCCTGTTCAGCGAAAGCGCGCAAAAGGGCGCGCATTTCATCGAACTCGCCTGCCAGCGTCGCATCCCGCTGCTGTTCCTGCAGAACATTTCCGGCTTCATGGTCGGTGGCAGGTATGAAGCGGAAGGGATTGCGAAACATGGCGCAAAGCTGGTCACTGCCGTCGCCACCGCGACCGTGCCGAAGATTACCATCCTGATCGGCGGCAGCTTCGGCGCGGGCAATTACGGCATGTGCGGCCGCGCCTATTCCCCGCGCTTCCTGTTCACCTGGCCCAACAGCCGGATCAGCGTGATGGGCGGTGAACAGGCGGCGAGCGTGCTGGCCACCGTCCATCGCGACGCCGACGGCTGGACGCCCGAACAGGCCGAAGCGTTCAAGGCCCCGGTCCGCGCCCGCTACGAGGACGAGGGCAATCCCTGGTACGCGACCGCCCGCCTGTGGACGACGGCATCGTCGATCCGGCCCAGACCCGCGACGTCCTCGGCCTCGCGCTCGCCGCCTGCCTCAACGCCCCCATCCCGGACCATCCCCGCTTCGGCGTGTTCCGGATGTGAGCGGGCACGGCGCTTCCTTATTCCTCCCCAGGCTCCGTTTGGGGAGGGGGGCCGCCGGCCGCAGGCCGGGGGTGGAGGCGCGCGCGCTCCAACGCACCAGCAACGATCATCCGGACCACGGCGTCGAGATCGCGCAACACCTCCCTCGCCGGCACCCGCAACGCGTCGACACCACGCTCCGCCAACCAAACATCACGGAAGGCGTCGCGCTTCGGTCGATCGCCACGTTCATGCGCTTCGCCGTCGATCTCCACGCACAATCGCGCCGCGCTACAGGAGAAGTCGAGTGTGAAGCGTCCCGCCGGATGCTCCTTGCGCGACTTATGCCCAATTCCGCGACGGCGAAGCTGTTGCCACAACGGCACTTCGGGCAGCGACATCGTGCGGCGCAACGCCTGCGATTGCCAATAGGCGCTGCCCGTCGCGCCGATCATCGCGGCCACCTCGACACGCGCTGCGCGCGCCCCTCCACCAGCCTGCGGCTGGTTCCCCTCCCCGAGCATGGCTCGGGGAGGATCTAGAAAGAAACGCCATGCTTCCGCTCCTCCTCGCGCTGCAATCCGCGGACCGGCTGCCGCCCGCCAACCCGCTGCCCTATGCCGACCCCGCCGCCGCGGCGGTGATGGCGCCGATCGACGCGCTGTTCCGCGGCCTCGCCGCGCGCGATCCCGCCGCGATCCTCGCGCAGGTCCGCCACGAAGGCGGCGCGACCGTCGCTACGGAGCAGCCGGACGGCACCCGCAGCGTCCGCCACATGACTTGGCAGGACTTCACAGCCGGTGTGAAACCCGGCAGCGAACGTCTTGAGGAACGGCTGATCGATTCGGTGATCGAGGTCGATGGTGATATCGCGATGGTCTGGGGTCCCTATACCTTCACGATCAATGGCAAGCTCCACCATTGCGGCGTCGACCATTTCGACCTGATCCGCGAAGCCGGCGCGTGGAAGGTGCTGAACGTCACCTGGTCGCAGCGCACCACCGGATGCCCGGCATGATCGCGCTGTCCTACACCCCCGCCGCCGGTGTAGACCGCCCGGGCATGACCGCGCGCGCCCTCTTCGTCGCCCGTTCGCCGATATCCGGCCCGGCCCCCCGCCGACCCCGTTTCCAGGCGGGACGTAGTGTCAACTTCGCCAACTTCCGCGCTCCCGCCGATCGGAAACCGTCGTGATCGAATCGCTCCTCATCGCCAACCGGGGCGAGATCGCCTGCCGCATCATCCGCACCGCCCGCGCGCTCGGCGTGCGGACGGTCGCGGTCTATTCCGATGCCGATGCGACCGCGCTGCACGTCCGCGAGGCTGACGAGGCGGTGCACATCGGCGCCTCGCCGGTGCGCGACAGCTACCTCGTCGCCGACCGCATCATCGCGGCCGCGCTCGACACGGGCGCGGCCGCGATCCACCCCGGCTATGGTTTCCTCAGCGAAAATGCCGACTTCGCGCAGCAAGTGATTGATAACGGGCTGATCTGGGTCGGTCCCAAACCCGCCAGCATTCGCGCGATGGGGCTGAAGGATGCCGCCAAGCAGCGCATGATCGCCGCTGGCGTGCCGGTCACCCCCGGCTATCTCGGCGACGACCAGGACCCAACCCGCCTCGCTGCCGAAGCGGCGCAGATCGGCTATCCGGTGCTGATCAAGGCGGTGGCCGGCGGTGGCGGCAAGGGCATGCGCCGGGTCGATGATGCCGCGGACTTCGCCGACGCGCTCGCCTCGTGCCAGCGAGAGGCGGCCGCGTCGTTCGGCGACGACAAGGTACTGATCGAAAAGTACATCCTGTCGCCCCGCCATATCGAAGTGCAGGTGTTCGGCGACACCCATGGCAATGTCGTCCACCTGTTCGAACGCGATTGTTCTCTCCAGCGCCGCCACCAGAAGGTGATCGAGGAAGCGCCCGCGCCCGGCATGGACGAGGCCACCCGCGCCGCGGTCTGCGCCGCCGCGGTAAAGGCGGCGCAGGCGGTCGATTACGTCGGCGCCGGCACGATCGAATTCATCGCCGACGCCAGCGACGGGCTGCGCGCCGACCGCATCTGGTTCATGGAGATGAACACCCGGCTCCAGGTCGAACATCCGGTGACAGAGATGATCACCGGGCAGGACCTCGTCGAATGGCAGCTGCGCGTTGCCAGCGGCGAAAAGCTGCCATGTTCGCAAGGGGATCTGGCGATCTCCGGCCATGCCATCGAAGCGCGCCTCTATGCCGAGGACCCGGCGCGGGGCTTCCTGCCCAGCATCGGCCGGCTCGACGCGTTCGATCTCGGCACGACGGCGCGGGTCGATACCGGGGTGGAACGCGGCGCGACGATCTCGCCCTTCTATGACCCGATGATCGCGAAGGTCATCGCCCATGGCGCGACCCGCGAAGAGGCCCGCGAGACGCTGGCCGACACGCTCGATGCGGCGATCGTCTGGCCGTTGCGCAGCAATGCGGGCTTTCTGGTCGAGGCGCTCGATCACCCCGCCTTCGTCGCGGCGACGCTCGACACCGGCCTGATCGCGCGGGAAGGCGATGCGCTGATGCCGCCCGCGCTGCCCAGCGAAGAGGCGCTGGCCGATGCCGCCGCAGCGCTCGCCGGCGCGCGGCCGATCCCGGGCTTCCGCCTCAACGCCGCGCCGCGCACGGTGGCGAAGCTGCTGGTCGGCGGCGAGCCGGTCGAGGTCGATTTCGCCACCGCCGATGCGACCGGTGCGACGCCGCTCGATCGCCTGCTCGTCACCGAAGGCGGCCAGACGTGGGAGGTGACGCCCTTCCGCGCCACCGCCGCCGCCGCGGGCGGGGCGGGGGACGGCGCGATCCTGTCGCCGATGCCGGGCCGGGTCATCGCCGTCGACGTCGCGGCGGGCGACCGCGTGGCGAGGGGCCAGCGCCTCGTCACGCTGGAGGCGATGAAGATGGAACACAGCCTCACCGCGCCCTTCGACGGGTTGGTCGCCGAATTGAACGCGGTGGCGGACGGGCAGGTGACCGAGGGCACGCTGCTCGTCCGCGTCATACAGGATGATGTCTGATGGCGGGACGATTCTACGATCATTGGCAGGTCGGCGACCGGCTAAGCCACGACATCCGCCGCACCGTCACCGAAACCGACAATCTGCTGTTCTCGACGATGACCCACAATCCGCAGCCGCTGCATCTCGATGCGGAGGCGGCGCGGGCGTCGGAATTCGGACAGATCCTCGTCAACGGCACCTTCACCTTCGCGCTGATGGTCGGCCTGTCGGTCGCCGACACGACGCTCGGCACGCTGGTCGCCAATCTCGGCTACGACAAGCTGGTAATGCCGAAGCCGGTGTTCATCGGCGACACGCTGCGGGCCGAAAGCGAGGTGGTGGAGCTGCGCGACAGCAAATCGCGGCCCGATGCCGGACTGGTGACCTTCCGCCACCTGCTGCTCAACCAGCGCGGCGAAACGGTCTGCCAGTGCCTGCGCACCGCCCTCATCAAGCGATCGGAAGCATGACGACAGGCGCCGTTCATCGCCGCACGTCCATAATGGCTATCGCCGGTTGATTTCGGGCGGCACCTCTCGGACAAGGGCGTTCATGGACACTTCCGGTGCGGCGATGACGACGACCATCCAGCGGCGCGCCGGACGCCCGCGGCGCGAAGAGGCGCGTGCGATCGAAACGTTGATCCTCGATCGCACCATCGATGCCTTGCGCGACGCCCGCTACGCCACGCTGTCGATCGATGCGCTGGCGCAGGACATCGGCGTCACCAAACAGACGATCTATCGCCGTTTTCCCAGCAAGGACGCGCTGATCGATGCCGCCATCCAGCACCGGATGGACGAACTCTACGCCTTCGCCCGCGATGCCGCCGACAGCACGAACGAACCGATCGCGGCGCTGCGCACCTTCACGCGGCACATGTTCCGGTTGCTACTCAAGCCAGAGAACATCGGCCTGTCGATCTTCATCAACCATGCCTCGCTGACCGACGCCGGCTTCGCCATGCGCCAGCGGCACTGGCACGGCATGCTGATGGCGCCGATCATCTGCGCGGTGGCGACGGCTCAGAAACGCGGGCTGCTCGCCGCCGGCGACCCGTCGTGCATGGCGCACATGCTGTTCGATCTCATGTACGGCCCCGTGAACCGCGCGCGCATCGCCCCCGATTCGCTCACCGCGCTCGACGGACTGTGCGAGGACGGGGCGTTCGACCATCGCTTCGGCGCCTTCCTGACCCTCTATGGGGTGCGCGCTTGACGGTTTGCTGCACCGCAAAATAAAAAAGGAACCGTTCGGTTCGATAACCGTTCTGCTCGCTCGTCGAGCGGTGGGGAACGGGCCAGGGTGGTCGCCGTCATGCCGTCTCCCCGATCGGACGTGACCCATGACTTCCGCCGCCTTGCCGCATGACGTCCTCTCCGAACGCGGCTTCGTCGCCGCGGTGGATGCGGTGCTGCCGGCGCTGCGGCGCTACGCCCGGCACCTCAGCCGCGACCAGGGCGAGGGCGACGATCTGGTGCAGGAAACGATGACCCGGGCCTGGGCGGCGCGCTCCCGCTTCCAGCCCGGTACTAATTTCCGTGCCTGGCTGTTCCGCATTCTGCGCAACCTGTTCCTCAGCGATCGCCGGCGCGGCGGTCGCAGCGTGTCGTGGAACCCGGATATCGACGACGACCGGTTGGTCGTCCCCGCCGACCAGGAATCGGGCGTCATGCTCGCCGACCTCGATGTCGCGCTCGGCAGCATCACGCCGGGTCAGGCAGAGGCGCTGGTGCTCGTCGCGCAGGAGGGGCTGTCGTACGAAGAGGCGGCGGAGCGGCTCGGCGTCTCGCTCGGCACGGTGCGTAGCAGGGTGTTCCGCGCACGCGCGGCGGTGGTGGAACTGCTCGCCGGCGTCGTCGCCGCCGTGCCGGTGGCACAGCCGCAATTGCAGCCGGCCGGTCCGACGCAACGCTATCGCGACTGGAAGAATGCGGGCAGCCGGATGATCGGCTGACCCCGGATTCAGCTTGGCGCGTGGGCTGGCGATGGCAGCGGCACCAGCTCCAGCCGCTGCGGCACCGTCCCCAGCTCCACGCCTTCGGCCCGCATGCGGCGCAACAGGTCGAGCAGCACGTTGCTCCGCGCCTCGCCGGTACTGCGCGGGCTGGCCACGTGACCGAAGCAGTTGAACAGGATGCGACCGTCGGCGATCCCGTCGACCAGCGCCACCGGCGCCGGTGCGTCGAGGATCGACGGCTCGTTGGCGAACGTCTCCAGCACCAGCGCCCGCACCCGATCCGCATCCGTCGCGATCGGTACCGAAAACTGCAGCTGGATCCGTCCCAGCGGTCCCGCCAGCGTCTTGTTGAGCACCGACTTGGTGATGAGTTCCGAATTGGGGACGATCAACGTGGAATGGTCGGCAAGCTCGATCTCGGTCGATCGCACGCTGATCCGCTTGACGTCGCCCTCATCGGTCCCGACGCGGATCAGGTCGCCGATCTTGATCGGCCGCTCGGCGAGCAGGATCAGGCCGGAGACGAAGTTGGACGTGATCGCCTGCAAACCGAACCCGATGCCGACCGACAGCGCGGACAGCAGCAACGCGATCCGCTCCATCCCGATGCCGAGCGACGCCAGCGCCCACACGACGGCCAGTGCGATCGCCAGATAGCGCGCCACCAGCCGGATCGAATTGCGCACCGACCCGTCCAGGCCGGTGCTCGGCAGGTAACGCTGGTCCAGCCATCCGGTGAACTGGCGCACCAGGAACAGCCCCAGCGCCAGCACCGCGACGAAGCGCAGGATCGTACCGGGCGAGATCGACACGCCGCCGACCTCGACCCCGCGCGCCAGCCCGGCGACGCGGTCCAGGAACGATCCGAAACCCGCGCCGAACGGATAGAGTAACAGGCCGAGCGCGATGACGATGATCGCCAGCCGGAGCACGGCCGACAGCAGCACGCCGAACTGGTCGATCGCGCTGGCGCCGACGCCCATGCCATGGCGCAGCGTCTGCCCGATCCGGCTGTCGCGCTGGAACAGGCTGGTCGCGACGTCGTCGATCACCACCATTAACAGATAGGTGCAGACTGCCAGCAACGTCGCCCAGACGACGAACTGCGCGACGGTGATCGCCAGCCCGACATAACCGATCAGCAGCGACAGGCCGGCACCCGCGACGATCAGCCAGAGCGTCAGCGTGACGGCGCCCACGCCCGCACTCGTCGCCGCTTCCTTCTCGCTCTCGCCATCCGCGGCTTCGCCGGCGCGCAGCCGGCCGACGATCACCAGGGTGCCACCGATCAGGATCAGGTGGACGATGACCTCCACCACTTCCATCGCCAGCAGGGCGGTGGGGCTGGCGCCGATCGCGCTGTTGAAAGCGCCCAGCAGGATGACGACGAACGTTAATGCACCGAACGCCCAGCCGACCGGACGAAGGGCGGTGGCCGCCGCATCGGACAGCGAAACGACACGCCACGACGGCTGGCTCGCCATCAGGAACGCTGCACCGACCGATGCGGTAAAGCCGGAAAAGCCTGCCGCGGCGACGAATGCGTCCGCCAGCCCGCTCCATGACGGCGCCAGCAGCGCCGACCAGCGCAGCCCCTGTACGAACAGGAATGCGGCTGCGGTCGGCATCGCCGTGCCGACCAGGACGCGCCACAGTGCGTTGGCCGATCGTCGGACGCGATGGCCGGGCGCATCGACGATCAGATAGCGTTGCCCCATCCGGCGCAGCAGCTGGCGCACCGGCAGCAACAATGCGACTGCAAGCAACGTCCCCAGCAATGCGCCCCACGGCAATCCGCCGCGAAGGCCGATCTCGACCTGCGTCCATTCGCGACCCACGAACGTACTGATCCGCCGCGCATCGCGGGGGAAGGCGGCGAACAGATCGCTCCAGAATCGGGGGGCGAGCGGCGATGCGGCGCGCACGGCGATGCGCTCGCCGATCTCGGCCGCGTCGGTCTGGTCGATCTCTGCGACCAGCTGACCGGCCTCGACCGTCATCAGCTGGCCCCGCTTGACCTTCGAATCGAGCGAGTTGCGTGCCTGTGCCAGCGATCGCCGCTCGTTGCGGATGTCCGCTGCCTCCACCACGCCGGCTACGGACGGACCCAGCCCGGCGATGCGGGCATCGATCAGCGCCAATTGCCCACGCAACTGGTCCGCCGCCTCGCGTGCGTCGCTCTGTGCGGTCAGCGCCGCGTCGCGCAACTTGGCGCGACTGTCACGGTCGGTGCGCGTGTCCAGCGCCCGATCGACGCCGTTCAGCGCCGTTTCCGCAGTGGTCAACTGCGCGGTCGCGACGTCGATCGGGGACGGCTGCGCCATCACAGGCGGCGAGAGCGCGACCAGCAACAGGATCAGGACCCGTGTGATCGCCGCCGCCAACCGCATGTTCACGCCCGACTTCTCCGCTACGCTGTGCACCGGTCTAGCGCCTTGGTCGAAGATGCGGCGAATGTCACGGTCGGGGGCGCAAGGCCAGTCTTACCGCCAGCCGGCATCCATCCAGTAATTGTGCGCGGTGCACATGCGCGCATCATCGGATGCGAGGAACAGAACGAGCGCGGCGATGTCGGCGGGCTCGATCCGCCCGTCCAGGCATTGCGCCGCGACGATCTCCGCCTCGCCCTCGGGCGTGTACCATTTTTCCTGCCGCGGGGTCTTCACGTTGCCGGGGATGACGGCGTTGACGCGGATGTTGTCGCGGCCCAGGTCGCGCGCCAGGCTACGGGTCAATCCCTCGATCGCCGCCTTGGCGGTCTGGTACAGGATCAGGTCTTCCAGCCCCAGATGCCAGCTGATCGACCCGAAATTGACGATCGATCCACCGCCCGATTCCCGCATTTTCGGAATCACCGCCTTCGCCGCAAAGAATTGGTGCCGCAAATTAACGTTCATCCGCTCATCCCAATAGGTTGGCGTGACGTCAGCGATCGCGTGGCGGTCGTCGTTGGCGGCGTTGTTCACGAGAACGTCGACGCCGCCCAGTGCCTCCAGCAGATCGGCGAAGACGGTGGCCAGCGCGGTCAGATCGATGAGGTCGAGGCGGCGGAATATCGGCACATGGTCCGCATCCGCCAGATGCGCGACCAGCGCCATGCTATCCGCTTCGGCGACATCGACGAACGCAACCCTGGCGCCTTGCCTGGCAAATGCCTCGACCAACCCTGCGCCTATGCCGGATCCGCCGCCGGTGACGATCACCCGCTTGCCACGCAATGACGGGTATTGCGCACGGCGATCGTGCTCGCCGACAGTCGTATCGTTCACGTTCGTATCCCTCATGCCGACAGCAGTCTGCGTGCCGCCAGATTGCCGAACAGTGCAGATAGTCCGAACGTCCAGGGCGGTGCCGCCTTCGACGTGGTGACGGTGTTGACCAGCCGCCCCAGCTTGGGCGTCGTGATCGCAACGGTATCGCCGACCTTATGCGTAAAGCCTTGTCCGACCTGGTCCCGATCCTGTGTCGGGGCGAACAAGGTACCGAGAAACAGCACTAGACCATCCGGGTACTGATGTTCGCTCAACGCCTGTCGCACCAGGTCCTCGGGGTCGCGGCTGATCTGATCCATCGCACTTGCACCATCGAGCGTGTAGCCGTCGGCACCGTCGATCCGCAGTGTGATCTCCGCCTGCCGAACGTCGTCCATCGTAAAGGTTTCATCGAACAGCCGGACGAAGGCGCCCAGGGAACAGGAAGCGTTGTTATCCTTCGCCTTGCCAAGCAGCAGCGCCGATCGACCTTCGAAGTCACGCAGGTTGACGTCATTGCCGAGCGTCGCCCCGACGACCCGGCCATCGGGACTGACCAGCAACACGATCTCCGGCTCCGGATTGTTCCAGGTCGAATCGGAACGGATGCCGACATCAGCACCCCAGCCCACCGTTGCCAGCACGGGGGCCTTGGTGAAGATCTCGGCATCCGGGCCGATCGCGACTTCCAGATATTGCGACCACAGACCCTCGTCGATCAGCGCCTGCTTCAGGACCATCGCCTCGTCGGAGCCCGGCCGGACAGCGCGCATGCTACCGCCGATCCGTTCTTCCACCCGCGTTCGGACGTCTGCCGCCGCACCAGCATCGCCCCGTGCGCGTTCTTCGATGACTCGCTCCATCGCCGATACCGCGAACGTAACGCCCGCTGCCTTGACGCACTGCAGATCGATGGGGCTCAGCAAGCGCGTGTTGCCGTCCACAGACAATCCGATCGCATCCAACGCGCCAATCGCGTCACCCTGCGCAGGATCGAAAGCATTGCGTGACACCAAATGCGCTGTCGTCGGTGCGACCCTGCTCATGTCGTGGACAATTCCGCCGACAATCAAGACGGGGCAGGGACCGTTCCCGCGATCGATGCGACCGATCCAGCGACCGGTGCGCCAGTCTTCGCCGACTGCATCGGCGGCGTTGAAAGGGGGCGGCATGATCGATCTCTCCATGGCAGGCACGCTAGTTGCCAGGGTATAAATGCGTTCCGAGGGACGGCGACGGGACGCTGATGTCTTGGAATGAGTCAGCTTGGACCGCTATGCTGTTGTTGCGCTTTCATACCTTTGGGCATCAACGTTCCGCACGACATCCCTGTTAGCGATACCATTATCGGATGGTCGACGTCTGTCAACGGATGTGCAGCAGGATCGATAGCGCGCAGGGACGTGATCGGCTCTGAACGGGTTGCCATTATTGAGGTGCGCTGCTAGGGGGACCGTTCACACGGCGCGGACCTACCGTCTGCGGCCGCATTAGCTATTGACCGGAGTGATTGGGTTTTATGCAGATCGTCGTCCGCGACAACAATGTCGACCAGGCTCTTCGCGCGCTCAAGAAGAAGCTGCAGCGCGAGGGTGTGTATCGCGAGATGAAGCTGCGCCGTCATTACGAGAAGCCGTCGGAAAAGCGCGCTCGCGAGCGTGCCGCAGCGGTCCGCCGCGCCCGCAAGCTCGAGCGTAAGCGCGCCGAGCGTGATGGTGCGCGTTAAGTTGTTCTAATCGTTACAGTGGCGCGCTGTAGAAGCGTGACCTTTGTGACTTTCAGTGAAACCAACCGGTGACGGCCGGCCCGGCACCACAACTCCAGGTGCAACGATGTCGACCGTCACTGCCGTCCCGCTGCAGCCCGTAAAGCGCAGCTATCTCGTCTACCTTTGGGTCGGCATCGTGCTTGCCTGCGTGGCGGCGTTCCTGCTGGCTCGACAAGGCGACGATTTCCTGACCCGCAACGCGCGCGAGAGCGGTGTTGTGACGACCGCATCCGGGCTTCAGTACACGGTATTGCAACCCGGCCAGCCTGGTGCGCCCAAGCCCTCCGACACGGACGTCGCACTGGTCAACTACGAGGGCAAGTTGCTGAACGGCACCACTTTCGACAAGTCGCAGCAGCCAACCCCCATGCCCGTCGCGGGCGTCGTTCCGGGGTTTTCCGAAGCGTTGAAGCTGATGCCGAAGGGCGCGAAATATCGCGTCTGGATCAAGCCGTCGCTGGGTTATGGCGCTGAGACCAAGGGGCCGATCCCCGGTAATTCCACGCTCGTCTTCGACGTCGAATTGATCGATTTTCTTCCTGAATCGGTTGTTCGCCGGTTGCAGGCGCAGGCCCAGCAGCAGGGTGCGATGGGTGGCATGCCCGGCGCTCTCCCCCCGGGTGTTACGACCGGCCGATGACATTTGAAGGCGGCGGCTTGAGGTGACACGCATGGTTCCTCTGGCCGCCATCGGCTCAAGAGGCGGGTCACCGAAGATTATTCGGAATCAATGGACTGGAAAGTCGGCGCTCATCGTGGCGTCGGCTTTTGCGTATGCGCCAAAGCTTTGCGCAGCTTCGTAAATCCGGTCGCACCGCCGAGCCGGCTAGAACATCGTCTAGGTTCGCCTCTCGCAACGATGCCCACGGCAAACTTGGCTCGTCGGTCCTGTCGCCCTGTCGAGAGATTGATGGTCGAATGCGTCGGCCACGTTTTTGCCCACCATCCTGAAAACTCGATGGCCGGACGGCTACGACCTCTGTCTCAAAAAGGTGATGAGCTTCGCAACCAAGGTCGGCTTCCGGTGCCGATTTACCGCAGGCAAAAAAATAGCGGCCCGAAGGCCGCTATTCCCTAGCCGAAGCTAACGATCAGCTTAGTTGCTGTCCGCGTTGTCGTCGCTGTCTGCAACAACGACGATACCAGCAACGACTGCAGCAGCCGCGACCAGCGCGATGATGATGCCGCCGCCGGCCAGATCGCTCTTTTTCTTCGAAACCGAACCGGTGCGAACCGACTTCGAAACCGACAGGCTGGCAGCCGGATTTGTCGGAGCGGCAACCGCCGGAGCGACGGTCATCGTGGCAGCAGCTGCTGCTGCGAGATACTTCCCAAGACGCATAATCAGTTCCCTCTTGTGCTCGTCAGTGAGTGCCATGCCAGAACTAGGTCAGCACGACAACCGCTTATCAACCACCAATCTCGAATGATCCGAGACCGTTGCCGCGCTGCAACATTGCAGAGCTGCATGCTGCGCATAGCATGGCAGCCGACCATGTGAAGCCTTATTCACACCAATATCGGCTCATGTGATCGTGTAAAATGACCGGCCTGTATCGTCCAATGCGAAGTGCCTTCCAGCCCGAGCGCAGTCAATCGACCCGTTTCATATGCACCCGTATCTACACCAATGCGGTGCGGCTGGAGGTCCAAGTCTTCGCTGATGGTATGGCCATGAACAACCATCTTTTCAAAAGGTCGATCGTGCCCCAAAAACGGATTGCGTATCCACCTCAAATCCGCGGTTCGCTGGTTGGATAGTTCGACACCGGGGCGGATGCCGGCGTGGACGAAGAGGTAGTCTCCGATTGTGACCATGTCTTCGAAGCCGAGCATGAATTCCTGATGATTTGCGGGCACCCGATCGACCATTGCGGCGTGCAGTTCCTCATAGTCCATCCGGTCGTAGTCGGCGGCATCGACGCCGTAGCTGACGATCGTCTCCCGGCCACCGATACGGCAGAACATCCGCAGCGCCTTGGGATCGCCCTTGAGCGATTCGAGGAACACCTCCTCGTGGTTGCCGAGCAGGAAGCGGGTGTCGGGCCGGCTGGCGGACAGCAACCGCAGCCGTTCGATCACGGCGGCGGAGGCAGGGCCGCGATCGACGAGGTCGCCAAGGAAGACGATCGTCGTCCGTGCCGATTCGCGCGCGGCGTCATCCGCGTCGATCCGGGACAGGAGTTCGCCGAGCAGATCGTCGCAGCCGTGGACATCGCCGACCGCGTAGACACGTTCGCCGGCCGGAATGGCGGCGACGGGCGATGCCGACGCACGGCGCGCCCTGAGCAGCTTTTTGAGCATGAAATCCTGTCGTTCGAGCCGAAGCGTGCAGTTAGGCGCCGTCACCCCTGGCTGCAACACCCTGAACCGCAGGTGAAAGCGTCAGCTCGCCAGTCGCAACGCTTCCGTGGCCGCTACCGCGGCGGGCTGATCCGGCCAGATGCCGCGCGTGTCGAGCACGGCCTTGTCGCGCCGTTCTTCGAGCGGCACCGAGCGGAACACGTCGTGATCGACCAGCACGATCATGATCGGGCAAGTTTCGATCGCGGCATCGATATCGATCAGCCGGGCGCCCGTGCCGTCGAACGCGGCAGGCAGCGTGCCGGCATAGGGCTCGACGATCCGTATCCGATCGCCGAACCGGGCGGCGAGCAGGTGCGCGATCTTCAACGCCGGGCTTTCCCGAAAATCGTCGATATTGGCCTTGAAGGCGAGGCCCAGGCAGGCGACCGGCGCGCCCGGTCGCGCTTCGATCAGGGCGGTCGCCTGCGCGACGACGTGATCGGTCTTGCCATCGTTGACCAGGCGCGCCGTCCGGATGAGCGGCGTGTTGGCGGGATCGGCATGGACGAGGAACCACGGATCCACCGCGATGCAATGGCCACCGACGCCGGGCCCCGGCTGCAGGATGTTGACGCGCGGGTGACGATTGGCGAGCCGGATCACCTCCCACACGTCGACGCCCATCGTATCCGCGACGAGGCTGAGTTCGTTGGCGAAGGCGATGTTGACGTCCCGAAAGGCGTTTTCGGTCAGCTTGGTCATTTCCGCCGCGCGAGCGGTGGTCGTGACACAGGCACCGCGGACGAAGCGGCGGTAGAAGGTCAGCGCCTTGCGTGCGCACCGCGGCGTGATGCCGCCGATCACCCGGTCGTTGTCGATCAGTTCGACGAGGATGCGGCCCGGCAGCACGCGTTCCGGGCAATAGGCGATCGCGACGTCGGCAGCGTCCCCGGTGCGCCCGGGTACGCGCAGGTCCGGGCGCAACTGCGCGAGCAGGTCGCGGACCTTTTCGGTCGTACCGACCGGTGAGGTCGATTCGAGGATGATCGTGTCGCCGGTCTTGAGCACTGCAGCGATGGTCGTCGCGGCTTGCAGGACATAGCCGATGTCGGGCGCGTGATCGTCGGCGAACGGCGTCGGCACGGCGATGACGAAGACGTCCGCAGGTTCAATCATCGTCGATGCGCGCAGCGATCCCCGTGCGACGACGCCGGACACGAGGCCGTCGAGGTCGACTTCCTCGATATGCACCTTGCCCGAATTGACGGTATCGACGACCGATTCGGTAACGTCGACCCCGAGCACGCGCGCACCGGTACGGGCGATGATGGCGGCGGTCGGCAGGCCGATGTAGCCGAGACCGAGAACGACGACCTTCAGTTCAGAGTCCGAAATCATCGGCGACGATCCTTGCGATCCGATTGCTTGCCAGGCCGTCCCCGAATGGATTGTGGGCACGCGCCATTGCGGAATAGGCGGCTTTGTCGTCCAGAAGCGTGAAGACTTCGGAAACGATCCTGCTCTCGTCCGTCCCGATCAGCTTTGCCGTGCCGGCCGCGACGCCTTCGGGACGTTCGGTGGTGTCACGCATCACGAGCACGGGCTTGCCCAGCGCCGGCGCTTCTTCCTGCACGCCGCCGGAGTCGGTCAAGGCGAGGTCGCAGAGTTCGAGCGCGCGGATGAACTGGGGATAATCGAGCGGGGCGATGCGTGCGACATTGGTGGCATCGCCGAGCACGGCGTCCATGACCGCGCCGACATTGGGATTGGGATGCATCGGAAACAGGATCGCCACATCCTTCCGCGCCGCGATGCGGGCGATGCTGCGCGCGATCGCTGCCATGCCGTCGCCGAAATTTTCACGCCGGTGGGTGGTCACCAGGATCACGCGCTTGCCCACAAACCGATCTGCCAGCGAATCGAGGCCGGCTGCCAGTGCGGGCGTCGCCGCGATCCGGTCGCGCGTCCAGTGCAGCGCGTCGATCACCGTATTGCCGGTGACGTGCACGCCGGACGTCACATTCTCGCGTGCCAGCGCCGCAGCGGCGGTGTCGGTGGGGGCGAAGTGAAGGTCGGCGATCGGCGCGACGATGCGGCGGTTCACCTCTTCGGGCCAGGGATGATAGATATTGCCGGACCTTAGCCCCGCCTCGACATGCGCGACCGGGATCTTGCGATAATAGCCGGCCAGCGCACCCACCATCGCCGTCGCCGTATCGCCCTGTACGATGATCCGGTCGGGTGCGACGCGGTCCATCACCTCGCCCAGCCCGGTGAGGAGGCGTGCGGTCAGCCGATCGAGCGACTGGCCGGGTTCCATCAGGTCGAGGTCGATATCGGGCGTCAGCCCCGCGATGGCCAGCACCTGGTCGAGCAGGCCGCGATGCTGCGCGGTGACGCAGGTGACGACGTCGATGCCGCCGGCGTATTCGAGCGCGCGGATCACCGGGAACAGCTTGATCGCCTCCGGCCGCGTGCCGAAGACGATCAGCACCCTGGGGCGCGTAGGTGTGCGCGATGGCGGGCGCGTGGGCGAGTCCATGGCGGCCGGGTCTATCATGTGTGCCTTAATATGGGGCTAAGCATCCCGCCGGCGGATTTGCCAACCCGCACCGGCGCACCTAAACCCCCGTGCCGCAACGAATGGGGTAACGATGACGATCAAGCGAGTGCGCAAGGCGGTCTTTCCGGTGGCGGGTCTCGGCACGCGATTTCTGCCGGCGACGAAGGCAATGCCGAAGGAGATGCTGACCGTCGTCGACAAGCCGCTGATCCAATATGCGGTCGAAGAGGCGCTGGAAGCCGGCATCGAACAGATCATCTTCGTCACCGGGCGCGGCAAGGGCGCGCTCGAGGATCACTTCGATATCTCGTACGAGCTGGAGGACACGATGCGCGCGCGCGGCAAGTCGCTGAGCGTGCTCGACGGCATCCGGCAGAAGCCGGGCAGCCCGTGCTACATCCGCCAGCAGGAGCCGCTGGGCCTGGGCCATGCGGTGTGGTGCGCGCGCGAGATCGTCGGCGACGAGCCGTTCGCGGTGCTGCTGCCCGACGAACTGATGGTCGGCAAGCCCGGCTTCATCAAGCAGATGGTCGAGGCCTATGAGCGGGTCGGCGGCAACATCGTCGGCGCGCTGGAGGTGCCGGACAGCGAGACCGACAAATATGGCATCATCTCGCCCGGCGCGGTCGATGGCCGGCTGACCGAGGTGAAGGCACTGGTCGAGAAGCCCAAGCAGGGCACCGCGCCGTCGAACCTGATGATCCCCGGCCGCTACATCCTCCAGCCCGAGGTCATGCGGATCCTCGAGAGTCAGGAAAAGGGCGCGGGTGGCGAGATCCAGCTGACCGATGCCATGGCGCAGTTGATCGGGCAGCAGCCGTTTCATGGCTTCACCTTCGACGGGCAGCGCTACGATTGCGGCGACAAGGCCGGGTACATCCAGGCGAACCTCGCGCTGGCACTGGCGCGCGAAGACATCGGTCCGGCCGTGCGCGCGTTCGCGGAAACGGCGCTGCGCTGACGCACGGCGCTGGTCCGGGCGGGCAGCGGGTGGGGCGCGGACGATGAGCCGCGCCCCACCCGCGTCAACCGCAGGTGGGGCAGCCCGGGTCCTTGGGCAGGCGTAGCGTCCTGAACCGCAACGCCAGCGTGTCGGCGAGCAACAGCTTGCCGGCGCTGTCCTCGCCAAAGGGATGCAGCGCGCGCAGCACTTCCAGCGCGGCGAGGCTGCCGATCGCCCCCGCCATCGGCCCCAACACCCCATCCTCGGCGCAGCTTGCACCGGCGCGCTCGGGATCGCTGCCGACGAAGCAGCGATAGCAGGGCTTGCCTGCCTCCCAGCCGCGAAACACGCCGAGCTGCCCGTCGAACTGGCCGATCGCGGCGGAGACGAGCGGCACGCGTGCGGCATATGCGGCGTCGGCGACGCACAGCCGCGTTGAGAAATTGTCGCAACCATCGAGGATCGCGTCCACATCCGCCAGCAAGGCGGCGACATTGTCCCCGTCGATCCGGATCGTACGCGCCCGCGCGTCGACATGCGGGTTGATCCGCCGCGCCGCGCCGGCCGCCGCCACGGCCTTGCCCAGCCCGATGTCGGCGGTCGCATAGATCGTCTGGCGTTGCAGATTGGTCAGGTCGACATGGTCGTCGTCGACGACCGTCAGTTGGCCGATACCCGCCGCGGCGAGATACTGGATCGCCGGCGATCCGATGCCGCCCGCGCCGACGACCAGCACATGCGCCGCCCGGAAGCGGTGCTGGCCGCCGCCCCCGACCTCTTTCAGGACGATATGCCGGGTGTAGCGAACGAGTTCGTCGTCGGAGAGGGTCACGCCGGCCAGGAGAAGGTGAGGCTGGTACGATACCAGGTGTCGGGTTCGGCAGCGGAAACCGCGATGTTGCCGCGCGCCATGCTGGAGATGAGCCCGGCGGCATATTGTTCGACCGACGGGCAGGCGATCGCCCGCGGCACGACGCGCCGCGGCTGCGCGCCGGGTCCGACGAGCACCGCCAGATCGATCTTCAGCATCCAGCCCTGTTGCATCGCGACGGCGGCGGTGCAGCGGCCGGCCTTCACCTCGGCACGGACGAAGGCCGACAGGTTGGCGCCATCATCGGATTCCCGCGTCAGGGGCAATGGACGCAGGCCACTCCAATCCTGCGGTGGCATCGGCGAAGGCGACGCACCGGCCAATTGTGCAGCCAGGACAAGCATTTCGATCATCGGCCGGTCGATCCGAACCCTCCGCTTCCACGCATGGTATCGTCCAGTTCGTCGACGATTTCCAGCGTCGCGCGCTGAACCGGGGCGGCGACAAGCTGAGCGATGCGATCGCCGCGGGCGATGACGAAGGGGGTGTCACAGAGGTTGACGAGGATCACCTTCACCTCGCCGCGATAGTCGGAATCGATGGTGCCCGGCGTGTTGAGGCAGGTGACCCCGTGTTTCAGCGCCAGCCCCGAACGCGGGCGGACCTGTACCTCGTAACCGTCGGGAATCGCGATCGCGAACCCGGTGGCCACCGCGGCGCGGGCGCCGGGTGCGAGGGTCAGCCCCTCGGCCGACACGACGTCCAGTCCGGCGGCGCCCGCGGTGGCATAAGCGGGGACCGGCAGGTCCGCGCCATGGGGCAGGCGGCGGAGGCGGATGGCGATCGTATCGGTCATGCGTAGCGGCTACCCGGCCTGTGCGAACGGATCAAGAACCCAGGGCGTCGGCGATACGCTGCGCCAGGCGGCGTGCGACCTCGTCCTTGGGCATCCGCTCCCAATGTTCCACGCCATTGGCGGTAGCGAGGTGGACGGTGTTGGCATCGCCGCCGAAGACGTCGCCCGACACGTCGTTGGCGACGATCCAGTCGGCACCCTTGCGGACGCGCTTGGCGGCGGCGTGGGCGACCACGTCCTCGGTCTCGGCAGCGAAGCCGACGACGAGGCGGGGCCGGCGGGCGTCATGTGCGAGCGTCGCGAGGATATCGACGTTCTCGGTCAGGGCGAGCGCCGGGGGTGCCGCGCCCTTCTTGACCTTGTGCGGTGCCGCGGCGACCCGCCAGTCGGCGACCGCGGCGACCATGACCGCGGCATCGGCGGGCAGGGCGCCAGCGACGGCGTCGGCCATGTCCTGTGCGGTGACGACGTCGATGCGCTCGACCCCGGCGGGGGTGGCGAGCGCGACGGGGCCGGCGACCAGCGTCACGCGGGCGCCCAGCGCGGCGAGGGCGCCGGCGATGGCGAAGCCCTGCCGCCCCGACGAGCGGTTGGCGATGTAGCGGACCGGGTCGATCGGTTCATGCGTGGGGCCGGCGGTGACGAGGATATGGCGGCCGGCGAGCGGCCCCGCGGCGGGGAAGAGCGCCGCCTCGATCGCGGCGGCGATGGCGGTGGGTTCGGGCAGGCGACCGGGGCCGTATTCGCCGCACGCCATCGCCCCCTCGTCGGGGTCCAGCACGGTGATGCCGTCGGCGCGGAGGCGTGCGACGTTGCGCTGCGTGGCGGCATGGGTCCACATCCGCACGTTCATCGCCGGCGCGGCGAGCACCGGCGTGTCGGTGGCGAGCAGCAACGTCGTCGCGAGATCGTCGGCGATGCCCGCCGCCATGCGCGCGATGAGGTCGGCGGTAGCGGGTGCGACGACGATCAGGTCGGCCTGGCGGCTGAGCTGGATATGACCCATCTCGGCTTCGTCCTTGAGATCCCACAGCGTCGTGTAGACCTTGTCCTCGGACAGCGCGGCAAGCGTCATCGGCGTGACGAAATGGCTGGCGCCCTCGGTGAGGACGCAGCGGACGGCATGGCCGTGCCTGCGCAGCAGCCGGATCAGCTCCGCCGCCTTATAGGCCGCGATGCCGCCGCCGACGATCAACAGGACACGCTTCATCGGACGATCCTCCTCACCGTGATCTGCCGCCGGTCGGACAGGGCGGCGAACAGGTCGCGCAGGCCATCGGGCACGAACGCCAGCCCGACGAGCATCAGCGGCGCCACCAGCAGGCCCCAGTAGAACGTGTCGAGCCGGCCGAACACGCTCAGCACCGCGGCATAAGCGGCGAGCACGACCAGCACGCGCAGACCGATCGGGTCGCGCCACGCCGCCCAGCCGAACAGCGCCAGCCCGACGAGGGGCGCGGCGAGCCACACGGGCGCGAGCGCCAGCGCGGTCGACACGGCCATCGTCCGCACGAAGAAGCCGAAGCCGAGATGGCCGGACCAGCCTGGCGAGGCGGGATCGAGCGGACGGACGACGGCGGCGACGGCATGGGCATGCGCCGCCAGCACGACCGCCAGGATCGCGCCCGCAACCAGCCAGCCGATCGCCTCGCGCCGCGCACCGGCGGCGAGCGCGAGCAGCAGCATCAGCGCGAGGTACAGGCCCGCCGTCTCGCGGATCAGCGCCGCCGCCAGCCCGAACGCGACCGAGGGCAGCCACGCCGCCGGGCGATGGACGCCGAGCGACAGCGCGAGGAACAGGCCCGCCCAGATCTCGTGAAAGGCGATGAGGTCGCTCTGGACGAACGCCATCAGCCCGCCGGCAAGGAGGGTCATGGCGACGATCCGTGGCGGCGGGCGGGCGAAGGCGGGCGCCAGCCGCGCATACCAGGCGAGCGCGACCGCGGCGGCGAGGATGTAGAGCAGCGCGACGACGACGGCATGCGGCAGCGACGCCTGCACCGTGGCGAGCGTCGGCAGGCGGAAGGTGACGAACGGCTTCAACGGATAATTGCCGCTGCGCATCGCGTCGGCGGCGACCGCATAATAATCGCCGCCGTGGCGGACGTTCTCGACGATCGTCTCGTAGAGCATGACGTCGGCCTGATCGTCGGCGCGGTTGCTCGCGGCGCCGCTGGCGGCGGGCGGTGCCGGCGTGGCGAAGACCAGCAGGGTCGCGAGCAGCAGCACCGCGAGCGCCGCCAGTGCCGCCCCGGCGTTGCGCGGCGACAGGCCCGCGCAGCGCGACGGTTCGGTCAGCCACACCGGGGCGAGCGACCGGCGCATCGGCGCTAGTGGACGATCAGCCAGGTCGCAGCGACACTGGCGAGCGCGGTGACCAGGGCGACCGCGGCATAGCGCCAGCCGCCGCCGATCCGCACCACCTCGATCTCGCGCAGCGGCGGGGCGGGGGGCTCGCCGCCGGGCGCGGGATAACGCGCCTCGATCCGGCGGATCAGGTCGGGCAGGCCGGCGAGGGTGCGCACGTCCTGGATCAGGCGATCGGCAATGGCGGCTTCCGGCCCCAGTTCGGTGCGGATCCATTCGCGCACGAACGGCGCCGCCGATTCCCACAGGTTGATGTCGGGATCGAGCCCGGTGGCGACGCCCTCGACCATCACCATCGTCTTCTGGAGCAGCAGCAGGTGCGGCTGCGTCACCATGTCGAAATCGCGGGTGATGCTGAACAGCCCGTCGAGCATCATGCCGATCGACATGTCCTTGACCGGCAGGCCGCGCATCGGTTCGCCCACCGCGCGCAGGGCCGTGGCGAATTCGGCGACGTTGTGATGGCTGGGGACGTAGCCCGCCTCGAAATGGATTTCGGCGACGCGTTTGTAATTGCCGGTGATGAGGCCGTAGAGAATCTCGGCCAGCCATACCCGCGCGCGCCGGTCGATCCGGCCCATGATCCCGAAGTCGATCGCGGCGATCTTGTTGCCGGGCAGGGCGAACAGATTGCCCTGATGCATGTCGGCGTGGAAGAACCCTTCCGCGATCGCCTGGCGCAGGAAGGCCTGCACCAGCGTGTTGGCGAGCCGGGGCAGGTCGTAGCCCGCCGCGATCAGGGCGGTGCGGTCCGACAGCTTGATGCCGTCGACCCATTCCACCGTGAGCACGCGCGCGGTCGATCGCTGCCAGTCGATCGCGGGGACCATGAAGTCCGGCTCGGCCGTCATCGATTCGGCGAGTTCGGAGGCAGACGCCGCCTCGCGCCGGAAGTTGAGTTCGCGCGCGGTCCAGCGCTTGAAATTCTCCACGGTCAGGCGCGGCCGCAGGCGACGCGCCTCGACGCTCATCCCCTCCAGCTGCGCGGCGGCCCATTCGTAGGTGGCGATGGCGCGGGTGAAATCCGCCTCGACGCCGGGCCGCAGCACCTTGACCGCGACGGTGCGGCCATCGGTGGTGACCGCGCGATGGACCTGCGCGATCGATGCGGCGCCGACCGGCACTTCCTCGATACTGGCGAACAGGTCGGATGGCGGGCGGCCGAAACTGCCCTCCATCGCGGCGGCGATTGTCGCATAAGGGACGGGCGGCAACTGGTCCTGCAGCCGCAGCAGGTCCTGCGTCGCGACATCGCCGACGAGATCGGGTCGGGTGGCGAGCGTCTGGCCGAGCTTGATCGCCGCGGGGCCGATCGCCTGAAACGCATCGGCGTAGCGCGGCACCTTGGGTACCCGCGCGCCGAACCGCGCGATCCGCGCCAGCCGCCGGACCGGGACCGGCGTATTGGGATCACGCTCGATCCCGCGCAGCGCACCGTGCCGCGCGAGGATACGGCCCCACTTCAGCAGCCGCCAGACATGGACGACGGAAGCGGTCACCCCCGGCCCCGCAACGTGCGACCTTGCGGGCAACCCCAACCAGGACCCATCAAATCTTCCAGCCGCTGTGGATCGCGACCAGACCGCCGAGGATCGGTTCCGCCCTTGTCCGCACGAAGCCGGCATCGGCGATCATGCCCCTGAAGGTCGGCATGTCGGGGAAGCGGCGAATCGACTCGATCAGGTAGCGATAGCTGTCGGCGTCCTGCGCCAGCATCTGCCCCAGCTTCGGCACCAGCCGGTGCGAATAGCTGTCGTACACCTCCTTGAACCCCGGCCAGGTCGTGGTCGAGAATTCAAGACAGTAAAAGCGCCCGCCACGGCGCAGGACGCGATGCGCCTCGCGCAACGCCTTGGGAATGTCGGTGACGTTACGGATGCCGAAGGCGATGGTGTAGGCATCGAAGAACCGGTCGGGGAAGGTCAGCGTCTCGGCATTGGCCTCGGTCCACACCAGGCCGTCGACGCCGCGCTTGGCGGCGCGTTCCATGCCGACCTCCAGCATCGCCGGATTGATGTCGGCGACGGTCACCGATGCGCCTGCGGCCGCGAGGCGGAAGGCGATGTCGCCGGTGCCGCCCGCCATGTCGAGGATCTGCTGCCCCTCCTGCGGCTGGACGCGGCGGACGAAGCGGTCCTTCCACAGCCGGTGCATGCCGCCCGACATGGCATCGTTCATCAGGTCGTAGTTCTTGGCGACGCTGGAAAAGACGCCGCCGACGCGGGCGGTCTTTTCCTCCGGCGCGACGTCCTCATAGCCGAAGGATACGGTTCCGGTGCTGGCGGTATCGGTCATGCATCCGCCCTAGCGGCGGCTTGTGGCCGGGGCAAACGCAACCTAGCTTTTGGGCGTGCCAGAACTTCCCGAAGTCGAAACCACCGTCCGCGGGCTGACGCCCGTCCTTGCCGGCCAGCGCCTGACCAACGTCGAGCCGCGGCGCGCCGACCTGCGCAAGGCCATCCCCGTCGACCTGCGCCAGCGGATGACGGGGGCGACGGTGACCACGCTGCGGCGGCGCGCCAAATACGGCATGATCGACACCGATCGCGGCGATACGCTGATCTTTCACCTCGGCATGTCGGGGCGTTGGCGGGTCGATCCGGCCGAACCGCTCGCCCACGATCACCTGTTGATCGAGACGGCGGCGGGGCGGCACCTGGCGCTCAACGATCCGCGGCGATTCGGCTTTCTCGACCTGGTCGAAACGGCGGCGCTGGAGGCCTATGCGCCATTTGCGGCGATGGGGCCGGAACCGCTCGGCCCGGATTTCACCGGCGCCTATCTGCACGAGGCGTTGAAGGGGCGGATCGCCCCGATCAAGGCGATGCTGCTCGACCAGCGCATCGTCGCAGGACTCGGCAATATCTATGTGTGCGAGGCGCTGCACGTCGCGCGGATCGCACCGACGCGCGCGGCGGGACAGATCGCGCCGGCACGGCTCGAACGGCTGGCGGTCGCGGTACGCGAGGTGTTGCTGGCAGCGATCGAGGCGGGCGGATCGACGTTGCGCGACTATGCGCGGCCCGACGGCGAACTGGGCTATTTCTCCAAGCAGTTCCTGGTCTATGGCCGGGAGGGAGAGCCCTGCCACTGCGGTGGCACGGTACGGCGGCGGGTGGATAGCGGACGGTCCACCTTCTATTGTCCGACGTGCCAGCGGAGTTGACCTGCACCCGTGCAATCGCTAAGGGCGCTGCCTTCGAGACGGCGTAGGGTGATCCCGGCGCCTCTTCACATCGACAACATTACTCGCAAGGACGTACCGAATGGCGAATACGCCGCAAGCCAAGAAGCGCATCCGTCGCAACCAGCGCCGTGCCGACATCAACGGTGCACGCGTCGGCCGCATCCGTACCTTCATCAAGAAGGTCGAAGCGGCGCTTGCTTCGGGCGACAAGGCTGCGGCGACCACCGCGCTGGCCGCTGCGCAGCCGGAGTTGCAGCGTGGCGTCGCCAAGGGCGTGCTCCACAAGAACACCGCCAGCCGCAAGTTCTCGCGTCTGACCAAGGCGGTCACGACGCTCGCCTGACACGCGTTCAGCGATACGTATCATAGCCCGTCGGGACCTAGTCCCGGCGGGTTTTTTGATGTCCGTTTCGGGCAAAATGAGAACGAAAAGAGGAAAGGCAGGACTCACCGCGATTCGTGCCGTGCAATGTTCGCGTCGAACTCGCAAAATCGTTCTCTCTCAAGCACTTGTCACTTTGTTCGACGCATTTCCGCGGCCCGTGGGCTGTCAATCCCGTTTATTTCAGGAATGTGACCGGGCGGGGGCTTGATCGACTCGGGCAAGGCTTCATAACTCGCCTTCACCGCAGCGATATTCATCGCGGTCGGGGACCTGAACAGCGTGGGCATGCCGAACGGCCGTTGGCCGGAGGGGGGAATTGTCTGTCCTGAACACAGCCGTTGGCGCGACATTCCGTCGTTCCGACATCGGAGACGTGTGCGTTGAACGATCAGCAGGCCATGGCGATGACGGAGAGCGAGGCGCAGCGCGCCTGGGCTCGCGTCCGCAGCAACCTGCGTGAATCCGCCGGTGCCCGCCTGTTCGAACAATGGCTGAAGCCGATGGACCTGATCGAGGACGGCGACGCCGACACGATTCGCCTGGCGCTGCCATCGGCGTTCATGACCAACTGGGTCCGCAATCATTACGCCGACCGGCTGGTGCTCGAATTCCGGGCGCTGCTGCCCAACGTTCGCGGCGTGTCGATCGAGACCCGGCTGGCGGCGCCGGCGCCGGTCAAGCTGGTCGCGGAGCCTGCCGAGGCACCGGCAGCGCGGATGCCCGGACCGGTCGCGGCGGCGCCGCAGCCGGCCGTCCAGGCCGTGCTGCCGTTGGCCACGCCGGTTGTCGCGAAGCCCGCTGCCGAACGCCCGCCGCTCGATGCCCGCTTCACCTTCGACCGCTTCGTCGTGGATGCCGCCAACCGCGTCGCCTTCAACGCCTCGCGCGCGCTGGCGGAGCCGGGCGTGCCGCGGTTCAGCCCGCTGTTCCTCCATTCCGGTACCGGTCAGGGCAAGACGCACCTGATGCATGCGATCGGCCATGCCTTTCTGGCCCAACATCCCGATGCCACCGTCATCTGCATGTCGGCCGAGCGGTTCATGTTCGATTTCGTCGCGGCGATGCGCGCGCGCGACACGCACAGTTTCAAGCAGCGGCTGCGCGGCGCCGACCTGCTGCTGATCGACGACCTGCAGTTCATCGCCGGCAAGGATGCGACGCAGGAGGAATTCTTCCACACCGTCAACGAGATCATGAGCGCCGGCAAGCGCCTCGTCATCTCCGCCGACCGTTGTCCGCAGGCGCTGGACGGCGTCGAGGCGCGGATCGTCAGCCGCATGTCGGTGGGGCTGGTCGCGGACATCAAGGCACCCGACCTGACGTTGCGCCGTGCCATACTGGACAGGAAACTCAGCGACCTGCCGGAGGCGAAGGTCCCCGCCGAAGTGCTGGACCTGCTCGCCGCGCGCATCCACGCCAACATCCGCGAGCTGGAAGGCGCGCTGAACCGCGTCGTCGCCTATGCGCAGCTGACCGGCGACAGCATCGACATGGATTTCGCGATCGCGACGCTCGGCGACGTGCTGCGCGGTGCCCAGCGCCGGGTGACGATCGACGAGATCCAGAAGCTGGTCAGCCAGCATTTCGAGCTGAAGCCGCTCGACCTGGTGTCCGCCCGGCGCAGCCGCGCGGTGGCCCGCCCGCGGCAGATCGCGATGTATCTGGCCAAGCGCCTGACGACGCGTTCGCTGCCGGAGATCGGCCGCAAGTTCGGCGGGCGCGACCATTCGACGGTGATCCACGCGGTGCGCAAGATCGAGGAACTGCGCGATCAGGACCGCGACATCGATAGCGCTGTGCGGACGCTGATGCGCGAACTGGAGGCGTAAGCCTGCGCAGGCGAAACTGAGACTATGGCGTGGAACGCAGCCTTTGGTTTACCTCGTCACCCCGGACTTGTTCCGGGGGCCACTGAGCGGCAAGCTTAGCGGCAAGAGGCTCAAGGATATGGCTCGCGGCGCGGTGGACCCCGGAACACGTCCGGGGTGACGGTGATTTCGGGGTGGTCTTCTTTTTCGGCCGAATGTCGCCGTTCGACCTGGGCCGTTACAGCACCAGCCCCATCGCCTCTTGCGCGCCGCGCAACACCGGGGCTGCCAGATCGCGCGCCTTTTCCGCGCCCTTGTTCAGGATCGCGTCGATCGCGCTGCGGTCGTCGAGCAGGCGCACCATTTCGTTGCGGATCGGACCGAGCTTCGCCACCGCGAGGTCGGCGAGGTCCGGTTTGAACGCGCCGAACCCCTTGCCCGCGTAATCGCCCAGCACGTCGGCCGGGGTGCGATCCGCCAGGGCGGCGAAGATCGTCAGCAGGTTGCGAGCCTCCGGCCGGTCGGCCAGTTCCTCGATGGTGGCGGGCAGCAGGTCGGGATCGGTCTTGGCCTTGCGGAACTTGTCGGCGATCACCTCGTCCGAATCGACCAGCTTGACCACCGATTGCTCGGACGGGTTCGACTTGGACATCTTCGCCGATGCATCGCGCAGGCTCATGATCCGCGGCGCGGCGGCGCTGATGAGCGGTTCCGGCAGGGTGAACAGCGTGGTCGCATAATCAGTGTTGAACTTGGTCGCGATGTCCCGCGCCAGCTCGAGATGCTGCTTCTGGTCCTCGCCGACCGGCACGTGCGTCGTGTTGTAGAGCAGCACGTCGGCCGCCATCAGCACCGGGTAATCGTACAGGCCGACGCTGGCGCCCTCGCGGTTCTTGCCCGCCTTGTCCTTGAACTGGGTCATGCGATTGAGCCAGCCGACCCGCGCGACGTTGTTGAGCAACCACGACAATTCGCTGTGCGCGGGCACGCGGGCCTGGTTGAACAGGATCGACCGGTCGGGGTCGATGCCGGCGGCGACCAGCGTCGCGGTCATCTCGATCGTCTGCTGGCGCAGGTCGGCGGGCGCGATCCATTCGGTGAGGCCGTGGAGATCGGCGATGAAGTACATCGTCTCGCCGCCCTCCGCCTGGACCCGATCCTGCATCGCCGTCCATTGCTTCACCGCCCCCAGATAATTGCCGAGGTGGAGGTTGCCGGTGGGCTTGATACCGGACACGACACGTTTTGCGGGCATAAGCGAAGCCTCAGGATCTGGGACGGATGAGCTGGCGGATATCGCGCGGCCTGAGCGCGCCGGTCGCGAACACCGCGGCCGCATAAACCAGCGCGCCGGTGCCGACCAGCACGGCCATCGCGCTCCAGCGGACGAGGTTGGCGGCGGTGGTATAGGGCTGGAACAGGTCGTTGAGGAAGAACATCACCGCGCCCATCGCCAGCGCGGCGACCAGCAGCCGCGGGGCGCGGCGCTTCAGCTGCGCATCGGGGGTGAACTGACCGCGTCGCACCAGCGTCCTGTACAGCAGCGCGACGTTGACGGTGCTGGCGATCGCGGTGGCGAGCGGCGGACCCATGTGGCGCAGCGGCACGATCAGGATGAGGTTGAGCGCGAGGTTCACGCCCATCGAGATGGTGGCATAGCGTACCGGCGTGCGCGTATCCGAGCGCGCATAATAGCCCGGCGTCAGCACCTTGACGAGGATGTACGACGGCAGGCCGATCGAAAAGGCGGCGAGCGCCTGCGCGGTCAGATGGGTGTCGGTGGCGTCGAACTTGCCGTGCTGGAACAAAGCGGCGGCGATCGGCGTGCCGCAGATCACCAGCGCGACCGTGGCGGGAAGGGTAAGCAGCAGCGCCAGTTCCATGCCGCGGTTCTGGGTGGTCATCGCCGCCGCCTCCTCGCCGCGCCCGAGCAGGCGCGAGATCGTCGGCAGCAGGACGGTGCCGAGGCCGATGCCGATCAGGCCCAGCGGCAGCTGGTTGAGCCGGTCGGCGGCATAGATGTAGGACACCGATCCGGACGGCAGCAGCCGCGCGGCGAGCGCGGTCGACACGACGAGGTTGATCTGGACGGCACCCGCGCCGGCGGCGGCGGGGCCGATCAGCGCCAGCAGCCGCCGCACGTCCGGCCCCAGCCGCGGCAGCTTCAGCCGCAGCGTCACGCCGGCGCGGCGGCACGCGTACCACAGCCACAACAGCTGCAACGCCCCCGAGACGGTGACTGCGATCGCCTGGTTGCGTGCGGTGAGCAGCGGCACGGTATCGTGGAAGAACAGCAGCGCCGCGATCAGCGTCGCGTTGAGCAGGATCGGCGCCGCGGCATTGACCCAGAAGCGATGCAGCGAATTGAGGATGCCGCCGAGCAGCGAGACCAGGCTGATGAACAACAGGTAGGGAAAGGTCAGCCGGGCCAGCTGGACGGCGAAGTCGAACTGTTTGGGATCGACGCCGTTGAAGCCGCCCGAAAGCGCATAGGTGACGGGCCAGGCCGCGACCTCCATCACCGCCGTCATCAGGATGAGGATCGGCAGCAGGATCGACAGGGCATCTTCGGCAAAGGCGATGCCGTGGGCGAGGCCGGACCCCTCCGCCGTCCGGTCACCCTCTGCCACCTTGCGGTTGAACATCGGGATGAAGGCGGCGGAGAAGGCGCCTTCCGCGAACAGGGCACGGAAGAGGTTGGGCAGGCGGAACGCGATCATGAACGCATCCGACGCGAAGCCTGCCCCCACGAAACGGAAGAACAGCGAATCGCGCACGAGCCCCAGCACCCGGCTGGCGAGCGTCAGCCCGCCGACCGAGCCGAGCGCCTTGGTCAGGTTCACAGCCGTCCGCCCCCGCCCTGAGGATCAGGCGTGGCCGACGTCGCTGACCTGGAACGACCCGTTCTGGTCGGACCCGTTCTGCTGCGACTGGGCGAGATACAGCTGCGCGAAGTCGATCGGTTCGAGCAGCAGCGGCGGGAAGCCGCCGTCGCGGACGCAATCCGCGAGCACGCGGCGGGCGAAGGGGAACAGCAGGCGGGGCGCTTCGCCGAGCAGGAACGGCTGGATCGCATCGGCCGGCACGTTGCGCAGGCCGAACAGGCCCGCATAGGTGAGGTCGACGATGAAGGCGGTCTGGCCATCGGCATCCGCCTTGACGTCGATCTTCAGCAGCACCTCGTGCACCTCTTCGCCGACCTGCGCCGTACCGATGTTGAACTGCACGTCGATCGCGGGCGGGTTGGGGTTCTGGAAGATCGCCGGCGCGTTCGGATTCTCGAACGACAGGTCCTTGACGTATTGCGAGATCAGGCCGGCAGCGGGCGCGGTGTCGTCGCCGTTGGTCGCCGGCTGGGTGTCGATCGTGGTGCCGTTGTCCTGGTCGGCCATGATATGATCCTCGAGAGTGGAGCGGAGAAAGGGGGACCGAAGCAGCCCGTCGGGCGTTCGATGCCGATGGCGCCCGCGCCTAGCAGCGCCCGTCCGCACTTACAACGTCGGCCGGGTGTCATGGTATGACAGTGTCGTTTGAATAACAGGGGCTTTCGGCCTATGTATCGGTCAAGATCGGAGGCACGGTGTTCTACGTAGTTCTTCTCGCGATGGTGGCGGCCTTTCTGGCGCTCCGTCTCTACAGCGTGCTCGGCAAGCGGACCGGCCACGAACAGCAGCCGTTGCCACGTGCCGCCGAGGATCGTCCCACGGCGTTGCCCGTCGCGCCGCGCACGATCGATGCGACGCCGGATGCGCGCGAAACGGTCAACCGGAACATCGAGCCGCGGGCCGAGGCCGGATTGCGGGCGATCATCGCCGGCGAACAGGGTTTCGACGTCACCCAGTTCCTGGGCGGCGCGCAGGCGGCGTATCGCATGACGCTGGAAGCCTTCTGGGCCGGTGACGAAGCGGCGCTGGCCGAACTGGCGCAGCCCGATGTCGCCCATGCCTTCGGTGAGGCGATCGCGGCCCGGCGCGATGCCGGCGAGACGCTCGACAATCGCCTGATCTCGATCGAGCGCGCGGTGATCGCCGACGCTGGCCTGGACGGTCGCGAGGCACGCATCACCGTGCGCTTCGATGCGGACATCGCCGCGGTGACGCGCGACGCGGAGGGTAACGTGATTGCCGGATCGCTGACCGACGCGGTCGAGACCCACGACGTCTGGACCTTTGCCCGCACGTTGAAGAGCCGCGATCCCAACTGGAAGCTGGCCGACACCGACGAGGAATAGGCGCGCGGCTTTCGGCGACTATCGGCCCGTCGTGAAACAACGGCTTGTCCTCGTCCGCCGGCTTCGGCACAGCCGGCGCCACGCGCCCGCGGCGATGCGGGCCATCCATGCGGGCAGACATCGATGATAACAGACGTCGATGCTGGTAGACGGGGATCAAGAATGACCGGCAGACGTACGATCGCCAGCATCGCGCTGGCCATGGCGCTCGGCGCGTGCGGTGGTCGCGTGGTGCCCCTTTCCACGCAAGCGCCACCACCACGCCAGACGGCCGGGCAATATGTGCGGCCGACCGCGCGGCCCGCGGCACCGGGTCAGCAGGCCGCCGGCCAGCAGATCGCGAGTGGCCGCACGTTCGATGGACAGATCAGGGGTGCCACGCCGCTGCTTGCGGTCCCCGTGCCGGCCAACCCCGGAGCGACCACGGCCGCGACGGCAGGCATCGTTCCCGGTCCGTCGGTCGCGACCCTGCCGTTCACCGACGAACAGGCCGAGGCGGCGCGCCGGGCGTTCCTGTCGAGTTGTCCCGGCCTGATGCGGCGCACCGATGCGTCGGGCCTGACCCGCGGCAGCGACTGGCAACCGGCATGCAGCGCGGCGGCCAACGTGGCGCGGGGCGGTGCACGCGCGTTCTTTGCGAGCTATTTCGAGGCCGTCCAGGTCGCCGACGGCAGGGCATTCGCGACCGGGTATTACGAGCCGGAAATCGCCGCCTCACGTGAGCGGCGCCCGGGGTATACGGTGCCGATCTACGCGCGGCCAAACGACCTGATCGACGTCGATCTCGGCCAGTTCAGTGATGCGCTGAAGGGAAAGAAGGTGCGCGGACGCGTGTCTGGCAGCAATCTGATCCCCTATTACGATCGCGCCGCGATCGACACGGGCGTGCTGGACGGCAAGGCGCCGGTGCTCGCCTGGGGGGCGGACGAAGCGGCGGTGTTCTTCCTCCAGATTCAGGGTTCGGGTCGACTGCGGCTGCCCGATGGCGGGATCATGCGCGTCGGCTACGACACGCAGAACGGGCGGGACTATACAGGTATCGGTGCGCTGATGAAGGCGCGGGGGCTGCTGCAACCCGGCCAGACATCCATGCGGGGGATCGTCGCCTGGCTGCACGCGCACCCCGACGAGGGCCGGGCGATCATGGCCGAGAACAAGAGCTTCGTGTTCTTCCGCGAACTGAACACGCCGCCGGTCGGCGCGATGGGTTATGTGGTCAACGGTGGTGTCAGTGCTGCGGCCGATGTCAAATACGTGCCGCTCGGCGCGCCGGTGTTCCTGTCGATGGACCGGCAGGATGCATCCGGCCTGTGGGTGGCGCAGGACACCGGCGGCGCGATCAAGGGCAGCAACCGCTTCGACACCTTCTGGGGTGCCGGCCCGGTGGCGGAGGCCACCGCGGGCGGCATGGCGGCGCGTGGGACCGCGTTCCTGCTGTTGCCGATCGGCACATTGGCACGGGTACAGGGCAACCAGCCCGTGCCATCGTTCGAGACGGGGACAGGTGCGCCAGCTCAACCCTGACGAAGCCGACCTGTGGGCGCGGGTGATGGCGACGGTGAAGCCGCTGCGCGCGGTGCCGCCGCCCGCCCCGCGCCCGGCCGTGCCGCCGCCGGCACAAGCACCGGTCAAGGCGACCAAATCGTCCAAGGCGCTGGTGCGCGCCGTCGCGGCGGGTCGCGCGGTCGCGGCCAGGCCGGTCGTGGCACCGCCGCCACCGTCACCGCGCCAGAACACGCTGGATGGCAGCTGGGACAAGCGGCTGACCCGCGGCATCGTCAGCCCCGACAGTTCGATCGACCTGCATGGTCATACGCTGTCGTCGGCGCATGCGATGCTGGACGACGGGCTGTCGCGTGCGATCGCGCGTGGCGACCGCGTACTGCTGCTGGTGACCGGCAAGCCGCCACGCCCGGAGAGCGAACGTCCGCACGCGCGCGGCGCCATCCGCGCGGCGATCGCCGACTGGCTCGCCGCGTCGCGCCATGCCGATGCGATCGCCGCCGTCCGGGGCGCGCATCCGCGACATGGCGGGCAGGGGGCTTTGTACATCGTGCTGCGGCGTGGGCGTTAGCGGCGTCGCGCTGCGAGGGTCGCGTCATCCGGGTTCGGTGTCGCGGAGGCGTGACGGCCGGTAGCAAGATGGTTCACGCGGAGGCGCGGAGGCGTGGAGATGGTGCGCCGCAGGCTGTCTTCAGCCTTCCCGACAGACATGATGAACGGGCCACGCCTGCGGCTAGGCGCGACACCTCCGCGCCTCCGCGCCTCCGCGTGAATCACCCTCTTTCGTGACGGTTTGCATCGACGTCGTCGCATCTGTGCCCGTCATCCCGGCGACGGCCGCGATGCATGGTTCGATCGGCAGGCGAGCCGTGATGCGGTGAATCCAGCGTGCCCATGGGTCCCGGCGTTCGCCGGGATGACGATGGGGGGATGGCCGGCCCGAGTTAGCCCACCCGTTCGATCACGTTGGCATAGATGGCGGTCAGCGTTTCGAGGTCCGCGACGGCGACGGCCTCATCGATCTGGTGCATCGTCGCGTTGATGAGGCCCAATTCCATCGTCGGGCAGAGTTTCGAGAGGAAGCGCGCGTCGGAGGTGCCGCCCGAAGTCGACAATTCGGGTACGATACCGGTGCGCGCCTCGATCGCGGCACTGACCAGCGCGGTGAAGGCGCCGGGTTCGGTCAGGAAGGCCTCTCCCGACACCTTGCCTGTGACGATCGCGCCGGGGGCATATTCGCGCACCACGGTGGTCACGCGGTCGACCAGGTCGGCGCCACGCTGTTCGTCGTTGAAGCGGATGTTGAGCCGGGCGGTCGCGCGGGCGGGGATGACGTTGTGCGCGGCGTTGCCGACGGCGATGTCGGTGATTTCGAGGTTCGAGGGCTGGAACCAGGCATTGCCGTGGTCGAGGCCCATCGCCTCCAGCGCGGCCAGCGCGCGCGCCAGCTTGCCCGCCGGATTGTCGGCGAGGCCGGGATAGGCGACATGGCCCTGCCGGCCCGGCACCTCGATCCAGATGTTGACCGAGCCGCGCCGCCCGATCTTCACCATGTCGCCAAGCTGCCGCACCGAGGTCGGTTCGCCGACCAGGCAAAGGTCGGGCGCGATCCCGCGCGCCGCTAGCCGCTCGATCAGCAGCGGGGTGCCATAGGTCGCCGGCCCTTCCTCGTCACCGGTGATGAGCAGGCTGAGCGTCGGTCCGGCGGTGCGGGACGCGGCGGCGGCGAAGGCGGCCACCGCGCCCTTCATATCGACCGCGCCGCGACCGTAGAGCAGGTCGCCGCGCACCTCGCCCGACCAGGGCGATCCGTGCCAGCCCTCGCCCGGCGGGACGACGTCGACATGGCCGGCGAAGGCGAGGTGCGTCGACGCGCCGGGACGAACCGCGATCATGTTCTCGACCGGGCCGTCCGGCGCCTCGCCGACGACGAAGCGGTCGACCGCGAAGCCGATCGGCACCAGCGCCGATTCGAGCACGTCGAACACCGGCCCGCGCGCCGGCGTGACGCTGTCCGCCCGCAGCAGTGCCTGGGCCAGCGCCAGGACGTCGATCACGCGCGCCGGCTCATGCGGGCGACTGTTCGTATTGCTGGATGACCCAATCCTCTTCCTGCGCGCCGGCGATCCAGTCCTGCATCCAGGGATGCTGGATGACCGCATCGATATAGGCGGCGGCGAAGCGGGCGATCGGCAGTTGGTAGGAGATGATGCGGGTGCAGACAGGGGCGAACATGATGTCCGCCGCCCCGAACTGGCCGAACAGAAACGCGCCATCGCTTCCCCAGCGGGCGCGGGCCTGCGCCCACAATTCCATGATCCGGCCAAGGTCGGCGAGCACGTCGTCGTCGGGGCGGGTGGCGGGAAAGACCTGGCGGATGTTCATCGCATGCTTGCGGCGCAATGCGGTGAAGCTCGAATGCATCTCTGCCGCCATCGATCGCGCCATCGCCCGCGGCGCCTCGTCCTGCGGCCAGAAGCGGTCGCGGCCGACCTTGTCGGCGAGATAGTCGACGATGGCGAGGCTGTCCCACACCACCGCATCGCCATCCCAAAGGATCGGTACCTTGCCCGACGACGGCGCGAATTCCGCGCCCTCGCGGCGTCGATCCCATTCGGCATCGTAGAGGGGCACGACCACCTCCTCGAACGGGAGGCCGGACTGTTTGCATGCCAGCCAGCCGCGCAGCGACCAGGAGGAATACGCCTTGTTGCCGATGATGAGCTTCATGGACGACGGGGTAGCGGCGGGTCGCGGGGAGGTCCAGCGTGCAGCGGCAACGTGGACAAGTGGGGCACTCGTACGGAAACGTTGCGCGCCGATGGTTTCCGTTTCCGGACCATCGAGCGCGGCGCGCGTCACCGCCGGGCTATGGCGCCTTACCGTCGTGCAGGACAGGGCGGGCGGATTTTTGCCCGGTTACAATACCTTATCGCGAGTTCCGACCAACAGGTGCGGTCAGCCGATCGATTCGAGCACCGCGGCGCGCAATTCGGGGATGCCCATGCCGCCTTCGCTGGATGTCGCGAGGATGTCCGGATGGGCGGCGGGGCGCTTGCGTGCTTCCGCGGCGACGCTGGCCATCACGTCGGCCAGTTCGGTAGCCTTGACCTTGTCCGCCTTGGTCAGGACCAGGCGATAGCTCACCGCCGCCTTGTCCAGCATCTCGAGGATGTCGCGATCGACCTCCTTGATGCCGTGGCGCGAATCGATCAGCACCAGCGCCCGCTTCAGCGTGTCGCGACCACGCAGGAAGTCGTTGACCAGGAAACGCCATTTGCGGACGACATCCTTGGGGGCCTTGGCAAAGCCATAGCCGGGCATGTCGACCAGCCGGAAGGTCAGCGGCAGGCCGACATCGAAGAAGTTCAGCTCCTGCGTCCGGCCCGGCGTGTTCGACGTCCGCGCCAGCCCGTTGCGCCCGGTCAGCGCGTTGAGCAGCGACGACTTGCCGACGTTCGAACGGCCGGCGAACGCCACCTCCGGCACGATCGGCGCGGGCAGATGCTCCAGCGCAGGCGCGGATTTCAGGAAGCTGATCGGACCGGCGAAGGTCTTGCGGGCATGCTCGATCAGGTCGGGCGAAAACCCGTCACCGGCGGGTGCGACGACGTCGTGCGGGACGGCTTCGCCCGGCACGGCATCGTTCGGATGGGGCTCGTCGCTCACTTGGCGGCCGCGATCTTGAGGCCGGGATGGCGGGCATACAGCACTCGCTGCTGCAGGATCGCGAGGAAGTTCGATGCGATCCAATAGACTTGCAGGCCGACCGGATAGCTCGCCATCACGAACATCAGCACCCATGGGATGATCGCGAACACCTGCTTCTGCGTGTCGTCCATCGGCGCCGGGTTCAGCTTGAACTGGAAGTACATCGAAATGCCGAGGATGATCGGCACGACGCCGATCGCGATCATGTGCGGCGGGGTGAAGTGCAGATAGCCGAACAGGTTGAGCGGGGTCAGCGGATCGGGCGCGGACAGATCCTTGATCCAGGCGACGAACGGCTGGTGCCGCATCTCGATCGTCAGCATCAGCACCTTGTACAGCGCGTAGAAGATCGGGATCTGGAGCAGCGTGGGCAGGCAGCCGGAGACGGGGTTGACCTTCTCCGTCTTGTAGAGGGCCATCACCTCCTGCTGCATCTTGGGCTTGTCGTCCTTGAAGCGTTCCTGGATCGCCTTCATCTTGGGCTGGATCGCGCGCATCTTGGCCATGCTGGCGAACTGGCGCTGGGCGATCGGGAACATCAGGCCGCGGATGGTCAGCGTCAGCAGGATGATGGCGACACCGAAGTTCCCGATCATCCGGAACAGCCAGTCGAGATAGGTGAAGATCGGCTTTTCGACGATCTCGAACCAGCCCCAGTCGATCGCCTTGTCCAGCTTCGCGACCCCGGCATCGTTCTCGTAATGCTGAAGGGCCTTCACCTCCTTGGCACCGGCGAAGAAGCGGCTGGTCTGGGTGATCGCGCGACCGGCGGGCAGCAGCTTGGGCGCAAAGGCGTAATCGGCCTGATAGGCGGTGTTGGTGCCGGCGCGGAACTGGCCGTCGAACTGCGCCGCCTGATCGGGGACGAGCGCGGTCAGCCAGTATTTGTCGGTGAAGCCGAGCCAGCCGCCGGTGGTCGTGAATTTCTCGGGCGCCTTGTCAAGGTCCTTGAACTTGGTGCCGTAATCGGCACCGCCGCCGTGGACGGACATCGGGCCGGTGTGGATCTGCCACGTGCCGGGGTCCTTCGACACGCCGACGCGGTTGACGTAGCCATAGGGCGCGACCGGCACCGGGGCGCCGCCGCCGTTCTGAACCGTCTGCCTGACGGTGAACATATATTGATCGTCGACCGACAGTTCGATCGCGAAGCGCTGACCCGTAGCGTTTGCGGCGGTGAGCGTTACCGGACGACCGGGCGCCAGCAATTGCGACGATGCGGTCCACACCGCGTCCGCCGCGGGCGGCTTCAGGCCGTCGTCGCGCCAGCCGAAGCCGGCGAAATAGGCCTCGGGCGCGCCGGCGGGGGACAGCAGGCGGATCGGCGGCGAATCCTTGGCGATCGTTTCCTTGTACTTGACCAGCACCAGATCGTCGATGCGCGCGCCCTTGAGGTTGATCGAGCCGCGCAGCGTCGGCGTGTCGATGCGGACGCGCGGGGATTCGCCCAGCACGACTTGGCGGTTGCGCACCGCGCGGGGAGTGTCGGCAGTGGGGTCGGCGGTCTTGTTGGCGACGACGGGGACCGATTTGCCGTTGACGATCTTCGTCACCGGGGGGTTCGCCACGGGGAAGAACTTGCCCTGGATCAGCGGCCACGCGAACAGGATCAGCGCGGCGATGACCGCGAACAGGACGAAATTCTGGCGTTCTTTGTTCAAGGTCTTGCCCCGTCTTGGCTCAAGGGACGGGATCGGGTCCGTACCCGCCCCAAGGATGACAGCGCGCGATCCGCTTTACCGCCAACCAACTCCCTTTCGCCGCGCCATAGCGGCGAAGGGCGGTGATTGCATAGGCGGAACACGACGGCTGGTAACGGCAGGTCGGCGGCAACACCGCGGACGGTCCCAATTGCCAGCCGCGGGCCAGCAGGATCAGCGCGCGGGCGATCACCGTTTCGGCTTGCCGGGATGACGCGGTCGTGACGGTGCGCTTTCGCCGCGGCCAATCTTTGCCAGCGCCTTGGCCAATTCGGCCTTCAGCGCGGCATGGTCCCGCTCGATGCCGCCATCGCGGCCGATCAGCACATGATCCGCGCCGCGGATGCCGCCCGCCGGCAACAGTTCACGCGCCAACGCCCGCAACCGCCGTTTCATGCGGTTCCGGACGACGGCGTTGCCGACTTTCTTGGTGACGGTGAAGCCGACGCGCATCGCGGGGTCACCGTCTTCGCGGTCGCGCACCAGCAGGACGAAGCCCGGCATCGGTGCGCGCCGTCCCGCATTCGCCGCGAGGAAGTCGCGGCGCAGCGACAGCGTCGTGATGACGGCGCTGTCGGCGGGGGTGTGGATTACGCCGACAGCTTCTTGCGACCGCGGGCCCGGCGTGCGCGGATCACTGCGCGACCGCCCACCGTGGCCATCCGCGAGCGGAAGCCGTGGCGACGTGCACGCACCAGGTTGCTCGGCTGAAAGGTCCGCTTCATGATTCATTCCCTGATCGTCTGAATAGAAAACGGCCGCCACGCGGGACGGCCTTGATGGGGTGCGCTTACCGAGAGGCGCCGGATAAGTCAACGCGAACGCAGCCGCTTGTCGCGGGCATGGCGGCGCAGCGCGCTCCGCCGCCGCATCGTCCGGTCGACAAGGCCGCCGATCCGCGGCCAACGACGCTTGGCCCGGGCGAACTTCACCTGCGCCAGCCGCGAGTTGCGCAGGATCAGCACCAGCCCGCCGGCGAACAGGAAGATGCCACCCGGTCCCGGCAGCGGCCCGACGACCGCGGCGCCGAGGATCAGCAGGCCGCCCAGCACGAGCTGCAACGCGCGACTGACGGGATGGCGATCCTGCATGCTGCTCACTTGGGGCTGGTGTGTTATTTGTACAAGACGGCAAGGAAATGTTCGAAACGGTCTCTTTCTCACCCTGCGAATATCGTTATGACCCGGTGGTGACGCCAGCGTGACATGAGGAGACTGACATGGTGGCGATCGTCCAGACGGCGGCGTACCTGGGGCTGGAAGCGCGCGGGGTCGAGGTGCAGGTGCAGCTGATCCCCGGTCTGCCGAACTTCATCGTCGTCGGGCTGGGGGACAAGGCGGTCGCGGAAAGCCGGGAACGGGTGCGCGGCGCGATCTCCGCGCTCGGCCTGGCGCTGCCGCCGAAGCGGATCGTGGTGAACCTGTCGCCGGCGGACCTGCCCAAGGAGGGGTCGCATTTCGACCTGCCGATCGCGCTGGCGCTGCTGGGCGCGATGGCGGTGATCGATGTCGAGGCGCTGGCGGACTATGTCGTCGTCGGCGAACTGGGCCTGGACGGGCGCATCGCCCCGTCGCCCGGCGTGCTGCTCGCCGCGTTGCACGCTGCGGGCGAGGGCAGGGGGCTGGTCTGTCCCGCCGCGCAGGGATCGGAAGCGGCCTGGGCGGGGTCGGTCGACGTGCTCGCCGCGCCGGACCTGCTGGCGCTCATCAACCACTTCAAGGGCCATGGCCTGCTTTCCCCACCTGCCGCCGGCACGGTGGAGCCCGCCGGCCATGGCCCCGACCTGCGCCAGGTGAAGGGGCAGGAGGTCGCCAAGCGCGCGCTGGAGATCGCCGCTGCCGGTGGCCACAACCTGTTGATGGTCGGCCCGCCGGGTGCGGGCAAGTCGCTGATGGCATCCTGCCTGCCGGGCATCCTGCCGCCGCTCGATGCCGCCGAGGCGCTGGAGGTGTCGATGGTGCAGTCGGTCGCGGGCACGCTGACCGGTGGACGGCTGACGCGCAATCGCCCCTTTCGCAGCCCGCATCACAGCGCATCGATGGCGGCGCTGACCGGAGGCGGACTGAAGGTTAAGCCGGGCGAGGTCAGCCTGGCGCATCTGGGCGTGCTGTTCCTCGACGAACTGCCGGAATTCCAGCGTGCCGTGCTCGATTCGCTGCGCCAGCCGCTGGAGGCGGGCGTGGTCAGCGTCGCACGCGCCAATGCGCACGTCACCTTTCCGGCGCGGGTGCAGCTGATCGCGGCGATGAACCCGTGTCGGTGCGGGCATCTGGGCGATGCCAGCCTTGCCTGCGCCCGCGCCCCGCGCTGCGCCGCCGATTATCAGGCGAAGGTGTCGGGACCGCTGCTCGACCGCATCGACCTGCATGTCGAAGTCGCCGCGGTGAGTGCCGCTGACCTGATCCTGCCGCCGCCGGTCGAGGGATCGGCGCAGGTCGCCGCGCGCGTCGCCGCCGCCCGCGCGATCCAGTCCGGTCGCTATGCCGGCGAGGAGGCGCGTACCAATGCGGAGGCGGACGGGGCGCTGCTCGATCGTGTCGCGACCCCCGATCCGGCGGGATGCGCGCTGCTGGCGCAGGCGGCAGAGGTGATGAGGATGTCGGCGCGCGGCTATACCCGCGTGCTGCGGGTGGCGCGCACCATCGCCGATCTGGCCGGGAGCGAGACGATCGGGCGCGTGCATGTTGCCGAAGCGTTGAGTTACCGTCGGCGCGCTCCGGTTCCATGACGCAGGCGCGTGCCCCGCGGTGGCTGGCCGGGTTCACCGGGCGACGTATGCGGATGGGTGACGGCCCTTGCGAACCCCCGCCCGCCCCGCTATCGGGCGATGCTTCGCTGCCCCTGTGGCGAAATTGGTAGACGCATTCGACTCAAAATCGAACGCCGCAAGGCATGCTGGTTCGAGTCCGGCCAGGGGCACCAATCGCCGATCTCACGCTGTCTCATCCCGTCCCGAAAGGGGTGGGATTAGCGTCATTTACGCCCTTGCGGGCCGTCTCACGCCGTCTCATACCGTCGCCATGCAGCGCAGACTTTTTGGGGGCATTCTGGGGGCACCGCTATCCCAGGCTGGGGGCACTCGGTGCTGACGGATATCGCCTGCAAGAAAGCCCCGCCGAAGGCCAAGCCGTACAAGCTCGCGGACGGGCAGGGGCTGTACCTGTACGTGACGCCGACCGGCTTCAAAAGCTGGCGCTGGAAGTATCGAATCGGCGGCAAAGAAAAGCGCCTGGTCTTCGGACCTTATCCCAGCATCACGCCAGCCAAGGCGCGGATGATGCGCGAGGATGCTTCGCGACAGTTGATCAACGGCGTGGATCCGGCGATCGACAAGGTGCAGCGGGCGGCTGCCGAGATCGCGCGAATGGGTGCGACCTTCAGGACGATTGCCGAGGATTGGCTGGAAAGCCAGGCTGCGATCTGGACCAAGGGGCACGCGAAGGTCGTGAAGGCGAGCCTGGAGCGCGACGTCTTTCCAACCTTGGGGCACCTGCCTATCGACACGATCACGACACCGATGGTGGCGAATCTCTTGCGCGCGGTCGAACAGCGCGGCGCGATCGAGACAGCGCATCGCGCTCGACAGCGGATATCGGACGTCTTCGCGATGGCGATCGGGCGGGGTATTGTGCAGCTCGATCCCTCGGCCGTCGCGCAGAAGGGCCTTTCCCCGATACTGCGGGGCAAGCAGCCTGCCGTACGGACGATCGAGGCGGCGCGGAACGTCCTGCGAAAGGTGGAAGAGCAGCCGGCGCACCCGCTGACGAAGCTTGCATCCCGACTGCTCGCGTTGACCGCGGTGCGATCGGGCGTGCTGCGCATGGCGGCGCCGCAGGAATTCGAGGGGCTCGACGGATCGGAGCCTCTCTGGCGTATCCCGGCTGCGAAAATGAAGCTCGTGCTGGAGCAGAAGAACGACGCGGCCTACGACTTCATCGTGCCGCTCTCTCGGCAGGCCGTGGAGGTCGTGAAGCTGGCGATGACGTTTTCGGGCAATGGCCCGGTGATCTTTCGCAGTATCCGTCATCCTCGACGGCCGCTGAGCGACAGCACCATCAGCAAGGTGTATCGGGAAGCGGGCTTCACGGGCGTGCATGTGCCGCATGGATGGCGCAGCACGTTCTCAACGATCATGAACGAAGCGCTGGAGCGGGAGTATCACAGCCGCGGGGGCACCGGTGTGGCCCCAGATCGGGCGATTGTAGAACTAATGCTGGCCCATGTGCTGGGCGGCGTCGAGGCGCATTACAACCGCGCCGCCTACATGCCCCGGCGCCGCGAGCTGGCGCAGCAATGGGCCGACATGCTGGTGCAGGATCTCGCGCCGCCCCGCAGTCTGCTGGAAGGGCTGCGACAGCACGGCTGACGGGCCTCGGGGGCGCACTGTGAGCGCCCGGTCGGTTCATGAGGTGGCCGGCGGCAAGCCGCTGCGCCAGCGCACAGGCCAACCGGTGCGTCGCAACAGCCATAATGCCGGCGGTGCGGAGATGGCCTTGTGGCGGCAACATAACATGTTCCCGAAGTCGGAACACAACGCACGCATGCGGGATCTTGAGGAATTCGAGCGTGAGACGAAGCTCCCCGGAAAGCGCAATGGTGCAATCGGCGGCGTTGGGTTGCAGGTGTATCGCTACCTGCTGCGCCTCCGCGGTAAGAAGACCGGCCGCCTAGATCCGACCGTGCGTTGGATCGCCGATGCCATAGGACGATCGCGCAGCGCCGTGCACGCGGCGCTGACGCGCCTCAAGGAGCATGGCTACCTCGACTGGATCCGGCGATGCCAGCCGATTGAGAATGCCGAGCCTGACGAGCAGCAGACCGAGCAGATCGCCAACGCCTACATCCTTCAGACGCCGGCGACGGCCAAGGAGCGCGTCCGCCGCATGCTGCGCCGTCCGACGGAGTTCGTGCGCGCCGTCGCCGACAAGCTTGCCCGTCAGCGCAAGCTGGAGACCAGTACCGTAAACGACGTCATCGCCGAGGCTACCGACCCCGGATTGCGCGCTGTCCTCGAACGGCTCCGCGATGCCGTTGAGGGTGCAAATCCGCCGAGCGGACAGACAGAGGCCCTGTAAGGATCAAAGATAAAAGGAACGGCTACGCCGTGCGCTGTTTGCTGCTTCACCAAGCCCCTAGGCCCCGAGCCAATGCCCTGACAGCGTCAAGCGACCGCTGTCGGACGTGGCCGCTTGGGCGGCCCCGAGGCTCCCTAGGGGGAGCATGCGAATTCTGGCGCCTGTCAACCGCTGCCGCAGCTCGATTTGACCCGTCGCTGCACCGAAACGCACCGGTGATCGATATTCCTCATAAGCCCCAAACCTTAGGATTGAGGCCGGGGCGCTTGGGCGTCGATGACTGCACCAAAAGCGACACGAAAAGGGCGCGGGCGAGGTGGGGGGAAAAGCGCGTAATTCGGGGTGGCAGGGTCGGGCTGCGGTCGGCCGGCTGCTGGCCGGCGGTGCCCCGTGGGGCGCAGCGCAGGCCGGGCAGCAGTTCGGATCGACCATCGCGTCTATCGCGCCCTGCGGGGCTTAGCGGCGACCGTCATAGCGTCGGGCAGGACGTCATTTAAAAATCTGCGTTCCCTTTGTGTTCCGCATCGCGCTACATGCTGCGGGATGCAGACGCTCCGACTCATCGACGTCCCTTTCGAGCTGATCCCCCGTGAGGCATCGCTCTTCCTGACGCGCACCCCCGCCGGCTTCCCCTCGCCGGCGCAGGACGACATGGAAGAGCCGATCGACCTCGGCGCCTATCTAATGGAACATCCGGCCGCGAGTTACCTGATGCGGATCGAGGGCCATTCCATGACGGGCGCCGCCATCAGCGACGGCGACCTGGTCGTCGTCAACCGCGCGAAGAAAGCGCGGCCCGGCTCGATCGTCGTGGCGCTGGTCCACGGCGAGCGCACCCTCAAACGGCTGCGCTTCATCGACCGACGACACTGGCTGGTGGCCGAGGCCGAGGGCTATCCGCCCATCCTGGTCGACGAATATGTCGAAATCTGGGGCGTCGTCGTCGCGGTCGCGCGCCGGCTGTCGTGACCACGCCCATCGCGCTGATCGACTGCAACAGCTATTACGTCTCGTGCGAGCGCGCCTTCGACGCCAGCCTGAAGGACGTACCCGTCGTCGTCCTGTCGAACAATGACGGATGCGTGATCGCCCGCTCGGCCGAATCGAAGGCCCTGGGCATCAAGATGGGCGATCCCATCCATCACCTGCGCGACATGGTGCGCCGACACGGCATCCGCGTTCTGTCGTCTAATTACACGCTGTACGGCGACATGCAGCGCCGCGTGATTGCCGCCTGCGAAGCCTTCGCGCGAGACTTCGAGATCTACTCGATCGACGAAACGTTCCTCGATTTAGCGGGGTTCGAAGACCGCGACCTGGTCGCGCATGCCCAGGCGATGCGGAACCAGGTGCAGCAATGGACGACCATTCCGACCTGCGTCGGCATCGCCGGCACGAAGACGCTGGCGAAGCTGGCGAACCGCGCCGCCAAGACAGATCCGCGATTCGGCGGGGTGGCGGACCTGCGCGACGACGCCGTGCGTCGCAAAGTCATGGACGTGATTGAGGTCGGAGACGTCTGGGGGGTCGGCCGCGCGACGGCGACGAAGCTGCTGGATCTCGACATCCGCACCGCCGCGGCCTTGCGCGATATGCCGATGAAACAAGCCCGCGCCGTCGGCACTGTCGTATTGGAGCGGCTGGTGGCCGAGCTGCGCGGGGAGGCCGCCAATGCGGTCGAGGCTATCGAGCCGCAGCGCAAGGGGATGGCCGTCACCCGATCATTCGGCACCCCCGTGACGCGGTTCGACCATCTCATGGGTGCGTTGACCGAATATGCCATGCGCGCCGGCGAGAAATTGCGCGCGCACGGTCTCGTTGCCGGCCGACTTACCGCCTTCTTCCACACCAACCGCCACCGCCCCGATCGGCCCCAATATGCCGCCTCGCGCGCCGTGACGCTGCATCCGATGACGGCCGACAGCCTGAAATTGATCGCCGCGGCGCGGCGCGGGGCCGAACGCGCATGGCGCGATGGCTATGCCTTCACCAAGGCCGGCGTTATTCTGGAAAACCTCGTTGCCTCAGAGCTGCGCCCACGCACGCTGTTCGAAGAGCCAGATGATCGCCGCGCACGGCTGATGTCAGCGCTGGATGAAATTAACGGTAGGTTTGGAAAATGGTCTGCGGTGACGGCATCGCAGGGCTTCAAACGTGAATGGAAGCTTCGTGCTGATAGCCGGTCGCCCGCATGGACTACGCGTCTAAGTGATTTGCCATTGGTCAAGACGTAGAGATGCCAGTCAAGATATGCTCAAGGCCAGCTCCTACTAACTGTGATGCCATGCTCTGTAACAAATAAATCTTCCTTAGACGGCTCTGATTTTTTTAGCTTGCTCGATGAAACAGCTTTCGAAAGAGCAACCTGAAATGATTCAAGGGCCTCACGGAGTTTCTCATCCAAAGAAAAGTCGACGGGATCTCGCATGCCAAGGCGGAACAATAATGACTCCGCTGTCATTGAGGATATGTCGGGCCCCTCCAATGAATCGTCAATCCATTGAGAAATCTCGAAATCGCTTGTCGCAGCCCTTCCTGATCTATCAAATTTTTTTTGCCTAGATTCTCGAGATTTTCTTTTTGCCGCTTCCAATTCTTTGTCGGTAAGGGTGTTGAGGCCGCGTTGCCCGATTGCAGTGTAGAGCGCAGTGACCAATTTGCGCGTTTTCGCGTCCGCCTCTTCCCATATTAATGACGCATCCCGGGCGTAGGCTTTTCTAAGTCGCTTCTTTCTTTTGTTGGCCACCGTTGAAACCCAAAACCCGCTCGCTATCGATGCACCTAAAATAGCGATCGCTATGAACGGATATGTGATTGTTCTGAGCAATTGCGGCAATAATCCGCCGGACCAAGCCACTGAAGCCGCGCTGGGCGAGGGTTTGGTCATATCTGTCCGACCGACCCCGATTTCACGTAGGCCCTCGACTTTTCCAAGGCTTTGGAAAGATAACTGGCCATTCACTGGCCTCACAATCAAAAGATCAAATTGCAAATAATCAGCAGGATCAATGATTAAGCCGGGTGGCAACCTAAACGCCTCGCCCGAACGAACAGGTATGCCCAACTTGCGGAGATGCTCGGATGTTGCGCCGCGCTCATATAGCCGAACAACTTCCCCACCCCGAACAGTAAACCCTAAGGGGTCTTGAGGTGTCGTGTTCCGAGAATTTATTCCGATTTCGCCATCATTTCTAAGCCTTAATCTTACCGCAACAAGGTCTCGTTTTGACTGTGTTAAATCCTGCGAATTGAGCTGCACCGAAAGGCCTGGGACAGGTTGGCGAACGGCGAAAACCGGGATTTGGCTTACCACATCCAATTTTAATGACATTCTTTTCCCAAACGCGATCTCTGAGACCGGTGGGAGGCCAATGATAAACCCAACTATGCCTAATAGTACACCAAGCGCAGAAGCGCCTTGGAACCAGGGGTTGCGAAGCAGTTGCCCTAACTGCGTGTTCTCATCTCTATCGTCCATCACTGCGTGATAAACATCAAGATACGCGCTTAGCGCAAGTTCAAAACGGCAAGTCACACAAAGCGTTATCTGCTTGTGGCGGAGGTGGCGCGAAACCTACCGACCGTTGAATATTCCTGCAAATGGAAACGTTTTACGGCGCACGATTGCGCGGCGCGAACGCCACCGCCGGCGCGCCAACCTGGTCGTTCACCTCAAGCAGCCGCGACTGAATCGGCTCGATCTCCAGCTCGAAGAACATATCGACCGCCTCGCTGGGCTTGCCGAACGTCGACCCCTGCGCCGGCACGATGCCGAGCAACACCGGCGGCATGCGGTGCGCGGCCAGCATATCGTCGCGCGTGACGTTCTTGATGCCGAGGAATTCGTCGTTGGCGCCGATCTGGGCGATCGGGAGGATCTTGATCCCGCCATCCTTGCCGCCGGGCTGGTGAACGAACAGGTTGCGGAAATTGCCCGGCCCCTTCGACCGCTTCAACGCCTCACGGATCGCCTCGACGTCGCCATCGGAGAAGTCGCCCGTGGCATGCAGGATGAATCCGGCGTGGCTGCCGTTGAGGTAATATTTCCTACGGAACAGCGTCGCCGCCTCGTTAAGCAGCGCCGATTGCAGCGCCGACAGATATTCGGGGACGCCGTAGATCTCCTGGTTGATATCCGGCTGCATCACCTGCAGCACACTCCCCGGCCGGAATTCGCTCTCCGCGCCGCCCGCCTCCAGATAAAAATGAGTGCCCGGCACGACGCCGACGCGCGTGAACTTCGCTGGCGTCTGTTCGAGCCGCAGCAGGTTGCCCAGCACGGCCCGGCGCTGTTCGAGGAAGCCAAAGCCGAAGATCAGGTAATCCTGCACCAGCTTTTCGAATTCGGTCCGCGACAGCCAGGGCGACGGCACGAACGACTTCACCAGCAGGTTGCGCTTCAGGATGATCGCCGAGCTGTGGTGCGGGCTGGCGCGAAACGATCGCGCCAGCCCTTCGACGCTGATCGGCGGCTCATACCATCGCCCGTTGTGCCAGCATTGCAGCAGATCCAGCACCTCGCGCCGGCTGTTCACCGGCTCCGGATCGCCGAAGGTGAACGCCTGGACCGCCGTCGACGTCCTGCCCCCGTCAATCGCGCCGGCCGCAGCGCGCGCCGCCTCGCTGCGCGCCATGCGCCGAAGGCTTGCCTTGCTCATGTCACAGGATCTCCATCGTGCTCTTCTGGGCTTCCTTGCCGTCGAGCGGTTCGTTCATCAGGACGTGCATGATCGACCAGGCGAGATCGGCGTGGCCGTCCTCACCGCCGCGGCCGGCTTTGAACGTCACGTTGCGGCCTGACGTGGTCAGCGTCTTCTTGATCGACACGAAGCTGCTGACGACGTCGGTACAGATGCTGTCGAAGGCCAGGCGACCGCGGCTGATGACGTGCTGCGCCTTCATGATCATGGCCGCCTTCACCTCGAGCGAATATTCGATCCGGGTGACGCCGCGGATCCCGCTGTCGGGCTTGGCGAGTAGCTGGTAGACGCCGGCACCGACGCCGGTCGCATCGATGCCGAGGTACGTGCAATTGTACCGCGACAGCATGCCGCGGATGAACGTCGCCTGCTGTTCGAAGTCGAGGCCGCGCAGCGGGTGACGTTCCAGCAATCGGAACGGACCGCCCTGCACCAAAGGCGGCGCAAAGATGCACAGCGACGCATTGTCGCCCGTCTCGCTGTTCTGCGGGTCGTATCCCGCCCACACCGGCCGGTCGCCATAGGGCCGGGCAGCGTCGGGATGAAAATCGGTCCATTCCTCGATCGTGTCGACGCCGCATTTGACCAGGTCGTTGAAGCGGAACGCCGACAGGCTGTCGTCGACGAAGTCGCACAGGAACAGGTTGGCAAATTCGTCGGCCGCATATTCGTCGCGCAGCTCGTCGATATCGAACAGGTCGCAGCCGGCTTCCTCGGCGTCGAGAATGTTGACGATGTGGCGCCAGATCCGGTCCGGCCCCTGCGATCCGTCCTTCAGCGCGGCATGGCTGACGTCGATCTCGACGCGGTCTTCCTTCTTCCGGCGCCGGTTGCGCCGTTCGCCGGTCCAATACGGATAGGCCGCGTGCGCGATCGTCGACGGTGTCGAAAAATAGGTCTTTCGCCACTTCTTGTGCGTCGCCATGCCGCTGGCGACTTTGTTCAACTCTTCGAAGCTGTGGACCCAGAAGAATTCGTCGAAGTAGAAATTGCCGTGCCGGCCCTGCGCGGTGCGGAAATTGGTGCCGAGGAAGTGCAGCTCGGCCGCAGCTTCCTCCGCCGGGCGCAACTCGCTCGTGATGAGCATCGGGTCGCCGGTCAGCGCGACGCCGACCAGCTTGGCGAAGCTGACGATGTAGGAGCGGAATTGGTGGGCCTGCGCCTTTGAGGCTGACAGGAAGATCTGATTGCGCCCGGTCTCGATGGCGTCGATCAGCGCTTCGAACGCGAAATAGTATGTCGCGCCGATCTGACGCGACTTCAGGATCATCCGCGTGCGGAACGATAGCGCGGCAAACCACGCCTCCTGGTAGCCGTAGAGCTGGTCGAGGAAGATCGCCTTCAGCTCGGCGGCCTGGTCGGCGGTGAAGTGGTTCTTCTTCGCGCGGGGCTTCTTCTCGCCCGCGTTGCGGTTGGCGACCTTGTCGTTCAGGTCGCCGGAATGCCCGCCCGGCGCCTCATAGCGCCGCACCTTGGCCAAGCTCTCCACCTGCCGGCGCAGCGCATCGAGTTCGGTGTAATCGGCGCCGGTCTTCGACTCTTTGCAGATCAGCACCATCAGGCGCGTCTCAAGACAGTCCTCCAGCTTCCGGATCGACGGCGCATCGTCCCACCGATCGCGCCGCGCCCAGCTCTTCACCGTGTCGTATTTCAGATCCAGTTCGCCGGCGATCTGCCCAAGCGACCAGCCGCGCCAGTATAGCGAGCGCGCGGGCCTGCGGCGTTCCTCGGGCGGGAGAGTTAAGGGATCGGCGAGGATCGACATGGCGCGCCGACCTTGCCGTGCGCGCCCAGCCGCCGCCCCCCGCTGCACTTGTAGAACGCAATTCTACAAGTCCCCGCCATTGAGCGCCGGGCGCAATTCAGTCCCTGATCCGGCCTGCAAAGACGGGCGCCCGGCGCGCCGCAGACGAGAGATCGAGGGACCAGCCGCCATGGGCACCAAGAGCAAGATTTTCCGCGCCTTCGTCGAGGGTGAGACGATCAGCGACGGTCGCAATGTGACCGCCGAAATGATCGACGACATCGTCGAAACCTTCAACGTCGAAACGTACGCCCCCCAGTGCAATCTGGAACACATCAGCGGCTACAGCCCCGAACCGCCGTTCAACAACCATGGCACCGTTATCGCCGTCGAGGCGCGGACCGACGATATCGTGATCGCCGGCAAGACGGAAAAGCGCCGGGCCTTGTACGCCCAGGTCGACGCCAGCGATGCGATGGTCGAGCTGTCCAAGCGCGAGCAGAAACCGTTCCCGTCGGTCGAGCTTTCGGCGAATTACGCCGGAACCGGCAAATATGGTCTGATCGGCCTCGCGTTCACCGACACGCCGGCGTCGATTGCGACGCAGCGCCTCAACTTCTTGCGCGTCAACAACCTGACCCTGTTCACCTCCAGCGAACGCGCGGCGCTGGCGTTCGAGGCCGAACAGGAAAAGGTCGACAGCATCGTCGATCGCCTGTTTTCCGCCGTCGCGGCGAAGTTCGGCAAGACGGAACAGCCCGCCGCGCCCACCCCGGCCAACGATAATTTCGATTTCGCCGCCTTCACCGCCGACATGAAGACGGCGGTGACCGGTGTCGTCACCGCAGCGGTGCAGCCGATCGCCGAGGCGCAGGCGGCGCTGACCACCGAGCTGGCCGGTTTGAAGACGCAGCTCGCCGGCACCGAACAGCCGCGCTTCAGCCGCCAGCCGTCGACGGGCGGCGCGGACGATCAACTGACCGACTGCTGATCCGCAGACCCTTCGCCCCGAACGCCCGCCACAGGAACCGCCCCGATGCTCAACGCCACCCGTGCAAAGTATGACGCCTACACCCAGCAGATCGGCAAGCTGAACAACGTCGCGGATCCGTCGCGCTCGTTCGAGGTGCTGCCCGCCGTCGCCCAGACCCTGCGCGCCAAGCTGAAGGCGTCGAGCGACTTCCTGTCGCGGATCAACATCATCCCCGTAGTGGCGCAGGAAGGCGACAAGGTCGGCGTCGGCGTGAAGGGCACGATCGCCAGCCGCACCGACACGCGTACGAAGAGCCGCGAGCCACGCTACCCCGGCGATCTCGACGCGACGCGCTATCGTTGCGAAAAGACCGACTTCGACACGCTCATTCGCTACGAGACGCTCGACGCTTGGGCGCACCAGCCCAATTTCCAGCCCCTTCTCCGCGATGCGATCATCACCGCCAAGGCGCTGGACATCATCACCATCGGCTTCAATGGCACCCACGTCGCCAAGGACACCGATCCTGACACCTACCCGCTGCTCCAGGACGTCAACAAGGGCTGGCTCCAGCACATCCGCGAGGACGCGCCCGAGCGTCACGCCGCTGGCGGCGACCTGAAGGAAGAGACGCGGAACGCGGCCGGCGTCGTCACCGCGCCCGGCAAAATCTACGTCGGTCCGGGTGAAGTCGTGGCCGCCGACAAGTCGAACCTCGCCACCGCGAAGGTCGATTTCGTCAACATCGACGCGGTCGTGTTCGCCGGCATTGAGCTGCTGCATGAAAATTATCGCGAGGACACCGACCTGGTCGTCATCGTCGGCCGCGAGCTGGTCAACGACAAGTACTTCGCGATCGTCAACGCCTCGGGCGACAAGGCGACCGAACAGCTTGCGCGCGACGTGCTGCTGTCCGACAAGAAGCTGGGTGGCCTGACGGCCATCCGCGTGCCGAAGTTCCCGAAGAACGCCATCCTCATCACGACCTTCGCCAACCTGTCGGTCTATGAACAGATCGGCAGCGAACGCCGCAAGATCGAGGACAACGCCAGCCGCGACCAGATCGAAAACTACGAGTCGGTCAACCATGCCTATGTCGTCGAAGACATGGGCAAGGCTGCGCTAATCGAAAACATCGTCATGGGCAGCAAGCCGGCGGCCTGACGGTCGCCGCCTGACGCCCCACCGCCGTTCCCGCCCCCACCAGGACACGCCGAATGAGCTTCGCTCGCCGCCAGGAGCAAATCCTTGCCATGAAAGCGGCGTCCGCTCCTGCGTCCGGGGGCGGGCACACCCGCACCGCCGCGGCCCATCGCCCGGCCGCGGCGCCTGCGCCGCCCCAGCCCGCCGGCAACACCCCCGCCGCCCGCGCCGCGGCGACGATCGCAATGCGGCTGCGTCACGACATCCAGCGCCTGCGCCAGATCAAGTCGAAAGAGCGCAAGATCGCCGCGAAGCGCGTCATGCTACCCGAATACGACGCCTGGTGCGACGGTCTGCTCGACGCCGGCCGACATGCGCCGGGTTCCGCGTTGGAGCCGACCGGCGCCGACGATGTGCTGCCGACCCTGATGGTCTGGAATATCGACGTCGGGAATTACGAGCGTGCCCTCGCGCTGGCGGCCTTCGTCATCCGGTTCTCGATCCCGATGCCGAAGCGCTATGAACGCGATGCCCCGACGCTGGCCCTTGAGCTGATCGCCGAGGCGGCGTTGAATGCCCAGACCAAGGGGGACGCGTTTCCCCTCCATATTCTCGAAGCGGTCGAGGCGCTGACCGGCGGCATCGACATGCACGATCAGCCCCGCGCCAAGCTGCTGAAGGCGATCGGCGCCGAGCTGATCCGTGCCGCCGGCATGTCGACCGGCGACGCCATCGTGCCGACGATCGATCGCGCTGCAGCGGCCCTGACCAGGGCGCAGGATCTGCACGACCGCGTCGGCGTCAAGACGATGCTTCGCGGCCTCGATCGCGCCCGCGCTGCGGCGATCAAAGGCATCGACCAGACCCATTCCTCCGTTCCTGAAACCGGGAACACAGACACGACACCGAACGACACCGATTGACCAGCTCGCCCCCGGCGCTCGGGGGCGGATCGCGCGAGGCGGGAGACCTTCGGGTCGCAGGGCCGCCGTTCGACCCGGTCCTCACCCCCGTGAATTTCGAAGGCCACCCCATGATCGCCACCGTCCTCCCCATCGTCGGCTTCATCGCATGCGTCGCCGCCCTCGGCGTCGGCATCGCCGGCACGATGCTTGGGTCGATCGTGGCGATCGTGTCGCAGCCGACCGATCGCATCCTCGGCTGCCATCCCGTTGCGGCCGGCGCGACGGCCGCATTGCTGGGGCTGCTCATCTTCCTGACGGCGGCCGTGCTGCTCGGCCAGGCGATCGTATGAGCGACTTCATCGCGACCGTACTGTCGGATCCCGCGGATCCTGCACCGGCACTGCCGCCGATCGCCAACGACGGCTTTTTTCCGGACATCGATCCCGTCATGTGGCGCGAGCAGATGCGGATCCGCGACGGCGTGACGCCGGCGCGGATGCGCGAGGCGCTGATCGCCGCCATCATCACCGTCGGCCGCGATCTCGCCGGCTGGGCCGCCGCCCGCCGTGCCGAGGGCATCGCCTCCCTCGCACTGGTGCCCGCCGACACGATCGACGGCGTCAGCGTCAAGCTGCTCGCCTATCGCCGCGCCGTGTTTACCGCCGCCAAGGCCGAGGTGGTCGAGCACTATCGCGATATCGACATCACCGGCGCCGGCCAGCGCAAGTCCGACGATCTCGACCCCAGCGTGACCGAGCTGCGCCGCGACTCGCTGCACGCGATCCGCGACGTCCTCGGCGTCACGCGCACTACGATCGACCTGATCTGATGGCCGCCCTCACCGACACGCTGCGCGCGCGCCAGGGCGATACGCTCGACGCCCTGATCTGGCGCGAACGCGGGCTCGGCCCTGCCGATCTGCCCACGGTCCTCGCCGCCAATCCCGGCCTCGCCGCTATTGGCCCGATCCTGCCCAAGGGCCAGGTCGTGACCATCCCCGCCATCGCCACGCCGGCCGTCACCGTGCGCGCCGACGTCGTCAACCTGTGGGACTGACCACCATGCTGAAGCACCTTGCCCCGGTCTGGGACTGGATCGTCACCCTCGCGATCGGCCTGTCGCCGGCCGCCCTCGGCGCGCTCGTCGCGGTGTCCTACGAAAGGGGGCTGACCTGGGCGGACCGCTTCACCCAATTCGCGGTCGGCGTCGTCGTCAGCTATTTCGCGACTCGCATCGTCGGCGTGCTGCTCGCCCCCGACCCCTTCGTCCTGCAGGGCATCAGCTTCTCGATCGGCATGGTCGCCTTCAAGTCGGCCCCGCGCTTCATCTCGGGCGCGGCCGACGCGCTGGGCACGCTCCCGGCGGACCTGATCTCGCGATTCCTCCCCAAGCGAAAGGATGGCAAATGACGGCTCCCGCGCCGGCCCCCTCGGCGGCAAAGCCCGGCATAGTCCGCAAGACGCTCACCGCCGTGATCGGCAGCGCGATCGGCGCCGCGGCGCTGTTCGTGAGGGTTCCAGCCGAGGAAAGCGGTCGAACCGTCGCTGCCAAGGTCGAGCGCGATCAGACGATCACGCTGCGCCATGTCGCCGGCCCGCGCTATTTGAAGGCGTATCTCGACATCGTCCGCGTGCCGACCGCCTGCGACGGCATCACCAAGGGCGTGACGATCGGGAAGACGTACACCCCGGCGCAGTGCGACGCGATGTTGGAAACCGCACTGATCGCCCATGCCGAGCCGATCATGCGCTGCGCGCCGGGCCTCTATGGCCGCGGCAACCAGGCTGCCGCCGTCGTGTCGCTCGCTTACAACATGGGGACGGGCGCGATCTGCGCCTCGACGCTCGTTCGCCGGATCAACGCTGGCGACTGGGCGGGGGCCGCGGCCTCCTTTGCCGCATGGAACAAGGTGACGGTTTCCGCCAAAGAGGTCGCCGCCTATCGACGCCGCGGCGAAACCTGCGTGCCGAAAGCGGCGGACCGATGGTCCTGCACCGTGAAAGGCCTGACCGATCGGCGAGATCGGGAACGCCGCCTGTTCGTGCAGGGATTGCCGCTGTGATCGGGCTCTGGCGGTCGATCCGCAACGGGCGCGAATGGCTGACGCTCGTCGTCGTCGCCGCGATCGGCGCATGGCTGTACGTTCAACGCGCCGAGGCGATCAAGCAGCGCGACGATGCCGTGCATCGCGCCGAGATCGTCTGCGCCCGTTCCGGCGTCGAATGGACCGCGCCGGACAAGGGGGCAGGGGCGCGGCCTGCGCCCGCCACGTCGCCGACCTGGTCAAATTCCGCGCCGACGTCGATCGCAAGACGATCGATCTTTTCACCAAGGCTATGGCCGACGCCAAGGCCCGCACCGTCAACGACAACCAGGCCGCGCGCCTTGCGGCCGAAGCCGCCCGTGCCGCGGCCGAGCGCATGGAGACCGCCGATGCCGAAGCCGAACGCCGCAATCTCGTGGGGCCTGACTGGCTTGCTGCTGTCAACGGCGTTGCCGGGCTGCGCTCACCGAGCCGTTGAGCGACCAGCGGTCGAGGTGCCCGCCGCGGTCGCCGTGGATCCCCCCCAGCCGCCGGCCGATCTCATGACGTGCGCCGATCGCCCCGCCGGCCTGCCCGAAGACGCCTCTCTGATCGCCCAGATCCCGGCGCCGATCCGCGCCGGCATCATCCGCTTGGCGCGCGCCTTCCGCTTCAATGCGGATAGCAAGGACCGGCTCGTCAACTGGCATGCCCCCGGCTCCTGCCCGATAGCGAAGGCCGCGCCGTGAGGAAGCCCGACAGCCTGAAGGCGGTGCTGCTGCGCAGCGTCAAGCCGCTCGCCGACAACCCGGAAAACCTGACGCTCTTCATCGATCGCGGCGCGATCGGCTGTCGCGCAGGTTCGCTGTCGTTTCAGTACAGCTACACCCTAAACGTCGTGGTGCAAGACTTCGCCGGCAACCTCGACACGCTGATAGTCCCCATCCTGGGGTGGATCGCGGAAAATCAGTCCGAGCTGCTACAGAAGGGCGATAGCCAGCCCTTCACCTTCGAAGCCGAGATCCTCGACGGCGATCTGTGCGACGTGTCGATCGACATCGCGCTCACCGAACGCGTTCGCGTGACGCCGGCGCAGGGCGGCGTTCACGTCACCCACCTCGACGATACGCTTCCGACCGATGCCTTCCCCGGCGTCGCCGGCGTCCGCCTGATCGACGGCGTGGTCGACATGACGCCGTGACCGACGATTTCACCCCGATCGAGCGGCTCGCCGGGGATCTGCTGCTACGGCTGGCCCCGGCCGAAAAGCGCAGCCTGCTGCGCAAGATGGCCCGTGCGATACGGGACCGCCAATCGCAGCGCATCGCCCGCCAGCAGAACCCCGACGGCACCGCCTATGCCAAGCGCCATGTCCCCCGCGAACAAAAGCCCGGCGGCTATGCCGTCCGCTTCCTGTATCCCATGGGTGCCGCCGAGCCGCGGGTCGTGTTCATGAAAAGCTGGGTCCGGCAAGGACCGCTTATGACGGGCTTCGATGCCGAGGCGGGCGGCATTCGCTCGTTTTTCTTCGATAAGGTGGCGCAATGGCTTCCCGTCGATACGGCCGAGCAGAATGCCGGCGCCGGCAAACTCCGCCGGCGTGGCGCCATCCGCCGCGCAGCGATGTTCCGCAAGTTGCGGGGCGGCCGGTTCCTGCGCGGCGATGCGACGGCGATGGAAGCATGGATCGGCTTCACCGGCCGCGCCGGCGAGCTGGCGCGCGTCCACCAGGAAGGCCGCACGGACAGCGTCGTGAAGGGTGGGCGCAAGGTCCGCTATGCCGCACGCGGCCTGCTCGGCCTTACCGAGGGCGAGCGGGGCATGGCGATCGACATGCTGCTCTCCCACGTCGTCGAACGCTGAACGTCTGCTCTTGTAGAATGCGGTTCTACAAGAGCGCCCCATAGCCATGCCCTCGCGCACCGCCCGACATGGCCGGCGCCATGTCCTCCACCTCCGCCTCGACCACCGTCAACCTCTCACGGCTTGCCCCGCCGACGATCGTCGAGCAGCTCGACTATGAGACGATCCTCGCCCGCAAGGTGGCGCGCGTGCAGGAGCTGCTGCCGTCGTTCGATGCGACAGTCGATAGCGATCCCGCCGTCAAGATCCTGCAGGTGGCCGCCTATGACGAGCTGCTGTTGCGGCAAGACTTCAACGAGCGCCTGACCGCCCGTCTGGTCGCTTACGCAACTGGCGCCACGCTCGATCATATCGGCGCCGCCATCGGCATCGCGCGCCTTGTCGTCACGCCTGCCAATCCGACCACGGGCGCGCCCGCCGTCTACGAGGGCGATGATGCGTTCCGCGCGCGTATCGTTCTCGGCCCCGAGGGCTTCGCAGCGGCGGGGCCTGAGCTGGCTTGGGTAAAATGGGCAAAGGACGCCTCGCCCCTCGTCCTCGACGCCAGCGCCACCACGCCCAATCCGGGGGAAGTGCTGGTCAACGTCCTGTCGACGCTCGGCGACGGCACGGCTGATGCGGCGTTGCTCGACAAGGTACGCGTGATCGTCACCGACAAGGCGGTGCGGCCGCTCGGCGCTTTGGTCACCGTAGCCTCCGCGGCACGGCGGCCGTTCGACGTTTCCGCGCGGATCTGGACCTTCGCAGGCCCTGATGCCGCCCTCGTCCTCGCGACGGCGCGCAGCCGCCTCGACACCTATCTCGCCACCTCGCGCAAGCTCGGGCGTGACATCACTCGCTCCAGCCTGACCGCTGCGCTAACCGCGGAAGGCGTGCAGCGCGTGGAACTGCTGGCCCCGACCGCAGACGTCGTCTGTGATCTGACGCAGGCGGCGCTGTGCACCGACATCACGATCGGCCATGCGGGCTATGACGAATAGCCTGCTACCCCCGAACGCGACGCGCCTCGAACGCGCGCTCGAAGCGGGCGCCGGTCGCCTGACGCCGATCGTCACCCCGGCCGAATCGATCGACGATCCGGCAACGTGCCCGGCCGAGCTTCTCCCATGGCTTGCCTGGGGGCTATCGGTCGATGCGTGGGACGCCGAATGGAGCGAGGCGGACAAACGGAGCGCAGTCGCTACGTCGATCGAGATGCACCGCCGGAAAGGCACGCGCCTGTCTGTCGAGACAGTCGTCGCCCGGTTCGATCAGCTCGCCCATCTTGTGGAATGGCATCAGGCGTCGCCCAGGCGTCCGGCTCACACCTTCGACGTCGTACTGCCGATGGTCACGCCCGCCGGCATCGCGCCGGGCGGCCGCCGCGCACAAGCCGCCTTCACCGATGCCATCATCCGCGAGGTCGCGCGCGTGAAGCCGCTGCACGAGCATATGCGGATGGTGCAGCAGATCGACGCAGCCGGCGCCGTCGGGTTGCAGGCGACGCTACGCGTCCTCGCTTACTTGCGCGACGATGCCGTGATGACGATCGACACGTCTCCCGATTGGGCGGCGTACCTCCAAACCGAAGACGGCGAGCCGATCGAGGACGCCGACACCGGTGCCTATCTGGACACCCGCCCATGATCCCCTTGAAGCTCGTCATGACGACGGCCGGTCTCGGCCGTTTCACTGCCGCACAGAGCGACGCCGGTGTCGATCTAACCGTCACACAGGTCGCCTTCACCGCGACGGCATTTGTCGCGGCGCCGACGCTGACCGCGCTACCGGGCGAGTTTCGCCGTGTATCGACCGTGTCGGGCGAGGCGGCGGGCGACAACCTCGTTCACATGACGGTGCAGGACGATGCCGCGCTGACCTACACCGTCCGCGGCTTCGGGCTGTTCCTCGGCGATGGCACGCTGTTCGCGACCTACAGCCAGCCCGGCGTGATCGCCGAAAAGTCGAGCAACGCGATGCTCGCGCTCGTCATCGACATCGCCTTCCCAGAGGCGGGTGTCGACCGGATAACCTTCGGCGACACCAATTTCCTCAATCCGCCTGGTACTACAACGCGAAAGGGAGTGGTGCGTTTCGCGACCCCTGCCGAGCGCGATACCGGCATCGCCACCGACGTCGCCTTGACGCCCTCGGACCTGCGCAGCGCCCTGCCCATCGGGACGGTGACGATGTGGTATGGCGACGCTCCGAGTGTGCCGGACGGCTGGGCAATCTGCGACGGCCGCGAGGTGGCGCGCAGCGATGGCGAGGGCACGGTCGTGACCCCTAATCTCGTCGGCCGCGCGCCGGTCGGCGCCAGCGTTGCGCATGCCCCCGGGGCGACGTTCGGTGCCAGCGAAACCACCGTCAGCGTCACGCCGAGTTATACGGGGGCATCGGTTTCCACGACCACGCGCGCGGTCGATGCCGGTGGCTCCGCAAGCGGCCTGATCGGCTCGGTCAGCTTCAACGACGCTGCTCATAGCCACGATCTGACCATCGACGTGACGCCGCCCTCGATCGCCCTCCACTTCATCATGAAGGTCTGACCGATGGCCAAGATCTCGCTGCTTCCCGAACTGGACGCGCCTGACGGGAGCGAGCGCGTGCCCGTCCTCGTCGGCGACAAGACCATGGCCGCCAGCATGTCGGGCCTCGTCGAGGGCGCGGTCGGCGGTCTCGCGGCCGATCTCGGCATCACCGACGCCCCTGGCGGGTGGAAAGACGTCGTGATCGATCGCGATGGCCGCATCGTGTCGGGCTATCATCCGCTCCGCGGTGAATATCAGCCCTCGGTCGACGCCGTCGACGATCGGCTCGCCCTGCTCGAACTGGCTGCCCCGCGGCTGGTCGCGCAGATCGGCGGATGGATCTCGGCAGAGGTCGACGAAGAGGGGCGGGTCGTGCGTGGCGTGCATGCCACGCGAGGTGCCTACCCGCCGCCCTCCGACATCGACGATGCCGCCGATATGGCGCTCGTCCGCCGGGCGCTGGTCGCCGCCCAGCTCCGCGGCCTGCGCCTCGAGGCGGCGCCTACCGTCCACCTCACCCCGCCGCGGGTGTTCCGGCGTGAGACGGGCAGTCCGGTCATCCCCGCCGGGCAGCGGATGACGCTCGACTTGCTCGACGCCCGTCTCAGCTTCGGCCATGCCCCCGTGCGCCGCGGCGCCTCCGGATGGACGGCGGACTATCTGCGCGGCCAATGGGTCTCGGCATACGGGAGCCGCGAAGGCGCGACGCAATGGAGCGTGCGCTTTGTGACCGACAGCCCGCAGATCGAGCTGCCGATCACCGGCGGCCAGATCGTGCGCGTGTGGATCGATGATCAGCCGGCCAGCCTCGGCAACACAGTCGATCTGCCGGCGGATAATGAATATCTCGCCTGCATCGACTTCGGCGAAGACATGCGGCCGATCCGCCCGCGCGCGGCCATCGCGGCAGCCGGCACCGGCTATGTCGAGGGCGACGCGCTATCCGTGTCGGGGATCAAGCTCGTCGTGCGCGCCGTCACCGCCACCGGCGCCATCGCCAGCGTGTCGATCGAAGGCTTCGGGCAGCTCACCGTGCTACCATCGGCCCCCGTCGCGGCAATGGGCGGCAGCGGCAATGGTGCCACCTTCGCGCTCTCGGACTCGCTGGGCGGCGTCAGCCAGTCCGGACACACCAGCCGCCGCATGCGGCGGGTCGAAGTCGTTTTCGGGGGCGGTAACGGCTTCCTAGGGCGCATCCGGCTGACGTCGGGCAGCACCGTGCGCCGCTGGCCCGTCGCCGGGCCGCGCCTCGTCACGATGCAAGATAGCTGGGGGCAGATCTACTCGGACGCCATCGACGGCAGCTGGGCGCAGACCGCCGGCCGGATGATCGGCATCCAAGACGTCTGGCAGAATTCGGTCGGCGGTACGGGCTTCACCAACGGCTCGGCCAACACCCCGCGCTACATGGATCGCCTCGTCGATCTCGCCGACGCGGCCGATACCGCTGGGCGACCGATCGTGTTCCTGACGCAAGGCTCGATCAACGACGATTATACCGACGCGAGCGATGCGGCGTTGCAAGCGGCGGTGGAAGCCTATTGGCGCGCAGCCTGGGCGCGGCTCCCGGCCGGCACCATCATGATCCAGACGGGCGTGATGCGGCGCGTCGATGGCGGCAGTCCCGACACGCGCTCGGCCGCGGTACGGCAGGGCTTCGTGGCTGTCGCCGCGGATCTCGATCCCAAGGGCCTGCGGTCCGGCTTCATCGAGACGCGTGGCCTCATGAACGTCGCCACCAACGGACCCTTCTGGATGACCGGCGACGGCGCCCACATGACCCAGCTCGGGCACGACATGGTCGCCTGCGCGATGGCGGCAGAGCTGATCCAAATTTTCCAGTCCCTCCCGATCTATTGAGGATTCGATCATGGCCAAGACCCAGATCACGCCGCTGACCTATGCGACCGACGATAACAGCCTGCTCCTGCTCTGTGCCGATCCTGCCGCCTGCGCGCGCGGCACGACCGACTTCGTGTTCGACTGGCGCGATCCCAACCAGTGGGGCGGCGCCTTGCCGGTCGCTGGCGCGCCGCTCCCCCTGCGCGACTTCCAGAACCTCGCGCTCGACAAATCGGCAATCCTCGTCCGCGACCAGCAGATCATGGCGCCCTACGTCTACGGCACGCAGGCCCATATCTCGGACGGCAAGGGCCTGACCTCGGCGAACGGCGGCACCGTCGGCTATGCCTTGCGCCGTAGCGGTCAGCAGATGAACCGCGCGGCCAGTCCCGTCGCCGAGGGGTTCCGCAGCTTCTATCTCGACGTCTGGGTGATCCTGCGCGGCGAGGCGTCGCAATTCGCGCGCGGGATCTCGGGCCGCGGGCAGGCGTCGACTGTCGAATATGGCTTCGGCGTCGACCACACGACCGGGAACGTAGTCGAGTGGGTGAGCGGCCGGGTCCTCGCTCACGATCGGGCGTTCGGCACCCTGCTGCACCTTGGCCTGTCGCTCGACTTCGACGTGCAGGGCGATACGACCACCGCCCGCACCTTCTGCGACGGCGTCGAGATCGTCGGGGGTGCCGCCTATCCGCGTCCCAGCGCTTGGCCTGACACACAGGGGTATTTCGACTTCGTCGGACTGGCCGGATGGGGCCTTGCTCCCCTTACGCTGGTCCGCACCTCGCGCACCTTCACCGCGTGGCCAGGACAAGGGCGTCTCGATCCGATGGATCTTCATCAAGATGAAGAGCGAGGACGGTCGCGCCTGCTCTTGTAGAAGCGCATTCTACAAGAGCAGGCCCTCGCGTCGTTCAACGCCCCGCGCATGGTCGCGGGGCAATGGTCTACTCTCCCGAATTTCACCGCCTTGTGGGCGATCTCGCGCGTGAAGGCGTCATTGTTTCCGTCGATCGTGTCGCCGGCACCGCACGCGTGGAATTCGCCGACGCGCTGACGACCGGTGATCTTCCTTGGCTGGCACCGCGCGCCGGCAAGACACGCATTTGGTCGCCGCCCTCTGTAGGCGAATGTGTCCTGGTTCTCGCGCCCGAGGCAGACGCCACCCGCGGGATCATCGTCGGCAGTCTGTCGAGTAGCGCGCATCCGCACCCTGCACAGGACGGATCGACACTTGCTGAATTCGACGATGGCGCGACGATCAGCTACGATCCCGAAACCCACGCTCTCATGGCGTACTTGCCGGCCGATGCGACGGTGATGGTAGTGGCACGCGGCGGACTGCACTTTACCGGCGACCTGACGGTCGATGGCAAGATCCACGCGACCGACACGATCACCGCCGATGGCGACGTCGTCGGCGCCGGCAAGAGCCTGAAGGACCACGTCCACACGAAGGTACAGGCCGGCGCCGCGATCTCGGGACCGCCGCAATGATCGGCATGGACCGCCACACCGGCAAGGCCATCGCCGGCACTGACCACCTGTTCCAGTCGATCGACGACATCCTGTCGACCCCCGTAGGCACGCGCGTCGGCCGTCGCGATTACGGTTCGCTCGTGCCCCGCCAGCTCGACCAGCCCAACAACCCGGCCGGGCGCCTGCGCGTCATTGCCGCTGCAGCGCTGGCGCTGATGCGCCAGGAGGGCCGCGCCCGGATCGCGCGGATCTCCCTCTCGCCCGGTGCCCAGCCGCATCAGGTCGTGCTGACCGTCACCGGTCGCCGCACTGACATCGCCGACAACCCCGCCTTTACCGCCTCGTCCACCATCCGCGCCCTCTCGGCGCTCGCCTGAAAGGTCCACCCATGAGCTTCCTGCACGGGATCAACGTCACCGAGGTGAAGAACACCAAGCGCGGCATCGCTACGATCGCCACCGCTGTCATCGGCCTGGTCGCAACCGCCCCCGACGCCGTCGCTGGCGCCTTCCCGCTCGACACGGCGGTTAAGGTCGACAATCTCGACGACGCCATCACCAAGGCCGGCGCAGGGGGCACACTGCGTGCAGCATTGCGCGCTATCGCCGGACAGGTGACCGCCCCCGTCGTCGTCGTGCGTGTGGCGCCCGGTGCCAACGCCGATGCGACGGCAACCGCCTTGGTCGGCGCCGACGTCGCCGGCGTTAAGACGGGCATGCAGGCGCTGCTGACCGCGTCCGCGCAGCTCGATCTGCATCCCCGGATCATCGGCGCGCCGGGCCTCGAAAGTGAAAAGGTGACCAAGGGATTGGCTGCGGTCGGCAAGAAGCTGCGGGCGCACGTCTACGCACAGGCGCTTGGCCTCGACCGCGGCGAGGCGATCACGCACCGCGGCCTGTTCGCCGACGCGCGCGAACTGACCCTGCTGTGGCCAGGGGTGACCGCGCCCTATGGCGCCGACGGCGCCAGCATCCCCGTGCCGATCGCGGCGGTCGCCATGGGCGCGCGCGCCGCGATCGACCAGACGCAGGGCTGGCACAAGACGCTGTCGAATGTCGATCTCGCCGACATCGACGGGCTGACCGCAGACGTCGCGTCCGACATTCAGGATCCCGACTGCGACGCCAACGTGTTGAATGCCTCGGGCCTGGTGACCGTCGTTCGCATGGGCGGCGCCCTGCGCTTCTGGGGCAACCGTACCTGCGCCGCGGCGGACAGCGATTTCGTCTTCGAAAGCGCCGCCCGCACGCAACAGATCCTCGCCGATACCGTCGCGCTGGGCCTGATCTGGGCAATTGACAAGCCGCTGCGCCCCAGCCTTGCCAAGGACATCGCCGAGCAGATCAACGAGAAATTCCGTGTCGAGACCCGCGCCGGCCGCCTGATGGGTGCTGTCGCCGTCTTCGACGCCAGCCGTAACCCCGACGCCAGCCTGAAGGCCGGGAAACTCGTGATCGGCTTCCGGTACACGCCCGTACCACCGCTCGAAGCGCTCTTCCTCGAGCAGGAGATCAGCGACGAATTCCTCGCCGACTTCACGTCGCTCGTCGTCGCGGCCTGATCGCGCCCGCCACCCCACCGACACTCCCAAGGACCGCCGCCATGTCGATCGCCCCCAAGCTCAAGCAGATGATGATGTTCAACGACGGCGATGCCTTTATCGGCGAAACCGTCTCGGTCACGCCCCCCAAGCTTGTCCGTAAGCTGGAGGAATACCGCGCCGGCGGCATGAGCCGGCCGGTAAAGGTCGACATGGGCGGCGAGCCGCTGGAAATGGAAGCGGTCTACGGCGGCCCCATGCGCGCCGTCCTGCGTCAATACGGCCAGCTTAACCTGTCGGGCGTGCAGCAGCGCTTCGTCGGCTCGTTCATCGACGACGACACCGGTCAGCCCGTCGTGATCGAGATCGTCACCCGCGGCCGGCACGAAGAGATCGACATGGGCGAGATGAAGCCCGGCGAAGATAGCGAATTCAAGGTCAAGAGTCAGCTCGTCTACTTCAAGCTCTCGTGGAACGGCGTCGTCGAGATCGAGATCGACGTCCTCGGCATGATCGAGATCGTCGGTGGGGTCGACCTGATGGCGCCGCATCGCGCCGCCCTGGGCCTTTGACGTAAGGGGCGCCCTCCGGCGCCCGCGCCGCAAACCCGCCGTCCTCCACCGCCCTCAGCTTCCCCGATAGGATTTTCACGATGAGCGACCAGACCGACATGCCGACCCCTGTTGCCCCCGGCGACTTCACCCTCGAACACGACATCGTCGTCAACGGCAAGGTAGAATTGCCCGCGGGCACGACGATCCACGTGCGCAAGCCTATGGGTGGGGAGCTCCGCGGCGCCAATCTCGGTGGCCTCGTCCGCATGGATTACAACCAGGTCGCAATGGTCGCCCCCCGCGTCACCAGCCCGATCCTGCACGCGCACCTGTTCGAAGTGATGGATCCCGCCGACGTGACCCAATTCGCCGGGATCATCGTCGATTTTTTGCTGCCGACGTCGACGAAGGATGCGCTCTCCCAGAGCGCGTAGAAGAGCCGATGGCGGATATCGCCTTCGTCTTCCACTGGCCCCCCGACGTCATGGACGCGTTGTCCGTGTCCGACCTGATGCAATGGCGCGAGCGCGCGGCGCGCCGTCACAACCCGGAAGGGAAATAGCGTGTCATCCGACCGCAATCTGCGCATCCGCATGCTTCTGGAGGCCGGCGACCGCGTCACCGGCCCGCTGCGCGATATCGCCGGCGGGTCGACCAAGGCCGCGCAGGCGCTGAAACTGACGCGCGATCGGCTGAAGGAGATCAAGCAGGCGCAGGGCGACATCGACGGCTTTCGCGGCCTGAAGGCCGGGCTGCAATCGACCAATACCCAGCTCGACGCATCCAAGGCGCGTGTCGCCGAGCTGCGCGGGGAGATCGCCGCCACCGACAAGCCGACGCAGGCGCTGACCCGCGCGCTCGCCAAGGCCGAACGCGAGGTGACGACGCTGGAGGCGACCGAACGGCGCCAGACGCAGGCGTTGAGCGAAATGGGGCTGAAGCTCCACACCGCCGGCATCGACACAGAGGATCTGGCGCGTCACCAGCGCCGCCTGCGTACCGAGGCCGTTCAGACCAACCGCGAGATCGCCGAACAGGAACGCCGCGTCGGCCAGCTCGCCGATCGCGAGCGCCGCATGGCGGCCGGCCGCGCCCGCTTCGCCAAGATCCAGGGCATGGCGACCGGCCTTGCCGCCGGCGGTGCCGCCGCGATCGGGACCGGCATGGCGATGGCCGCACCGCTGATCGGCAGCATCAAAGCCGCGCAGGAATACGAATCGGTCATGACCGATATCGGCCAGAAGGCCGATCTGTCGCGTGTCCAGGCGACCGCCCTGGGCAAGAACCTGCTCATCTCGGCCAAGGCCGCAAACCAGATGCCGGCGGACATGCAGGCCGGCGTCGACGCGCTCGCCGGGCTAGGCGCCAAGGTGCCCGACGCGGTCAAGATGATGACGCCGATCGGCCGAGCCGCCACGGCGTACAAGGCCGAGATCGCGGACCTGTCGAACGCTGCTTATGCGGCGACCGACAATTTGAAGGTGCCCGTATCGCAAACGCAGCGCATCATCGACATCATGGCGTCGGCCGGGAAATCGGGCGCATTCGAGATCAAAGACATGGCGCAATATTTTCCGGCGCTGACCGCAGCCTATCAGGGGTTGGGGCAGACCGGTACAGGCGCCGTGGCGGATCTCGCCGCGGGCCTTCAGATCGCGCGCAAGGGCGCCGGAGATGCGGCCAGCGCCGGCACCAACCTCGCCAACATCCTGCAGAAAATCGCCTCGCCCGCCACCAACAAGGCGTTCGAGAAGATGGGCGTGGATCTGCCCGCCGCGCTGAAGAAGGCGTATGCGGAGGGCAAGACACCGCTGGAGGCCATCGCCGAGCTGACCAACAAGACGCTGAAGGGCGATTTGTCGAAACTCGGCTACCTATTCGAAGACGCACAGGTGCAGCAGGGCCTGCGACCGCTGATCCAGAACATGGACGAATATCGCCGCATACGCGCCGAGGCGTCGAAGGCGGACGGCACGACCGATCGCGACTTCGCCGAGCGCATGAAGGATTCGGCCGAGCAGACCAAGCAGCTCAAGATCAACGCGACGACGCTGGCGATCACCCTGGGCGCGCAGCTCCTGCCCACCGTCAATGCCGTCGCCACCAAGGCGAACGCCTTCGCAACGTGGATCGGCGACGTCGCCAACCGCTATCCGAACGCCACCAAGGCCATCGCGATCGGTGCCGCCGCGTTCGCAGCGCTCTTCCTCGTCCTGGGCGGCGGGGCGATCGTCATCGCCGGCTTGGTGGCGCCGTTCGCGGCTTTGTCCTTCGCGGCCGGCGCGCTCAACATCGCCATGCTGCCCCTGATCGGCATCACGCTGGGCGTCGTCGCCGGCGTCGTCGCGATCGGTGCCGCGGCGTACCTCATCTATCAGAATTGGGGCGCCATCGGCGGCTTCTTCTCCGATATGTGGACCGGCATCGTCTCGCGGTTCACTGGCGCCGCCAGCGCGGTGACCGGCATCTTTCGCGGACTCTGGTCGGGCGTGAAGTCGATCTTCTCGATGAGCCTGCTCGACATCTATAAGAATCTGTTTTTCTTCACCGGCTATGCGCTCGGCACGCTGTTCCGGTTCGGCACGATTGCTTACAACTGGCTAACCGGAACGTTGCCTGGGCTATTGTCGTCCGGCTGGAGCGCTGCATGGGCGATGCTCACCGGCGCGATCAGCGCGTCATGGAATTGGCTGACAACCCGATTCCCGGCGATGCTGGCGAGCGGGTGGAACATCGCCTGGGCGAGTTTCAAAGGCGCGATGCGCGCCGCGTTTATTACGTTGCCTGCGATGTTCTTCGACTTCGGCGTGATGATTATCCAGGGGCTTTGGAACGGCATCAAGAGCGCGCCCGGCCGGCTATGGAATGCCGGCGTAGCCATGGCGCGCGCGCTGTCGGGCGGCTTCAAGAAGGCGAATGAAATTCAGTCGCCCAGCCGCGTTTTCATGCGGCTTGGCGGCCATGTCGTCGACGGCCTCACCAACGGCCTCGCGCGCCAGGAGGACGAGCCGGTGCGGCGCATGGACAGCCTCTCGAACCGCCTGTCCAAGGCAATCGTAACGGGCAGCGCGATCCCGGCACTGGCAATGGGCGCGGTTCCCGCCGGTGCCACCACCGCTTCGCCGGCCGGCGCGGCGCCGGCGGCACGAACGTACAACATTACGATCAATCAGCTTCCAGGGCAGGACGGGCCGGCGTTGGCGCGCGCCGTTGCCGACGAGCTGGACCGCCGTGAGCGCGAGGCGGCGGCCCGCACACGATCCTCCTACGCCGACCCGGTCGATTGGGAGACCGTGTAATGCTGCTCGCGCTTGGTATGTTCGTCTTTTCGATCGACACGCTGGCATTCGACGATCTCAATCGGCGGGCGAACTGGCGCCACGCCACCTCAACCCGCGTCGGCACGCGCGACGCCACGCAATTCACTGGCCCCGGCGAAGAGACGATCTCGCTGCCCGGCTCGGTATTCCATGAGATCGCGGACGGCAGCGTGTCGATCGACGAACTGCGCGCCATGGCGAACACCGGCGACGCCTGGTCGTTGGTCGACGGGCGGGGTTACGTCTATGGCGCGTTCGTCATCACCGGCATCGACGATCGCGGCAAGGGGTTCTTTCCGGACGGTACGCCCCGTCAGATCGACTTCTCGATCGAGCTGCTGCGCGTCGATCACGACGACGCATGATCGCGAACATTCCCGCCATCCGCGTTCTGGTCGACGGCAAGGATATCACGCCGATGCTCGTCGGTAAGATACCGCAGCCGCACGGCCGCCCGCCGCGCTCGCGCCTCATCAGCCTCGGAATAACCGAAAAGCGGGGCGGGGAGGCCGACCAGCTCGACCTAGTGATCGACGATACCGACGGCGCCGTGCCGCTGCCACGCGATGGCGCGCGGATCCACGTCTGGCTGGGATGGAAGCAGGGCAGCGACGTGACCGCGGGGCTGGTCGACAAGGGTTGGTTCATCGTCGACGAGGCGAACCATGCCGGTCCGCCCGACCTCATCACCGTCCGCGCCCGGGCGGCCGACTTCACCGGCGACATCAAGACGCGGCGCGAACAGGGCTGGCACGATACGACGCTCGGCGCCATCGTGTCGGAGATCGCCGGCCGTAACCGCCTGACGGCGCGATGCGCGCCCGCCCTCGCCGGCATCGCGGTCACGGCAAAGGCCCAGACCGGCGAAAGCGACCTCGCCTTCATCGCCCGGATCGGCCGCGAACATGGCGCCGTCGCCAAAGTTGTACGCGACGTCTTGGTCGTCTCGCCGATATCCGCCGGCGTGACGCCCACCGGGAAGTCGCTGGCTACCGTCACCATCGCCCGCCGCGACGGCGACAGCCACCAATTCAGCCGTCAAAAGCGCGAGGACGTGCCTGGCGTCACCGCGACATGGCACGATCGCGCCTCGGGCAAGCGACAGGAATTCGTCGCTGGCAAGAAGGATGGCGCCAAGCGCATCCGCAAGGTGTTCGGCAACGAGCAGGACGCGGCCACCGCCGCCAACGCCGCCAAGGCGCGCGCCGGCCGCGAGCCTGTCTCACTGACCCTGACGCTCGCGCTCGGGCGGCCGGACGTCCACCCGGAAACGAAAGCCACGGTCACGGGGTATAAGGCGGTAATCGACGCGGTGGCGTGGCTCGTCGCCGAGGTGACGCACACCTACGGCGACCGGGGATATACGACAGGGCTTAGGTTAGAAGCGGCGAATTGATCGCCCTTTCGTCCCCACCGGTTATCATCGAATTGAGCTTTGTCTTAAGACACTCGGTGTCCCTTGTTTCACACTCCCATACGATCACGACGTTCCAACCCTTAGTGCGTAAGGCGTCCTCGTTACGCTGATCTCGGGAAACGTTAGCTGCGAATTTATCCTGCCAGAAATCCACCCTCGTTTTGGGCATGCTGGCTTTTTTACAATTCGAGTGCCGATGCCAAAAACAACCGTGTACGAATATGGCTGTCTTATATTTAGGCATTACAATATCAGGGCGACCAGGAAGATCGCCACGATGCAGTCTAAATCGATAACCGAGGCTGTGCAGCGCCCTCCTGACTGCTATTTCCGGCTTCGTGTCCTTTCCTTTGACCTGCGCCATAAGGCGAGATCGCTGCGGACTAACGTCAGCGCGCTTCGCAGTATTCACTAAGCTGGATACGCCGCTAAGTGGCGGCGGACTGAGCGTGCTATCACTCGACCCAAGGCAACTGGAACTGCATTGCCGATCAGTCGGCCGACGCTTCGCATATTGACCCTGTCACCCGGTCGGACGAATTCATAGTCGCGAGGAAACGACTGCAGCATCGCACCCTCTCTTAGCGAAAGGGCGCGATCCTGTTCGGGATGACCGAACCGGCCGTTGCCGAAACCGTAGAATAGCGTTGTCATCGTCGGTGAAGGATCGTTCCAGGTCATGCGCCCATATACCGATCGGTACGTGCTACCCGATGCCGAACGGTGACAATCAGCAACCAGATCCTCTTCCCAGTCCGCCCAACTTCCGCCCGGCCGAGACGCGCGAATTCGCCTCAGATTGAGTTCCGAAAGCTTCGCTGATCTATGCAGTGGATCGCACGCATCCACGCCACCTGCGGCAAGAGGCGGCAGATCGCCAATTTCGTCGCGTACCGAGCGGGCTTGAGCGAGAACCTCCGGTTGCTCCAGCTCGATCTTGCCGAGTTTCGACGCAAGCACAACCAAGCGATTACGCTTTTGCGGCAGCCCGTATTGAACCATTGGAACTATCCCTCGGAAAACATGATAGTTCTTGGCTTTCAAGCGCGCTTCGAAGTCACCTAAGAGTCTTCCTCCGTCGAAGTCGGCAAGCTTTGGAACGTTCTCCATTGAAACGACGTCCGGTTCGCATTCCGCAATCAGTCGAGAGAATTTTTCAACTAGCGCGTACTTGGCTTTCCCGCGTCCCTTTTGATTATAAGTCGAAAACGGTTGGCACGGCGCACATCCAACCAGCACCCGGCGACCGGATTCCGGGTACAATGAGCACAGGTCATTGGCTGTCAGCTCGTCCACGTCTCTCCTGATGAAACGAGACGCGTTGTTGTACTCGAAAGCGTACTCGCATGCCGGATCCAAGTCGATGCCCGCTGCAATGGAAAAGCCCTCATTGCGAAAGCCATGGGCAAGCCCACCCGCCCCGCAAAACAGATCGACCACCGATGCCACCGCAGGCAAGGCAGGGCGAGGGGGCTCAGCGGAATTCGTTGGCGCAACCATAAGCCGATCCATTGCCGTGGTCAGGGATTCAACACAAGGCCGGTGGCCTCCTTGATGCCGTTGGTGACGTAGGCGTTTCGCTTGGCGCGGGAGTCGTTTTGAAGGTCCGCGACGATCTCGTCCATCACGTCTCGCCCCAAGATGGTCAGCACGAGGGTTAATAGCAAGCCGCACACGGTTGAGCTGCCGAGCGGGAACGTCGGACCTTTCGTGGAGCGCGGGAGTGCGCACGCGATCGGCACCCGATCAGGGGTCATGGAGTCGATCGGTTGAGCGTGATGAAACCGATGCTCGCGGCCTTGCCAACTCGGCGTTTCAAAACGGTAGCCCCAAAATTGCGGGACATGACCCTTCGGCGTGGTTTCCCCAGCGACCGAATGCCGGCCACCCAAGCGAAACATGCCGTAGAGAAAATGCGCCTCCGGTTGCCCCTCGAGGCGCCAGCTGCACCACAGAAACGAGTAGCCGTCATTGGTATAGCGGCTTGGTTCCAGCTCGATGAAATGATTGTCGGGAAATTGCTTGTTTAAGGAGCCTTTTTGAAGGTCGGCAAGCTCACGCTGACCCAGTCTGGCGTACTGATCGACGATCCGCCTCAGCTCGCCCGACTTTGGCTCATCTTTGGCGTGTTCCCCCGGAACCATACCTAGGTTGCGCCGATTCGTTTCGCCACCTCGCTGCGCGAGCTTCTGTAGGATGATTACCAGTCCCCTCGCTTCTTCCTCCATGGCCAGACCTATACCGAGGCGAGGCGCCGGCTCGGGCCATAGCTGATGTCCGGATGAAAGAAGGCTAGGTATCTGACGTCGAATTGATTGTGAAAGCCCGCCCGGAACGGCTTGGCTGCGTCGAACGGTATGAAGATTGAGGCGTCCTCTGCGAACACGACGTCGGCGAATTTGGCCGGGTCGTATTCGGAGCGTCCCTTGCGAACGACGTCGAGCTTGAGGAGGTCTGGCCACCAGAACGCATCCTGCCCGAGCCAACCCGCATGCCCTTGGAATTTCGCACCGGCGACGTCATCGATCAACGCTTCCGCTCCGAATACGATCGCTCGATTCCACGTCGCGATATCCAAAGGATCGCCCAACTCCGGACGCATCAGGAATGGCATGCGCTGTAGCAAGTGGGGAACATCCACTAGAACATTTTGTGGTCCCACCACCGCCCGCGAATACCACTTGGACAAACGCGCTACTGTCGCCGCCATAGCCCTTCGCTTATTGGACTCTATCGCTCGTGCGACCTCCTTATGTTCCGTCGACTGCATCAGGAATTTTCGAACGCTTAGCTTTTGCAAATCATCCGCGTTCGTCACCTGGTTCGACAAAAAGCCGACCGCCTCATCGCTCAAAGCCGAGACATGTCGCTCCGGAAATTGCAATACATCAAGTATAGGCTGGTCGAATGCATCGAGTAGGCCGGACGTAAGATTTCCGCGGTTGTCGATCACCTTTCCGATATCCGGCCAAGTCCAAGGAGCGAACGTCGCGCCATCCCTTTGTCCGCCCCAGAGAGTTTGCGAACCAATCAGAGACGAGTCGATGTTGAGATCGGCGAAGCTTTCCAAGTGACCCCGCATCTCAAGGTCGAACATGGCCTTATCGACGAACTGATTCATGACGACCACGAATGCGCAATCGGAATAAAGCCTAGCCATCCGGGCAAAGCCCTCGCCCGTATGCCGCGCATTCTGCGCATCAATCTCCAAGAGATCGTAGTCGACGACGAGAATGTCGGCTTGGTCGAATTGCGTTTCGACTTTGTCGGAGCTGCTATTCTCCGAAGTAGGGATACGCGTCAGCAGATTTCGAAATTGGGCGCGAGCATCCTCTATGCGCTCCACGTCTACGCCTGAACCAACGGCCTTGGCTATTTGCTTCTGCCAGTCCGCCGCAAGGCTGGGATTGTCGTCGCAAACAGCGATGCGCTTAATGCTCATTCACCGCTACTCCAGCTAATTTGAAATGTCGTCGGACCGCCGTCTTCTACGAATCTGACCTGGCATCCGCGCAAGCTTGCGATCATCCGCACGATCGTCAAACCAAGACCCATACCGCCCAATCCTAAAGCCGAGCGTTCGGACGACGCCACCTGCCGCCGCCTGAATGGCTCGAAGTAGGTGTGTGAGCTGGGAACGTCTATGGGAAGTCCGTTGTTGCTGATGCGCAGCCAACTACTGCGTCCTGTCCGCCCGAACCGGAAGGCAATTCGGGGCTCGTCTATATCAAGCATTGCATTCGCTGCGTTAACCAACACGTTTTGCAATAGAGCATGCCAATCGGCGAATGTCGCTGGTGGGAAATAGACATGACCGGGAATATCTATTTCCGTGGCTACGCGCGGCATGAGTGGCTCGGTCGCCCGTATCACCTCCTCGACGACGCTACGGACCTGCAACGCTTCCACGACATCACGGTCTTCCTGGCTTAGCATCGGAGCAAAGATGCGCCGAGTGGCTTCCAACCGATTGAGCCAAGTGTCGATGTCGCCTGCGACACCCGAAACTTCCGGATCGTCGATCCGGGCCGCAATGGATTTCAGGCGGCGGACCAATTGACGCCCGAGCCGTATCTCCTTCTTGTTCTCATGTTCCAGGGCGAGGGCGGCCATGCCAGTCGATGCGAGCGAGCCGAGTAGCGATCTCTCGGCATCGTCGGCCTCGCTCTGCTTGGCTATCGACGTGCCTAATTCGATGATCTCCGAGGATATATTTCGAATGATCTCGTCATCGGGATATCGGATCGTAGCGGTCTGGGCCAGATCCTCAAGACCGGCGACCCTGGCTATGGGCGGCAGCGACGGCCGCACGATCTCTATCATGCGATCGGCACGGATGCGCTGTCTTGTGGCGTAGTAGTCGATCGACGAGCGTACCGCCTGAGCCAGCTGCTCGAACGCGTCGTTGCCGGCAAGGCGATCGCGCGTGATCAGGATCTTGAGATATTCGCCGCTGGTTCGCTGTTCCGACGTAGCTGCGGCGTATTCCGCGCCTGTGTTGATCCTCACCACGCCTAGAATACGGCCCTGCGTCGGCAAATCGTTTAGGGCACGGCTCGCCTGCAAGCGCGACGGCAGCAGGGTGGACGCCGACTTTCGGTGTGAGTGATCGAACTCGATACCCAACCAGTCGGTTTCCGCTCCATAGTAGGGCAACTTGAAGCCGCTATCGTAAAGCGTCACGCCGCCGAACTTTTGGAGATAATCGCGCGCATCCTGAACGGGAACGTTGCCGGGCTGCCTTCCGACGAAGTCGTAGATGCGGATCTGCCATTGCGCTTCGTGGACGAACCAGTCCGGCCAGGTGTCGAAGTCACGCAGATCCTCGATGGGCCAGCTGTCGTGCAGGCGCTCGCCGTCCGCGAAGCGTAAATCCACGTCGACGAAATGCCTATCGCCTTCGCTGCGGACGGATCCAACGATCGCAGCGTGCCAGCTGTCGATGATCGCGCGCATCTGATTGGAGAACGTGGTGTCGAGGCCAGGGCGATCGGTATCGAAACCGATGGTGAAATCGAGTTCGTCGCTGTCACCGGTGGACCGGCTTCCCCATCCGGCGAACGGCGATTGCAGGCTCCAGATCTGCCTGCCCAGCAACTTGATATCTTCTTCGGCCCACCCCTGCTTCAATTCCTCCATGATCACGGTCGTACCGGTGGCACTTCCACCGGGGTACAATCCGGACCCCGCCGGCTCCGATTTGTACTGCGCCTGCGCGTTCGTCAGCAAGCCAGCCTCTACGGCCGTGTCCCAATCGACCAGGGCGTGCAATCGCCTGCTCAAGTCCTCTTCCGACGTGGTGACTAACTGCATCCGGTGAGCGAGGAATTGCGCTGATAGGCGACCAACGCCTTTCGAACCTGTAGTGGACCGACCGAATTTACGGCTGCGGGTGATCCGCTGCTTGTTTCGGGTGCCGATCGTCATCCAATGTTGCTGGAACTCGGCTGTGCTCATGCCGTGACCGTTGTCGGACACGGTAATCCTATTACCTTGCAGTCTGATCTGGCAGATCGTGGCGTCTGCGTCGTAAGCGTTTTTAACCAATTCGGCGAGCGCCGTATATGGCTGACCCACCAAGCGCTCGCCCAACTCCCGTATGAGAGCGGAGTCTGCCGAAAATGGGAAGGGCTCGTAAGCGGGGTCTTCCGCTTCGATCGTGAAGTCGTCGACCGTATCGGAGACGTCGATGGTCACTCCTGATTTACCTCAATCGTTGAGCTCATAAGGCCGTTCGTGATTTGGGCGATAATTACGTACATTTTTTATGGTTATCACTTAAAAACCCAGCGCCTCGTCCCAGGGCATCACGCGGTGAACGGCGGATACCTGTTCGTTCGGCACCTCGAATTCGACCACTGGATTGAACTGACGTAGGACGACGACGCCGGGCCGTCGGCGCACCAGTTGCTTGATGAGGACGTGGCGGATTTCCTCGCCGTCGAAGGTGGGGCCGCGGAGCTGGACGACGACGTCGTCGCCGACACCGGCTGCGCGGCGGGGGTCGACCAAGACGCGTCGGCCGGAGTCATAGCGCGGTTCCATCGAATGGCCCGACACCTCGACGACGTAAAGGTCGGGGCGTCCGGTGACGCCGATCGGCCGCGCCATGAAGTCCATGGGTGCGGACATATGGACTTCCGTTTGCTCGACCTTCACGACGATCCCATGTTCGTCGCTATATTCTAAGTCCGCGCCCAGCGCGCTCCCATATATCGGCAATGTTTTCGGAAGTCTGCGGAAAGCCTCCGGCGGTATGCCAGCGACCTCCGGCAAGGTCCGTTCGATTGCCTTTTCACGACCGAGCAGCCAGTCACTCGTCGTTCCTAGATGGTCCGCTATCGCATCTAGTCTGTCGATTGCGGGCATGTGCCCCTTCTTCACGATATTTCGGATGGCGTCAGGCTGATTGAGCGCCGCCATGGAGATCTCGCGCGCCGACACATTCAGCTCAGACAGCTTGGCCTGGATGCGCTCCTTCAAAATATCAGGTGCTGAACTCATGACGCACACTTGCCTTGCCGCACATGCGGTATGCCAGCGGCAAATACGCCGTTGACAAGAGCGTCGTATACGACGCAGTAAGCGGCATGAACGACGCATATGAGAACGCTTTGCGAACTGTCGCTGAGTCGTATGAAGCTGAAGTTATTCGCTGGGGCGGTAAATCGCTTTCGCGCGTGGCAACAATCGTCGTCAGCAGCGGCGCGTTCTTCACTCGCCTTAAAGCGGGGGCGACGTTCTCCGTCGCGAACCTCGAAAAATTCAATGCATGGTTCCGTGTCCCGGCAAACTGGCCCGACCGTGTCATCCCTCATGACGCTGCAACGGCACTTATCAGCATGGGGCGCCCGCCTGTATCCGATGTCTCTATGACGCACGCTTACCGCAGCGACGACGCATCAGTCGCTTGCGATCGAGTCATCGTTTTGCGGGGGCAGGAATGACCAAGGCACGCACCCCCGACAGCTTCGCCGATGCCATGGGCAAGGTTATCGCGCTGATCGGCGCGGCCGAGGCGGCGAATGTCGCCAGCCAAGCGGCGGGGCGTACCTATGCGGATCGCACCATGTACGAATGGGCGAACCCCGACAGCGGCACCTTGCCCAGCTTGGCCGTCGCGCTGGCGCTTGACACGGCCTATCAGCTCGCAGGGGGCGAGGACGCGCCGTTCCGCGACGCCTTTTCCCATCAGCTGGGCATGGCCGTCGACCAGCAGGACGTATGCCGGCGCGAGCTGGTCGCCGACCAAGTCGAATTGCTCCGCGAATCGGCCGACCTGTCCGCCGCCCTTATCCACGCCGCCCAGCCCGGCGCTTCCCCGCTCGATCATCATCGGGCGCTGGTCGAGGCGCAGCAGCTCGACGGCGTTCTGCGCCGCATCCGCCGGCGCCTGCCCAAATTCCTTCGCCTCTCCATGCCGGACGGGTCGGGGAGAACCGGGGTGTGAAACAGGTGAAAAAGAGGAAGAACAATTATCCGCCGCGCATACCGGGCATGACGTGCCCGCACTGCGAAACGCGGTCGATCGCCTACGACAGCGTTAAGATCGACCGGCTGACGCGCGAGATCCGCTATCGCTGCGACGATGTCGATTGCGGGCATGTCTTCGTGGCGCAGCTCGCCGTCGTGCGGACAGTCCATTCCAGCAAGCGGCCCAACCCCGCGGTGACGCTGCACGTCGGCCCCTGGGGCAACCGCGCGCCCGCCAACGACGACACCCGCATCCCCGCCAACGACGACAAGCCCGACGCGGCCGAGATCGCGCCGACGCCGGGCTAATCCCACCGCCCTGATCCCCCGCGGCTGACCGCCGCATCCCTTCGCCACCGCACCCCAATCCGGAAGTCCCCGCTTCCGGCGCCGCCTCCGCCTTGTCCGAAAGGAACGACGCATGATCCACTACACCCTGCCGCCCCGCCGCAGTCCGCGCCTTGCCGGCGCGATCCATTCCGCGGTGGAGGCGCGCACCTCCACCGCCCCTGTCACCGCCGAACGTTACCTGCGCCTGCGGCGCGAGGCGGCGGGCCTCACCATCCTGCAGGCCGCGCGCCGCATGTTCGGCAGCGACGACGGCAAGGTGCGGATCGCGGTCGACCTGATCACCGCGCTCGAAACGCCGGGCGTGCGGGCGAAGGTGGGCCTGACGCTCGACCGGCTATCGCTCGCCTTCAGCTTCGACGCCGACGTGTACCGCCAGCTCGCCCACGACCCCGCCGCCCGCCACCCGCGCGTGTGCTTCGGCTGCGGGTGCAGCCAGAACGACGCCTGCGTCTCGGCCGACGGCCACGAATGTTGCGCCTGGTCGCCGATCAGCCGCGACGGCGCCGCGATTTGCACGCGCTGCGCGGGAGATGATCAGTGACCGCCGGCCGCACCACCGCCCGCCGCTCGCGTCGTTCGCGCGCACTACGGATCCTCGGCATCGCGGTCGCCGCGGTCGCCGCGCTGATCGTCGGCCTGTTCATGCTCGTCGCCGGCGTCGCCGCGGAGCGCCGCTGATGCGCGCCGTCCTCGACATCGTGGTCTTCGCCGGCGCCGCATCGGCCGCGATCGGCACGATCCTCGCGACCGTGGTGCCGCAGCATCGCCGTATCGTCGACCTGCTTGCCATGAGGGGGCTGTAATGGGGGTTCTCACCGACGGCGCGGTCGTAATTTCTTTCCCGATCGCGAAGGTGAAGGTGACGGGCTTTACCAGCGCCGCTGGTGCGCGGGGCGTCACCAAGGTTCGCGTCGATCTTGAGGTGTCGGATCCGTGGGAGCTGGCGGACCTGATCCGCGATCTCGCCGAGATCCGCGAACATATGGCAGCCACGCGTGCCCCGCGCGTCAACCGGTGAGGCGCCCCATGGCATCGCTCATGGCGACCGCGTCCTCTACCTCGGCGCCGGCCAGCGGCGCGGGCAGCACGGCGACGCCCTGTCTCCCCGCAGGGTCTTCGCCGGCATCCGATTCGATGACGGCGTCGCTGCCCTGTGCCTCGTCCGCGATCTCCACCCGATCCCCCGCCGACCGCCGCCCATGTGGTGAACCGTCGCCGACCCTTGGCGAAGGCAATTCTACAAGAGCCGCCACTGGCGCCGCGGATCGCTCCCCCTCCACGAAAGGGCCCTCCATGACGAACGACACCCCGCCCACCGGCGACCGCCAGCTTTCCCCCGCTGCGCCCGCCGATGCGGCGACCTGTTCACAAAAATCGGAACACCCTAGCGCGCTGCCAATCGACGTTCGCCGGATCATGGGCCTCGACACCGCGGCCAAGCTGGTAGGGGCGGGCGATCTCGCCGACGAAATGTGCATCACGCGCCGGGCACTCAGTTACAAGATAAACGGCGAACGCGGGGCATCCGACGATGACATGCTCGGCGCTGTACGGCTGCTCGAACGCCAGGCGGCAAAGCTGCTCACCCACGCCCACAAGCTACGTGCGATCGTCACCGACCCCGTCTCGCAGACGCTCGCCACCCCGCTGCCCGTTCAAATCGCCACCGTCCTCGCGCATTGCGACCTCGTCGAGCGCTTCGGCTACGAGCGGATGGGGCAAGGGCCAGACGCCTCGCCGCACCTCCTGTCGGCCGCTGCGCGCCGGCTGGCGGCATCGATCATATCCGAAAGCACGAAGACAGGGGCGCAGGGCTGATGCAGCGCGCCACCTTCACGATGAGCCTCCGCGCATTGGAAGTCATCCGCGACGGTGACGCGCGCCTCCTGCTGGCGGCCGACAAGCCGATGTCGGCCGCCGCCCATTCCGTGATCATCGACAACGTCATCGAGATCGCGCTCGATCTCGCGTCGGCGGTGAAGGCCGCGGCGGCCGGCGACATCGATGCCGCCCGCCGCGCGATCCTCAGTCTCCGCCTCGACGAGCTGAAGGTCCGGTCATGAACCGCAACCCCGGCTATTGCCCCCGCGAAGCGATCGGCAAGCGCGTCCGCGTGACGCTCGCCAATGGCATCGTCGTCACATCGCCCGGCTGGCCTGCCGACGGCAAGGGTGCCTGCCGGTGGACGCTACTCGGCCTCCCCCACGACATCGCCGCATTCGAGGTTAATCCATGAGCGCCAGCCGGCTTTCCGCTGCGGCGATCGACTGGAACCAACGCCACATTGCGTTGTGGTCCGCCCTTGCCGACGAACGGCGCGCGCTAAGCGGTCGTCATGCGCTCAATATCGCGCGCGGCCTCGACGTGGTTGTCAGCGGCATGCGGGCGGCGCTCGGCGCCGACCAGGCGGCCGAGGTTGCTCCGCCCTCGGCGCCGTCCGTCAAGGCGCAGATCGCCCGGCTTGCGGCCCGTCTCGCCATGTGCCAGCCGGGTTTGTATCCCGGCATCACGAACGTGACGGGCACCGGCCCGATCATGGACGCGCACTGCGACAATCTGCGCGCGCGCATTGCGGCGCTGCGCGGCGAGCCGCTGCCCGCTGCCCACACCAAAACCCATCATCCTGCCGCCGGCCGAAGCGCTGCCTTTCACGACCGGCCCGCAGCTCGACTTGTTCGGAGCAGTCGCATGACTGCCAATTTCGACCAGCGCTGCAGGTGCATCGACTGCTTGGCACTCGACCGCGAACATCCACGCGACGGCTGGCAACAGCGGTTGCCCCTTAGCGAACCGGCGCGCGTGGAATGCGCCGACTATGGCTCCGGTGAGGACGAATCATGAAGACCGCCTCGCAACGCAGGCAGGAGGGGCAACCCAGCGCCGGTGGCCGCTTCCTACGGATCAGCGACGTCGTCGCGACAGTCGGCCTTAGCCGGGCGACGATCTACCGAATGATCGCCAGCGGCGACTTCCCAAAACAGGTACGACTCACAGCCCAATGCAGCGGCTGGTGGCAGGCATCCGTCGACGAATGGACGCGCGCAAAGCTCCTTGCGGCCCAAGATGCCGCGTAGCGCTGGGGGCACCTTAGGGGGCACCGAGCCCAAGCGCATTATCAAGATTACGGGGGAAATCATGCCGATAGCGTTAGAAAATCAGCAGAGGCCAGGGGCACCAACCATCCATCCCGCACCGTCGCATCTCGTCCCGCATGGGGCGGGATTTGCTTTGTTTTAAAGCCGGTTGGGCATCTCACCATCTCTCAAAGTATCGCCATGCAACGCGGAAGATCTGGGATCATTTCGCGGGCGCCATATTTGTAGTCATTGTCCTGACTGAGGACGAGTGTTGACATCGCCTTTCGCGGTGACCCCGTTTCACAGTTGACTTGTTGGATAATGTTGCTCAGATGTTCTCATCGCAATGATAGGCGGGGCAACATGATCGAAACATCTGACGATAATAGATCGAACGCTTTTTCATCATGGCTGCGAACAGGCAAGCTGCCACCGCCACTCAGTCCTAACGGTCTGGAACTCAAGTTCAATCCTTGGCACGATCCTAAGAACGGCCGGTTTGCTTTCACCGGCGCGGGACAGCGTTATAGTGCCAGTGGTGCCGATACGAACAGACGGGCGTCTACTCCTCGCGGTCGCGCCGCGCGCAGGCGGGATCATGATGACGCGCGGACCGCGACACGACCAAAGGTGGATACGGCGCTTACCGGACCGCTCGCAACGCATCGCCGAAACTCGGCAGCGCGTCCATCGGTCGGGGTGCATCTCAAGCGCTCTTCGGGACCGCGGCTCGCTCATCGACAAAATCCGGTTACCGAATTCGCCGGTGGTGTCGGCGTAGGACTTTACGCCATGGGCAAGGAAACTGTGGCGGGAATCCATGCTGTGCTGACGACGAATCCGGCGACCACCGTGAGCAACATCAGCGGCGGGGCAGCAGGCATGATCGATGCCGCTATCGCTGCCGAGGATACGCCCGCTCGTGTTCAGGTCTCCCGCGCGGCGAGTGCCGTCGCCAACGCGTCAGCGCGGGATATCGGTCATGCCGCGGGGACGGTCGCGGGAAACGTCGCGCTGGCTGCGGTACCGGGAGCGGCGCTGTCCAAAGCTACCGCATTACGCCGACTTCGCATGGCGAGGCCGCGCACGACCTTTCCGCCGCCGCAAATCGGCTGGGTGAAGGAGGTGACCAAATCGGAAAAGCCGTGGAAACCCTATAACGACTCAGCGCCCGGCGCGCGCGCCGGCCAGGCACCGACATTGATGCGGACGATGCCTGACGGCTCGAAGCGGCCTGTCAAATTCGACGGCTTTCAGGGCGATTACGTGATCGATCGGAAATGGTCGGTGTCCAGCAGACCGCGTTCGAAAGCACAGATCTTGCGGCAGTCGGCGGTGCTGGCTGAACACCGTCTGTTCGGAGTGTGGGAGGTTCCCACGCCCGTCGTGAAGGTCAAGGCCCTGAAAATTCTTAAAGAACTGAACGTCACCAACATCCATGTAAAGGTGGTGAAGCCATGATTGCCATGCAGGTTGCGGAGATACTTGCGGAATATATCCTTTTCCTCGAATTGACCGATGAAGAGGATCTGAACCTCGACACTGCCGTCAAGATGATGGAAGCGCTGAACGGTCATTTCGAGGAGATGGACAAGGGGTTTCTTCGCGAGCTGGTGGACGCGTTCGCGATCATCGCAACCCGCTATAGCGGCGAAGCGCAGGAGGTGGTGCGCAGCATACCCTATGGCTATTATCTCGAAGAGGCGATCGCCGCCGACGACCCGGTCAAGCTCGCCGAACTGGAAGCGCTGCGCGATGCTCGGGATGCGCAGGAGGATTAGGGTGTGGGGCGATCGTGACGTCGCATCGCCTCACCGCGCTAGAAACCCGCACCATTCACCGGCCGGCGCGGCAGTTCGCTCCACAGCCCGGGATCGAACATCCTGAGGTTGACGCCCATCCGCGGGTACGCCGCATCGGTCGGCGTCCAGTGCGTCGTGCAGCCGCAGATGGGACAATGCCACAGGTCGAGCGCGCCATCGCCCTGTCGATAGGCGGTCGCGGCTCCGATCACCGTGACGGCGTCCGGCGCGGGGTAATGCCACAGCCCCGCCACGCGCCGGCAGACGGAGCAATTGCACTCCGTCGCTTCCGATGGCGTGTCCGACAGAACGAGCCGAATGCGTCCGCAGTGGCAGGCGCCGTGATGGTCGGTCATCCGCAGTATCCTTGTCGGTGGACGATCGAGCAGAATGGATGGTCTCGCCGTATATTACACCGAGCTCCCCCGCGCCGGTCATCATTGCAGACGCATGATGTCGTCGTGGCGGGATGCAGGGATGCGATCGATCGCCTGGCATCGCTCTCTCGCGGATGCCGCATCCGTTCGTGCCGCCCCGCGCGGCCCCGCTACTTGCCGCCGTCGCGCCGGGTCAGGGCGGCGACGCAGCTGGCGCGGTCGATGGTGCTGCCGTCGGGTTCGCGCGCGTCGAGATAGGTGACGCGGGGTGGTTCGCCGCTCTTGGGATAGAGATAGGCATCGAGGACGCAGATCGGCCCGGCGAACTGGAGCTTGCGCGCGGTGCCTTCGCGGATGTCGGCATCGGGCTGGCCGAACAGCCGGGTGAGGCCGGCGGCATCCTGGCCGATCACGCGTTCCAGACCGGCGCTGGTATAGGGGACGACGGCACGGTTCGCGACCGGCGGGGCGATGCCGCCCGGCGCGGCGCAGGCGGTTACCGCCAGGGCCAATCCCGTTGCCGCCAGTGCCTTCACGTCGTCTTCCCCCTCTGCGATGCATGGAACAGGTGCGTCGCCATGGCTGCGCCCAGGATCGGGGCGAACAGATTGAGCCCCGGAACCACGAACAGGCCGGTGCCGGCAAGCCCCAGCACGAACCGCCGCGCGCGCGTCGCCTTGCGCCAGCCCCGCACCGCCGCATCGCCCATGTGGCGGCTCGCCACCATCTCGCCCAGGTCGCGGCCGAGCAACAGGGCGTTGACCAGGAAAAAGGCGATCGCCGGTCCGATCGCGGTGAACAGCAGGGCGATATAGACGGGGATCATCAGCAGGTTGATCGCCACGGCACGCAGCACCGATGCCGTCGCCATGCGCATCGAGCGGGCGAGGCGCACCGGCCGTGCGGCGGCATGGGCGGCGGGATAATGCCGCGCCTCCACCGCCGCGACCACCTCGTCGCCGAACAGACCGATGACGGCGATGGCGACGACCCGGAACAGCAGCCACGCGCCCAATAGCAGCAGGACGACCGCCGCCGCGCTCGCCAGACTGCCGCCGAATTCGATCCCGACCAGTGCATCGAACGCCGACCGCAGCCCCAGATACAGCGCAGCACCCAAACCGGCGAAGATCGCGAGCGTCACCAGCAGCGATTTGACCAGCACGCGCAGGATCGCGCGGTCGCCAAGCTGGCCGATCGACAGGGTGAGGGCACGCAGCATGGCGCCGGGTTGGCGGCTGGGTCGCGGCACGTCAACCGCCGGTACGTTGCACCGCGCCCGCCGCATCTCTAGGGGGTGGCCATATTTTCTTCCGGAGCCACAAACCCTTGCCCCAACCCAAATATGACGTGGTCGCGATCGGCAATGCGATCGTCGACATCCTGAGCCAGGCCGACGATGCCTTCATCGATTCGATCGGCGTCGCCAAGGGATCGATGCAGCTGATGTTCTCGCCGGAGGATGCCGACGCGCTCTATGCCAAGATGGGCCCGGGTCGCGAGGTGTCGGGGGGGTCCGCCGCCAATACCGTCGCCGGCATCGCCGCGCTCGGTGGCCGCACGGCCTTCATCGGCCAGGTCGCCGACGATCAGCTGGGTGAGGTGTTCGCGCACGACATCCGGTCTGCCGGCGTCGCCTTCGACACGGCCGCCCGCCCCGGCCAGCCGACCACCGCGCGCTGCCTGATCTTCGTGACGCCGGACGGCCAGCGTACGATGAACACCTATCTCGGCGCGTCGCAGTTCCTGCCCGAGGGCGCGCTCGACCTGTCGGTGATCGAGGATGCGGCGATCCTGTATCTCGAAGGCTATCTGTGGGACCCGGAAGAGCCCCGCGCGGCGATGCGCGCGGCGATCGAGGCGGCGCGCAAGGCCGGGCGCAAGGTTGCCTTCACCCTGTCCGACGTCTTCTGCATCGGTCGCCACGGCGGCGATTTCCGCAACCTCATCGCCGACGGCCTGATCGACATCCTCTTCGCCAACGAGAGCGAACTGGCCGCCCTGGCCGAAACCGACGATTTCGAGGCGGCGGCGGCAAGGCTGTCGGCGCAGGTGCCGACCCTGGTCGTCACCCGTGGGGCATCGGGCGCCTGCGCGATCCAGCACGGCACGCGTGCAGAGGTGCCGGCCGAACCGATCGCCCAGGTCGTCGACACCACCGGCGCCGGCGACCTGTTCGCCGCCGGGTTCCTCCACGGCCAGGCGCAGGGCAAGGGGCTGGAGGAATCACTGCGCCTCGGCGCGATCTGCGCGGCAGAGATCATCAGCCACTTCGGCGCACGCCCCAACGTCGACATGAAGGCGCTGGCCGCCGCCAAGCTCGGCTGAACCCGTATTCCCTCTCCCGCCGGGAGAGGGAAACGGCGGTGCGGACGCACAGGAGTGAGGGCAGGGGCGGAACGCCTCGCCTTGTTCGAAAAGGCGCGGAAAAAGCCGGTTCGCGCCTCCCCCTCTCGCGCCCCGGCTGGTGCCTCAAAATCGTCTGCTGACCCGGTAACCTCAGGTCGTCCACCGGTCGAAACCCTCCGCGCCTCCGCTCCTCCGCGTTAACCCCTCTTCCCGGCGCCCGTGTTTGCGGTCCCCATGGAAACACGGCGATCCCGCGCCCCGAACCGGGCCAGCGCTTCACGACATCGATACGGGCGAAACCGCACCCAAGCCAGAAACCCCTTCGCGTCGTCGCGTCTTCGCGCGCACGAAAAAGGCCGGAGGATCGCTCCCCCGGCCCCCGTATCGGCATGTGCCCGATCAGTGTAGCGGCTTGGCGACCTCCGGCTGCATCGCGGCGTCATCCACGACATCGGTGATACCGCGCCCGACGTACGAACGACTGCGGCTGTAGCCGAAGTAGATCAGCAGGCCGATCACCCCCCAGCCCGGCAGGACCAGGATCGCCAGCAGCGGCAGCGAGAAATACAGGTAGAGGCAGCCGATGATCGCCGCCGGTGCGACGATCCAGATCAGCGGCGTGCGGAACGGCCGCTTGCGCGTCGGGTCCGTCTTGCGCAGCACCAGCACCGATACCGCCACCATCAGGAAGGCGAACAACGTTCCCGAATTCGAGTAATCGGCGAGCTTGCCGACCGGCAGGAACGCCGCGGCGAGCGTCGTCGCGATGCCGGTGACGATCGTCACGACGTGCGGCGTCCGGTACTTGGGGTGGATCGCGGCGAGCTTAGTCGGCAGCAGGCCGTCGCGGGCCATGGTGAAGAACACGCGGGTCTGGCCGAACATCATCATCAACACGACCGACGGCAACGCCAGCGTCGCGGCGAGGCCGATCAGATTGCCGATCTGCACCCAGCCTATCGTGCGCAGCACATGGGCGAGCGCTTCACGCGAACACGACAGCGGCTCCAGCGCCCCGCCGGCGACGATCGCACGGCAGCGGTCGGCGAGTTCCGACGTACCCGGCGACAGCAGGGTGCCGGCGGCATCGCGCACCGGCTGCGCGCCGAGCGGCGAACCGATCGCGCCCGCCGAGACGAGCAGGTAGAAGATGGTGCAGAAGCCCAGCGAGGCGATCAGGCCGATCGGCACGTTGCGCTGCGGGTTCTTGGTCTCCTCCGCCGCGGTCGAGACGGCGTCGAAGCCGACATAGGCGAAGAAGATCGATGCCGCGGCCCCGGCCACGCCGGAGAAACCGGTCGGCATCAGCGGCACGAAATGGTCCATGTTCATCACCGGCAGCGACAGGGCGATGAACAGCGTCAGCGCGGCGACCTTGATGCAGACCAGGATGGCGTTGACGCGGGCGCTTTCGGTGGTGCCGATCACCAGCAGCCAGGTGACCAGGCCCGAAATCACGACCGCGGGCAGGTTGATGTAGCCGCCGGCGGACGGCCCGTTGACCCATTCCATCGGCACTTCGATGCCGAGCAGGTTGCGCAACTGCCCGACCATATAGCCGGACCAGCCGACCGCCACCGCGGACGCACCCACCGCATATTCGAGGATCAGCGCCCAGCCGACCATCCAGGCGAGCAATTCGCCCATGACGGCATAGGTATAGGTGTAGGCGGAGCCGGCGACCGGCACCATCGAGGCGAGCTCGGAATAGCACAGCGCGGCCACCGCGCAGACGAAGCCGGCGATGATGAACGAGATCATCATGCCCGGTCCCGCCTTTTGCGCGGCTTCGGAGGTGAGGACGAAGATGCCGGTGCCGATGACGGCGCCGACGCCCAGCATGGTCAGCTGGAACGCTCCGAGCGAGCGATGCAGGCCGCGTTTTTCGGCCGTGGCGAGAATGGCGTCGAGTGGTTTGACGCGCCCGAATAGCATTATGATGTATCCCCCCGGATGCGGACGGCCTCTAACGCGCCGCCGCATGGTGAAGCCGACGATGCTAACCGCAAATGGGGCGGAGGCAATCCCCTATCGTGGCTCAGCCGCCCGCCGCCTGGCCGGCGAGCATCGGTCCGAGCGGCCGGCCGCCGAACAGGTGGACGTGCAGGTGCGGCACTTCCTGCCCGCCGTGCGCGCCGACGTTGGCGAGGATGCGATACCCCGGCGCGACCAGCTGGTGGTCCCGCGCGACCCGGCCGATGGCGCGGATGAACCCGGCGATCTCCGCCTCCGACGCGTGCGCGCTGAAGTCATCCCATGACACGTAGCGGCCGCGCGGGATCACCAGGATATGGACGGGGGCAGCCGGCGCGATGTCGTGGAAGGCGACGGCATGATCGTCCTCGTACACCCGCGTCGACGGGATTTCGCCGCGCAGGATCCGGGCGAAGATGTTCTGGTCGTCATACGGCAGCGTGGCGTCGATCGGCATGGTCGGATCCTCTAGCGGGCGGCTTTTTCGACATGGCCCGACACGCCTTCGCGCCGGACGAGTTCGGCACGGATATCGTCCAGTCCCAGCCCCGCATCGGCGAGCAGCACGAGCAGGTGGAAGACGAGGTCGGTGGCTTCGGACGCCAGCGTGTCCGGCTCGGCCAGCGCGGCGATCACCGTCTCGGTCGCTTCCTCGCCGACCTTCTGCGCGATCTTGGCGCGCCCTTTGGCGAACAGGCTGGCGACATATGAGCTGCCGGCATCGGCGGCAACGCGGCGGGCGTGGATGGTGGCTTCCAGGCGATCGAGCGGGTCCATGGCGCCCGCTTGGCGCGAGAAGAGGGGAGGGGTCAATCCTTCTTCTCGAACCGGCGCCGCATCGCCCGCCGGACGAGCCACACGCCGCAGGCGGCGACGACGAACAGCGCGACATCGGACAGTTCGGGACCGGTCTTGCGATGGACGACGCCAGAATGCCCGCCGGCGACCGACAGGATGGTGACGGCGATCATGCCGCCAGCGTCCGATTGTCGGTCGCGACCAGCCAATCGAGCGCGTCGTCGGCCGCATCGAAGATGCACAGGTACGGCTGGGTCATGAAGCGGCGGACCTGCAACCGCGTGATCGCGCTGGCGGTGACGATCGCGATCCGGCTGGCGCGGTGAAAGGCGCCGAGCCGCCGGTTGATCGCCTGCGCCGCGTCGACCGGCTGGACGCTGGTGCCGGTCATATCCATGCGCAGGCGATAGCCGGGGCGAAACCCCTCGTCGTGAAAGCGGCGGATCAGCTCATTGGCATAGGCGTCGACCGTGGCCCGGTCGAACAGCCCGCTCCACCGGATGTCGATGAGGTTGAGGTCATGGCGGAACACGATCGAATACATGGCCCGCCCATCTAGCGGCGAAGCGTTGCCGAAGCGCTAAACGACCGGGCGGCGCACCGGGATGCCCGCCGCGGCGAGCGCGTCGTGCGCATCGGCGATGCTCGCCTCGCCGAAGTGGAAGATGGATGCGGCCAGCACCGCGCTGGCATGGCCGTCGCGGATACCGGCGACCAGATCGTCCAGCCCCCCGACGCCGCCGCTCGCCACCACCGGCACGCTCACCCGGTCGGCGATCGCGCGGACCAGCGCGAGGTCGTAGCCGCTGCGCGTGCCGTCGCGGTCCATCGAGGTGACGAGTAGTTCGCCCGCCCCGAGTTCGGCGAGGTGGATGGCGTGCGCGACCGCATCGATGCCGGTCGGACGGCGGCCGCCATGGGTGAACACCTCCCACCGCTCGCCCACCCTGCGGGCATCGACCGAGGCGACGCAGCACTGGCTGCCGAACCGCTCGGCGATATCGGCGACGACCTCGGGCCGGGCCACCGCGGCGGAATTGACCGCGACCTTGTCGGCGCCCGCCAGCAGCAGCGCGCGGGCATCCTCGGCACCGCGCACCCCGCCGCCAACGGTCAGCGGCATGAAGCACACCGCCGCGGTACGCCGCACGACGTCGAGGATCGTGCCGCGCTCCTCGTGGCTGGCCGTGATGTCGAGGAAGCACAATTCGTCGGCGCCGGCGGCGTCATAGGCGCGCGCCTGCTCCACCGGATCGCCGGCATCGCGCAGCTCGACGAAGTTCACGCCCTTCACCACGCGGCCGTTGGCGACGTCGAGGCACGGGATCACGCGGGCGCGCACGGTCATGCTGCGAAGCTCGGGAAAAAGAGGTGCTCACGCGGAAACGCGGAGACGCGGAGAAGATAGAAGGATCGAGCCGCACTTGATCGCTGGCGTTCGGAAGACATGATCCTGCGTCCGGCTACGGGAGGTAACGCGCGCTCCAGGCGCGACGTCTCCGTGCCACCGCGCCTCCGCGTGAACACCGTCTTCACTCTGCCGCGGCTCGCGCCACGTCCAGCGCCGCGGCCAGATCGAGGCGGCCGTCGTACAACGCGCGGCCGGTGATGACCCCCTCCACCCCGTCGCGGACGTGCAGCGCCAGCACGTGGATTTCGGCGATGCCCTTCACGCCGCCGCTGGCGATCACCGGGATCGACACCGCCCGCGCCAGATCGACGGTCGCCTCGACGTTGCAGCCCTTCAGCATCCCGTCGCGACCGACATCGGTGAACAGCAGCGCGGCGACGCCCGCATCCTCGAACCGGCGGGCGAGATCGACCACGCTGGTCGTGGAGACGTCCGCCCAGCCCTTGGTCGCGACCATGCCGTCGCGTGCGTCCACCGCCACGACGACGCCGCCCGGAAAGTCGCGCGCGACGCCCTTCACGAATTCCGGGTCGTCCAGCGCGGCGGTGCCGATCACGACCCGCGATACGCCAGCGTCGAACCAGCGTTCGACGCTGGCACGGTTGCGAATGCCGCCACCCAGTTGGACATGCCCCGGAAAGCGCGCAACGATGCTGCGCACCGCCTCGCCATTGACCGATTCACCGGCGAATGCGCCGTCGAGGTCGACGACGTGCAGATGCTGCGCCCCCGCCTCGGCGAACAGCATCGCCTGCGCGGCGGGATCGTCGCCATAGACCGTCGCGCGATCCATATCCCCCTCGGCCAGGCGGACGACCTGCCCGCCCTTCAGGTCGATGGCAGGAAAGACGATGAGGCTCATGGCCGCCACTCCAGGAATTGCGCAAGCATCGCCAGCCCGTAGCGCTGGCTCTTTTCGGGATGGAACTGCACGCCCAGCATCGTGTCGCGGGCGATCGCCGCGGTCACCGGGCCGGCATGGTCGCTGGTCGCGATCACGTCCTCGCCCTCATAGGCATAGCTGTGCAGGAAATAGGCCTCGCCCGCCGGCACCAGCGGATGGTCGCCGGTCGGCACCACGTCGTTCCAGCCCATGTGCGGGACCTTGGCGTCCCCAAATCCTGGCCCAACTCCTAGCCCAGATCCCGGCATCATGCCGGGCACCAGCCGCCGCACGCGCCCGCGCACCCAGCCGAGGCCGCGATGCTGGCCCATCTCCTCGCCGACGTCCGCCATCAGCTGCATGCCGACGCACACGCCCAGGAACGGCGCGCCCTGTTGCCGCACCCGCAGCTCCATGGCCTCGACCATCCCCGGCACGCCGCGCAGCGCGCCGGCGCAGGCACCGAACGCGCCGACGCCGGGCAGGACGATGCGATCCGCCTTCGCCACCACATCCGGATCGGCAGTGACGGCAAGGTCGCTCGCCCCCGCCGCCCGCAGCGCGTTTTCGACCGAATGGAGGTTGCCCGCGCCATAATCGATCAGGGCGATGGTCACGACCGGCGGCTCACGACGACAGCAGGTCGGCGAGCGGGGTGGCCGCCATGCTGGCGGTGAACGGGATGATCTCCGCCGTCGCCAGCCCGCGCGACACGAACGGATCGCGCGCGACCAGCGCTTCCACCTCGGCCTTGCCGCCGATCGCGATGATGACGCCGCCGGTCCGCGGCTGCTTCCGCCCGGACGCGAGCAGCAGCCCGTTGGCATAGGCATCGCCCAGCCAGTCGACATGGTCGCTCATCGCCGCGTCGATCGCGTCGAGATCGTCGCCATAGGTCAGCGACACGACGCACAGGCTGGTGCCCGGCCGGATGAAACGTTCGCTCACAATACCCCCTTGGTCGACGGGATCGCATCCGCCTTGCGCGGGTCGACCTCGACCGCGGTGCGCAGCGCACGGGCGAGGCCCTTGAACGTCGCTTCGACGATATGGTGGTTGTTGCTGCCGTACAGCGTCTCGACGTGCAGCGTGATGCCGGCGGTCTGGGCGAAGCTGTGGAACCAGTGCTCGATCAATTCGGTATCGAGTTCGCCGAGGCGCGAGACGGTGAAGGCCGTCTTCCATACCAGCCACGGCCGTCCCGAAATGTCGAGCGCGACGCGGGTCAGCGTTTCGTCCATCGGCGACAGCGCATCGCCGTAGCGACGGATGCCGCGCTTGTCGCCCAGCGCCTGCGCCACCGCCTGGCCCAGCGCCAGCGCCGAATCCTCGACGGTGTGATGGCCATCGATGTGCAGGTCGCCGTCGACCTTCAGGTCGATGTCGATCAGGCCGTGGCGGCTGAGCTGTTCGACCATGTGGTCGAGGAAGCCGATGCCGGTGTTGATCGCATAGACGCCGGTGCCGTCGAGATTGACGGTGACGTCGATCCGCGTTTCGGCGGTGGAGCGGTTGATCGTGGCGGTGCGCATGTCGGCTCGCCCCATACGTGGGTCGACCGGCACACACAATCTTGACCGACACCGCCATTGCGCTACCCAAGGGGCATGACCGACGGACTGCCCGATAGCCTGATCCCCTATGACGAGATCGTCCAGGAGGCGCTGCGTGCCGTGGTCGGCCGCGTGCTCGGCTCCGTCGCCGAATCGGGCGGGTTGCCCGGCGAACACCATTTCTACATCACCTTCAAAACGCATGCCCCCGGCGTCGACATCCCGCAGCGCCTGATCGAACGATTCCCGGACGAGATGACGATCGTCCTCCAGAACCGCTATTGGGACCTGCTGGTCGACGATCGGAAATTCTCGGTCGGCCTCAGCTTCAATCAGGTGCCCTCGAAACTGGTCATCCCCTATTCGGCGATCACCGGCTTCCACGATCCCGCGGTGAACTTCGAGCTCCGTTTCCAGGCGACCGAGGATCCCAGCGACGGCCCCGAACCGCACGACGAGGCGGAGAACGACGGTCCGGCAGTGACGCCGGCGGCGGACGGCTCGAACGTCGTCAGCGTGGACTTCAAGCGGAAGAAATAGGGAGCGAGCGATTTAGCGTATGCTAAATCGTGGTCGCACAGCGACGCGAACCGCCGGCCGGGCTCGGCGCCGCCGAGCTTCGACGTCACGGGATTTACTCCCGTGACGGGGGGCGCACCTTTTCGTTCGTCATCCCCGCGCAGGCTGGGATCCATAGTCGCAACGCTGCCGGGACCCTCGAAGGTTCGCCAGTCTGGATCCCCGCCTGCGCGGGGATGACGAGGGTCGGGCAGGGGCCCACGAAACCATCCCTGTTCCCGCCGGTTCATGCGCGCATGACCACACGCACCGAAACCGATTCGATCGGGCCGATCGAAGTCCCCGCCGACGCCTATTGGGGCGCCCAGACCGAACGCAGCCTCGAAAACTTTCCCTTCGGCCCCGGCGAGCGGATGCCGATCGGCATCGTCCATGCGCTCGCCATCGTGAAGCGGGCGGCGGCGCGGGTGAACCGGCATCACGGCCTTGCCGCCGAAAAGGCCGACGCGATCGAGGCTGCCGCCGCGGAAATGGTCGCTGGCCGGATGGACGATCAATTCCCGCTGGTGATCTGGCAGACCGGCAGCGGCACGCAATCCAACATGAACGTCAACGAGGTGATCGCCGGCCGCGCCAACGAAGCGCTGTCGGGCACCCGTGGCGGCAAGACGCCGGTTCACCCCAACGACGACGTCAACCGCGGCCAGTCATCCAACGACAGTTTTCCGACCGCTTTGCACGTCGCCGCCGCGCTGGCCGTGACGCAGCAACTGTACCCGGCGCTGGACCGCCTACACGATGCGCTGGCCGCCAAGGCGCGCGAATGGGACGCCATCGTCAAGATCGGCCGCACGCATCTTCAGGATGCGACGCCGCTGACGCTGGGCCAGGAATTTTCCGGCTATGTCCAGCAACTCGCCAATGCGCGCGACCGGATCGAGGGCACGCTGAAGCGCAACATCATGCCGCTCGCCCAGGGGGGCACCGCGGTCGGTACCGGCCTCAACGCGCCGGCCGGTTTCGCGGAAGCGGTGGCGGCGGAGATCGCCGCGCTCACCGGCCTGCCGTTCGTCACCGCCCCCAACAAGTTCGAGGCGCTGGCGTCGAACGACGGACTGGTCGACCTGCATGGCACGCTGAACGTGCTGGCCGTCGCCCTGACCAAGATCGCCAACGACATCCGCCTGCTCGGCTCCGGCCCGCGCTCGGGCCTCGGCGAACTGGAACTGCCCGCCAACGAACCCGGCAGCTCGATCATGCCGGGCAAGGTCAATCCGACGCAGGCGGAGATGCTGACGATGGTCGCCGCACAGGTGATGGGCAACAACGTCGCGGTGACGGTCGGCGGGTTGCAGGGGCATATGGAACTCAACGTCTTCAAGCCGCTGATCGGCGCCAACGTCCTTCGTTCGATCGCCTTGCTCGCGACCGGCATGCAGAGCTTCGCCGAACGGACCGTCGATGGTCTCAAGGCCAATCGGGATCGCATCGCCGCGCTGGTCGAACAGTCGCTGATGCTCGTCACTGCGCTGGCGCCCGACGTCGGCTACGACAATGCCGCCAAGATCGCCAAGCACGCGCTCCAGCATGGTCAGACCCTGAAGCAGGCCGGGCTGGAACTCGGGCTCGTCGATGAAGCGACGTTCGACCGGCTGGTCCGCCCGGAAACGATGATCGGGCGCTAGGTACGGCGCCGTAACGAGGAACTTCCCGCCGGTTGGCGCGCTTCGATGGACCACACCGCAAGGGGCATGATGTGAGCACAACGACCACGGGCGCGCTGATCGGCGCGGCGATCGATTCGATCTCGGGCGACGATGGCGTCGCGGACGGCGCCATCGTCGGGGCGGTCACCGCCAATGTGCTCAAGATCGTGCTGCCGCTCGCCGTCACCTATGCGGTGGGCTGGGCCGTCCTGCGCGGGGCGGCGGAACTCAAGGACCAGGTTTTCGGAAAGGTAGAATCATGATCGGACGCATTCTGGGCGCACTTGTCGGCCGCGAAATCGATCGGCGTGACGGGCAGGGCGGGTTGAATGGCGCTGCGATCGGTGCGCTCTCCGTCGGCGCGATGCGGCGGATGGGGCCGCTCGGCCTGCTGCTCGGCGGCGGCTATGTGGCCAAGAAGGCCTATGACCGCCGTCGTCAGGCGCGGGGCGAGATCTAGCCCGCCTGCCACGACCTGATCGCATCGACCGGCGCAACGAGCATGATGACGTCGAGCGTCAGATTGTCGCGAATCGCCGCCAGGGCGATCAGTTCCAGGGCAAACGCCAGCCCGACGCCCGCCCGCCGCGGCAGGCTTCGGGCAAGCGCGAACCCCAGCATCATCGCGGCGATGTCGCTGATAGAATTCAGCACGCTGTCGCCTGCATACCCCAAGCCATGGTGACGCTGCGGTAGCGATCGATGATGATCGGCGAATTTTCGAGGATTTCCCACGCCGCCTCGACCATCACCGCGACGACCAGCCGGCCATTCCACGGCCAGCGCGGCAGCGCGAATCGGGTGATGGCGTAGAACAGCAGGCCATGGACGACATGGCTCAACGTGTACCAGTCGGCGATCTGCTGGCTGTTCTGGTCGGACTGAACGGCACCGTGCCACAGGGCGACATGCCCGCACGGACAGATCGCGGAGCGGCCCATGGCGAGCAGGATCGCCGCCGTGACGATCAGGACCAGCGCGATCGACCACGCACTTTTCGCGGCCAGCCGCCCGCCAATGCTTGACGCCCGCCCCGCCCAGACGCCACTAGCGCGCATGTCGTCGTCGCTCCCCACCGATCCGCACAACTTCCGTCGTCGCGGCGTCCTGTTCGTGCTGTCTTCGCCGTCGGGCGCGGGCAAGTCCACCATCGCCCGCAAATTGCTGGCCGACGAACCCGAACTGGCGATGTCCGTGTCGGCGACGACGCGGTCGATGCGGCCGGGCGAGGTCGACGGCAAGGACTATCATTTCGTCGATCTGGAGGAATTTCGCCGGATGGTGGCGAATGACGAATTCCTCGAATGGGCGCACGTCTTCAATCACCGCTACGGCACGCCCCGCGCGCAGGTCGAGGAGATGCTGGCGGCGGGCAAGGACGTGCTGTTCGACATCGACTGGCAGGGTGCGCAGCAGCTGTTCCAGATCGCCGGCGGCGACGTGGTGCGGGTGTTCATCTTTCCGCCGTCGATGGAGGAGCTGCGTTCGCGGCTGACCAACCGCAACACTGATTCGGCCGAGGTGATCGACGCCCGGATGGCGCGCGCCGCCAACGAGGTGAGCCATTGGGACGGCTATGACTATGTGCTGGTCAACGACGACGTCGAGGAGTGTTTCGCGGGCGTGAAGACGATCCTGGCCGCCGAGCGGCTGAAGCGGTCGCGCCAGACCGGCCTGATCGGCTTCATCCGCAAGCTGACGCGCGTGGCGGGAACGCACTGATCGCAGGGCAGGGACCGGCGGGCCGGCGGGCGAGCGTTCGGGCCTAGCGCTCCAGCGCCGCCAGGAACGCCGACGCCGCGTCGAATTCGCGCCGCTTGTTCGCAAGCGCCTGCGCCGCCAGCGCGTCCGCGCCCCATAGCTCGGCCTGCCAATCCTCGTCGACATTGGCCGCGGCCCACAGACGATCGCCATCGCCGGCCCGTTCGATCAGCGCGAGCGCCAGTATCAGTGACCCGGTGATCGTCACCACCGGCGACAGCCCCGCCAGCCGGAATGCGTCCAGCGCCGCCACCGCCTCGCCCAGCCGCGCCAGCGTCGTCGCCGGCTGCGCGCGGTGCATGATCCCGGCGGTCGTTTCGAAATGCACGTCGTAGCGCGCCCGCGCCCACGCCAGCCACGGGTCCCACGCCGCCTGCTGGCGCGCTATCAACGGATCGGGCGATTGCGCGTGATAATAGAGCAGATCGCTCTCGCCATAAGCGGCAAGGCCGGTGGCGAAGGCCGCAGGGTCGGGCGCGATCCGGTCGATCGCCGCATTGGCAAGGCCGGTCAGCGGCATCGCCCGCGGGTCGATCATCTCCGGCACCGCGCGCCATTCCGCCGCGACCAGCGTCGCGAGCGCATCGGTGGGCAAGGCCAGTGGCACCCGGCCGGGGGTGCGCACCGGCCGCCCGTCCAGCGTCACCACGCGATCGCCGTCCACGGCGACCTCCGTCCAGAACCGCTTCATGGCTGCGGCGGCGTCCGCCAGCGATGCGCCAGGCTGGCGGGGACGATCGCGACCACCGCCAGCGCCGACAGCGTGATCGCGACGCCCAGCACCTTCACCGGCCAGTCGTGCGCCCGTGCCGCCAGCACCAGCCCGAACACCGCGCCGGCACTGCCGACGATGCGGCTGCCCACCATCCCCAGCCAGCGCCGGCGGGCGAGCGCGTCGTCGCGGCTCATGCGAGCAGTCCCGGCAAGGCGGCGACCCGGTCGGCCACGACGTCGGCCCCGCCGTCGACCAGATCGTGCACGTCGTGATAGCCCCAGGCGACGCCGACCGCGCGCGCTCCCGCCGCCTTGCCCATCGCCATGTCGAAACTGGTATCGCCGATCATCGCCGTCATGTGGGGCAGGGCGCCCGCCTCGTCCATCGCCGCCAGCAGCATCGCCGGGTCGGGCTTCGACGGATGCCGATCGGCGGTCTGCAAGGTAACGAAGCGATCGGTCAGCCCGTGATGGTCGAGGATGTGCGCCAGCCCGCGGTCCGACTTGCCGGTCGCGACGCCCAATAGCCAGCCGTCGTCGGCCAGCGTCCGCAGCACGTCGGCGATCCCGTCGAACAGCGGCTCTTCGGCCAGCGCGTTGCTGGTGCGCAGGCGGTGGAACGCGTCCTTATAGTCGGCGGCCATCGCGCGATGCTGCGCATCGTCCGCATCCGGCAGCAGCGCGCGCACCGCCTCGACCAGGCTCAGCCCGACGATACGGCGGATGGCGGCACGCGGCGGCGAAGGCAGGGCCGCGCGGGCGAACGTGTCCTCCATCGCGCGGCAGATGTTGACCTGGCTGTCGACGAGCGTCCCGTCGCAGTCGAACACGGCGAGGCGCTTCATCCGTGCATCAATCCTTCGCGCCGCGCCGGCGCCGCTCGCCGCGATGTTCCTTGCGCATCGACTTGGCGTGCGCCTTGGCGCGCTGCTTCAGCACGGCCTTGGGCGGCGGACCCTTGGTCGCCTCCTCGAACGGCATCGCATCACCCCTCGCCTCGTCGAACCCCAGCGTGGACAGGCTCTCGGCGAAATGCGTCGGCAGGGCCGCCGTCTCGTCGATGCTGCCGCCGTCGGGATGGTCGACGCGGATGCGGCGCGCATGCAGGTGCATCTTGCGGCTGATCCCGCCGGTCAGGAACGCCGCCGCGCCGCCATATTTGCCGTCGCCGACGATCGGATGGCCGATCGCCGCCATGTGCACGCGCAGCTGATGGGTGCGGCCGGTGAACGGTTGCAGCTCGACCCAGGCGCAGCGGTTGCCGGCGCGCTCGATCACGCGATAGCGGGTGCGGGCGGCCTGGCCGTTCTCCTCGTCGACGTGCATCTTTTCGCCGCCGGTGCCGGGCTGCTTGCCGATCGGCAAATCGATGACGCCGTCCTCGATCGACGGCACGTCGACGATCAGCGCCCAGTAGATCTTGCGCGCGGTCCGGCCTGAAAACGCCTTGGCGAAAAAGCCCGCGGCACGGCTGGTCCGCGCCACCAGCAGCGCGCCCGACGTATCCTTGTCCAGGCGGTGGACCAGCTTCGGTCGGCCCTCCGCTTCATATTGCAAGCCGTCGAGCAGACCGTCGACATGGTCGAACGTCTTGGTGCCGCCCTGCGTGGCGAGGCCGGGCGGCTTGTTGAGGACGAGGGCCTGCAGATCCTTGTGGATCACCATCTCACGCGCGAAGGCGATCTGGTCCTCGCTCAGCGGGGGGCGTTCGCGCTTCGGGCGGGCGACGATCGCGCCGGCCTCGTCCTTGATTTCGGGTTCGGGCGGCGGCACGCGCAGCGTCTGGCCCGCCTTGATCCGGTCGCCCGGCGTCGCGCGCGATCCATCGACGCGCAACTGGCCGGTGCGCGCCCATTTGGCGACGGTGGTGAAGCTCGTCTCGGGCAGGTGCCGCTTGAACCAGCGATCCAGGCGGATACCGTCGTCGTCATAGCCGACGTTGAACTGGCGGATGCCCTGGTCCCGGCCGCTCTTTTCGTCGTCGCTCATGCCAGCGTCCCCCCGGTGCGGGTTATCATCAAGCCGGCGAACACCGCCGCGATCGAACCGACGACCGACAGCGCCGCATAGCCGACGGCACTGGCGACGGCGCCGCGTTCGATCATGACGACGACATCGAGGCTGAACGAGGAAAAGGTGGTGAATCCGCCGAGCACGCCGACCCCGGCGAACAGCCGCCACGCCTCGCCGGTCCCGGCGGCGCGGGCGAGGGCACCGACCAGTGCGCCCATCAGCAGCCCGCCGATCAGGTTGACGGCGAGCGTACCGTAGGGAAAGTCCGGGCCGAACAGCGATAGCGTGGCGCGGCCGATGAGATAGCGTGCGCCGCTACCCAGGGCCCCGCCGATCATGACGAAAACAAGAGGCATGGCCCCGCCCTAGAGCAAGAACGTCCGCAGGGGAATGCAGCCCGGGTTGCGGATGGCGGGGCGCTAGCGGAGCAGTCCGGCCGCCCGCAGCGCATCGTCGATGACGGCGGCGACGCCGCTGCTATCCCGCCGTGCCGACGGTTCGGGCTGTAGCCGCTGCGGTTCGGGCTGCAATCGCCGGGGTTCGCGCGGCGACCGCTGCGCTTCGTCCCGTACGGGTGCATCGGCGGGCGCGGGCGCGATGCCCCAGAAAGCGGCGATCCGTCGGGTGGAGGAGATGCCGACGTCCAGCATGAACGCGCCGGCCGTGCCGCCTGCCTCCGCGCCGCGGGTCGCGATCGGCGTGCCGTGGCCCATGCCGGCGATGCGATGATCCTCGATCACCGGTCGCCCGGCGGCATCGCGCCACACCCGATACGCATCGCCGCCGGCCGACCTCCGCTCGGTCGGTGCGTCGTCGACGCCATGCAGCACACGCCATTGCGTCAGGATCGCCTCGGCATTCGCATCCTGCACCGTCGCATCCGAATCGCCGTGCCAGACCGACAGCGTCGGCCAGCCGCCACGATGCGCCGACGCATCGCGCACCAGCGTGCCGAGCGACGCGGCATCCGGCATGCCCTGGCCCCGCATGCGCTCCATCGCCTGCATTACGCCGCTCGCCGTACCGTAAGGCAGGCCGCCGATGATCGCGCCACCCGCAAAGACCTCGGGATATTGCGCCAGCATCACCGCGGTCATCGCACCGCCCGCGGACAGGCCGTTGACGAATACCCGTGCCGGATCGATGGCGTGGGCATCGATCATCGCCGCGATCATCTCGCGGATCGACTGCGCCTCGCCATGGTCGCGGCTGACGTCCTCGGGCGCGAACCAGTTGAAGCAGCGATTGGGGTTGTTGGCGCTCTTCTGTTCGGGGAACAGCAGCACGAAACCCTGTTCGTCCGCCAGCCGCGACCATCCGGACCCCGTATCGTAGCCGGCCGCATTCTGCGTACAGCCATGCAGCACGACGACCAGCGCCGGCCGCGCTTGCAGCGACGACGGGACATAGATGCGCGCGCGCAGGTTACCCGGATTGCGGCCGAAGCCTTCCAGATCGCTCAGCCGGTCGATCCCGGCCGCAACCGCCGGGGTTGGCATGCCGCGTCCGGCCGCCAGGCGACTGAGGGTTTCGGACAATCGTGGCATGCGCGCACTCCGCAGATCGAGCAGGGCATATCCGGCAGGATCGCCGGCGGATCGCCTATGCTGCAATGCACAATATGGGGTCGCGGCAGGGGTTGGCAAGCGGCCATCCGCGCCCGGACAGGACAGTCGTGCTGCCCTGGATCAAGCCGAACGTGTGTTCGCGATCAGCGAACCAGCAGGTCGACGTCGCTGCCGCCCGCGGGATTGGCGGTAGCGTACAGCACATAGGCCGCATCGCCGCGCGTACCGCCCAGCACGTGCATCGCGCCCGATGCCTGATGTTCGGCCGAATAGCCCGCCCGGCTGACGCGGGCATTATACCAGTCGAGGATGCGGCCGACCGGCGCGCCGCTGGTGAAACTGACGACACGCAACCCGCATGCATCGTTACCCGCGGCCTCGCGCACCCGCGCGTCGGGGTAGAGCGGCACATCGGCGGGCAGGCGGTTGGCCCAGCCGGCGGAATAGCTGACGCGCTGCGTGCAGGTCGCATCGCCCGACTGGCGGGACGCCAGTTCACCCAGCGTCAGCGCACCATCCGCCTTGCGACATTCCGGGCAATCCTTGCGGGCGGCGGGCACCGCCTTCAGGTCGGCGGCCGTCACGCGGTCGTCGCGCACCGGATCGGTGGGAATGGACAGCGGATCGGGTCTGCTCGGCGGCCGCACGACATTCGTGTTGGCGCTTTGCGTCAGCGCCGGATCGACCATGATCTGGTCGTGCAACGCAGCGGTCAGGGCCGGGTCGCGCTGGTTGTCCGCGCCGGACGCCTGCGTGGCGCCGGTCAATTCCTTGTCCAGGCTGTCGAGGTCCTGCTGCGATGCCGGTTGCTTGCTGCACGCCGCCAGCAGGAGGACGGACAGGAGGAGGGCGCGATTCGTCGTCACCCCCCGATCATGGCGCAGCCGTCGTTAAGGTGCCATCGGCGTTGATGGTTAACCCAATGTCACAATCCGGCGGCTTGTCCCGCTGCGAGACAGGACCCATGTTGCCCGCATGCTCAATATCGTTTCCGTCGCGATCGGCCTCGTCACCCTGGTGCTGGGCCTCGTCGCGTTCATTCCCCTGCTCGGCTGGATGAACTGGCTGGTCATACCGATCGGCATCGTCGGGGCCGCGGTGGGCGCCATGTCGTCGTCCAACGGCGGGCGCAATCTCAACTTGGTGCTGATCGTGATCTTCGCGATCCGCCTCAGCCTCGGCGGCGGCATCTTCTGATAATATGACGAGGCCCGGCGTCGCCGCCGGGCCTCGCTTTCCATATACTCTGTGCCGACTCTGCCGTCGATCAGCGGCAGGTCACCTGACCCCGGTCGATCGCATTGCCCAGCAACGCGCCGCCACCGGCGCCGACCAGCGTGCCGAGCAGCCGCGAACCGCCGCCGGCGATCACGTTGCCCAGCGCACCACCGGCGAGGCCGCCGACGATCAGGCCCGTGGTGCCGTCGTTGCGCCGGCAATAATAGCGACCGTTGTTACCGCGGTAGATGCGGTCGTTGCGGCCCAGCTGGCGCGTCTGGTAATAGCGTCCGTCGCGATAATATTGGTCGGCGAAATAGCCGCGCTGGCCTCGCGGCAGGCGATTATAGTCGTAGTTGCGGTACTGCCGCCAATCGTTGCGCCGATCCTGGCGGATGTCGCGAAGATCGCCGCGGCGATCCTGACGGGCATCGCGCACCTGGTCGCGATATTCGCGACGGGCATCGCGGACGTCGCGCCGTGAATCGGCATTGCGCAGGTCGCGGCGATAATCCTGGCGGGCGTCGCGCACCTCGCCACGATATTCGCGATTGGCCTCGCGCCGGGTGTCCTGCGCCGCGGCAGGGATCGCTGCAAAGGTCGTCGCCGCCAATGCGGCGGACAGGATGGCGATACGCATGCGTCTGGCTCCTTATTTTGTGATTGTAGAACCAGCGGACGGCCCGCCGGGTTGCGTGAACGACAAACTACGTCGCGTTCACACATCCGACAGGCCGTCTTCGCTTCAGCCGAACGTCGTATCCAGCGTGATGTCGCAGTTCAGCACCTTCGACACCGGGCAGCCGGCCTTCGCCTCGTTCGCGATCCGCTCGAATTCCGCCTCATCCAGGCCTTCGACATGACCGGTCAGCGTCAGCGCCGATTTGGTGATGGTGAAACCGTCGCCATCCTTGTCCAGCGTCACCTTCGCGTCGGTCTTCAGATTGCCCTGCGCGTGACCCGCACCGGCCAGCGCGAAGCTGAGCGCCATCGTGAAGCAGCTGGCATGCGCGGCGGCGATCAGCTCTTCCGGGTTGGTGCCGGGGCCATCCTCGAAACGGGTGCCGAATCCGTAATTGTTGTTCGACAGGACGCCCGACTGCGTCGTGACCTTGCCTTTGCCGTCCTTGCCGAGACCATCGTAGCTTGCCGAAGCGCTGCGGGTGACCATGTGTCGATAACTCCTGTGGGTTGCGGACGCCATACGCAGCAAGGGCGCCCCGAGTTTCCTCGGAACGCCCTTTTCTGACCTAAATCGCCGGTCGATCAGCGGCAGCGACGCTTGCCACCGCGATCGATCTCACGGCCAAGCAGGCCACCGGCGACCGCGCCGCCCAGCGTGCCGACCGTACGATCGCCGCGCGTGTCGATCGTGCGACCCAGCAATGCGCCGCCGACGGCACCGACCACGGCGCCCGTCGTGCCGTCCGGCTTGCGACAACGGACGCGGCCGCGATTGTCGCGCCACTCGCGATACTTGTAACGCTGCGCGCCGGCCTGCGACACCGGGACCACCATGGTGGCGGGCAGGACCATTGCGGCACAACCTATGGCGAGCATCAACTTACGCATAAAATCACTCCCGTTCTCGAAACTTGTGATGTGCTAACGTCGGTCAACATAACGCGGTTGCATGAACCTGAAATAACGTTCCGTTCAGGGAACGATCGGTGGTTCGGGTGGCCGCGTCTCACCCCGTTTCCGATAGTGATTGGCGATCAGCGTCGCTCCCAGCAGAAAGCCGCCGGGGGCGAGCAGGACGACGGCGGCAAGGCCGATCTGGCTTTTGGTGATACGCATCGGCGATGCATGTAAGGCGCGCCGGTGAACGCCGGCTTGCGGATCAGAACGGCATCTTCAAATGCAGCATCGCGCGTGGGGCGCTCTGACCGTTCGGCAGCGTCCCCTGCTCGGCGGCGGCGGACATGCGGATCGATCCGATCAGGCCTGTCTCGGCGCGAAGCGGGCGGGCGGCATGGCGATCGGTGTCGATCGGGCCCAGTCGATCCGCGCCGCGGGCGCGGGCGCACACGACGATGTCGCCGCCGGCATCGGGTTCGCCGCAGGGCGTGGCCACCGGCGTGGGTTTGACCGGGCGCAGTTCGGGCGGGATCGGCGGGCCGGATATCGCCTGCATCGCCATCATCATCGCCAGCCGCATCGCAACCCCTCCCGATGCCGCCAGCGTGGCGACGGATTGCGGCGCTGCGAAGGCGGATCAGCGATAGTTGAAGCTGATGCTGATCCGCTCGCCCTTGGCGGCATTGGGAACCACCTCGTGTCGCAGCCAGCTTTCCCACAGGAACACGCTGCCCGGCTTCGGTTCGGCATAGACGAAGGTGGCGTGATCCTCGCCGGCATCGGCGCGGCGCATCGGCGCGGCCATCATCATCGGCAGTCGCGGATCCTCCAGCTTCAGCGCCCCCGCGCCCGGCGGCGTCGCGACATAGATCGTCCCGCTCACCGCGCTGTGCGGATGGATATGGCCCGAATGATTGCCGCCCGGCTTCAGGACGTTGACCCACAGGCTGTCCAGTTTCAGCCTGCGCCCGCCAAGGTCGAACGCGCATGCGTCCGCAAAGCGCGCGACATGCTTGTTGAGCAGCCTCACCAGATCGGCAAACCGCGGATCGCGCGACGGCAGGTCGTTGAGCGATGCGTAGGAGGTATAGCCGCGATAGCCATGCGCCTTCGACCAGGCGACGCCCGCCCGATCCTGCCTGGCGAGGTCGAGGCACGCGTCCGCCAGCTCGTCCAGCAGCGCCGCATCGCCCAGATCGTCCTCGTAGAAGCGTGTTGCGAACAGGGTTCGGATCGTCATGCCGTCAACCTTTCTCAAGCCAGCCGCATGGCGACATCGTTCATGAACCGCACGTCGTCCCCCGCGGCGAGCCAGCCCGCCTCCGCGCCGATCGCACCCAGCATGTCGGCCAGCGGGTCCAGCTCTGCCTTGGCGTAATTGCCCAGCACGTAACCGGTCACGCGATCCTTGTGCCCCGGATGGCCGATGCCGATCCGCACCCGGCGGAATTCCGGGCCCAGATGCTGGTCGGTCGACCGCAGCCCGTTATGCCCCGCGGTCCCGCCGCCACGCTTCACCTTCACCTTGAACGGCGCGAGGTCCAGCTCGTCGTGGAACACGGTCAGCGCGTCCGGCCCCAGTTTGTAGAACCGCAACGCCTCGCCGATCGCGCGACCGCTCTCGTTCATGAACGTCGCGGGCTTCAACAGCAGGATTTTGTCGCTGCCGATCCGCCCCTCCTGCGTCCACCCCTGGAACTGCTTTTTCACCGGTGCAAAGCCGTGCATGTCGGCGATCAGGTCGAGCGCCATGAACCCGACGTTGTGGCGGTGCATGGCATATTGCGGCCCCGGATTGCCGAGCCCGGCCCAGATCTGCATGGCGTGGTATCCTCCTTCTTCGTCGCCCCGGACGTGTTCCGGGGTGACGGGGGTGGGGCGTCCGTCGGAACCATAAACAAAAAGGGCAGGGGAGCGTCGCCGCTGCCCTGCCCCCTGTCCGACGCCGCCGCAGCGGCACCGCCCCTTACTTCTTCTGGGGGGTGATCTTGTCGTCGTCGTTGTCGTCGTCGTTCGGCTCGACGGCGGCCTCGTCCTCGGCAGCAGCCTCGGCAGCCTGCGTCTCGGCGACTTCGGCGTCGAGCGCCTCGTCCTGCGCGGTCGGCACCGTCGGCGGCACGATCGTCGCGATCGCGAAGTCGCGGTCGTCGATCGCGGGCTTGGCGCCCTTCGGCAGCGTCACGTCGCTGATGTGGATCGAATCGCCGATTTCCTTGCCCTTCAGCGAAATCGTGATCTCGCTGGGGATGTCGGCGGCATCGACGATCAGCTCGATCTCGTGGCGCGTGATGTTCAGCACGCCATTGCCGCGCTTGATGCCGGGGGCGTCGTCTTCGTCGGCGAACACGACGGGGACGGCCACGGTCACCTCGGTGTGCTCACCGATGCGCAGGAAGTCGACGTGCACCGGACGATCGGTGACGGGATGGAACGTCACGTCCTTCGGCAGCGTGCGCTCGCCGGAGACCATGATGACGGAATTCATGAAGTGACCGGTCATCAGCGCCTTCATCAGCGCCTTTTCCTCGAGATGGATCGAGGTCGGTTCCTTGTTCTGGCCGTAGATCACGGCGGGGACGCGGCCGTCACGACGCAGCGCCCGGGAGGCTCCCTTGCCAACCCGGTCGCGCGTCTCGGCTGCGAGCGTAATGGTGTCGCTCATGCAGATAACCTTCCGAAACGTGCTTAAGTGTCTTTCCGCGCCACGCCTCCAGGGATGACCATGACCGGAAGCGGGGGCGCTTAGCGGACGGGGGCGGAAAAGGCAACCGGCTGGCCCGTCCTCACCCTTCGCCGGCTTCGCCGTCTTATCCCCTCTCCCGGAGGGAGAGGGGAGAGGCGCGCCAGCGCCGAGGGGTGACGGCAGGAGCGACCCGCCTCAATACCGCACCCGCTCCGCCTTCACCCCCATCTTCGCCAGATACGCCTGCACCGAATCCGGTCCGGCCAGATGCCCCGCGCCCACCGCGATGAACACCGTCCCCGGCCGGGCCATCCGCTGCTTGATCCACGTCGCCCAGCGCGCGTTGCGGTCGGTCAGCAGCACCTTGGCGACCTCGGGCGAACTCTTCAGCTCGTCGTTCATCTCGCGTGCCAGCGCGTCGGGGTCGCCGCGCGCCCATTCATCGACCATCGCCGCCATCTGCTTGGGTAACGAGGGCAGTTCGTCCACCGTGCTCTCCAAGAACTGCAATTGTGCCGCGTCCGACAGGCTGCCGAAGAACCCCAGCTGCTGCTCGGGCGTCTCCAGCCCCGTCAGCGGCTTGTGCGCCTGCTTCGCCGCGGCGGTGATGACCTCCTCCGGCCCGTTGGTGCTGTCATATCCCAGCTTCGACAGCGGCGCGACCGACAGCTGCGTCGCCGCCAGCCATGGCTTGTACCGGTCCAGCGCATCCGCCGGCAGGCCAAGGTCGGTCACCGCCCTGGTGAACGCCGCCCGCTTGGCGGCGGGCAGGCGCTGCGTCAGCGGCGGGGTGCCCGGCGCCGCGACCCCGGTCGCCTGCACCAGCCCCTGCATCGTCGCAGGATCGGGCATCACGATCTCCAGCTTCACCTCGTCCGACCGGTCGAACGCGGTCTTCACCGCCTCGTCGAACCACGTCAGGCCGGGCTTGAGCACGTGGATCGTGCCGAACAGATACACCGTCGTGTCCTTGTGCTTCACCACCCACAAAGCAGGGTCGGCATCGTTCGGTGCGGCGGCGGCGGGCGCCTTGGCGGGCTGCTCCGCGCAGGCGGGCAGGCCCAGGCAGAGCGCGATGGCCGACAAGGCGGCGCCGAATGTTCGTATCATGCGGGTGACTGTCCGATCGTGAAGCTTCGCGATGAGGTAATGCGGCGCCGCACCACTTGCTAGACGCCGCCTCATCCGCCAAAGCCGCTCGGGCCATGGCCGCCACACCGCTTTCCTTCCAGAAGATGATCCTGACGCTCCACGATTACTGGAGCGACCGGGGCTGCGTGATCCTCCAGCCGTACGACATGGAAATGGGCGCCGGCACCTTCCACCCCGCCACCACGCTGCGCGCGCTGGGGCCGGATGCGTGGAATGCCGCCTTCGTCCAGCCCTGCCGCCGGCCGACCGACGGCCGCTATGGCGAAAATCCCAATCGCCTCCAGCATTACTACCAGTATCAGGTGATCCTGAAGCCCTCGCCGGCCGATCTGCAGGACCTGTACCTCGGCAGCCTGGCGGCGATCGGCGTCGACATGACCCGCCACGACATCCGCTTCGTCGAGGACGATTGGGAGTCGCCGACGCTGGGCGCCTGGGGCCTCGGCTGGGAAGTCTGGTGCGACGGCATGGAGGTGACGCAATTCACCTATTTCCAGCAGATGGGCGGTTTCGACATGAAGCCCGTCGCGGGCGAGCTCACCTACGGGCTGGAACGGCTGGCGATGTACATCCAGGACGTCGACAACGTCTACGATCTCAAGTTCAACGACAATGGCGTGACCTACGGCGACGTCTTCCTCGAAAACGAACGCCAGATGTCGAAGTGGAACTTCGAGGTCGCCGACACCGCCACGCTGTTCGACGCGTTCAGAAAGGCGGCGGCGGAATGCGAGAACAGCCTCGCCGCCGGTCTGCCGATCCCGGCGTACGAACAGGCGATCAAGGCCAGCCACACCTTCAACCTGCTCCAGGCGCGCGGCGTCATCTCGGTGGCCGAACGCCAGGCCTACATCGGCCGCGTCCGCGACCTCGCCAAGGGCGCCTGCGGCGCCTGGATGGAGAAGAACGGATGGGCGGCGTGAGATCCGTTCGAGTAAGAGAAGGGGTGTTCGCGCAGAGGCGCAGAGACGCAGAGAAGAGGGGGTGTTTGACCACCTCGCTCTCGGCTGTCTCCAACCAGCCCTATCGGAATTGCGTGTATCCGAAGCGCCTGCGGCGTTTCGGATCACGGTCGTCGCAGGCGCGGTCCGACACATCTTTTCTTCTCGGCGTCTCTGCGCCTCTGCGCGAACCAATCCCTTCCTTCTTCGGCGCTGCACGATGACCGACTTTCTCCTCGAACTCCGCTCCGAAGAAATCCCCGCGCGCATGCAGGACAAGGCGCGCGACGATCTCGCCCGCCTGTTCGCCGCCGAACTGGCGAAGGCCGGGCTGCAGGCCGCCGAACTCGTCACCTACGCCACCCCGCGCCGTCTGGCGCTGATCGCGCGCGACCTGCCGGCCGAAACGCAGGCCGTGTCCGAGGAATTGAAGGGCCCCAAGGCAAGTGCCCCGCCGCAGGCGCTCGAAGGGTTCCTCAGGAAAACCGGCCTGACGCGCGACCAACTGACCGAGCGCGACGGCACCCTCTACGCCATCACGAACAAGCCCGGCGAGCCGACCGTGCAGGTCTTGCACAACGCGATCCAGACGATCGTGCACAAGTTTCCATGGCCTAAATCGATGCGCTGGGGGCACGGCTCGTTGCGCACCACCTCGCTGCGCTGGGTTCGCCCGCTCCAAGGCGTCGTCGCGCTGTTCGGGGACCAGCTCGTCCCCGGCAAGATCGAACTCCAGCCGGGCACGGGGCAGGGCGGCGCGATCGAATTCGGTGCCGCCACGCTCGGCCACCGCTTTCATCACCCCGGCCCGATCACCATCGGGTCGGCGGCGGATTACGTCGAGAAGCTGCGCGCCTGCCACGTGATCGTCGACCAGGACGAACGCCGCACGCTGATCCGCGACCGCGCCACCGCGCTCGCCGCCGAGGCAGGGCTGGTGCTGGTCGAGGATGAGGGGCTGGTCGCCGAAAACGCCGGCCTCGCCGAATGGCCGGTGCCGCTACTCGGTCGTTTCGACGCCGAATTCCTCACCGTCCCGCCCGAGGTGATCCAGCTCACCGCGCGCGTGAACCAGAAGTATTTCGTCTGCCGCGACGGCGATGGTGCGTTGGCCAACGCCTTCGTCTGCACCGCGAACATCGAGGCGAGCGACGGCGGCGCCAAGATCGTCGAGGGCAATCGCAAGGTCCTCGCCGCCCGCCTCTCCGATGCCCGCTTCTTCTACGACACCGATCTGAAGACGCCGCTCGAGGAGCAGGCCACAAAGCTTTCCAACATCGTCTTCCACGAAAAGCTCGGCACGGTGGCCGACAAGGTCGACCGCGTCGCCAAACTGGCAAGGTGGCTGGTCGAGGAAGGCATCGTTTCCTCCCCTCTCCCGCCGGGAGAGGGGCAAGGCGCGTTAGCGCCGCGGGGTGAGGGCAGGGGCGAGACGCCGGTCGGGTCGCCCTCCCCATCCCACCCGGCTGCGCCGGGCGGGTCCCTCCCTCTCCCGCCGGGAGAGGGCATGTCGCTTGCTGACATGGCCGAACGCGCCGCGCGCCTCGCCAAGGCGGACCTCGTCACCGGCATGGTCGGCGAATTTCCCGAACTACAGGGCCTGATGGGCGGCTATTACGCCGCCGCGCAGGGCGAACCCCGCGAAGTCGCCGACGCGATCCGCGATCACTACAAGCCGGTCGGGCAGGGTGACGAGGTCCCGACAGCGCCGGTTACGGTGGCGGTGTCGCTGGCGGATAAGCTGGATACGCTAGCCCAGTTCTTCGCTATTGGCGATAAACCGACAGGGTCCAAAGATCCTTTCGCGTTACGTCGGGCTGCGTTGGGCATACTTCGGATCATCGAGGCAAATGATATCCGTGCGAAGCTGTTGCCGGTGAGCAGAATGGCGTTAGGGATGCGTCTTCTGCAGCCCTTGCCTTCCGCCGAAGCAGCTCGTGCGGTCAGGCAAGCACTGATGTTTGGTGAATTGGCCAACGACACTTCAGGTAAGTTCTCTGAGGCTTTTGGGGCAATTAATGCTCTCGAAAAAACACGCGGGCGAGCGGAGTTTGAGGAGGCGTTCTCAAACGTCTGGCCCTTGGCAGCCGAGCTCCTCGACTTTTTTGCCGACCGTCTCAAGGTCCAGCAACGCGAAGCCGGAGTCCGCCACGACCTGATCGATGCGGTGTTCGCGCTCGGCGGCGAGGACGACCTCGTCCGCCTGCTCGCCCGCGTTCGTGCATTGCAAGCCTTCGTCACCACCGAGGACGGCAAAAACCTTCTCGCCGGCTACAAGCGCGCCGCCAACATCCTGAAGAAGGAGGGCTATTCCCCTCTCCCATCGGGAGAGGGGCAAGGCGCGCCAGCGCCGCGGGGTGAGGGCAGGGGCGAGGCGGGTGGCGAGCCTCACCCTTCCGCGCCTTCGACGCTCCCGGATGGGAGAGGGATTTCGCTGTCCTACACGCCCGAAACCGCAGAAGCTGGCCTCGTCGCCGCGCTCGATTCGGCCGAACCCGCCGCCGCCGCGGCGGTGGGTCGGGAGGATTTCGAACGCGCGATGGCGGCGCTCGCATCCCTGCGCGCGCCGATCGATGCGTTCTTTGACAATGTGACCGTCAACGATCCCGACGCGGACAAGCGCGCGGCCCGGCTGGCGCTGCTCGCGCGCGTCCGCGCCGCGGTGCATACCGTCGCCGACTTTTCGAAAATCGAGGGGTAGCGGAACAACCCCCACGTAGCGTCAACTTCGGCAACTTCCGAACGTCCGGTATGCTTCCTTCCTCCCCGGGACAGGCATTCGAACCTAGCTCAAGGACCAGCGATGACCCAATACGTGTACCGTTTCGGTGGCGGCGTTTCGGACGGCGGAAAGGGCGACAAGAACCTGCTCGGCGGCAAGGGGTCGAACCTCGCCGAAATGGCGTCGATCGGCCTGCCGGTGCCGCCGGGCTTCACGATCAGCACCGCGATGTGCACGACCTATTACGAGGAAGGCGAGCAATTCCCGCAGTCGCTGCGTGATGAGGTTGCGGCAGGAATTGAACATATCGAAGGGATTACGGGCAAGACCTTCGGCGATGCGGCAAATCCGCTGCTGGTGTCGGTCCGCTCCGGCGCCCGCGTGTCGATGCCGGGCATGATGGACACCGTCCTCAACCTCGGTCTCAACGATGCGACCGTCGAGGGGCTCAGCGCGAAGTCCGGCGACGAACGCTTCGCCTGGGACAGCTATCGCCGCTTCATCCAGATGTACGCCGACGTCGTACTCGAACTCGACCACGGCGCGTTCGAGGAAGCGCTGGAGATCGCCAAGGAAGACAACGGCTTCACGCTCGATACCGAGCTGACCGCCGCTGATCTCAAAAAGCTGGTCGCCGAATATAAGGGCCTGGTCGAACAGGAATGGGGCAAGCCCTTCCCGCAGGATGTCCACGACCAATTGTGGGGCGCGGTCGGCGCGGTGTTCGGATCGTGGCAGTCGGAACGCGCCAAGGTCTATCGCCGCCTGAACGACATCCCCGCCGACTGGGGCACCGCGGTCAACGTCCAGGCGATGGTCTTCGGCAACATGGGCGACACGTCCGCGACCGGCGTCGCCTTCACCCGCGATCCGGCCAAGGGCGACCGCGCCTATTACGGCGAATTCCTCATCAATGCGCAGGGCGAGGACGTCGTCGCCGGCATCCGCACGCCGCAATATCTCACCAAGACCGCGCGCGAGGAAGCCGGCGCCAAGCCTGCCTCGATGGAAGAGGCGATGCCGGAGGTCTATGCCGAGCTGGCTGCCGTGTTCGACCGGCTCGAAACGCATTACCGCGACATGCAGGACATCGAGTTCACGGTCGAACAGACCAAGCTCTGGATGCTCCAGACCCGCTCGGGCAAGCGCACCGCCAAGGCGGCGCTGAAGATCGCGGTCGACATGGCGAACGAAGGGCTCATCACCCGGAACGAAGCGATCCTGCGCGTCGACCCGATGGCGCTCGACCAGCTGCTCCACCCGACGCTCGATCCCAACGCCCCGCGCGACGTCATCGCCAAGGGCCTGCCCGCCAGCCCCGGCGCCGCCTCGGGCACCGTCGTGTTCGACGCCGACACCGCCGAAAAGCGCAACGCGGCGGGCGACAAGGTCATCCTGGTCCGCACCGAAACCAGCCCCGAGGACATCCACGGGATGCACGCCGCACAGGGGATCCTCACCGCTCGCGGCGGCATGACCAGCCACGCCGCGGTCGTCGCGCGTGGCATGGGCCGCCCGTGCGTGTCCGGTGCCGGATCGCTGTCGATCTCGGCGAAGGACAAGGTGATGAAGGTGGCGGGTCGCGAAATCCGCGAAGGCGACACGATCACCATCGACGGCGCCAGCGGCGAGGTGATGTTCGGGGAGGTCGCGACCGTCCAGCCCGAACTCGCCGGCGATTTCGGCACGCTGATGGAATGGGCCGACGGGGTGCGCCGCCTGAAGGTGCGCGCCAACGCCGAAACCCCGCTCGACTGCCAGACCGCGCGCGATTTCGGCGCGGAAGGCGTCGGCCTGTGCCGAACCGAGCATATGTTCTTCGACGCCGACCGCATCACCGCGGTTCGCCAGATGATCCTCGCCACCGACGAAGCCGGCCGCCGCACCGCGCTGGAGCGTCTGCTCCCCGCCCAGCGCAGCGACTTCGCCGCGATCTTCGAGGTGATGGCCGGCCTGCCGGTAACGGTGCGGCTGCTCGACCCGCCGCTGCACGAATTCTTGCCGCACGAGGAAAACGACTTCGCCGAAGTCGCGACCGCGGCGGGGAGCGACATCGACGTGCTGAAGCGCCGCGCCGCCGAACTGCATGAATTTAACCCGATGCTGGGCCACCGTGGCTGCCGCCTCGGCGTCACCTATCCTGAAATCTACGAAACGCAGGCCCGCGCCATCTTCGAAGCGGCGATCGACGTCGCCGAAAAGTCCGGCGCCGCGCCCATCCCCGAAGTGATGATCCCGCTGGTCGCGACCAAGCGTGAACTCGACCTGATGAAGGCGGTGGTCGACAAGGCGGCGCAGGTGGTGTTCGCCGAACGCGGCAAGACCATCGAATATCTCGTCGGCACGATGATCGAACTCCCCCGCGCCGCGCTGAAGGCGGGCGAGATCGCCGAGACCGGCGAATTCTTCTCGTTCGGTACCAACGACCTGACGCAGACGACGCTGGGCGTCAGCCGCGACGATGCGGCGCGCTTCCTCGGCGCCTATGTCGAGCAGGGCATCTATGCCAAGGACCCGTTCGTCAGCCTCGATATCGAAGGGGTGGGCGAATTGGTGCAGATGGCGGCCGACCGCGGTCGCGCGACCCGGCCGGACATCAAGCTCGGCATCTGCGGCGAACACGGCGGCGACCCGGCGAGCATCGCCTTCTGCGAAAAGGTCGGCTTGGACTACGTCTCCGCCAGCCCGTATCGCGTGCCGATCGCACGGCTCGCGGCGGCGCAGGCGGCGCTGAAGTAGACAGACGCTACCCCAAACCCTCCGTCATCCCGGACGTGTTCCGGGATCCACCGGGCGGCAGGCGCATCGGCTAGAGCCTCTTGCGGTTCGCTTGCTGACGAGTGGACCCCGGAATACGTCGGGGGTGACGGAGCAGGACGAGGGTTCGACCAAGATTGACGCTACGGCGACAGCCCCGCTATCGCCGCGGCAACGATATGGAGAGTGACGGGCGATGAAGAAGCTCTACCCAGACGCGGCCGCGGCGCTCGAGGGCCTGCTGCACGACGGCATGACGATCTGCGCCGGCGGCTTCGGCCTGTGCGGCATTCCGGAACGCCTGATCGACGCCATCCAGGCGTCGGGCGTCAAGGATCTTACCATCGCCAGCAACAATGCCGGTATTGATGGCGAAGGGCTCGGCAAGCTGCTGCGCACCCGGCAGGTCAGGAAGATGATCTCGAGCTACGTCGGCGAGAACAAGGAATTCGAGCGCCAGTATCTCAGCGGCGAACTCGAGGTCGAATTCTGTCCGCAGGGTACGCTGGCCGAACGCTGCCGGGCAGGGGGGGCGGGCATCCCCGGCTTCTACACGAAGACCGGCGTCGGCACGCTGGTGGCCGAGGGCAAGGAGGTGAAGACCTTCGACGGGCAGGAATACATCCTCGAACGCGGCATCCGCTCGGACATCAGCATCATCAAGGGGTGGAAGGCGGACGAGAGCGGCAACCTGGTCTTCCGAAAGACCGCGCGCAACTTCAACCAGCCGATGGCGACCGCGGGCAAGGTCTGCATCGCCG